>NZ_JBQFXO010000014.1:0-107227 GCF_056540865.1 Ruegeria sp. AL11
GCGCGCCGCAGGCGCGCTGCCGGGCCCAAAACCCAAGATGGGTCGGCGATGCCGGGCCGCCGCGGGTGCGGGAGCCCTTTGCCGTTTCTAGGTCAGGTCTTTGTAGCTGATCTCACGCGTGTCTGCGCCGGGGCCGGTTTTCTCGCGGCGAACGATCAGGCGGTTCAGCGCGTGGATATAGGCCTTGGCTGACGCAACGACCGTGTCTGTGTTGGCCGATTGGCCGGTTGCGATCATGCCGTCTTCGCTCAGGCGGACCGAGACTGTGGCTTGCGCGTCGGTGCCTTCGGTGACGGCATGGACCTGATACAGTTGCAACCGGGCTGTGTTGGGGTAGATCGCGCGGATCGCTTTGAACGTTGCATCCACAGGCCCGTCGCCATGTTCGGTGGCGATGATGTCCTTGCCGTCCATTTCAAGTTCGACGGTTGCCTCGGCCTGGCCCCCGGTGCCGCAGGTCACTTTCATCGAGACAAGCTGAAGATAGTCGTCATGCTCGTCCATGGTCATGAGCGCGATCAGGTCGTCGTCGAACACCTCTTTCTTGCGGTCGGCCAGATCCTTGAACCGCACGAAGATGTCCTTGAGCTGGTTATCGCCCACATCAAAACCCAACGTCTCGAGCTTGTCGCGCAGCGCGGCGCGGCCTGAATGCTTGCCCAAGGGCAGAGAAGTCCCTGAGAGACCGATATCCTCGGGGCGCATGATCTCGAAGTTTTCGCGGTTCTTCAGCATCCCATCCTGATGGATGCCGCTTTCATGCGCGAAGGCGTTCTTGCCGACGATGGCCTTGTTGAACTGCACGTTGAAGCCCGACACGGTCGCCACGCGGCGCGAGATATGCATGATCTTGGTTGTGTCGATGCCCGTGTGCCAAGGCATGATGTCGTTGCGGGTGCGCAGAGCCATCACGACCTCTTCCAAAGCCGTATTGCCCGCCCGTTCGCCCAGACCGTTGATGGTACACTCGATCTGACGCGCACCGCCTGCTACAGCGGCCAGAGAGTTCGCGGTCGCCATGCCAAGGTCGTTGTGACAGTGGGTGGCAAAGATCACCTCATCCGCGCTCGGTACAGTCTCGATCAGGCGTTTGATCAGGTCGGCGGACTCCACAGGTGCAGTATATCCCACAGTGTCAGGGATGTTAATCGTAGTCGCCCCGGCCTTGATCGCGATCTCGATCACTCGGCAGAGGTAATCCCACTCGGTCCGCGTCGCATCCATCGGTGACCATTGTACGTTTTCACACAGGTTGCGCGCGTGGCTGACGGTTTCGTGGATCTTCTCGGCCATCTCATCCATCGTCAGGTTCGGAATGGCGCGGTGCAGGGGGGAGGTGCCGATGAAGGTGTGAATACGGTTCTTCTCGGCGTGTTTTACAGCCTCCCAGCAGCGGTCGATATCGGCGAAGTTCGCACGGGCCAGACCGCAGATACGGCTGTTTTTCGATCGTTGCGCAATCTCGGAAACGGCCTTGAAGTCGCCCTCGGATGCGATGGGGAAACCGGCTTCGATAATGTCGACGCCCATCTCGTCCAGCAGCTCGGCAATCTCGAGCTTTTCGTCATGGGTCATGGTTGCGCCGGGGCTCTGCTCGCCGTCGCGCAAAGTGGTATCGAAGATCAAGACGCGGTCTTGGTCGGTCACGTTGGTCATGGGGTTCTCTTTCTTCTTCTGTCCTAAAGCCTCTTGGCGCGCTGGCGTCCTCCTCTGAGCGGGCGCGCCGGTTGGCACGCTCAGAGGCGGATTAGGATCAGTAGGCCACGCAGCGACGCACCGCGAAGGGCGGTGTCGGCAACAAGGATATCTGCGCGGTTGATCATGAGGATGAGGTTATACCCAGCTTGCGCGGAATGAAAAGAACCAAAATGAGGGCGTGGTCCTTTCTATGCGAATTCTTGAGGACCCATTATTGATCCAACCGTCGCTGCCGCTAGGTCGTGAGGCATGAAAACAGCTTTGGTTATAGGCGCCTCTGGCGGAATTGGTTCGGCGCTTTGCGCGCGTCTTGAGGAGCAGGGCATACAGGTCACCAGCCTGTCCCGGTCGGTTGACGGGTTTGATCTGACCCAACCGGAGCAGGCTTTGCAGATGTTGGATGACCTGCCTGATCCGTTCGATCTGGTTCTGGTGGCCTCTGGCGCGTTGGAGATCAACGGGGCGGAGCCGGAAAAGACGATCCGAGCTGTATCGGCGCAGGCCATGATGGATCAGTTTGCGTTGAATTCGGTTGGTCCGGCCTTGGTCCTCAGCCGTGCGCACAGATTGCTACCACGCGACAGGCGATCTGTTTTTGGTGTTCTGTCGGCGCGTGTGGGGTCGATCGGGGACAACCGGATCGGTGGTTGGATCAGCTACCGTGCCGCGAAAGCCGCGGTAAACCAGATCGTCCACACCTCGGCCATTGAACTGGCGCGCACGCACAAACAGGCGATCTGCGTGTCTTTGCATCCCGGAACCGTCAAAACGGCCTTCACGCAGAAATACCTTGGTCGACATCCGGCAGTGGAGCCTGAAGAGGCCGCGATGAACCTGCTGAACGTGGTCAACAGTCTAACGACCGATGACACGGGTGGGTTCTTCGACTGGGCCGGAAAACCCGTTCCGTGGTAGCAAGTTAACCGTCGGAGGGTTCAGCCTGCGCTGGTTCCTCAGCGTTTTCAGCCTGAGCGGGTTGATCCTCTTGCGCGGGCGATTCTTCTGCTGAGCTTTGCGCAGGCAGGGCGTCATTGTCCCACACGCCTGTCTCCTCTTGCCCGTTGGCATAGCGCATGGTGCCTTCGCCGTGGCGTTTGTTGTCGAGGAAGCCGCCTTCGTAAACGTCGCCTGTACTGTAGGTCGCAACACCCACTCCGCTGATTTTGCCGTCAACCCAATCGCCCGTGTAGGTGAAGGTGCTAGGCGTTGTGATCGTGCCCTTGCCGTGGCGCTTGCCGTTCAAGAAGTCTCCGTCATAGATCGTGCCGTCCGCGTAGCTGGCCTTACCTTTGCCCTGTCGCGCGCCATCGACCCATTCGCCCTCATAGCGGTAGCCGTTGGCAAAGGTGACAACGCCGTTGCCATGGCTGACCGCATTCCGAAACTCGCCGGTATAGACGACACCGTTTGGGTATGTGGCCTTGCCTCGGCCCTCGAAGACACCCGCAACCCACTCACCATCATAGACGGTGCCGTCGGGATAGGTGTTCTGGCCCTTGCCATGCGGCAGGTCCGCACTGAGTTCACCGATATAGGTTGAGCCATCGGGATAGGTGATCTCACCAAAACCTTCGATCTGACCACGGGACCAGTCGCCTGTATAGCTGTAGCCATCTGTCCCGGTGAAGGTGCCTTTGCCGTGGCGCTGATCGTCTTCGTAGTCGCCCTCATAGACGTTGCCGTTGGCATAGGTTTCCTTGCCTTTGCCCTGACGGCGCCCGTCCAGCAATGCGCCCTCGTAGACATCCCCGTTGGCCAGCGTCAGCCGCCCGGTGCCTGTCATCACGTTGTTCTGCCACTGACCGTCATATTCAACGCCGTCCGACTGAACCAGACGACCTTGACCATGGCGCTGACCCTGTTCGATCTCACCTTCATAGACAGATCCATCGGCCGAAGTGATCTTGCCTATGCCCTGCTTTTCACCCTCAACCCAGTCGCCCTCGTAGGCGTATCCGTTGGGGTCGGACAGAGTGCCCTTGCCGTGATGGCGCGCGTCTTTGAACGCGCCTTCATATCGCAGGCCATTGGCATATTGGGCCACGCCGGTTCCGTTGATGGCCCCGTTGGACCACGTCCCTTCGTAGGTGCCGCCATCGGGATAGGTGATCTTGCCCTGGCCGTCTGGCTGGCCATCGGCGAATGTACCTTCGTAGATCGCGCCATTTGCAAAGCGCGCCGTGCCTTGCCCCTGAATCTTGCCTTCGATCCATTCGCCCGAATACTCGAACCCGTTGGGTAGCCGATACGACCCGGTCCCGTGCCGCAAGCCGTTCAGGAAGGTGCCTTCATAGACACCTCCGACCTCGTCATCCTTGACGATGACGGTTCCGTCCTGTGCAAAGGCTGCCGCTGCGATCAGGGTCATGGCCCCTGCAGCAATCGAATTGCGGATCACATCCATTGTTGTTCCTGCCTGCCCGGTCATCATTGCTTGCTTTCTTCGGCGCAAAACTAAGGGACCGTCACGGGCAGAGCAACGGCTTTTGCCGCATGGCCCTTTCACTCGCGCGGTGATCTGCTAAATGCAAAAGGACTGACGAAGGCAAGAGGGCAGCATGGCCGACCGTTTCCGCATCACTCTGGCGCAGCTTAACCCCACCGTGGGGGATATTTCCGGCAATGCCGCCAAAGCACGCGCAGCGTGGCACGAGGCCCGCGAGGCCGGGGCCGATATGGTGGCCTTCCCCGAGATGTTCATCACCGGCTACAACACGCAGGACCTTGTGATGAAGCCCGTGTTTCACCGCGCTGCTATGGCCGCGATTGAGGCGCTGGCCGTGGACTGCGCCGAGGGTCCCGCCATCGCCATCGGCGGGCCGTGGGTAGAAGATGACAGCCTCTACAATGCGTATCTGATCCTGAATGGTGGCCGAATCACCAGCAAGTCCCTGAAGCACCATCTGCCGAACGAGACCGTGTTTGATGAGGTGCGTCTTTATGATTCCGGCCCGCTGGGTGGGCCGTACTCGGTGGGCAATTTCCGCATCGGCAGCCCGATCTGCGAAGATGGCTGGCATCCGGATGTGGCTGAAACGCTGGAGGAAACCGGGGCCGAGTTTCTGCTGATCCCCAACGGCTCGCCCTATTTCCGGGACAAATACGATGTGCGTCTGAACCACATGGTGGCCCGCGTGGTCGAGACCGGCCTGCCGCTGATCTATCTGAACATGGTTGGCGGGCAAGACGATCAGGTTTTTGACGGAGCAACTTTCGGTCTTAACCCGGGTGGTGAGCTTTCCTTCCGCATGCCCGTATTCGACGAAGCGATACGCCACGTGGACCTTGAGCGTGGCGATGACGGCTGGCGCATCGTCCCGGCCGAGATCGTCCCCCAACCGGATGTGTGGGAGCAAGACTACCGCGCCATGGTCCAATCCTTGCGTGACTACATGGGCAAGACCGGTTTCAAAAAGGCGGTTCTTGGGCTTTCAGGCGGGGTCGATTCAGCCCTGGTTGCGGCCATTGCCGTTGACGCGATTGGCGCTGACAATGTGCGTTGCGTGATGCTGCCATCGGAATACACCAGCCAAACCTCGCTGGAAGATGCCGAGGCGGTCGCTAAGGCGCTGGGCGTTCACTATGACTATGTGCCGATCTCGGACAGCCGCGCGGCGGTGACCGAGACACTTGCCTCTTTGTTTGCCGGTCGCGATGCCGATCTGACCGAAGAGAACATCCAGTCCCGCCTGCGAGGTGTGTTGCTGATGGCGATCTCGAACAAATTTGGTGAGATGCTTTTGACCACCGGTAACAAATCCGAGGTTGCGGTTGGTTATGCTACCATCTACGGCGACATGAACGGGGGCTATAACCCGATCAAGGACCTCTACAAAACCCGCGTGTTCGAGACTTGCCGCTGGCGCAACGCCAATCATCGCGACTGGATGATGGGGCCTGAAGGCGAGGTCATCCGCCCGTCGGTCATCGACAAACCCCCAAGTGCCGAGCTGCGCGAAGATCAGAAAGACAGCGACAGCCTGCCGGACTATCCGGTTCTGGATGGCATTCTGGATATCCTGGTCGATCAGGATGGCTCGATTGCCGATTGTGTTGCGGCCGGTTTCGATGAGGCCGATGCTAAACGGGTCGAGCATCTGATTTACATCAGTGAGTATAAACGGTTCCAATCCGCCCCCGGCACGCGCCTGACCAGCCGGGCCTTCTGGTTGGATCGTCGCTATCCGATCGTGAATCGTTGGCGTGATCAGGGGTAAATAAGGCGCATTGTTTCCCGTTTATGGTGTAGTGCTGATCTGAGCTCTCGCATTGTTTCCGATACCATGCGTGCCCCGCTCATTTTCCTAGGTGATCCGCAGGCTCTCCTTGTTTTTGCGACATTTTTCCGCCACATTTATGCTTGGATATTGCCTCATGTGAGGCGGGTGTGACGTATTGCTGCGAGGGGCGCAGGGTCATGGCAAACTGTTTTTAGCCTGACGACGTAACATCCGGGTGGGATGTCTGAGTGAACAGTGTGGTGTTACGATGAATGAGCAATATGATAAATCGCTTCACGCGCCGCGTGCGCTGAATACGATGGAATCTCCTCCCCAAGAGTTGGACGAGGAGAAACTGGATGCGGCCATTGCGGACATGCTGAGGGAAGATGCAGGTCAGCAGAATGTCGCGCCGATGAAGCGTCCTGAATTCCCTGATCTCGTCCCTCAAGAAGAGGTCAGGACCGGGTCAAAGCCCAAGGCGAGCGGGTTCTCGGCCAATCTGCGTCAGAAATGGGCTGAGCTGTCAGGCGCGGCGTAAATTGCTAGGCTAAAGTCTTAGAAGGTGCGGCGTATTTCGCGGCACCTTTGGCGTGCGCGCCACAGGTCTGCACAATCCTGTTGTGATCCTCAAAAAACCGGTTGCCAGCGGCTCAGTGGTCGGTCTCCATGGCGGTCCATGCGATTGTCCATGAGCTTTTGATGCCCGGTCCCAAGCCTACTGTTTTCGACTCCGATCTTTCATTGCCGAAACAAACCGATGTCGTCGTGATCGGCGGCGGTATTGTCGGTGTGTCGACAGCCTTGGAGCTGGCCGAGCGGGGCGTTTCGGTCCTGCTCTGTGAAAAGGGTCAGATCGCTGGCGAGCAGAGCTCTCGCAATTGGGGATGGGTGCGTCTTGGTATGCGCGACCCGAGGGAGATCCCTCTGATGCAGGAATCGCTGCGCCTTTGGCGAGGGATGGAGGACCGGACCGGGCGTCAGACCGGCTACACGCAATCAGGAATTCTCTTTGGGGCCTCAGGCCAGCGAGATGCGCGCAATCTTGAACGTTGGATGCGCCATGTCGATGGGTTAGACACTGGCGCGCGGATCGTCGTCGGGGCCGAACTGGCCGAGCTTATGCCCGGGGCGCAGTCGGATATCTCAAGCGGTCTTTATATGCCACAAGACGGTCGGGCCGAGCCGCAATGGGCCGCCCCCGCCATCGCTGAGGCCGCGCGTGATCGTGGGGCGATCGTCATGACCAATTGCGCCGTCCGTAGCGTCGATATGCAAGCGGGCCGCGTCGCCGGAGTTTACACGGAACGGGGCCGCGTGGCGTGTGACCGGGTGGTTTTAGCCGGTGGGGCTTGGTCGCGCCTGTTCGCCGGAAACGCGGGGTTCGACTTGCCTCAACTGAAGGTGCTGAACACGGTCATGCGCGTGTCGCCGGTGGCCGAAGGGCCCGAGGTCGCGCTGTGGTCGGATGGGTTTGCAATCCGAAAGCGGGCCGATGGTGGCTATACCATCGCTTCGGGTCATGAAAACACGGTGGATATCGTGCCCGACAGTTTCCGGCTGGCCCTCAAGTTCCTGCCAGCATTCGCGCAGGAATGGAGATCGCTGCGCTTTCGCCTGTCAGGCCGCTGGGCGACCGAGGCGCGAGAGGATCGGCGCTGGCTGCCCACCGATGTGACTCCGTTCGAACATTGCCGCGTGCTGGATCCAGCGCCGTCGCAAAAGGTTATACGGGGCGCATGGGCTAATGCGCGCAAGAGTTATCCGGCGCTGGAGCAGGCCGAGATCGTCCAAAGCTGGGCGGGGATGATTGACGTGACACCGGACGCGATCCCGGTGATGTCGTCGGCCGATGATCTGCCGGGTCTGTTCATTGCCACCGGGTTTTCTGGCCACGGCTTCGGCATCGGCCCCGGTGCGGGTCTGCTGATGGCAGATCTGGTCATGCACAGAACGCCCTGTGTGGATCCGGCCGCGTTTCGCCTGTCTCGATTTACCGATGGCTCAAAGGTCCGGCCGGACCCAGGGTATTGAAGGCTTAGCCCATCATTTGATAGCTGACGGGCACAAAGCGGAAGCCGTCGCCACGGGTTTCGACATAGCCAGCGCCCGGGAAGGGCATGTGATAGCCGATCATCGGTACTTTGTCGGCGGCCAGCAGGTCCAAAATCTTACGGCGTGATTCCGTTGCGGCGGCTTTGTCCATGTCGAACCGAACTTCCCATTCTGGGTGCGCAAAGGACCAGACATAGTGATTGGCAAGGTCCGCTGTCAGGATAAGACGCTGGCCGTTACTTTCCAGGTGATAGACCATGTGACCAGGGGTATGTCCAAAGGTCGCCATCGCCGTCACGCCCGAGGCCACGTCTCCGCCGTCCTCGATAAAACTCATCTTCTCGGCCAGAGGGGTGACTTTGGTCGCGACCAGATCGCCGACCCGGTTCCCGGCTTCTTGAGCGGACCAGAAGTCATATTCCGGTGCAGCAGTGACATAGCGGGCATTGGGGAATGTCGGCGCGTCATTGGTGGTCATGCCGCCGATATGGTCCGGGTGCATGTGGGTCAGCACAACCACATCAATCTGATCGGGCGTGACACCTGCATCTGCCAAAGCGGCCTGAATGCCGCCCTGTCCAAGTCCGGTATCGAACAGGATCAGCTCTGAGCCTGTGTTCACCAGAGTCGGCGTGAAAAAGAACTGTGCCACGTCAGGCGAGATGAAGTTTTCGGCTGATACTTTGGCGAATTCCTCATCCGAGGCGCCGCCACCGAAGATTTCCTGCGCACCGTCGCGCGGCAAGCTGCCATCCAGCAGGGTTGTGACCGTGAAGTCGCCCAGCTGGAATGATCTTGCGATGGTCGAGTTCGCCTTTGTCTCGGCTCCGGCCGCCAAAAGTGGGGTCGCTGCGGATGCAAATGGAAGGGCTGCTGCGGCGCCCAGGGCCGCTCTGCGTGTTAAATTGATGGCCATTTCTTAGTCTCCCTGTCAGAACGCCAGCGAAAAAGGTAGTTCGCTTCGGGTCGCGTGCCACCTTATACACCGGTACTTAGTCTGCGTGGATGAACATTGCGTGTTAATATTTGTTCATCTTGCGATCTGGGGGGTCCTGCGGAACTTGGGTAGTCCGAAACGCCTGCTGGACAAAAACGCGCCTTTGTGACAAGAGCCGCGCCAACAGGAGACACCCATGACAACCACCCGTTTCGCCCCGTCGCCCACCGGTTATATCCATGTGGGCAACCTGCGCACCGCTCTGATGAACTACCTGATCGCCCGCAAAGCAGGCGGCACCTTCATCCTGCGCATCGACGATACCGATCCTGAGCGCTCGAAAGAGGAATATGTCGACGCGATCAAACAGGATCTTGAGTGGCTGGGTCTGCACTGGGATCGGGTCGAGCGTCAGTCCGAACGTCTGGACCGCTACGCCGAAGCCGCTGACAAGCTGCGCGAGATGGGCCGGTTTTACGAGGCGTTTGAGACGCCGACCGAGCTGGACCTCAAGCGCAAGAAGCAGCTGAACATGGGCAAGCCGCCGGTCTATGACCGCGCCGCGCTGAACCTGAGTGAGGCCGAGAAAGACGCGCTGAGGGCTGAGCGTGGCAATGGCGTCTGGCGCTTCAAGCTGGATCACGAACGGATCGAGTGGAATGACGGCATTCTGGGCGACATCTCGATCGATGCGGCCTCGGTTTCCGATCCGGTGTTGATCCGGGGTGACGGTCAGGTGCTCTATACGATTGCCTCCGTCGTGGACGATACCGAGATGGGCGTGACCGATGTTGTACGTGGCTCGGACCACGTCACCAACACCGCAACGCAGATTCAGATCATCGAGGCGCTGGGCGGCACTTGCCCCCGTTTTGCGCACCATTCGTTGCTGACCGGCCCGCAGGGCGAGGCACTGTCGAAACGTCTGGGCACGCTGGCGCTGCGTGATCTGCGTGAGCAGGGCGTGCAGCCGATGGCTCTGCTGAGCCTGATGGCGCGTCTGGGCTCGTCTGACCCGGTGGAGTTGCGGTCCGAGATGGCCGAGCTGATCGACGGATTCGATATCAACCGTTTTGGAGCGGCTCCAACCAAGTTCGATGTGCAGGATCTGTTCCCGCTGACCGCGAAGCATCTGCAATCGCTGCCGCTGGCGGATGTTGCAGGCGCCGTTGCCGAGGCGGGTGTTCCTGCCGATCTGGCCGAGCCGTTTTGGGCCATGGCGCGCGAGAACATCACCACTCTGGCCGATCTCACAGGCTGGTGGGAGCTGTGCCGGGATGGGGCGGAACCTCTGATCGCCGAGGAGGATCGTGACTTTATCGCCGAGGCGATTGCGCTATTGCCGGAAGGTCCGTTTGATGGCGACACGTGGGGCACTTGGACCAAGTCCGTCAAAGAGGCCACGGGCCGCAAGGGCAAGGGCCTGTTCATGCCGCTGCGCAAGGCGCTGACCGGGATGGAGCGTGGGCCCGAGATGGCGGCACTCTTGCCACTGTTGCAAGTGATCCGCGCGCGAGGCTGATTGTCAGACCTTAGAACTTGAAAGAGGCAGGCAGTTCGTCTGCCTCTTTTTGTTGGTGCGGTTGGATGACCCGCACCGACGCCCGGCGCAAGCGATCGTCAACAAAATCTGTCTCGTCGGGTTTGAGCTGTTGGTGGCGCGGGTATCTTGGCTCGGCCCTGTCATTCAAGACGGGCGCGTCCCAGCCATCCGTTGTTGCGAAGAACCGATCGGCCCCGTCGGGTCCAAAAATACGCAGATATCCTTGCACAACGACGTCTATGTAGCTCAGCAGCAGCGGATGATGATCTGTCGGCGCATTGTGTCGGTCCTCCGGCACTGCATAAACAGCGATTTCAACATCCTGCGCAAGCGGATGCGTGACTGACCGCGTGGCGGGGATGCGGTCATAGGCCCACTCACGCTCATCCAGCGCGGCCCAGTCGTTTTTTGGCACATGGGCAATCATACCTTCGATCTCGGAATCAGGATCAGGGACCGCAGTTAGGAAGGCGACCGAGCGCAAGTCGGTGTGCTTCCATGCCCGCCGCCAACCTTGGAGCTTTGCTGGCCGAGGATCGGGAAAGTCATGTGTGGCCAAGTTCACGAGGCTGCCATAGCCGAAGAAATAGGGATCTGCCATCAGCGCGAGATGTCCTTTCGGTCGATTGATGTATGTCAAACCGCTTTTTTGCCGGACATGCAATAAGATCACATCAATGATTTAGGGAGGCCCTTATGCGGATTACCAAACGGACGAATATCGCCGTGCGCCTGTTGATGTATTGCGCGGCACATCCCGAAAGGCTGGTGACCAAGGCCGAGATTGCCGAGGTTTGCAACATCTCCGAAAACCATCTGGCTCAGGTGATAAACCAGTTGAGCCAGCTGAACTATCTCAGCACCCAACGGGGTCGCAATGGGGGCATGTCGCTGGCGCGCTCGGCCGATGAGATCCGGGTGGGGGCGGTGTTCCGGGATGTCGAAGGCGCGTTGCCGATTGCCGAGTGTTTTGCGGATGCCGACAACACCTGCCCTCTGACCGATGCGTGTCGATTGAAGCTGGCGCTGAAGGACGCGGCTGAGGTATTTTACGCCTCGCTTGACGAAATCACATTGGACGCGTTGGTTTGTGACAACGATCCTTTATTGAAAATCCTGCAACCCGTCGCCTGCGTGCGCTAAAGGGTCAATCGCTGGCGCGCAGGATGCGGGCTGGTCTTACCGATAGCGGACGTAGAGCGAATGCAAGCCCTGCACCCAGTGTCACGACCATTCCGGCCAATACGATGCCAACGGCTGAAGGCCAGATAACCGTATAGCCGGTGTCGAAGATATAGGTGGCGACGGCCCAGCCCCCCAGAATGCCGACTAGAAGGGCGACGCCCCCGGCGGCCGCTCCCAGCAAGACAGCACGCAGAGCAAAGCTTAGCAGGATGCGCTGTCGGTTCGCCCCGAGTGTTTTCAGAACGGCAGCCTCGTAGCGTCGCGCGGGCTCTCCGGCGGCGGCTGCACCGATCAGGACCAGAAACCCGGTCAAAAGCGAGACTCCTGCCCCATAAGAGGTTGCCGCCGCCAACCCGGCCAACAGGCCCGACACCCGGTCAATCGCGTCTCGCACCCGGATCGCGGTGATGTTGGGGTATTGGTCGGCCAGATCGCGCAGGATCGCGGTTTCGGCCTGTTCCTCAGCATAGACAGTGGCGATGAAACTGTGTGGTGCCCCGGCCAGCGCCGAGGGGTTCATCGACATTATGAAGCCCATGCCTGCCGTCGAAAAGTCAACCTCGCGCAATGAGGTCAGGCGGGCCGTGATATCTCGGCCCAAGATGTTAACCGTCAGTTCATCCCCAAGGGCCAGCCCCATCTCTGCGGCCTCTTCCGCGGCGAAGCTGACCTGCGGTTCTCCGGAATAGTCTTCGGCCCACCAATCGCCTGCTGTGACGCGGGCGTTTTCGGGCGGGCGGGTCGAGTATGTGATACCTCGGTCGCCCTCCAGAACCCAATGGTCCCCGGCTATGTCGCGCGCGGGACGTCCGTTGATCTGGGTGATAATGCCGCGCAGCATCGGTGCGCTTTCGATGCGGCTGACGGATGGGTCGGTCTCAAGACGCTCGGTGAAGCCCGGCATCTGGTCCTTTTGGATGTCGACAAAGAAATAGGACGGCGCGACATCCGGCAGGTTGCTCGAGATCGCGTTGCGCAAGGTTCCGTCAATCTGCCCAACAGCGGCCAGAACAGACAGACCGAGACCGAGGGACAAGACAACCGACGCCGCGCCCTCGCGCGGGTCGGAAATAGCCGAGAGCGCCCATCGCAGGGCAGGGCGGCCACGCGCGACGGGTTTGCCCGCACGAGCAAGGCGGCCGATGGCGATGGCCGACATGGACAGAAGTACGAGCGCGCCAACCAAGCCAGCGCTGGTCCCGAGCGTCAGTCGGGCCGAGCCGCTGAACCACGCGGCGATTGCGATCAGCAGGAGCAGCCCGAAACCGGTGGCCATGACATAGATGGGTCGGGGGAGGGCGCGGGCCGTAGTCAGCGCATCGCGGAACAGGGTGGCGGCACGCACCTCCTCGGTACGGGCCAGTGGCCAGAGGGTGAATAGGAAAGCGGTCAGAATGCCGTAGATCGCAGCCTCGGCCAGAGCTTGCGGGTAGAGGGCGAAAACCGCCGGGATCGGCAGCAGGCTTTCGATCATTGGGGCCAAAGCCAGCGGCAGCAGCCCGCCCAGTGTGACGCCGATGGCTATTCCGATGCCCGACAAGAGCCCGATCTGGATCATATAGGTCTGGAAGATCGTCGCGCGGTCGGCCCCCAAGGTGCGCAAGGTGGCGATGGTTTCGGTCTTCTGTGACAGGTACGCGCGGACGGCTGCGGATACGCCTATGCCTCCGACTGCTAGCCCCGAAAGACCGACCAGAACCAGAAACGCGCTGAGTCGGTTGACGAATTCAGTGATGCCCGGTGCCCCGTTGCGGGCGTCGGTCCAGCGCATGCCGGTGCCATCGAAGGCCTCCTTGGCCTGCTGGGAGAGGTCTCCAAGATCAGTGCCTATGGGTAGATCAAGGCGGTATTTGGTCGAAAACAGGGTGCCCGGGGCCAATAGTCCCGAGGCCTGCAAGTCGTCGGTTCGGACCAGTGTTCGTGGCCCAAGGGCGAACCCGTCCGCCGCACCGTCTGGCTCATGACGCAGGGCCGCCATCAGGACAAACTCCTGTGTGCCCAAGGCGAAGCGATCGCCGACCGTCAGCCCCATCCGATCGATCAATGCGGGGGCTATGACGGCACCAGGCAGGCCGTCTGCGCCCGCAAAAGCGTTGTCAAGTGGCATCTCTGGGGCCAGAGTGACAGATCCCACCAAAGGGTAAGCGCCATCTACCGCTTTGACTTGTGTCAGCGCCCGCTCGGTTCCGGTGTCTTGCGCGGCGACAGCCATTGACCGGAAATCGACAACCTCGGACACTTGTTGCGCGGTCTCGTCCATCCAGCGCCGTTCTTCGTCGCTGGCAAAGCGATAGGTGAACTCAAGCTGCGCGTCTCCGCCCAGCAAGGCAGCCCCTTCCTGCGTCAACCCTGTCTGGATGGCCGAGCGGACCGAGCCGACCGCAGCGATGGCGGCAACCCCAAGGGCGAGACAGGCGAGGAAAATACGAAAGCCGCGCAGGTCTCCGCGTAGTTCACGACGTGCCAGCCGTCCGGCCAGTCGCAGACTCATTCCGCGGCCTCTTGCTTGGTCTCATCCGAGATGCGGCCATCGCGCAGGCGCACAACGCGGTCGCAGCGCGCCGCCAGCGATGGGCTGTGCGTGACCAATACCAAGGTCGCGCCGTGCTTGCCCCGCAGACCGAACAAAAGATCGACGATTGCAGCACCGTTGGTTTCATCCAGATTGCCCGTCGGCTCATCCGCCAGCAGGATCTGAGGGCGCGGGGCCGAGGCGCGGGCCAGGGCAACCCGCTGCTGCTCACCCCCGGACAATTGCGCCGGATAGTGGTCGCGCCTATGGGACAGACCGACGGTGTCGAGTTCTGCTTCGGCGCGGGTGAATGCGTCCTTGTGGCCAGCCAGCTCCAGTGGGGTGGCAACGTTTTCCAGTGCCGTCATGGTGGGGATCAGATGGAAGTTCTGGAACACGATACCCATCGTGTCGCGTCGAAAGCGGGCCAGAGTATCTTCATCCATTGTAGTCAGATCCTGACCCAAAGCCGAGACGCGACCGCCGGTCGCTTGCTCCAACCCGCCCATCAGCATCAGCAGCGAAGATTTGCCCGACCCGGATGGCCCGATCAGCCCCAGACTCTCACCCTTCGTCACGGACAGAGAGATTTCATGCAGGATATCGACCCGCCCGGCATTGCCATCTAGAGACAAAGAGGCATTTTGGAGCGTAAGAACAGCTGAAGTCATTGGTCTTTCCATCGGAGGGCAGTCAATTGGGATATGGAGCGTTTGTAGCTCTGCGCAAGGTTCTGGTTTCAGGGCTGTTTGTCAGTTGGGGCTATACTGCAACAGCCGAGCCCGTGGTGATTGCCGCATTGGGGGATTCGCTAACCCAAGGCTATGGGCTGGTCGAACAGGATGGGTTTGTCCCACAGCTGGAACGCTGGCTGCAGGCGAACGGGGCCGAGGTTCGTTTGATCAACGCAGGTGTCTCGGGGGATACAACGGCGGGCGGCGCGGCGCGGGTCGAGTGGACTTTGACGCCGGATGTGGACGCGATGATCGTTGCGCTGGGTGGCAACGACTTGCTGCGGGGCCTCGACCCCGATCTGTCGCGCGCCAACTTGACCGCAATCCTGAGCGCGGCTGAAACAAGCGATGTCGACGTTTTGCTGATCGGCATGCAGGCCCCCGGCAACTATGGTCCGGACTACAAACAGGCGTTCGACACGATCTACCCGGATTTGGCTGAACAGTTTGATGTCCTCTACGCCGAGAGTTTCTTTGACGGTCTCGCCTCGAGTGGTGATCCGAACGCAGTCAGCCAATACATGCAGCCTGATAGGATTCACCCGAATGCCCAAGGCGTCGCGCGGATTGTTGAGGCGCTTGGCCCATCCTTGCTGGAACTGGTCAAGATGTCGGGTGAAAAGGGCTAGGGGCCGTCAAACCACTGTGACGACCGTTCCGATCGGCACACGGTTGTAGAGATCTACCACGTGTTCGTTCATCATCCGGATACATCCGTTCGACGCGGCCCGCCCGATCGTCTGGGGCTGCGTTGTGCCGTGGATACGGAAATAGGTGTCTACCCCGTTCTGGAATAGATAGAGCGCGCGCGCGCCCAACGGATTGTCGCCCCCGCCGGGCTGAACATAGTCGTTATCCTTGAAACGGGCATAGGCCACCGGATCCCGCTCGATCATCTCTTGCGTAGGACGCCAGGTGGGCCATTCCTTCTTCACGTCGATGGTCGCAGTGCCGGTGAACTCCAACCCGGCTTTGCCGACACCACAGCCATAGCGGACCGCCTTGCGCGGTTCGGTCACGTAGTACAGGTAGAATGATCGCGGCACGACCAGCAGTTGCCCCGGCTGAAACTGCTTTTTGATCCGGACAAATTGCGGTGTGGGATCATACTCGGCAGCCTTCTTGGCAACGGCAATACCGGGGAGAAGGCTCAGGGCCGTTCCGGCCAGAAAAACACGACGTGTAAACATGTGCGCCTCTTGAATTGACCTGAAAAATCATCACTCGAATTCCAGAATGATATCTTAATTGGTCAATTATGGGGCAGATATTACGAAATTGTGATATGAGGCCTTTCGGCCACAAAAAAGGGCGGGGTTTACCCCCGCCCGTCTGAGTGACTTATGCCAGTTCGATATTGTCTGCGCTTTCGCGACCGTCACGACCCGAGCGCAGCTCGTAGGTGACTTTCTGGTTGTCGGCCAGACCGGTCAGGCCCGAACGCTCGACAGCCGAGATGTGAACGAAGATGTCTTTGCCGCCATCTTCGGGTGCGATAAAGCCGTAGCCTTTGGTGGTGTTGAACCATTTAACGGTGCCTGCAGGCATTTCCGTGTCTCCTGTTTAGTGCTGCCCACGTGGATGCGGCAGCCTGGCGTCGTCGGTCTGGATCGAATGACTGAGCGCCGTAGAAGGAGACAGTGGGTCGAAATAGAAAAACGTTAGCCCTTTGGATATGGCATTGGGGTGGCGGTGTGGCAAGGGCGGAATCGGTTAACGCGTTGGCAGCCACGAGCGCGTTGGGATGCCTTTATGAGAAACTACCGCCGCGCTCGAATACCCGGAGCGAAGAATTTATTCATTGTCTCGCTGGCCGACAGGTCGTCCGATTTGTTGGTGCGAAACGTTGCGCATTCGCGTGCGGCTTTTGGGACTCCGCGATATGAGCTGGCTTTCTGGTGCGATGCCTATGTGGTCTTGCCCGATCATCTTAACGCAATTTGGACTTTGCCACCGGGGGATGCGGGTTACTCGACGCGTTGGGGCACAATCAAAGCTCGATTAACTAAGTGTGTAGACAAACCAAGTCGTAGTTCGGGCTTAAGCCCGGCACTCGCGACGTCAAACCTGCCCGTCGTACCAAGTGGCAGATATGCCGGGCTGAAGCCCGGCCTACGGCGGAACAAACGCTAAGCGACTATTTGGCAACACAAGTTTTGGAAGCACCGTATCCGTAGTGAAACGGATTGCCGCAACGACAAGGCGTATTGTTGTAGCAATTCGGTCAAGCATAGGCTCGTAGAACATCCAACCGATTAGCCGTATTCGTCGATCCATCGCGACATCCGCGCGGGTCGAGTGGGTCCATAGTGGAGTGATGGTTTTACCTTTGGCAAGCTCGGAGAGTCGTAGTGTAGATACGCGCAATTTGTAGGTCGGGCTCGAGCCCGACACCTACAACACTTCTCGCAGTGCCAAAAAATCTTTAACGGGATGCCTTTGCGGGTTTGTTCGAAATAGTCAGTTTTGCAAGCATGCTAGCGATGAAATCGAGCCGATCAGTCCGGGATCGGTTGGTACGAATTGCCGGTTGTCATCCGTTTATTCCACTCGTGGTTTCGTCGGTTCTTAGGACAACACTATCACCCCAATAAGTGATCTTACTTCGCGTCCCAGTTTCTAACCTAAACCAACAATCACTTTGCTCAATACCGGGGGCACCAAACGCAATTCCATCAAGCCGTAGCAGTCCCCGACTGGTTCTGGCTACTTCCACGATCCAATTTCCGCTTGTTTCTTTGTTTGTTAGCCGAATTCTGTTGGGTAGAGATGGATCAAGAAGAAGCGAGTAGGCGTAGTCGCCTACTACGAACTCTATCGTTCTTTCGCTGTCCAAATATGGAATGCTCTCGGATATCCGTTCCCATTCCATTGGCATGATCTACCGCGCAAACTTCTTATGCTTCAACCGTTTAGGCTCCAGCGCGTCCGGTCCCAGACGGCGCTTTTTGTCCTCTTCGTAATCCTCGAAGTTGCCCTCGAACCATTCCACATGGGCGTCACCCTCGAAGGCCAGAATATGCGTGCAGATCCGGTCGAGGAAAAAGCGGTCGTGGGAAATCACCACGGCGCAGCCGGCGAAATCGACCAGCGCGTCTTCCAGCGCGCGCAGGGTTTCGACGTCGAGGTCGTTGGTCGGTTCGTCGAGCAGCAGGACGTTGCCGCCCTCTTTCAGCAGGCGGGCCATGTGGACGCGGTTGCGCTCACCCCCTGATAGCAGAGAGACCTTTTTCTGCTGATCGCCGCCCTTGAAGTTGAAAGACGAGCAATAGGCGCGGGAATTGACCTGCGCGTCGCCCAGCTGAATGATCTCAGCGCCGCCGGTGATCGCCTCCCACACGGTGTCGTTGTCGGCAAGGTCATCGCGGGACTGGTCGACATAAGACAGCTCGACCGTGTCGCCCAGCGTGATGGTGCCGCTGTCGGGTTGTTCCTGACCGGTCAGCATCTTGAACAGGGTCGATTTACCTGCACCGTTGGGGCCGATGACGCCGACAATGCCGCCGGGGGGCAGGGCAAAGTCCAGCCCTTCGATCAGCTGCTTGTCGCCCATGTGTTTCGACAGCCCCTCGACCTCGATCACCTTGCCACCAAGGCGCTGGCCGTTGGGGATGACGATCTGGGCACGGGTCAGCTTTTCGCGCTCGGACTGTTCGGCCAGCTCGTTATAGGCGTTGATCCGGGCTTTGGATTTGGCCTGACGGGCCTTTTGGCCCTGACGCATCCATTCCAGCTCGCGCTGGAGGGTCTTCTGCTTGGACTTGTCCTCGCGCGCTTCCTGCTTCAGCCGTTTGGCCTTTTGTTCCAGCCACGCGGAGTAGTTGCCCTCGTAAGGAATACCCCGGCCACGGTCGAGCTCGAGAATCCAGCCGGTGATGTCATCCAGGAAATAGCGGTCGTGGGTGACGATCAGGATGGTGCCTTTGTAGTCGATCAGGTGCTGCTGCAGCCAGGCGATGGTCTCGGCGTCCAGGTGGTTGGTCGGTTCGTCCAGCAGCAGCATGTCGGGCGCTTCCAGCAGCAGCTTGCAAAGCGCCACGCGGCGTTTCTCACCACCCGAAAGGTTGGCGATGTTGGCATCGTCCGGCGGGCAGCGCAGCGCCTCCATCGAGACGTCGATCTGGCTGTCGAGGTCCCACAGGTTTTCCGCGTCGATCGCGTCCTGCAGGGTGGTCATTTCTTCCATTAGCTCGTCCGAGTAGTTCTCGGCGATCTCCATGGCGATCTCATTAAAGCGGTCGACCTTGGCCTTTTTCGCGGCGACGCCCAGCATGACGTTTTCGCGGACGGTGAGCGATTCATCCAGCTGTGGTTCCTGAGGCAGATAGCCCACCTTGGCGCCCTCAGCCGCCCATGCCTCACCGGTGAAGTCGGTATCGAGGCCAGCCATGATTTTCATCAGCGTCGATTTACCCGCGCCGTTGACTCCGACGACACCGATTTTCACGCCGGGCAGAAAGCTCAGGTGGATGTTTTCAAAGCACTTCTTGCCACCGGGATAGGTCTTGGAGACACCCTGCATGTGGTAGACATATTGATAGGCGGCCATGTCGCGTCCTCTGGGTCGGGGAAATCAGGTTGAAACGCTTGATATCCAAGCGGAGCGGGCGGGGCAAGCTGGTGGTTTCGTGATTTTTGCTGAGACCTTGGGCGGGCTAGAGTGGCTTCGGTTTGAGAGGCGTGTGAGATGTCAGAACTTGCGGAATTGATTGACGGGTGGGCAAAGCCCGGTCGGGTCGATTGGATCGGTGTGCGTCCAGCCCGGCGGGCGGATATCGTCACCTTGGTCGACGCTATGATTTCCGCTGATGGTTTGGACGGAGATCGCAGTCGAGCGGGCAAGAGGGCGGCGACGTTGATCCAACAGGAGCATCTGACGGCGATTGGTTCGTATCTTGGACAAAGGCCGATCGCGCCAGAGATATTGCGGCGCAATCTGGTGGTTTCGAGGATTAACCTCTCCGCGCTCAAAGGACGCGAGGTGCAGGTAGGTGAGGCGATTTTGCGCTTAACCGTGATCTGCGCGCCCTGCAGTCGGATGGAGGAAGCGCTGGGAAAAGGCGGCTATTCCGCCGTGCGTGGGCATGGCGGATGGTGTGCAGAAGTGGTGCGCACTGGACGCGTTCGGGTGGGAGATGCGGTGCATCCGATTGATTGACAAGCTGCTTCAGTTCTGAACAACAGCAAAGGATGTTGCGCAGCCAGATACCATATGCTCGGCCCGGACAGGTCATTGGGCTGTTCGGGGGGTCCTTTGATCCTCCGCATCAAGGTCATGTGCATGTCACGCTTGAGGCGATGAAGGCTTTCGGTTTGGATCGTGTGTGGTGGCTGGTTTCTCCGGGTAACCCTCTGAAACAGCAAGGGCCTGCGCCTTTGCCGCGTCGGTTAGAGGCCGCGCGGGCGGTGATGCAGCACCCTCGGGTGGACGTTACGGATATTGAGGCGCTGACGGGTACGCGGGCGACGGCGGATACTCTGGTGGCCCTCCGGCGGCTTTATCCTCAAGTTCGGTTCGTCTGGATCATGGGGGCCGACAATCTGGCGCAGTTTCACCAATGGAAGGACTGGCGGCTGATCATGGACAGCGTCCCCGTGGGCGTTGTGGCGCGATCGGGGGATCGAATTTCCGCGCGGATGTCGCCAGCGGCGCGGGTCTACGCACCCTACAGAATTGACGGGCAGGCGCGGCATCTATTGGGACGCGCGCAGGCGCCGGCATGGTGTTTCGTGAACGTGCCGATGGTCAATCTCAGTTCAACCGATCTTCGCAATCGCGGCATCTGGGCAAACGGAGTGTTGCCCGAATAGCCACATTGCCTGCATATTCTCATGCAATGGTTGTCCAAATTTCATCTCTGGGATTTTAATTGACCCATGGTTGATCGTATTTCACGCCGTTTGTTTCTGGCAGGGTTGAGCGCAGCTGCGGTCCCTGCGGCTGCCTTTGCGCAGGCACCTTTGGTATCCTTGCGGCCTCAGGCCCGAGGGCCTCAGCTGACCGGGGCCGAGCGGTTCGTTCGCGCAGCCGGGCTGCGGGGCGATGTGATCTTTGCAGTGGCAGATGTTGAGACGGGCACCCAGCTTGAGGCGCTGGGGGGTGAGGCCGGGTTGCCTCCGGCCAGTGTGGGCAAGGCGCTGACCGCGCTCTATGCGTTGGACGTTCTGGGGCCAGATCATCGCTTTGAGACCAAGCTTCTGGCGGATGGGCCAATTGAGAATGGCATTCTAAAAGGCGACTTGATCCTTGTCGGCGGCGGAGACCCTCTGCTGGATACAGATGCATTGGCAAGCATGGCAGCCAATCTGCGCGAGGCTGGGGTGACCGAAGTTCGCGGGGCGTTCAAAGTCTATGACGGAGCCTTGCCCTACGTGTTCAGCATCGACCCTGGGCAGCCAGATCATCTGGGCTATAGCCCGGCGATCAGTGGAATTTCTTTGAACTTCAACCGCGTTCATTTCGAATGGAAGCGGGCCGGGACGAATTACAACGTCACGATGGATGCGCGCAGCGCCAAGTACCGCCCGGATGTCGATATGGCTGTGATGCGGGTCGAACCGCGCAGCCTGCCGATCTACACCTATCAACCCAGCGCACGTCAGGACCGCTGGACCGTGGCCAAAGGCGCGCTGGGCAACGGCGGCGCACGTTGGTTACCCGTTCGAAAACCTGCACTTTATGCGGGCGATGTGTTTCGCACGCTTGCCCGCTCAAACGGGGTTGTTCTGGGTCGGGTGCAAGTCACTCAGGAAACCCCGAAAGGCACTACGTTGGTTGTGCATCAGAGTGACCGGTTAGAGAGTATCCTGCGCGGGATGCTGAAATACTCGACCAATCTGACGGCAGAAATGGTTGGTATGGCGGCGACTAAGTCACGTGGGGTCAGGCCGAGTGATCTGGCGGACTCGGCGGCAGAGATGAACCGCTGGGCGGCTGAGACCTATGGGGCCACCCAAATCGCCATGGTGGACCATTCGGGCCTGGGAGATGCTTCCCGCATGCCACCGGGTGATCTGGTGAAAGCACTTGTTGCGGCGCGCAAAACCGGGTCGCTGCGGCCGCTGCTCAAGCCTTTCACGCTGACCGATAGTCAGGGTCGGGCGGTCAAGGATCATCCCATCAAGGTGAGTGCAAAAACCGGAACGCTGAACTTCGTCTCGGGACTTGGCGGGTTTTTGACCACGGCCGACGGGTCCGAACTGGCCTTTGCGATCTTTACGGCAGATGTGGACCACCGCGCCACGATCCCGCGCGAACAACGCGAGCGTCCCGAAGGCGCGCGCAGTTGGAACCGCCGGTCGCGCAAGCTTCAGCGGGCTTTGATTGAGCGCTGGGGATCGCTCTACGGCAGTTGAGCCTAAACCGCGTGACGCGCGCGGGCACCGCGTTCGATCGCGGCAGCGTGCAGGCGGTCGATGTTCAACTCATAGCGGATCTCTTCCAGCAAACGCAGCTCGGTTTCGGCCAGCGAGCCGTCAGCAGCCGCAACGTCGCAGGCCAGCGCATAGGCGGTTTCGTTCAGGCGTTCTGGCAAATTGTCACGGATCAGGCCGAACAGGGCATCCAATCCATCTTCCTGCTCGAACAGGTCGAACACGATTTGCGAAACCCGGCGGGTGCGGTCGATGTCATAACCCGCAAAAACAGGCAGCATATTCACCGCGCCTTCGATCTTGACCAGTTCGGCGGTGCGGATCGTCTCATCCGACGCCGAGATCGCGACCATGATCGCCACAAGGCAATCTTGCGGAGACATCGGGTGTGGTACTTGATCGGTCATTGGGTCGTCCTGAGTCATTTGCTGCCGTCGCACGATAGGAGGGCTGGCGGACGGGTTCAACGGCTTTTGCCTGTGTGTGTCAGAGAATTGGCAGTGGTCCCCGCGTTTTGGTCTGGCGCAGCACGAAATTGCTACGGGTGTCACGGACCAGGCCTGACTTCAGAAGGCACTGCATTATGAAAAGCTCAAGATCTTCGGGCGATTTGGCATAGACCTTGAGGAGGAAGTCATGATCTCCGGTAATCGACGCGCATTCCACGATCTGAGGTTCTGTCTCAACCAGACGGAGGAAGGCATTGATGTTGTCTTCCTGATGGCTCTGCAACGCGACGTGGATATAAGCAATTGCGTTCAGTCCGACAGACTTGGCGCGGACCTGCGCAGAGTAGCCCGATATAACGCCCGATGCCTCAAGATCCCGCACCCGACGCCAGCATTGCGAGGCCGACAGGCCTGTGCGGTCTGCAAGTTCCTGCATCGACAACCGGCCATCGGTTTGCAGCTGTTGCAGGATGGCCAGATCAGCAGGATGAAACGTTTGTGCCAATTTTGACCTCAATGCAAAATGATCCGTTCAACTATAAGCGATTTTCCCATTTATAGAAACTGAATTCGCCACCGCCCTTGAATAGAATATTTGTGAAGGGGAGGAGAAGATGCCGAAATCAACGAAATACCGCGCTAAAATCGCCGATGCGAAGGGTCATATCGCGTATACGGCTGAAGAGGACGCCGTTTGGGCTGATCTCTACTCGGCGCAGCAGGACAACGTGCAGAAATACATGGCGCGCGACTATCTCGACGGCCTGAAACGGTTGGAGTTGCCGAAGACCCGTGTGCCCTCTTGCAAGGATATCTCGGAACGTTTGTTGGACCTGACCGGATGGCGGGTTCAGCCCGTGCCAGCGCTGATTGGGTTCGAAACCTTCTTCGGGATGCTGGCCGACAGGGTGTTTCCGGCAGCGTCCTTTATCCGCTCACGCGAGGATTTCGACTATATTGAAGAGCCGGACATCTTTCACGAGATCTTTGGGCATACGCCCTTGCTCAGCGATCCCAGATTTGCGGCGTTCAGTCAGGCCATCGGCAAGGCCGGGGTGCAGGCTGGGCCGAAGGACTATGCTTGGCTGATCCGGCTCTATTGGTTCTCGATCGAGTTCGGGTTACGGTGGCAAGACGGTGAGATCAAAGCGCTTGGATCGGGGCTGGCGTCCTCGCCCACTGAACTTGTCTATGCGGTCGAAAGTGATATGCCGGACCGGGACCCGTTCGACGTGCTGACGATCCTGCGTACTCCATACCGGATCGACATGCACCAGATGGGCTACTTTGTTCTGCAAGACCCCGAGGCGCTGTTCGCCGCGGCCGACAGGGACCTGTTGGCAGATGTAAGACAGGCGCAGTCGCTCGGTCTATTGCCCAACAAGTTCCCACCCAAAGCAACAGCAGCGGAGTGATCGAAAATGACCACAACAGGACAAACCTGCAACTTGTCAGACCGTACGTGCGTACCTTGTTCCGGCGGCATTCCAGCCCTGACGGCAGACGAGGCGAATGCTCATATGGGCGAGCTGTCATCGGAATGGACACTGAATGTCGGGTCGACCGAGCTTAGCCGCCACTTCGCGTTCAAGGGTTTCGCTAAGGCGACATATCTGGCCAATCTTTGTGCATGGCTGGCGGATCAGCAGGGCCACCATCCCGATATCTCGTTCGGCTGGGGCTATGTGGATGTCAGGCTGACAACCCATGAAATCGGCGGACTCAGCGAGAATGACTTTATCTGGGCGGCGAAACTGGACCAGTTGACCGGTTGAATCGGCCTTGGCCCTAAGAAAAACCCCGTGCTTTTTTGACTCATGCTGCACCGACACGACAGGAGGGGGAGTTGGAAGGTTCAATTGGAATGTGGGTGCGCACGGGTTTCATGCTGCCCCCGGATTTCTATTCGAGATAAAACCAGTTCCCGGTGCCCAATTTTTCAAGGTCAATGACATGCATACCGTCCTGAAAACTGTGTGCTCCCACGGCGGCTTTTTTCTGGTCGGGGAAGCGAAGCGTTAGCCTAGGCGATGCTTTTATCTGAAGCCGTCCGACTAAGGGCTCAATCCGGAAGGAGAGTTCTTCCGGAACTGCGCGGCCGGCCAGTGAGACCAGAATACGTCCTGAAGTTGTAATCTCTTCATCATCAAGACTTTGGACAACAACAGCCGCAGTTGGGTTCTCGACCTCGAAAGCTACATTCGTGGTTGCGACCGTTTTGTCCGAAAGGTGTCCTGCGGCGGCCTGGGTCTTGGCCGTGTCGATGACAATCAGGCCATCGTTGAATGCCCTATAAAAATCACCGGTATCCGCCGCAACGGTTTGAGCGTCCGGTTCCAGGTAAGAGTGTTCGGTATCGAGTATTTCATGTTGCTGCTCCTCCAGTACCGAGGCTTGCAACCAAGGCAGTGCCGGCGTGTCCGGCATACAGGTGACCAATCTACTTTGCTCGACGATTGTTCGTATCCCGACCGAGGATGCCGGCGTTATCGAACTGCCAAAAAAGGCCTCGTGATCGGGGCAAAGGGCATAAGTCTTTTCCGCAAGGCGCACATGGCCCTGCCGATAGAGAAGAGCAGCCGCAGGCATCATGGCCATCATCGCGGGGTCTTCGGCCATGCTCCAGTTGGTGGGGCGAAGCGGGCCATTCAAGGGCTGCTGCGCATAACCATAGACGATAGGGGCATCCCATCCCTGATGGGCGGCGCGCACGGCGACACTGAGTGGTGCAATAAACCTGTCGTCGCCGGGAAATTCGCCGATGTTCCACTCGGAAACGCTGAACGGCATTCCGACCACTTGTCCAATGGACAGCCAATCCAGAAAGCCGGATCGCGTTCTTGGGTCGTAAAAAACTTCTCCCGAGCTTCCATAGCTATGCGCGTCAACCATGGAGCCGCGCGTGAGAGAGGGCAGCCCGGCGACCGACATCCCGCCCCACAAGCTGGTTGTGGTGATCAGACCCTCAAACCCGGTGGCTTCAATATTCTCGATCATTCGGTCATTGAAGCGGCGTTCAAGTTCGTTGAGGAACAGCTTGGACGGCCCGTGCAACCACGATCGCCAGGTGAGTTCCGGGTCAATGCCATTTTCCAAGGCAAATTCGCGCGCGGCCGCCATATAGACTGCGTTGTGCCGGGGGACGTTCTTGTCTGGCAGCAACGCATTTCCGAAATGATGTGTCAGATCATTTTCGTTGGTGATCATAACGGCAATGACCGCAGGATCTTCTGCGTAGGACAACCCGGTTATCTTGTTGATGTGTCGTAGATACTTGTCCTGAAAATCAAGCATCAGCGCTTCGATACTGGGTGAAATGTAGCTGAATCCCTTGACGCGAATCGAGGTCTCACCCTTGGCGATCTCTTCGAAATCCTCGACCCCGTCTTCGTTTGTAAAGCTGCGACCGACATGAAGGTCGAGCCAGATGTAAAGGCCCTCGGCCTTTAGTGCCGCGATCCATTGGTCCAGTTTTTTCAATGAGAAGGCATCGAGCTTGCGGGTTGTCTGCGCTTCGCTGCCAAAGATGTTGGGTTGCACCCAATGCGAGTCGTGGTGGTGGATGCGCACCAGATTGAAGCCCAACCGAGAAAGACGTTGGGCATGGGCCCGCATGAAACGAGGTTCGGTCGTGAACAGCGCATAGGCTTGAAGGTTCGCCCCCCAAAATCGGGCCGGGGTACCATCCGCGAAGAAAAGCTCATCGCCGACGGCCTGTATCTTACCGTGACGGCCGGCAGGCTGGTGGTTCAACGCACTTAGGTCGGGAATGGGGGTTTCCAACCGCAGCGCCCCTCTCGGCCAAGTCTGTACATCTTCGCTTGGCTGCGACGTTGCCGATCTGGGGCCGGATGCGATGCTAACCGCTAGGATGAGCAAAAAAGCAAAGATATCTGGGCGGTTCATCAGGCACCTCGTGCTTGTGCAGTGTATCTTTTCGGAAGGTTACCGCGTTGCCCGGGATTTCAAAATGGTTCTGCACACTGAGCTTATGCTTATTTGCAGTGGGCGGCGCTAGAAAAACCCCGTGCTTTTATTGACTCATGCTGCACCGGCACAATAGGAGGGGCCGGTCGGTTGCAAAGGGCGACCGGCGCTGTTTTTCCCGATGGAGCAAATCTGATGTCTGAACTGCGTGAAACCGCAATGTCGTCCAAGGCCTGGCCTTTCGAAGAGGCGCGCCGGTTGCTCAAACGCTATCAGAAGAACGCTCCGGAGAAGGGGTTTGTGTTGTTCGAGACCGGCTATGGCCCCTCGGGTCTGCCGCATATCGGCACCTTTGGGGAGGTCGCGCGAACCACGATGGTCAAGCGCGCGTTTGAAGCGCTGTCGGATATACCAACCAAGCTGATCTGTTTTTCGGACGATCTGGACGGTATGCGAAAAGTGCCCAGCAACGTGCCGAACCCGGAGATTCTGGAGCAGCACCTGCAGCGTCCGCTGACTTCGGTTCCCGATCCATTCGGTGAATACGAAAGCTTTGGGGCGCACAACAACGCTATGCTACGCCGATTCCTCGACACCTTTGGGTTCGAGTATGAGTTCTATTCGGCGAAGGAATTCTACGAGTCCGGACAATTTGACGAGATTCTTAAGCGTGCTGTCGAACGCTATGACGAGATTATGGCGATCATGCTGAAAAGTCTCCGTGAAGAACGGCAGCAAACTTATTCGATCTTCCTGCCTCTGCATCCCGAAAGCGGGCGGGTGATGTATGTACCGATGAAAAAGGTCTGCGCCGAGACCTACACCGTGACCTTTGATGATGAGACGGGCAAGGAATGGACCGTTCCCGTCACAGGCGGCAACGTCAAGCTGCAGTGGAAGCCGGACTTTGGCGCGCGCTGGGCTGCGCTGGGCGTCGATTTTGAGATGTACGGCAAGGAACACGCCACCAACGAAAAGATCTATGACGCGATCTGCCGTGCTTTGGGTGGCCGCGCGCCCGAGCATTTCTCGTATGAGCTGTTTCTGGATGAAAACGGCCAGAAAATCTCGAAATCGTCCGGCAATGGCGTATCGATTGACGAATGGCTGACCTATGCGCCGACGGAAAGCCTGTCGTATTTCATGTATCAAAAGCCCAAGACGGCCAAGCGGATGCATTTCGACGTCATTCCCAAGGCCTATGATGAATACCATCAGCAGCTGCGGGCCTATCCGGGGCAGGAGCTGAAGGCTCAGTTGAACAATCCAGTCTGGCATATCCATGGCGGTGATGTCCCGGAATCGACCTTGATCGTACCGTTTGCCATGTTGCTGAACCTCGCGTCGGTTTCCGGGGCAGAAGACAAAGAGGCGCTTTGGGGCTTTATCCGCCGTTACGCGCCTGAGGCGACCGCCGAGAGCCACCCCGATCTGGATCAGGCGGCCGGTTTTGCCGTGCGCTACTTCAACGATTTCGTCAAACCAACGCGCAAGCACCGCGCCCCGACGGAGCAAGAGCGCGAGGCGTTGGAGGCTCTGAAAGCCGCGCTCGAGGCCTATGACGGTCCAGCCGAAGACGAGGCGCTGCAATCGGTGGTCTATTCCATCGGGCGCGAGCGGTTTGACCCGATGCGTGGTTGGTTCACTGCCCTCTACGAGGTGCTGTTGGGGGCCTCGCAAGGCCCGCGTTTTGGTGGCTTCATTGCCCTCTATGGCGTGCCGGAAACGATCGCGCTGATCGAAAAGGCCTTGGCCGGAGAGCTGGTCTGATTTGACCTGATCCCGCATGGGGCTACCGTTCCGTCAGGAGGTAGCCCCATGCGTCGTTTACTGCTTGCCCTGTCCCTGAGTGCTGGTTTGGCCTCGGGTGCGTTTGCCCAGAATACCGAGATCGAGGCCAATATCGCGGCCCAGATTCAGGCCTTTAAGGCGGATGATTTCGCCACCGCCTTTACCTTTGCCAGCCCCAATATTCAGCGTCTATTCGGAAACCCGGACAATTTCGGAGCGATGGTACGCAATGGCTATCCCATGGTCTGGCGTCCCTCTGATGTGCGGTTTCTGGAACTGCGCGAGGTCGCAGGCGCGATGTGGCAGAAGGTCATGATCACCGATGGCGATGGCGCGGTTCACATTCTCGACTATCAGATGATCCAGCAGGAGAATGGCTGGAAGATCAACGGCGTGCAGCTACTTGGGCGCGCCGACCCAGCAGCCTGATGCAACAGCACCGTCACGGTCGTATGAGTGGCGGTTAATCCCTTTTGGATACTCAGACTGTCGCGTTCGGGATGGACCTGAACACGGCGTTTGAACGTGCAGCCATTGGGCCGCGCGACGAGGAAAGGGATTTCTATGAACAAGGCAATCACCGACGGCATTGTGTTCATGCCGCCTGCTTTCGAAAACGGTCTGGGCGTGTGGTCTGCGGGCGATGGTACGCCGGGCTCACCGACCTATGATGGCTCGGGCACCGGGGCATTTGTGCCGTCGGATGCGGATTTTGGCGGCTGCCTTGAGATCCTGAAGATCAACAGCCCGCAGCAGTTGCGCTACATGGGCCAGACCCAGATCCTGCCGGGGTGCTATTTGCAGATCAAGGCGCGGGTCAAGGCGATCAGTGGTCCTCTGCCCGAGGTGCGCATCGCGGCCTGGGCCGGTGCAGCAGGCGACACCCACCTGACGGGGGTAATCGAGCAAGGCCCAGCCACTCAGCTGGCAAGTTATGGCGCAGTGACCGAGATCACCGCCATTGTAGGCACGGGGCGACGGCCGGGCGTGGACATGGCTTGGGGTGTCAGTGCGCTCTACGGTCATTTCGGCATTGATATTGAGGGCGCCAACGGGGCCGTCATCCGCGTCGATGATCTGGAGATCACGGATGTCACTGGCGTGTTCCTGCGTGAGATCATCAGCCGTGTGGATGTGCGCGACTACGGCGCGGTGGGCGACGGCATTGCCGACGACTCGGCCGCGTTCGAGGCGGCGGATCAGGCCGCCGGAGGCCCACGCATTTTTGTGCCCCAAGGCACCTATCGTCTAGCAGAGAACACCACCCTGTCCTCGGAGGTCGAGTTTGAGGGCACGGTCACGATGCCTGACGACAAGATGCTTTTGCTGCTGAAAAACTATGACCTGCCAACTTACATTGCCGCGTTCGGGAATGAAGAGCTGGCCTTCAAAAAAGCGTTTCAGGCATTGTTGAACAACTCGGACCATGAATCGCTGGATCTGGGTGGGCGCAAGATCGAAGTGACGGCCCCAATCGACATGTTTGCCGCTGTTCCCAACAAGCCGGGGTTTTCGACCCGCCGCGTCATCCGTAACGGTCAGTTCGATGTTAAAAGCAGCTCGGCCTGGGATACCGAGACCTTCACCTCGGTCGCGACCTATGATCCAGCGGATTCGACCCGTCTGACCAATGTGGCCAACGTCGCGAACATCCCCATCGGCGCGCTGGTTCAGGGCAGCGGCGTCGGGCGCGAGATCTACGTGCGCGGCAAAGATGAAAGCGCCGGAGAGCTGACGCTGAACGCGCCGATTTATGACGCGGCAGGCACCCAGACCTTCACCTTCGTGTCCTTCAAATACCTGCTGGATTTCGGCAATTTCGGCGTGCTGCGCAAATTCGGGATGGAACAGATCGAGTTCCAGTGCAACGGCCGCTGCAGCGCCATTCGTCTGGCACCTGCGGGCAGCACGTTCTCATTGTCGGATTGCTTCATCAGCCGTCCGCTGGATCGCGGCATCACCTCGATTGGCACGGGCTGCAAAGGGATGTTGGTCGACAATTGCCAGTTCCTGTCCTCGGAAGAGTCGTTCATTGTGCCCGATCGCAAGTCGATCGCACTGAACACCACCTCGAACGACGTGAAGATCCGCCACAACCGGGCGGTGCGCTTCAAGCACTTTGCGGTTATCGGCGGCGACAACAATATGATCCTTGGCAACCACTTCTTCCAGGGCGACAGTATTCCGCAAGGGGTGCGGACCGCAGGGCTGATCATGATCGGTACCTATAACAGCTCGACCATCGCCGAGAACTACGTGGACAATTGCTTTGTGCAATGGACGAACGAGCGTGACACGACGCCCGCCTATGTCTCGGGCTATTCCTTCAGCGCCATGAGCATCACTGACAATATCTTCTATTCCAGTGAGGCTCCGCCCTGGTTCAGCTATATCGTGATCCGTCCGCACGGCCCGGGGCATTTTCTGAACGGGCTGGCGGTGACCGGTAACAAGTTCCGCTCTAGTGGGACAGACCTAGAGCGCGCCGACCGGGTGGATACGTCCTTTGCGGATCTGGATGCGGATCAGCACATCAACGTCACGTTCAGCAACAACACCTATCACGGGATTGACGCCAAGGTCGAAAACCCGCTGCGGGTGCGACACAGTCAGAGCTCGGCCTCGCAGGTCTGGACCATCGACTCGGACGGTCGGTTGCCGTTTGGCTCCAAGGCGCGCAGCTGTGATGCGGTGGCGGTTCTGGGGCCGCTCAGAACGGCGCTTGGGTCGGTGCGCTATTCCTTTCCCTATGCCGATGTGGAACAGGGCAGCAATGGCGATGCCGTCCAACTGCGCTGGGCCGAAAGCCTGAGTGGCGATGTCTCGGTGCACATGCGTCTGGAAGAGTAACGATAGCAGCCAGTCGCCCCTGTATCGGGGCGGCTTCGCTTTGGGTGACAGGAAAGACAAGACGTTTGGAATTCCTGTGCTAGGCTGAGGGCAAGCCAAAGGAGGACTCAGATGCCGACAATAGCCAAAACCGCCAGCGTTCAGACCGTCATTACCACATTTGAGATGACACCCGGCACCTGTCAGGACCTGCTTGAGGCGCTGACGGATGCCTATTCCGAATTCATCTCAAAACAGCCCGGTTTTGTATCGGCCGGCCTGCATGTCAACGATGCCCAGACCCGTATTGCCAATTATTCGCAATGGGAACGGCGCGAGGATTTTCTGGCCATGCTGCGTACCCCGGAAATGCGCGACCGCAACCGCAAGATCAATGAGCTGTGCAAGAGTTTCGAGCCGGTCATGTATGACGTGGCTGAGACCTTCAATTAACGCAGGTCCGGTGTCCCGGTGTCAGATGTCTGTAGCTTCGACGCGGTAAGCTTTGCCAAAACCGCCGTTCAGCAGCCCATCTTCAATCTCAAAGCGGACAAAGCTGAAATCGGCGAAATCTGCATAGAGTTTAGCCTTCGGGCGCAGTGACAGATATCTCTGGCGGAGGTTGTCATGGTCCTCCGTTCCTCTTGCAACTAAACGGGCCATCGCGTGTAAGGTCAGCCGAGGATGCGTCAGCGGATCCCCTTTAGCGCCTGGATCCCCGATCAGAAGGGCGCAGGCCGGGTTGTTCTGTAGCGCCCGGCTATGATCCGATAAGCTCGAAATCAGCGAGATCGGCTGCCCCTTGGCATCTGTCGCCAACGCAATCCGCGATACAGATGGCACAGCGGTGCCCGGTCTCAGAACGGCGAGCGCAGCATGGGTCGCCCCCTCCATCAATTCTGGGATCAGGCCCCGGGCGGTGTCGTCCAGTTGTTGGTAGGGGTCTTTGGTTGGCATTGTGCCTCGCATTGGTGAGCGGGAAGGTGATGCTATCCGCGGTGATCTTTATGGGTAAGCCGTGTTCTGCCTCGGCTTCGCCACAAATCCCCTGTATCGCGATGGCATGATGTTTCGCAAATCCAAATTGGACGAACCCTTGCCGAGCAAACGTCAGCGCCGGGCTGAAGCTGCCCGGCGACGCGCGCTCTCTCCCGTGCGTATTCTGCTTATGGTTCTGTGCCTGCCGCTGACCGTCGCGTTGATTTCCTTCAACATGTTCGTGCGCCTTTCAGACTATGGTCGGGATGAAGCCATGGTGCACCTAATCGCGCTGGCCGGTTGCGATGCCTCTCGGGCCGTGGGGTTCGGCACGTTTTACGAAGGCTATGCGGGCTATCATCCGCGCAACGATCCCGACGGGGATGGAGTGGCCTGTGGACCGGATGTGGCGCAGCGTCAAACGGTCCCATCACCAAGCACGACCACGCCCCGCGAAACAACGGCCAACCAAAGGTCCTTGGGCAACGCCAAGTTCATCAAGCCCTAAAAACCCGTGGGTTGAGGGCCGTTCCCTCCGCGACCGCTTGGCCTGTGACGCTGCGGGAATCTGCCAGTTCATGCTATGATACCCCGCGTTGGTACCAGTTTGGTGCCTCCATCGGGCAATTTCGCCCAGGTTGGGAGGACAAAGATGTTTGCACGCGTAACTCAATTTAAAATGAAGCCTGGCACGCGCGAGGCGGCCACGGCGAAGATGAACGAATTGAAGTCTGAAATCATGGGCATGCCCGGCATGCACTGTTTTACCAACGTCATGAACGAGGATGGGACCGGATACGTGATCTCGGTGGTCGAAAGCGAGGGTATCTCGAACGCAAACGCCCCAAAGGTGGCCGAGCTTTGGGGGCATTTCGCCGAGTTCATGGAAGCGCCGCCAACCCCAGCAGGCTTTGACGTGATTGCCCATTGGGACAAAGGCTGAACGCACGTTTGACCACAGGCCGATCCGCGCCGCTTCAGGCAATGCTACGAGAGCAGCGACGCTGCGCAGGTGCGAAACTTGCGCACCTCTGGCGCGGCACCTTCCAGTGAGAATTCACTCAGGTGGTCTTGAGTGAAGGCATAGGCTGTTTGGTTGAACTCAAGGCCATCCAAGACGTTGCCGAAGCCGGTGTCTGAGACGAACAAGGACATCGCATCGTCCAACAGCTTGTGTCGTGGCGTTCCGATCTCAATCGGGTTTGGGCCTTCAAACCGCATGGCAAACCAAGGTGATTGCGTCCAACCTTCGGCGCGGCGCGTGATTTCAAGGGTATAGAGCGGCTGCGCCGGATCGTAGGTGAGCCGGATCTCCTCTGCTTCGGTCTCGTGTGTCAACGTGCAGATCTCGCCAATCGTGGCGTTCCACGCATAGGCGGGGCTGCCGAGCAGCAGTGAGAGCAGGACAAAGCGCATGGAGAGGAACCTAGCCGCAGATTGCCCTTTGGCAAGTGTGAGACGGGCTAACCTTTCATTGCATTCAACAAGTCCAGCAGCCGTTTTCGGTCATCATCGTCAGCATAGTCACCGGAGGCCAGGCGCTGTGCAATGCTCAGGCGCAGGCGTTCCTGCTGGGTGCGGACATCTTCGCTGGCGGTTTCGGCCAGCGTCTTCATGATCGCCGCCACGGCCTGTTTGCGATTGGTGCTGGGGCTGGCGATATAGTCAACAAGGCTCTGCTTACCGGAATCGAGGATGTTTTCGGCCAGATCGCGCAGTTGCGCGCCATTGGGCAGCAGCGGGGCGGGGGCGTCCTTGGGCGGCAGGATTTCGGGCACGCTGCGCGGGGTCTTGGCCAGAGCGTTCGCACCGTCGACGAAGGCCTCGGTTATCATCCGGGTGATCCTGATCGCGCGCGGGTCCTTGAACAGGGCCGAGGCGATGGCCACGCCGTAATCCGTATAGACCCAAGGATTGACCCGCCGCCCGCCGCGGCCTTTGGGTTTTGAGATCACATTCTGTGATTGCAAATCGGCGACCTCGGCGTCGGTCAGTTGAAAGCGGTAGCCTTCAAACAGGTCTTTGTTGCGTGAGACGGCCTGATTGAAGGCGCTGACGGATTTTCCGTAGAACTGCGCCAGATCCTCGGCCAGCACCACACGGGTGCCACGCACCCGGTGAATGGCGCTATGGACCTCATGCGTGCTGGGCAGGGTGTTCGTCATGGCAACCGTTTGGAATCACAATTTGTGATTTCAAACGTGGAGGAGAGGGCGCTGGGCTGCAAGGTGGAAGTGCCCAAGTGGCGCACTAGCGAGAGATCTAAACCAAAATGCGTACGAATAAAACCGAAGTAATGATTTGGAAAGCTATTCTAGGCATTCTGATCCTGTTTCGTTGACAATCTGACACTTGGATGCGAACACTCATCAAAAAACGCGGACATCAAGTGCATGTCTTTGTTAATAAGTAACATTTTTAAATTTTCTTTGAGGTATCAATGACCAACGAATTGACTATTAAGCTGTCAAAACTAGAGGTGCCAAAGGAAGACTTAGAAAAAATGCCTGCCTCGGAATTGGCGTTTCTAAGTACTCTCGCATTTGCGATCGATGAAATATCTGTGTTCTTAAAACTAATAATTCAGACGTTCAAGCCTAGGCCATCTAGTGAAGAATTTTTGGCAGCTTATCAAATCCAGCAAAATACATTGATGAGGGTGCTCAACGCAAAGTGCTTTGAAGCGCTAAAAATCGTTGAGCAGTACAAAAAACAGATTGAGCGTGAGGGAGATAGTTCAAGATTGGAAAAGCTCTCTGAGTTGATGGTCGAATTGGATGAGCTTGCTAAGCGAGAAGAATACGAATTGGCGAAGGATATTCGGGATCATTCGACAAACCACTATCTCCCAAGCGAGACTAAAAAGAACGTCGCACATCTGTCCAGCCGGTCGACGTTCACGGCATACTTACATGAGAATTTGGGGAATTCGTTTCACCCGTTCGGGGAAGAGTATGTCTTTTTAGCGAGGATTGGACGGCACTTCTCCGAAAAGGGAGATGCTAGCTATAGCGTAGATGATATCAAGAAATGGATCGACTGGGGTTTAGCAGTCGGCGACCAGATTACAAAGATTTTCCAAAGATATCTTTTGTGGCTGTACAGCGAAAAGTTTCCTCATTGGAGGCTTGAACCTTTGTTGCTATACTTGGAAAATGAGCTAGTTGGAGAGATCGGAACTTCGAATCTTCCAATTATACTGTCGGCTGATGCGTACTTTGCGAGAAAGACCAAAACCTCTTCCTAGTTACCGCTTCCTCCGCTTCACATTCCCACCCCGCTGACCCGGCCTGCCAGCCGTTGACCGTCCGCGCGATTTCACCGCGTCCTCCGAGGCTTTCTCGACCGCCCATTGCCGCGCCATGGGGTCGTCGGCGACGGCCAGATCGACCGCTTCCAGACGTTTGATCTCATCGCGGATATTGGCGGCCTCTTCGAATTCTAGGTTCTCGGCAGCTTTGCGCATTTTCTCGCGCAGACCGTCCAGATGGGCCTCGAGGTTGGCACCGTGCATCGGCTTGTCGATGGTTGCGGTGACTCGATTCATGTCGACGTCGCCTTCGTAGAGACCGGCCAGAACGTCCTCGACATTCTTCTTCACCGTCTCCGGCGTGATGCCGTGTTCCTCGTTATAGACGATCTGCTTGGCGCGGCGGCGGTTGGTTTCGTTCAGCGCGCGCTCCATCGAGCCGGTGATCTTGTCGGCATACATGATCACCCGACCTTCGGCGTTCCGCGCAGCACGGCCGATGGTCTGGACCAGCGAGGTCTCCGAGCGCAGGAAACCTTCCTTATCCGCATCCAGAATGGCGACCAGCCCGCATTCAGGAATGTCGAGGCCTTCGCGCAGAAGGTTGATTCCGACCAGCACGTCGAACGCCCCCAGCCGCAGGTCGCGCAGGATTTCGATGCGTTCCAGCGTGTCGATATCCGAGTGCATGTAGCGGACTTTGATGCCCTGTTCGTGCAGGTATTCGGTCAGGTCCTCGGCCATGCGTTTGGTCAGCGTGGTGACCAGTGTGCGGAAACCGTTGGCGGAGACCTTGCGCACCTCGTCCAGCAGATCGTCCACCTGCATCGACACAGGGCGGATTTCGACCTCGGGGTCCAGCAGGCCGGTGGGGCGGATCACTTGTTCCGTGAAGACGCCGCCTGTCTGTTCGATCTCCCATTTCGCAGGGGTGGCCGAGACAAAGACGGATTGCGGGCGCATGGCGTCCCATTCCTCGAATTTCAGCGGGCGGTTGTCCATGCAGGAGGGCAGGCGGAACCCGTGTTCGGCAAGTGTGAATTTGCGCCGATAGTCGCCCCGGTACATGCCACCGATTTGCGGGACGCTGACATGCGACTCGTCGGCGAAGACAATCGCGTTGTCCGGGATGAATTCGAATAGGGTCGGGGGCGGTTCGCCCGGCGCGCGGCCGGTCAGATAGCGCGAGTAGTTCTCGATCCCGTTGCAGACGCCGGTGGCCTCCAGCATTTCCAGATCGAAATTGGTGCGTTGCTCCAGACGTTGGGCTTCCAGCAGTTTGCCTTCGCCCACCAGTTGGTCCAGCCGGATGCGCAGTTCCTTTTTGATCCCGATGATCGCTTGCTGCATCGTCGGTTTCGGCGTCACGTAGTGCGAGTTTGCGTAGACGCGCACCTGCTCCATCGTTGCCGTGCGTTCGCCGGTCAGGGGGTCGAATTCGGTGATCTGTTCCAGTTCCTCGCCGAAGAAAGACAGCTTCCAGGCGCGATCCTCAAGGTGGGCGGGCCAGATCTCCAGCGAGTCACCCCGAACCCGGAAGGACCCGCGCTGAAACGCCTGATCGTTGCGGCGATATTGCTGAGCGACGAGATCGGCCATGACCTGACGCTGGTCGTACTCACTGCCAACTTTCAGATCCTGCGTCATCGCCCCGTAGGTCTCGACCGAACCGATACCGTAGATACACGAGACCGAGGCGACGATGATCACGTCATCGCGTTCCAAAAGCGCGCGGGTGGCCGAGTGGCGCATCCGGTCGATCTGTTCGTTGATCTGCGATTCTTTTTCTATGTACGTGTCCGAACGCGGCACGTAGGCCTCGGGCTGGTAGTAGTCGTAGTAAGATACGAAATACTCGACTGAGTTTTCGGGGAAGAAGCCTTTGAACTCGCCGTACAGCTGCGCGGCCAGTGTCTTGTTGGGTGCAAGGATGATGGCGGGGCGCTGCGTTTCCTCGATCACCTTAGCCATGGTGAAGGTCTTGCCCGTGCCGGTCGCGCCAAGCAGAACCTGATCGCGCTCGCCGTCCAGAACGCCGCCCGCCAGCTCTTTGATGGCTGTGGGCTGGTCCCCGGCAGGCGCAAAATCGGTGTGCATCACGAACGCCTTGCCGCCCTCAAGCTTGAGGCGGGCGCGGACGTCTTCTGAGGTCAGCTGGGTCTTGTCGGAATGAGCATAGGCCATAGAGGGGGGATTCCTTTCGCGCCTGATTTTGATCTGTTTTTGTTCCGGTTCAAGGGGGCATTTCCATTGCGCGCAATTGCGACAATTACGGACTTGTCCGAATGGATGCTGTGACGCATAAACAAAGCCAGCCAAGTGAGTACGGAGAGGCGAGATGCGCGCACGGATTTACCAGCCTTCGCGGAATGCGATGACCTCGGGCATGGCCAAGACCCGCAAGTGGGTTTTGGAATATGCGCCTGCGTCCTCGCGTGAAGTTGATCCGCTGATGGGCTGGACCTCATCCGATGACACCCAGACCCAGGTGCGCCTGAAATTCGATACCAAGGAAGAGGCACTGGATTACGCCAAGGACAATGGTATCGACGTTCAGGTCAGCGAGCCGCACAAGCGCAAGCCCAACCTGCGTCCGCGCGGGTATGGCGAGAATTTCGCAACCGACCGTCGCAGCCCCTGGACGCACTAAATGATCGAAATTCGACTGGCCGACCCCACGTCGGATGCCTTGCGCCCTGTGATCGAGGCGCATTTTGCCCATAGCGAGCAAGCCTGTCCGGCGGAAAGCAACCACACCATGGGGCCCGAGGCCTTGTCGGGTGACGGCATCCGCTTCTGGGGTCTTTTCGAAGAGGGCCGCGCCTTGGGCTGCGGCGCGTTGAAGACACTGCCTGATGGGACGGCCGAAGTGAAATCCGTTCACGTTGTTGAAGCCGCACGCGGGCGCGGTCTCGCGCGGGTGATGATGGCGCATCTTGCCGATCTCGCTGCCAATGAGGGCACAGAGGCACTTGTGCTCGAAACGGGTGCGGCGCATCTGCCGGATTATGATGCTGCGCGTAAGCTCTATGAGGCGCTGGGTTATTCCTATTGCGGCCCGATCTATGGGTATGAAGACGATCCAAACAGCGCCTTCATGCGCTTGGCCCTTGAACCCCGCCCTTAAAACCAGCAAGAAGGGCGCAGCGGTCCCTTAGCTCAACTGGATAGAGCAGCTGACTTCTAATCAGCAGGTTGAGGGTTCGAGTCCTTCAGGGATCGCCATTTCACCCAAGAAAAACACGCGGCTTGTCCGATCCGTTCTTCACTTTGGCGGGGAAGGGCCAGAAGGGCTGGCTGAGGGGGTCGCGCCAGCCCTTCTTAAGAAGGTTACTGAGTGGTAGGTAAATCAGTAACCAATAATTAACAAATGCTCGCGGCGCGCGAAATTGGGGGATTCCCGTAGTTATTGTGCCGCTACGCGGGTTTCTGTGGTGTTCAAACGGGAGAGATGAGACCTGAGAACAGCCGCTTCATGTGGTTTTAGAATGGGTGCAGCCGTCGCCCCATAAGCGTTGGGATTTCCGCGCAGCTCGGGGAAAAGTGACAGTATTTCAGCACGCTGCGAGTGGTCTAGCGCTCCGATCGAGTTCGAAGTTACGAAAAAACTCTCGCTCAGGACGCTCTCAGATCTGACGATTTGATGCTGATCGAACATGACATGCCAATAGCTGACATGCCCGCCTTCGCGAATCGATACACCCTCCATGCCGCATAGGAATTTGGCCGCCACCAATGCGCGGGGCGCGCCAAACAGAAGCTCGGCCACACTGGTATCGATCATTATCCGGTGCTGCTGCGAGACGACTAGTTCTCTCGGGTTCCCCAGGGTGTTGGGGGCAAAGACCACAGGGGCAAAGCGCCCGGTTGCCGGAACGGATGTGCTCCCGATCCACAGAACTGGCTGCAGGCCGTTGTCCCGTGTCCAGACCTTTTGACCGACGTGGATCTGCTGCACGGGAACCGAACCGTCGGCTGTTTCGATCAATGTGTCCTCAGCAAAGCAAGCCACATAGTCCGAATACAGCGAAGACCCCGTATTTGATCCCGCAACCTTGACGTAGGACGCCCCATCTATCAGCCGCTCTGAGGCCGCAAAACCCCAGACATCCGAAGTCACGCCGTTTTGCGAAAAGACATACAGCCGGATGACAGGGCCGGTTTCTAGGCCGTTTTCGTCAAGTTGCCGAATGTCGATGAAGGATTCTGATTCAACGGGCGTTCCGTTGGCCACAATCCCGCCGCCATCGGTTATGGTATGGCTGAAGGCCTGATCATCTTCGAACACATCCGGAGTGCCCGAGGTGTCATCCACGGTGATCGTGGTTCCCCCGCCCGAAGTATATTGGAAAATAGTACCGTTCGGTGTGTCCGAGTTGTTGCGGATCGGTGTGCCGACAATCCCAGCGCTGGGGCTGGACGTGACCAACATGTTCTCGCTGTCGATCGAAAAGAAACTACGCAGTACCATTCAACATCCTGTTCGCTTTGCGGTTTTAGGCCACTGGCTACAAACGGTGAGCCTATCGTGTTTGATCGGGATATCCACCCAAACTCTTGATGACCCAAGAAGATGTGACCGGGAAGACTCGGGTTTTCCTGCGCTTCAGTGAGTGCATTGGGCGGGGCGCGCGGTGTGGCTCGCGTCCTTTGGTACATTTGCTACCAAATAGAGGCGACAAAAATGTTGCAACCGGTTGCAAAAAAATCCATTGTTGCGCCAGATAACAGGATTCGAGGGTTTGGATGTTGAAGGTTGGATTGCTGGGCGCCGGACGGATCGGGCGGGTGCATGCGCGGGCGATATCAGCCCATCCGGGCAGTGTGCTATGCGCGGTCTCGGATGCCATGGCTCAGGCGGCCGAGGATCTGGCCCATGAGCACGGCGCCAAGGTTCGAACCTCGGACCAGATCATAGCGGACCCTGAAGTTGACGCGGTGCTGATTGCGACGCCGACCGACACGCATTCGGACCTGATCGAAGCCGCAACAGCGGAGGGTAAAGCGGTTTTGTGCGAAAAACCGGTCGATCTGGACCTACAGCGGGCCATTTCCTGCCAGCAGTCGGTTGCCGCTCACGGTCAGCCCGTGATGATCGGCTTCAACCGTCGGTTTGACCCCAGTTTTTCGGCATTGAAAGCGGCTGTGGATGCGGGCGAGATCGGCAAGGCTGAACTGTTGTCCATCACTTCGTTCGATCCCGCCCCGCCACCGGTGAGCTATGTCAAAGTTTCGGGTGGCTTGTTCCGGGACATGATGATCCACGATTTCGACATGGCGAATTTCCTGATGGGAGAGGTCCCGAAGACGATTTCCGCCGTTGGTTCGTCGATCGTCGACCCAGAAATCGGCGCGGCTGGAGACGTGGATACTGGAGTTGTCACAATGACTTACGCGGATGGTCGTATCGCGGCCATCAAGAATTCACGCCGGGCGGCCTATGGCTATGATCAGCGGATCGAGCTGCTGGGTTCCGAAGGTCTTCTGCAAGCGCAGAACATGCTGGAGAACACGGTTGTCAAATCGACCTCCGCCGGCGTCGTCGGGGCCAAACCCACCTATTTCTTTCTGGAACGATACATGCCAGCCTATCAGGCCGAGTGGGCCGCTTTTGTGGAGGCGGCGGCCTCGGGCGCGCAGGTTCCGGTCTCGCTGGAAGATGGGGTTGCGGCCCTCGCCATGGCCGAGGCGGCAACGCTGTCGGCGCATTCCGGTAGGCCGGTTCATCTGGCTGAAGTTTTGAAACCGGTTGCAAAATGATTGAATTTCTTCAAACTGAAAACAGCTCGGATACAGACCCGGGCAATACAGATTCGGCCCAACCGATTAAATGGGGCTGATAGCCTAGGACGAAAACAGACGGTTTTATGGGAGGAAACCAAATGAACAAGTTTGTGAAACGAGTACTGATGGCCAGTGCTGTCGCGGTGGCGGCCGCAAGCGGTGCCGCGGCTGAGGGTGAAAAGTACATCCTGGTCAGCCATGCCCCTGACAGTGACAGCTGGTGGAACACGATCAAGAACGGTATCGCTTTGGCCGGTGAGCAGATGGGTGTCGAGGTGGAATATCGCAACCCGCCTACTGGTGACCTTGCGGATATGGCGCGCATCATCGATCAGGCTGCGGCCTCCGGTCCCAATGGTATCATCACCACGTTGGCTGACCCGGATATTCTCGAAGGCCCGATCAAAGCTGCTGTAGATTCCGGGATCGACGTGATCATTATGAACACTGGGACACCCGACAAGGCACGCGAAGTTGGCGCCCTGATGTATGTCGGGCAGCCCGAATACGACGCCGGCTACGCGGCTGGTCTTCGGGCGAAAGGTGACGGCATTGGCTCTTTCCTTTGTGTGAACCACTACATCGTCCAGCCATCCAGCCAAGAGCGTTGCCAGGGCTTCGCGGACGGCCTGGGTATTGAGCTTGGTGAGCAGATGATCGACGCGGGACAGGACCCTGCGGAGATTAAGAACCGCGTTCTGGCCTACCTGTCGGCTAACCCAGAGACGGACGCTGTTTTGACGCTTGGCCCGACCTCTGCCGATCCAACCATCTTGGCGCTTCAAGAGAACGGCATGGCCGGTGACATTTATTTCGGTACGTTCGATCTGGGTGGCGAGATTGTCAAAGCCATCAAGGACGGTACCATTCAGTGGGGAATCGACCAGCAGCCGTTCCTGCAGGCCTACCTGCCGGTTGTTGTTCTGACTAACTACCACCGTTACGGCGTTCTGCCTGGCAACAACATCAACTCTGGCCCCGGTTTCGTGACCGCGGACGGCCTGGAGAAAATCGAAGAATTCGCAGGTGAATACCGCTGATCTTCCTAGCTGAGCGGGCGTGCTAAGGCGCCCGCTCAGACCTACTTCCATTTTTTCTGGATCACCCGCGAGGGGAGGACCACAATGTCTGAGTCAGCTCAATCCACGGCAGTTGAAGATGAACGGATCAAAGAGATCTCGCCGCTGCGCCGTGCTCTGATCCGCCCTGAGCTGGGTGGAATTGTCGGCACCGTCGCCGTATTCACGTTTTTTCTGTTGTTTGCCTTCGATAGTGGCATGTTTACCAGTCAGGGTGTGCTGAACTGGTCAATCGTTTCGGCGCAGTTCATGATCATTGCCGTAGGGGCGTGCCTGCTCATGATCGCAGGCGAATTTGACTTATCGGTCGGTTCGATGATCGGCTTTGCCGGGATGATGATCGCGATCTTCTCAGTCACACTCAGTTGGCCCGTGTGGATGGCTATCATTGTGACGTTTGCGCTCTGTGTGTCGATTGGGGCCTTGAACGGTTTTATCGTGGTGCGAACTGGCCTGCCCAGCTTTATCGTGACTTTGGCCTTTCTGTTTATCCTGCGCGGCTTCACCATTTATCTGCCGCAAACCATTGAGCGGAAGACGATCATTGGCGGCATCAAAGACGTCGCGGAGGGTGACTGGCTGGCGTCGATCTTCGGTGGCAAAGTCGGACAAGGGTTCTTCACTTGGCTTGGCGAAAACGGTTTGATCGAAACGTTCGAGCGTGGAACGCGCGCGGGCCAGCCTGTTGTTGACGGTATTCCCATGCTGATTGTCTGGGCCATTGGTATCATTATTTTTGGTCACTTGCTGCTTACTAAAACCAAGTTTGGCAACTGGATTTTCGCAGCGGGTGGCGACGCCGAGGCAGCGCGGAATTCAGGCGTGCCAGTGAACAAAGTCAAAATACTGATGTTCATGTTCACCGCCTTCTGCGCCACGGTCTTCGCCACCTGTCAGGTTATGGAGTTCGGCTCGGCTGGTGCAGACCGCGGTTTGCTCAAGGAGTTTGAAGCGATTATTGCGGTTGTAATTGGCGGCGCGCTGCTGACCGGCGGATATGGCTCGGTTCTGGGGGCTGCTTTAGGCGCTTTGATTTTTGGCGTGGTACAGCAGGGGCTGTTCTTTGCTGGCGTTGAAAGCTCATTGTTTAGGGTCTTCTTGGGGATCATCCTGTTGGGTGCCGTAATCCTGAACACCTATATCCGCCGCATCATCACAGGAGAACACTGAGATGACTGACGATACCAAGTTCCACCATGGGGACGTGCAGGATAGCAAGCCGATCATTCGTATGGTCGACATCCAGAAACACTTCGGCTCGGTGATTGCGCTGGCAGGCGTCAGCTTTGATCTTAAACCGGGGGAATGCCACTGTCTTCTCGGCGACAATGGTGCAGGCAAATCGACCTTCATTAAGACGATGTCGGGCGTTCACAAACCAACTTCGGGCGAGATTTTCTTCGAAGACAAGCCGATGCATTTTGAAGACCCGCGCGATGCTATTTCAGCGGGGATCGCAACAGTGCATCAGCATTTGGCCATGATCCCGCTGATGAGTGTCAGCCGCAATTTCTTTATGGGCAACGAACCTACGCGCAAAGTGGCCGGAATCAGCTTCTTCGATAAGAAGCTGGCTGACGAAATCACTATGGAAGAGATGCGCAAGATGGGCATCAATCTGCGTGGCCCTGATCAGGCTGTGGGCACCCTGTCTGGAGGGGAACGCCAGACGGTTGCGATTGCGCGCGCCGTTCATTTCGGCGCCAAGATCTTGATTTTGGACGAGCCGACCTCGGCCCTTGGGGTGCGGCAAACTTCGAACGTGCTAGCGACCATCGACAAGGTGCGCAGCCAAGGCGTCGGAGTGGTTTTCATCAGCCACAACGTGCGCCACGCGCTGGCCGTCGGCGACCGCTTTACCGTGCTGAACCGGGGCAAAACGCTGGGCACCGCAAAACGCGGCGAGATCACACCTGAAGAACTACAGGACCTGATGGCGGGAGGACAGGAATTGGCCCAATTGGAAGGGTCACTGGGCGGAACGGTTTAACGCCGTTCCCCCAAAACGGGACCATTCGGTCCGACATCCAACGAAATCGCAGAACTGGCCGGAATGGCCTTGTGTTGAAAGGGATCACAATGGACAAGACCGTCCGACTGACCGCAGCGCAAGCTTTGGTGCGCTATCTGGGCGCGCAGATGAATGAGGCCGGAGAGCCTTTTATTGCAGGTGTCTGGGCTATTTTCGGCCATGGAAATGTGGCCGGGTTAGGTGAGGCGCTGCATGGTGTCAAAGACACGCTGCCAACCTATCGCGGCCACAATGAACAGACGATGGCGCATTGCGCGATTGCCTATGCCAAACAGATGCGGCGCACGCGGGCGATGGCGGTGACCTCGTCCATCGGGCCGGGCGCGACCAATATGGTCACCGCTGCAGCGCTGGCGCATGTGAACCGCCTGCCGGTTCTTCTGTTGCCGGGCGACGTCTTCGCCTCGCGCGGGCCGGACCCGGTGTTGCAACAGATCGAGAGTTTTGGCGATGGCACCATCAGCGCCAATGACTGTTTCCGCCCGGTTAGCCGCTACTATGACCGTATTTCGCGCCCCGAGCATCTGCTGACCGCTCTGCCGCGTGCTTTCCGCACGATGACGGATCCGGCGGATTGCGGTCCGGTCATTTTGGCTTTCTGTCAGGACGTGCAGGCCGAGGCCTATGACTATCCCGAAAGCTTCTTTGAACCGCGCGTGTGGTTCCAACGCCGTATTTGCCCGGACGAAGGCGAGCTGGCGCGCGCTGTGGCCGCGATTTCAGCGGCCAAACGTCCGGTTATCGTTGCGGGCGGTGGGGTGCACTACTCGGACGCAACGGATGCGCTGCAGAGCTTTGCTGAGACACACAATATCCCAATCACAGAAACGCAGGCCGGCAAATCCGCTTTGGCCTGGGATCATCCCCTGAACCTGGGTCCGATCGGTGTGACGGGCGGCGAGCCCGCGAATGACATCTGCGCCGAAGCCGATTTGGTGCTGGCCGTTGGCACGCGCCTGCAGGATTTCACGACCGGCTCATGGGGCCTGTTTTCAAATCCCGCGCGTGAGATGATCTGCCTCAACACCGCCGCGTATGATGCTGAGAAACACGGCGCGATGCCGTTGCAATCCGACGCGCGCGTTGGCTTGCAGGAGCTGGGTGCCGCGCTGCAGGGCTACAATGCTGATCCTGTGGCCGACACGCTCAAAGCGGATTGGTTTGGCAAGGTTGACGCGCTGACCGACGCGCCGGGGGACGGGAACGCTCTGCCCACCGACATGCAGGTGGTCGGCGCGGTACAGCGTGCTTCGCATGACGACACGGTGGTGATGTGCGCCGCTGGCACAATGCCGGGTGAGCTTCACAAGCTGTGGAAAGCGCCGCGGCCCGGGGCTTATCACATGGAATACGGGTTCAGCTGCATGGGCTATGAGATCGCAGGCGCGATGGGCATCAAAATGGCCCAGCCGGATCGCGACGTGATCTGCTTTACCGGCGACGGCACCTACATGATGGCGAACTCGGAAATGGCGACGGCGGCGATGATGGGCGTGTCCTTCACCGTTGTGATCACCGACAACCGGGGCTTTGGCTGTATCAACCGGCTGCAAATGGGCACCGGCGGGGCCGAGTTTAACAACCTGCTCGATCACACTGTCCACGAAACCGCCTCGAACATTGATTTCGCGGCACATGCAGCGGCGATGGGGGCGACCTCAGTCAAGGTCAGCTCGATTGCCGAGCTTGAGGACGCGCTGGCCAAACGCGGTGACATCTCAGGCCCTTACGTGGTGGTCATCGACACCGATCCTTACCCCTCGACCGAATATGGCGGCACATGGTGGGAAGTCGCGGTGCCCGAGGTCAGCACCCGCCCCGAAGTGAACGAAAAACGCGCGGCCTATGAGGTTGCCATCAAGGAAAGAAACACGAAATGAGCGTGAAAATCGGGATCTCTCCGATCGCGTGGCAGAATGACGATCTGCCGGACCTGACCGCTGCATACACAATGGAACAAGCGCTGCAGGAGTCGCGTCAGATTGGTTACACCGGCGTCGAACGGGGCCAGCGGATGCCCAGCGATACCGAGGGGCTGCGCGCTTACCTTGAGGGCAATGATATCGCGCTCTGTGGCGGCTGGTGTTCCGGTGCGTCGCTGATCAACGACTTCGCGTCGGAACAAAACGCGGTACGGGAGCAGGTTGAACAGTTTGTGGCGCTGAACAGCCCGTGCATCGTTTACGCGGAATGCTCCAACACTGTTCAGGGCCAGATCGGGACGCCGGTCAATGACCGTCCGAAACTGTCGAAGGATGAGGTGCTGTCCTACGCGGCCAAGCTGACCGAGTTGGCAAAATGGATGGGCGATCAGGGCATGCCAATGGCCTATCACCACCACATGGGCACGATCATTGAAAGCGAAGATGACATGAATTGGCTGATGGAGGGTTCAGGCCCCGAGGTGAAGCTGTGCTTTGACACCGGCCACCTGCTGTTTGGCGGAGGTGACGTGATGGCGACCCTGAACCGCTGGGGCGACCGCGTGCATCACGTCCATTTCAAGGATATCCGCCCCGCCATCGTGCAGGACGTGCGGGAAAACAACCGCAGTTTCCTGGACGCCGTGATTGCAGGCGCGTTCACGGTGCCCAGTGACGGCTGCATTGATTTCCAAGCGGTCGCAAATGCGCTGAAAGCGATGGATTATGACGGTTGGATCGTCGTTGAGGCAGAACAGGACCCGGCCAAAGCGCCGCCCTATGAGTACTCAAAGAAAGGCTACGACCACATCGTTGACGTCTGCGGCAAGGCAGGATTGGAGATCACCGCGTAACACACCGCCCCAAGGGGCAACACCGAAGCCATGAGAAAGGAGAAAGTCATGGTAAATCAAGAACTCGGATATGTCGGCTATTTTGACCGGGAATCCTGTGATCTGGATGAATTCAAGGTGTTGACCTCACAGGCCCTTTCGGCGGACGCGGTGCCGTTTGCTGCGTCTGTGGAAAACAATGTGCCCGTCTATGACATGCAGGCTTTGCGTCCGCTACTAGAGCAAGCAGACAATCGGCAGGCCTTGCTGGCCGAATGGGCTTGGGTACTTGCCAAATCCGCAGGCGTCATCGCCCTGAAACGGGCGTATCCGGATACAAGTGTGATTGACCGGGCCACAGATGTATTCCGCCAGATCATCAACGACGAACGTCAGGGCGGTGGGGGTGAGGGCGACCACTTTGCGGCCTCTGGGGCCAATGACCGGATCTGGAACGCGTTGCAGAAACAGTGCCTGCGCGATCCCGAAGGCTTCGCGCTCTATTTCGGAAACACCTCGATTGCCGCCGCGTGTGAGGCTTGGCTTGGCCCGAACTATCAGGTCACGGCGCAGATCAACCAGGTGCGCCCCGGCGGGCAGGCACAGCAAGCGCATCGTGACTATCATCTTGGGTTTCAAACGGCAGACAGCGCAGCACGCTATCCCGCGCACGCGCATTTTCTAACGGCAGCTCTGACATTGCAGGGCGCTGTCGCGCATTGCGATATGCCGGTAGAGTCCGGCCCAACCAAGCTGCTTCCGTTCTCGCAGCTTTATGCGCCCGGATATCTTGCCTTCCACGACACGGATCACCGCGCGCATTTCGAAGAGAACTACGTACAGCTGCCTTTGCAAAAAGGGGATGCCGTGTTCTTCAACCCTGCGCTGTTCCATGCGGCCGGGGAAAACCGCAGTGCAGACATTCATCGCATGGCAAACCTGCTTCAGGTGTCCACGGCCTTTGGTCGGGCGATGGAGGCCGTGGATCGCCGCGCGATGTCCGAGGCGGTGTTTCCGTCGCTCATCGCCTTGAAACAACGGGGCGATCTGACCGCTACACAGCTAGAGGCCGCGATCGCTGCAACTGCCGAGGGCTATCCCTTTCCAACCAATCTCGACACGGACCCTCCGGTCGGGGGGAATGCGCCGGACAGTCAGGCAGACATCCTGCGCCGCGCTGTGGCCGAGGGGTGGTCCGAGGCGCAGCTATCGAATGCGCTTTCGGCGCTGACCACACGGCAATCCGCCTGCAATGAGAACCGGGCGGTCTGAAAGGCCGCCCATTACCGGAGACCAACATGGCAGATTTGCTCAAGAAACCATTCGGCACCCGTGGCAAGGTCCACGACATCACTCCGGCCAGCGCCGGGTGGCGTTATGTCGGGTTCGGCCTCTACCACCTGCGCGCGGGCGACAAGGCGACCGAGGTCACTGGAGATCGTGAGGTCATTCTGGTCATGGTCGAAGGCAAGGCGCAGATCTCCGGCGCCGGGCAGGATTGGGGCGTTCTGGGCGACCGGATGAATGTGTTCGAGAAATTACCGCCTCATTGCCTCTACCTGCCCAACGGCACCGAATGGGAGGCCGTGGCCGAAACCGATTGCGTCATCGCCGTCTGCTCGGCCCCCGGCAAAGGCGGACATCAGGCCCGGCGGATTGGGCCGGATGGCATCACTCTGACCGAACGCGGCAAGGGCGTGAACACGCGCCATATCAACAATATCGCGATGGAGAATGAAGACTACGCCGATAGCCTGCTGGTGACCGAGGTGTTCACCCCGAACGGTCATTGGTCTTCATACCCTAGCCACCGCCATGATGAGGATGACTTCCCGCGCATTACCTATCTTGAGGAAACCTATTACCACCGCCTCAACCCGGCCAACGGGTTCGGGATTCAGCGCGTCTATACCGATGATGGCCAGCTGGATGAAACGATGGCGGTCTCGGACGGCGACGTTGTGACCGTTCCGCGCGGACACCACCCTTGCGGAGCACCCTATGGGTTTGAGATGTACTATCTGAACGTCATGGCAGGACCTTTGCGGAAATGGCGCTTTGTCGCGGCCCCCGAGGTCGAGTGGATTATGGAGCGTGACGGATGACCCGAGAATTTGCCACTTATCCCAGTCTGAACGGCAAGACCGTTTTCATCACCGGTGGGGCTGGAGGGATCGGGGCGGAAACGGTTCGGGCCTTTGCCGCGCAGGGGGCCAAGGTGGGGTTTCTGGACCTAAACGCTGATGCCGGCCATGAGTTGCTTGCGGAGCTGGAGGGCGAGCATGCCTTTGCCCAATGCGATCTACGCGATATCGATGCGCTGCGCGATGCGCTGGAGCAACTGACCGAGCAACTGGGCGCAGCGCATGTTCTGGTCAACAACGCGGCACAAGATGACCGACATGACTGGCGCGAGGTAACTGCGGACTATTGGGATGAACGTATGGCGACCAATATCCGCCATATGTTCTTTGCCATTCAGGCGGTTGCCCCTGCAATGATCGAACGGGGCGCAGGCTCCATCGTCAATCTGGGGTCGAATTCCTGGTGGGAGGCCGGCGCAGGTTTCCCCGCTTATGCCACCGCCAAATCTGCGGTTCATGGTCTCACCCGAACCATGGCGCGCGAGCTGGGGGATCACCGGATCCGCGTGAACACTGTTGTCCCCGGTTGGATCATGACCCAACGCCAGAAAGACCTGTGGGTCACTCCCGAGGCGCTGGCGAAGCAGGTTGACCGCCAATGCCTACCAGACCCGATCGACCCGGTCTACGTGGCGCGGATGGTAGTATTTCTGGCCTCGGACGACGCCGCCATGTGCAGCGCCGGGAATTTCATGGTCGAGGGTGGCTCGATCTAGGCTTAGTTTGATCGTCCGGCATGGGCCAAGCAATTGTTTTCCAGTCGCTGGAAATATCAATGAAGCACCGGCTTGACCTTTTTTGGCCGATAGTTCGGCACCTGAGCGCAGCTTCGCAGAAGGCTGCCATTCAAAACGAATCCATCGGATGACGAGAGGCGGATAAAACTGCCAATCAAGAACTCCGTGTGAACGACCGCTTCTTGTTTCCAGCGCAGCTACGGCCATTGCGGCAACCATCAGGGCAAGCACGCTCTAGTCAGTCACTGGCCACGTGTTTTCGCATCGAGACTGTGTTGCCACTTCGACTAACCTCAGCCCACCCCAAGTGCTGGTAAAGTCGAACATTCTCGGGCATGTCGACGTGGGTATTCAGACGCATTTCACTGAATCTTAGCCGTTTTGCTTCGCGCTCTGAAAGTTCGATCAGTTTACGTCCCAGACCCTTACCGACATGGTCGGGATGAACCGCAAGGTTCGCAAGTTTTATGAAACCATCACCGGCGACAAGAACGAGACCAGCTATGATCTCGTTTCTTTGCACGACGACCCAAACCTGATTGTCGGCAATGTCTTGCGCGCATCCATCGGAAACAGCAGGCAGATCGGAGATGCGCTCGGCGTATTTTTCATAGGCCGCGTCGATACAGGTCGCCAATGCATTGGCGTCCGCCGCCTGCGCGGGGCGTATGATCGGATTTTGAGTCGCCAAAATTGTTGCCATCGGTCGGGTTTGCTCGAAGTGCTTACGTTCATAGCGCAGAACCAAGAACCATTGAAGCAGACATTGGTGCGCAGCGCAGCATCGATCTCTCTGGGCTCTTTTTTCCTCTTTCGCCGCTCGCTGACCGAAGGACCGCTTTTCCCCCAGATACACAAACGTTGCCTGAGAAAGACAATCTATCTAGTCGCAGGGTTAAACTACATAGCCATTTACATCCCGATCTCGCTATCTCTGAGGCGGCGCGCCAAAGGCGCGGATCACGGTGCGGGCGGCGGCCTCGACCGGGTCTTGGGTCTCTTTAAGTATGGTCACGCGGTCGAACCGTTCGGGGTCGCTGTTCACAGCGTCGCGTAGGGCGTTACCAAAGGCCATGCGCAGTTCGGTCCCGATGTTGAATTTGCAGATCGAGGTGCCTTGGGCCAAGCGCGTGCGCTGCTCGACTGGCACGCCCGAGCCTCCGTGGATCACCAGCGGCACCTCAGTCAGCGCGTCGATCCGAGCGATCCGGTCTTCGTCAAGACCGCCTTCCTTGTTCTGCTGCAGGTGGACATTCCCAACCGAGATCGCCATCGCATCTACGCCTGTTTCACGAGCAAATTGTGCGGCCTCCTCGGGGTCAGTTCCGTTCGAGCCTTCTCCGCCGGAATAGCCGACAAACCCGATCTCACCTTCACAGGAAATCCCAGCCGCATGGGCCATTTCAGCAATTGCGGCGGTCTCGTCGATATTCTGCTGCAGTGGTTTACGCGACCCGTCGAACATCAGCGACGTAAAACCGCTGTCCAACGCGATCTTACAGTCTTCATACGTGTAACCATGGTCCAGATGCGCGACCACGGAGACCGAGGCGCCCTCGGCCAGATGGCGGAACATTTTACCAAGGATAGGCAGAGGCGTGTGTTCGCGACAGCTGGGACCGGCTTGCAGGATGACCGGTGCGTTTTCGGCCTCGGCAGCGGCCACATAGGCGCGCATGTCCTCCCAGCCGAGGGTTACCAAACCGCCGACGGCATAGCCCTGTTCATATGCCGGCTGCAGGACGTTTTTCAGGGTGGCGAGGGTCATTTGAACTTCGCGATCATGTCTTTGATGCCCGGAATCGTCTCGACCTGATAGGCATGGGTGGGTTGGAAATACTGCACCAGAGATCGTTGCGTCAGCCCGCCGAGGATTGTGAAATAATACATCTCATATCCCGGCAACACGCAGCAGGGGTGGTAGCCCTTGTCGATACAAACGGTCGAGCCATCGACGATGTGGTATGCATCCCCCGGTTTGTTGTCTTCGCGCTGCAACATCTGAAGGCCCGAGCCCCAGTTGGGTTTGAAGCGGAAGTTATAGGTCTCGTCGTGGCGCGTCTCATCCGGAAGACGGTTGGTGTCGTGTTTGTGGCTCGGGAAACCCGACCACCCCCCTTGGCCGACGGTGAACAACTCGCTCACCAACAGGCGGCCGACCTTGTCCTGTTGTTTTTGCCCCAGGATATGTTTGATCTTGCGATGCGTTTTGGTGTCGTCGCTGCCGTACTGCACGAGGTCATGCTCGCGCACATCGAACGGGTCCAGAACCTTGTCATACTTGGCCCCGGCGATGAAAACCTCGGCCTCATCCGACACGCAGACCAGCTGCGTTTTGGCGCCAACCGGGACATAAACCCCCTCTGGCTCACCATCCCACACGTCCTCGCCCCGGTTGCCCAGTTTGGCGAATTGCACGCCTTCGATGTCAACGTCCACGGAGCCGGTGGCGGGGGCGATGCAGGTCTCATAGCCCGGCACCTGGTATTCGAACGCCTCGCCGCGCTTGAGTTTGACGATGTTGAAATAGTTCAGCGGAACCAGCGGGTCGTCGACATCGACGATGGCTTTGTTCTGGTTATCATGGGGCGCGATATGCATGGGGGCCTCCTATTTGGTCGGGCCGGGGTGGTCGGCCAGAAATGCATCCAGCTCGGGCGTTGTGGGCATGGCGGGGGCGCATCCGGGTTTCGAAACCACAATGGATGCACAGGCCGAGCCGCGCATGACGGCTTCTTCTAGCGAATAGCCAGCAGCGACAGAGGCCAGCAAACCTGCCATAAAGCTGTCCCCTGCTCCGTTGGGTTTGACTGCGGTAACCGGGTAGATGCCCGTGTGAATCTCATGGCCGTCCATCATCGTGACGGCACCTTTTTCACCCATCTTGTATATAACGATGCGGCCTGGCTTTTCGGCCAGTTCTTTGGCCTTTGCGAACCCTTTTTCGATACCGCCGGCCATGAAGCCGAATTCCTCGTCATTGCCGACAATCAGGTCGCTGGCCTCTCCGGCCCGGGACAGGACGTCGGCCGCCACTTCGGGCGATGGCCAGCTATAAGGGCGATAGTCGATATCGAAAATTGTTGGCAACCCTGCGGCGCGGGCATTGTCAAAAGCCCGAAACGTGGCGCTGCGTGACGGTTCCGCGGCAAAGACAGTTCCGGCGGATATCACGGCTGAGAATGCCGAAAAATCGATCCGGTCCATGTCCTCTTCGGTGACTTGGAAATCGACTGCCCCATTGCGGTAGATGACGTTCTGAAAATTCTCGATCCGGCTTTCATAGATCGCCAGGGATATGCGGAATTCACCGCCGACAATGCGGATGTAAGAGGTGTCAACACCGTAGTGTCGCAGGCGGTTCAGACAGAATCGACCAACTGCATCGTCCGAGACCGACGTAACCAATGATGCCCGACTGCCGAGCTTGACCAGACCCGCGCAAATATTGGCCGAGGATCCGCCGAGATCGGCATGGAACGTGTCGGCATCCTCGCTTTTGACGCCGATTGGATCGGCAAACATATCCATTCCGGCACGACCGAAAACCGCAAACCGATTTCCTTTGATGCCCTCGACCAAAGCGCTCACGTGATGTTCCTCCGGCGTAACGTCGTCGGCAAAGTTTGGACCTTGCGTTGAATCGATTCACACGATACTGATTTTGCAACCGGTTGCAAATAGTATGTTCGGAGCCGCGACAGATGCCTGAAATCGGAATTGGAATTGTTGGTGGCGGCTATATGGGCAAGGCGCATTCTGTTGCCATGTCCGCCGTGGGCGCTGTGTTCAACACTGCTCTGCGTCCGCAGCTCGAGGTGATTTGCGCCTCGTCCACTGAAAGTGCCGAACGATACCGTGCGGCCTATGGGTTCCAGCGCGCGACCGACGATTGGCGCGCTTTGGTCGAGGATCCGAAGGTCGACGCGATCGTCATCGCCTCGCCTCAGGAAACGCACCGCCATATCGCTGAGGCGGCCTTTGCGTTAGGTAAGCCGGTCCTGTGCGAAAAACCCTTGGGCGCATCACTCGAGGACAGTCAGGCGATGACGCGCGCGGCTGAGGATGCCGGCGTGGTCAACATGGTGGGTTTCAACTATATCCGCACCCCTGCCAGCCAATACGCACGCAAACTTATTGCAGACGGTGAGATCGGCGACATCACCTGGTTTCGCGGTGAGCATACCGAGGATTTCTATGCCGACCCCGACGCCCCTGCCACTTGGCGCACGACCGGCATGGCCAACGGTACGATCGGAGATCTGGCTCCGCATATGGTGAACGGCGCGCTTGCGCTGATCGGACCGATTGCGCAGGTCATGGCCGATGTCGAAACCGTTCATCGCACACGCCCGGGCGGAGAGGTCACGAATGATGACCACGCCCAGATGATGTGCCGCTTTGAAAACGGTGTGATGGGCAACCTCTATTTCAGCCGCGTCGCAACGGGCCGCAAGATGGGTTATGCCTATGAAATCTCGGGCACCAAGGGCGCAATCCGGTTTGATCAAGAGGACCAGAACGCCCTCTGGCTTTATCGCCGCAAAGGGCCAGAAGGACAGCGAGGCTTCGCCAAGATCCTGACTGGCCCCGCACATCCGGATTACGAGCCGTTTTGCCAAGGCCCCGGCCATGGCACCGGCTATCAGGACCAGATCATCATCGAGGCCAAGGATTTCCTGCAGGCCATTCACACCGGCAATCCGATCTGGCCGACCTTCCGTGATGGGCATGAGGTCAACCGGGTGCTGGCGGCTGCGCTGGCCTCGTCGGACCAGCGACAGTGGAAAGATATCAGCGATTTCTGATCGCTCTAGCTCGGAAGAATTGAAGAGAGACATAGACCATGGCAAAGCTGAAATGGGGCATGATTGGTGGCGGCGAAGGTAGCCAGATCGGACCTGCTCATCGGTTGGGCGCGCAGGCGGACGGGATGTTCGAGTTCGCGGCGGGCGCTCTGGATCATCGGCCCGAGGTGGGCCGTGAATATGCTCAGCGGTTGGGCATCACCGCCGACCGTGCTTATGGCAGCTGGCAGGACATGTTGGCAGGCGAAAAAAACCGCTTCGACCGGATTGATCTGGTCACGATTGCCACGCCGAACTCCACCCATTTCGAAATCGCCAAAGCGTTTCTTGAGGCTGGCTTCAACGTCCTGTGCGAAAAGCCTATGACCATGACGGTCGAAGAGGGCGAAGAGATCGTGCGCGTGGCCGAGGCCTCGGGCAAGATCTGTGCGGTGAACTACTGCTACTCGGCATATCCGATGATCCGGCAGGCGCGTGCCATGGTGCGGGCAGGGGATATCGGCAAGGTGCGGCTGGTGGTGACCAATTTCAGCCACGGTCATCACGGCGATGCGACGGATGCCGATAACCCTCGGGTCCGTTGGCGCTATGATCCGGCGATGGCGGGGGTCTCGGGCCAATTCGCAGATTGCGGTATCCATGCGCTGCATATGGCAAGTTTTGTCTGCGATGATCAGGTGAAATCGCTGTCCGCCGATATGGCCTCGACCATTTCCAGCCGCGAGCTGGAAGATGACGCGATGATCAATTTCCGCACCGAAGGCGGAACGGTTGGTCGCCTGTGGACGTCGTCCGTGGCGATCGGGCGGCAACACGGGTTCGACATTCAAGTGTTTGGCGAAACCGGCGGTTTGCGCTGGGCGTCCGAGCAGCCCAACCAATTGATCTACACCCCAGTCGGAGGGCGCACCCAGATCATCGAAAAAGGCGAGGGTGGCCTACATGACGAAGTGCAGCGCCTGTCGCGCGTGGCCATCGCCCACCCCGAGGGCTTCCCGTTGGCCGTGGCCAATATCTATTGCGATCTGGCCGATGCGATCCGGGGTGAGGCCCGCGACGGTCTGCCCGGCGCCTCAGATGGTGTACGTTCGATAGCCGCCGTTCATGCCGCCGTTGCGTCAGGCAAAGAGGAAGGCGCGTGGAAAGACGCGCGTCCGCCAATGTTCCGGTAGTTACGGTCGGGGACGTAGCGTGCCCCTCTCGATCACACGGCAGGGGAAAATACGGGCCTCAGGGTATCTCTGAGGCTCTTTCAGCATCTCCTCGACCAGATCCACCGAGGCGTTGATGATCTGCTTGATCGGCTGGTGAATGGTGGTCAGGTCGACACTTTCCCAACGGGCCATATCCATATCGTTCAGGCCGATGACGCCGATGTCGCGCCCCGGCGTCAGCCCATGATCCTTGAGGGCCGACAGCGCGCCAATCGACAGGATGTCATCGCCGCAGAAATACCCCTCGGCCGGGGTTTCCCCCAACAGCCGCAGCATCTCGGCCCTGCCAGCATCGAATGAGTAGTTCTGCGCGAAGGAATAGGATACCTCGAGGTTCGCATATTGCGCGGTTTCCTCGATGAACCCGCGATACCGGTCCATGGCCGAGGTCGCATCCTTCGGCCCCCCAAGATACCCGACGCGTGTGTACTCACGCGCCACCAGTTCTCGCGCAGCCATACGCCCGCATTCCACGTTGTCGATCCCGACCACATGCACCTCGGGCGAGGTGGCCGAGCGGCCAAATGTATGCACCACCGGAACCCCGGCATCGTGGAAAGCCTTGGCAAAGCTCGGCGGCAAGGTCGATGAGGCGACAATGACCGCATCGACCGAGTATTGCCGCAACATCCGGACGGAATTGGCAGGCTCGGTCTCATCAGTCAGGTTCACGATCAAAGGACGCAGCCCTCGTTCTTGCAGAGCGCGGGTGAACTGGTCGAACACCTCCAAAAAGATCGGGTTGTGGAAGTTGTTCGAGATCAGCCCGATCAGCTTGGTCCGCCCGGTTGTCAGCGACGAGGCCAGCGCATTGGGGCTATAGCCCAGCTCTTTCGCGGCTTTTTCCACCTTACTGCGGGTTTTGGCTGAAACCGAAGCCCCTTCGGTAAAAGTGCGCGAAACGGCTGATCGCGACACACCCGCCAGCGCGGCAACATCTTTGAGGGTGACGCTCATGGCAGGTGCCTTGCAGGCAATTGGGCGGGGAGGGCGCTAGGCAATATCATGGTGTCAGTATTATGCACCAAGTCCGCGTTGCTGCAACCGGTTGCAACAATGCCACATCAACATCGTGCGAGGAGGAGCGTTTTTTAAAAGAAGCATCCTGGGTGATGAGAGACACGAAACCCAACGAACCTATGCGATCGAATTTACTGTGTAGGGTGCTGTAGTTGTGGAGCCGACTACACAATAGTTCTAATGACCAAAGATCAGGCTATGCGTCCAGCCCGCCCGCATTCTGGATAAGAGCTGCACATTTAATCTCGATGCCGAGGCTCGGTACATGGGTGTTATCGGCAGGGCCATCGGATGATCGAGCAGGTCCGTCGTCGGTATCGCAAGTTGCACGACATCGTCATCATGTTAGGCACTGTTTTTATTGGAGCTTGGACGCCAACCCAGAAGAAAGGTGTTTCGGTTTGTCCGGGGCAAGCGGACCTGAGCTGCATCCGCAAGAGCAACTCACTCGACCATGAAAGGCGGCCGTTCGCAGCAGGGAAGGCAAGACAAAAAGTCTAGCGGAGCATCCAAGTAGGACTGCGCAAACGTAGGCTTGCACAGTCGCTAGAATTGGCCCTTTGCCAAATCGATTGGCGATGTCTGACACAACCTCGAGCGATATGGGGCCTTTTAGGGGCTGCAACACGCGCCCGTGTTTTTGAACCCGTTCAATCGACCATGTACACCGTTTCGCCCGTGTCTATCGCCCGTTGCGCCGCTTGCCCCATTCTGACCGCCCAGAGGCCGTCGTTCAAACTTACGTCCGGCTTAGCTTTTTCGCCACGAAGCACGGCCAAGAAACCTTTGTGCTGATAGTAGGTCGACCCATTATGATCCCCAGCCGCCAATAAGTTCGGGTCCACTGGAACGTCCATTGATACGGGGCCTTTGGGATTGCGTGGACTCACGATTAAGCGCGGAGGCGGGGGGGCGCCCAAGTGATCCTGCCAAAAGCGCACCGGTCCTGGAACCAGAGCCTCGATCTTAGCTTTTGGTCCGACGGCTGATATTTCTTCCTGATAACGAGAGCCTTCCGCAAACATGCACAGTTCCAACATCGCGCGCGCACCCGAAGCAAAATCGACGAGAACGTAGCCGTGATCCAGAATATCTGGGGTTTGACCATCGTAGCTCTCGTCCAAATGGTTCACGGCCTGCCCACCACTTGCGGTTATGCGTACCGGGTCGGATTGCAATATCAAACGCATGAGGTCGAAGAAGTGACAGCATTTTTCGACAAAAGTGCCGCCAGTGTTGCGGTTGAAGCGGTTCCAATGGCCGACCTTGTCCAGGAACGGAAAACGATGCTCGCGGATCGACAACATTTTTATGCCACCTGTCACCTGAGCCTTCTCGATCAGAGCTGCAACAGGGGGCATGTACCGGTATTCCATCGCAACCCAAATCGGGCAGGGATAGTCGCGCTGCAACTGCTCGAGACGAGCCACGTCTTGCGGGTCGGTGAACAATGGCTTTTCCACCAAAAACGGAAGCGGACGTGTTTCAGCGATTTCGCAAATCTGGTCCACATGAAGATGGTTTGGGCTAACAATGACTACGCAGTCCAGTTCTTCAACCGCCAGAAGCTCTTGAATGGAACCCACCATGGCCGCATTTGGCGCAATTGCCTTGGCGGTATTTGCCATCTCTGAATCGGGCTCAAAGATCGCTGCTACATTGGTGCTTTCCAGCAATCCGATGTTGTGCAGGTGCTCTTGCCCCATCATGCCGCATCCAATCAGCCCGTAATTGATGGTCCGGGTCATGTGCGATTCCTTTTACTTCAAACGTTGTACGTAGTTGGCCCGATCTGGGTCGAACCAAGTTTTTGAGAATTCAACGGGTTCGGCGTTTTCCGACCAGCTGAACCGCTCGATGTAGCCTACTGATTGGCCCGCTGGTTTGGTGAAGTCAGGAGGTGTCCAGTCCGGTAGTGGTTGGACCGAGACTCTGTCTTCGGCCCTTGCGATCCAAAAGCCCAATTGGCGCTGATAGTAGCGATAGAGTGAGTCGGACAGCAGGCTCTGGTCGATCAGGCCCGCTGATTCGTCTAGCCAAATTTCCTCGACTGCAATGATTGTGTCATTCAGGTAGCGCATGCGCCGGACGCGCGAACCGGCATCAGAAGCCCCGAATTTCGGCAGATTGGTCGGCTTCTTCAGATGGTCAACTGACAGGATATCCGCACGCGGCAGGCCACCCCCTTTGGGCAGTTCCAGCCTGAACATTGCATAGACGCTATTTTGTGTGCCGGTCTCGCGGATGTAGTTGCCTGAGCCCTGGATACGCTCCAACATCCCCTTTTTTCCTAGCTCAGAGAGCGATTTTCGGAGCGTTCCAACCGAGACATTCAACTCCGCCGCCATCTCACGCTCGGGCGGTAAACGCTCACCATCAATAAGGCGCCCAGCCGCGATGTCGCGGATCAGAAGTTCCGCGATCTGAATATATACCGGCAGGGCATTGGGGTTTCGGTTGGAGGCAGGCACGGCAGACGCTTCACTCGGTCGCAGGAAAAATTGATACACTATTGATCTACATCAAAGCGATTGCTACGCAAGAGGAAAGTCAAAGATGTACGGAGCGTGAATCAAATGAGCATCGTCCCCATCACATCCCCCGATCTGGATGCGGCCGAAGTTTCGTGGTTTGCCGCTTTGTGTTCCGATGATTACCAGTTCCTTGGCGTACCCGATGGCGACCTGCGGTCGAGTTGGGAGCATTGTTCCGGCATTGTGAAAGAGGCCGAAGCGCAGGGCTTCCGCAACATCCTATGCCCGTCCTCCTATCAGGTCGGTCAGGACACGCTGAGCTTTGTCGCGGGCTGCGCCCCAATCACGGACCGGATCAACCTATTGGCCGCTGTACGCTGTGGCGAGATGCAACCGATCATGCTGGCCCGCACCATTGCGACGCTGGATCACATGTTGAAGGGGCGGTTGACGGTCAACATCATTTCCTCCGACTTTCCTGGTGAGAAAGCCGACAGCGCGTTCCGCTATCAGCGCTCGCGCGAAGTGGTAGAGATTCTGAAGCAAGTCTGGACGCAGGACGAGATCAATCATGCTGGTGAGGTCTATAACTTCTCAGGTCTGACCACTGACCCGGCCAAGCCATACCAGGTTGGAGGGCCGTTACTCTATTTCGGTGGTTATTCTCCCTCTGCGCTGGATCTCTGTGGCGAACATTGTGACGTCTACCTGATGTGGCCCGAAACCAAGGACCAACTTGCCGAACGCATGAAGGCCGTTCATGCGGTCGCCGAGAACTACAACCGCACGCTGGACTACGGTTTGCGTGTTCACATGATCGTTCGGGATACCGAGGCAGAGGCGCAGGAATATGCGGATTACATCGTTTCGAAACTGGATGACGAATATGGTCGTGCAATCCGGGAGCGGGCGCTGGATTCGACCTCGCTGGGCGTTGCGCATCAGGCCAAGAACCGCGATCTGGCGGATGAATATGGCTATGTTGAACCAGGTCTCTGGACAGGCGTTGGCCGTGCGCGATCGGGCTGCGGCGCGGCTTTGGTCGGTTCGACTGATCAGGTTATGTCCAAGATCGAAGAATACCAAAAGATGGGCATCCGCGCCTTCATCTTTTCGGGCTATCCGCACATAGATGAAGCCAAACATTTCGGCAGCCGTGTTCTGCCCAATCTGAAAACCTGTTCGCTGCCCGAAGCTTATGGGCGCGTGCCTACAACTACCCCGGCGACCCCGCTGGGCAACGGAGTTCGTCGCTGATGCAACGTGTGAAACTTTCTGACTCGCTGGAAATGAGCCGCCTTGTCTATGGCATGTGGCGCTTGGGCGACGACGCAGACACATCGGCGGCGCATGTCGAAGCCAAGATTCAGGCCTGTCTGGATCAGGGTATCACCACCTTCGATCAGGCCGATATCTATGGTGACTACGGGGCCGAGGCGGTTCTGGGCAATGCCCTGCGCGCCAATCCCGATCTGCGCCAGCGAATGGAGATCGTTACCAAATGCGACATCGTCGCGCCCTGCGGTCGTTACGCGGATGCCAAGGTGAAATACTACGATACCTCGCGCGCGCATATCGTGAAATCGGTGGACACGTCCTTGTCCGAAATGGCCATCGACCATATCGACCTGTTATTGATCCACCGCCCTGATCCCATGATGGACCACCATGAAACCGGAGCGGCTCTGGACGAGGTCGTCGCCAGCGGCAAGGTCGGCGCGATCGGCGTGTCGAACTTCCGGCCTTGGGATTGGTCCCTGCTACAATCGGCGATGAAAACCCAACTGGTCACCAACCAGATCGAGGTGTCTCTGGGTGAGATCAGCCCCTTCACCAATGGTGACCTGGCATTTCACCAGCAGCATGGTCATCCAGTGATGGCGTGGTCGCCGCTGGGGGGTGGGTTGTTGATGGCTGGAAACCCGCCTGTGGGCGTTGTCGCGGATGAAATCGCAGCCGAGTTCGGCGTGGATCGCGCCGCCGTCGCCGTGGCCTTCCTGCTAGCCCATCCGGCCAACATCCTGCCGGTTCTGGGCACCAATAATCTGGATCGGATCAAACGCGCTTCGGACGCGTTGAAAGTCAAACTGGATCGCGAAAGCTGGTACCGCCTTTATGAGGCGGCGCTGGGGCATGAGGTACCATGATGAATGCAATCTCAAAGGACATGACCCACACTTTCGTTCCGCACAAGGACGACACCCGCACCCTGCGCGACGCCTTCGGGCGCTTTGCGACCGGGGTCACCATCGTCACATGCGACAGCGCCGATGGACCGGTCTGCATTACGGCCAACAGCTTTTCATCTCTGTCACTGGACCCGCCCTTGATCATGTGGGCGGGTGACCGCAACTCGCGCCGTTTTCCCTATTTCCACAACGCCCGCCATTTCAGCGTGCATGTGCTGTCCTCTGAACAGGCCGAGCTGTGCTTTGGCTGCTCGAAAGACGCCTTTGCGCTGCGCGACATCGAGCATGAGCGGTGCGAAAACGGAACGCCGATCCTGCCCGACTGCTTGGCGCGGTTCGAATGCGAACAACATGCGTATCACGATGCGGGCGATCACGTTATTGTGGTGGGAAAGGTTCTTAAGGCCAGCATGGCGGACGGAGACGCGCTGACCTTTTACGCCGGGAAACTCGGCCAATTCGCGCAGCACTAAGCGCGATTTGACGACCGCGGGACATACCCGCGGCTGAACAAGGGAGGATCCGCATGAGCGGACTGGCATCGGTGCTTGCACCGATTGCATTCGTGAACGAAACCGTGCTGCGTCTGGGCCGCGCGGTTGGTGTCGTTGCGATTGCACTCATGGTGATCGCAATCCTGATACAGGTGTTCTTCCGATATGTACTGGGCAATGCTCTGCCATGGCCGGATGAGGCTGCCCGGTTTTGCATGTTGTGGATGACAGGCCTTATGGCCCCCACCGCGTTCCGGCGAGGCGGCTTTGTGGCCATCGATATGCTGGAGCGCTTTCTGCCGCGCGTAATCGGCCAATCGCTGAACCTGTTCCTGCTGCTGATCTCGCTCGCCGTCTTGCTGGTCGCGGTCAATATCGGCTGGTCCGAGGTCACTGGCTTTGGCGGCAAATTCGCCACTGCAGCGCTATACATACCCACCTCTTTTGGGTTCGACGAATGGTACCGCATCCCGCGCAGTTGGATGATGGCCTCGTTGCTGGTGGGGATCATTCTGCTGATTTCGGTGAATATCGAGCTGATCCTGCGATCCTTCATCACTCTGCTCGGCGGGGGTCACCTATTGCCTGAAATTCCTGATGCGGCAGTGGGGGCCGAGTAAATGCTGATTTGGTTCCTGCCCACCTTCCTGATTTTCCTGCTGATCGGACTGCCGGTCTTTTTCGCCCTTTTGGCCGCGCCCGGTATCCTGCTTTGGCTGAACGGGCAGACCAACGACATCACGCTTCTCTATCGCAATGTCTATAACGGCATGGACAGCTTTCCGCTGATGGCAATCCCCTTCTTCATGCTGGCCGGAGAGCTGATGAACCGCGGTGGCATCACCATCCGCTTGGTCGAGTTCAGCCAGGCCCTGATGGGCCACCTGCGCGGCGGTCTTGCGCATGTGAACGTGCTGAGTTCAATCCTCTTCGCAGGCCTCTCGGGGTCCGCTGTTGCGGACACTTCGGCGCTTGGGTCGATGCTGATCCCGGCGATGGAGAAACAAGGCTACACCCGCAAATTCGCTGCCGCGATCACAGCGGCGAGTTCTGTGATCGGACCGATTATCCCACCTTCGGGCATCATGATCATTTACGCCTACGTCATGGGTGAAAGCGTCGCCGCGCTGTTCCTAGCGGGCATCGTGCCGGGCGTGATGGTGGGTGTGGGCCTTATGCTGATGATCAAACTCATGGCCGACCGCTATGACTTCCCCGTCGCCAGCCGCAAATACACATGGCCCGAGCGACGTCAGGCCAGCCTGAAAGCCTTTTTCCCGCTGATGACCCCGGTGATCATTCTGGGCGGTATTCTGGGCGGCATCTTCACACCCACCGAGGCCGCCGCCGTCGCCGTGGGCTACGCCTTCATCATCGGCTTCTTTGTCTTGCGCACGCTGACGTGGAAAGAAGTGCCCGAGGTGCTCAGCAACGCAGGCATGACTTCCGCCGTCGTCCTTCTGCTGGTCGGCGCGGCGATGGCGTTCAAGACGGTGGTCAGTCTTAGCCATGCGCCGGAACAGCTGGCCTCGCTGATCCTCAGCCTGTCGGAAAACCCGCTGATCCTGTTGTTCCTGATCAACCTTCTGCTGTTCATCGTCGGCATGTTTCTGGACGCAGGCCCAGCAATCATCATCCTTGGCCCGATCCTTGGACCCATCTTCACCAGCCTCGGCGTCGACCCGATCCACTTTGCGATCATCATGAGCGTCAACCTGACCGTCGGCCTCGCCACACCGCCAATGGGCTTGGTGCTGTTCGTGGCCGCCGCCGTGTCGCGCGAGCGGGTCGAAACCATCGCCAAGGCGATCCTGCCGTTCCTGGCCGTTGAAATCATAGTGATCTTCCTGATCACCTATATCCCCGCACTATCCATGACGATCCCGAGGATAACGGGATTTGCAAACTAACTGAGTTCCATAGGGAGGAAACGCATGCTCAGAGATTTCATCAAAACCGCAGCGGTGGCCACATCGCTCGTGGCCGCGTCCGCTATGGCCGCCACAGCCGCCGACTACACGCTGCGCGCCACTGCCAACTCGAACGAAAATGACGAAGACTATGATGGTCTGATTGTCTTCAAGAACTATGTCGAGGCCGCCTCGAACGGGGCGATCGAGGTCGAGCTGTTCATCGGCACTCAACTGTGTTCGAACGGCGCGGAATGCCTGCAAGGCGTGGCCGATGGCACGATCGACATCTATATCTCCACCTCGGGCGGGGCCTCGGGCATCTTTCCATACGTGCAGGTTTTGGACCTGCCTTACCTGATGGCCGATGACCGCATTGCCGAGCATGTTCTGTCCGGCGATTTCACCCGCACCATGCGCAATATGGCACTGGAGGACTCTGGCGGCGCGATTCGTCTGATGACCATTGGCAACACAGGCGGCTGGCGCAACTTCGCCAACACCCAGCGCCGCATTGCTGAGCCCGCCGATATGGAAGGACTTAAAATCCGCACTGTGGTCGCCGACCTGCCGCAGGAACTGGTCAAAGCTCTGGGCGCATCGCCGACACCGATCCCATGGCCGGAACTGTTCACTAGCTTCCAGACCGGCGTGGTTGAGGGCTCCAAGAACGGGATCACCGACATCATGGGCATGAAATTCCCCGACGCGGGTCTGCAATATGTCACGCTGGACGGCCACGCCTATATGGGCGCACTGTGGTGGATGAATAACGCCAAGTTCCAGGAGATGCCTGAGGATATGCGCCGCGTCGTGGTCGACGGATTCTATGCGCTGCAACAGGCGACCTTTGCCTCGCCCAAGCGCAAGTCGATTCAGGCCTATGAGGATTTTGTCGCCGGTGGCGGAGACCTCTACGTGCTGACGCCAGATCAGAAGGCCGCGTTCAAAGAAGCTGCAACCCCGGTGTATGACTGGTTCCAGTCCAACGTTGCCCGTGGGGATGAAATCTTTGGTGCGTTGACCGAAGCGGTAGCTGCGGCTGAGGCCGATGTAAACGCCTCACGCGATGCGGATCTGAACTAAGTACAATGGCCGGGCTTTATGGCCCGGCCCTCACCGAAACGGATACATCCACCCTTTGTAGTCGTTGACCAGCACATGCGCCCTTTCGATCTGCTCTGGCGACATTTTCTTGACCACTTCCTCAAGGCTGATCGCCGCATCGGGGTCGCCGCCAATAGCGCTGAGCGTGTACCACATGTATGCGCGCACCAGATCGGGCGCGGGCATGCCCAGACCCAATTCATAGTACCAGCCAACGCCCGACTGCGCCCCCGGATGCCCCTTCATCGAGGCGCGCAGATACCATTCAAAGGCGCGCTCGTAATCCTGCTCGACTCCGAGACCCAGCCCGTACATCACGCCGATCAACTCCTCAGCCTCGGCGTTGCCCGAGCGCGCGGCTGGAAGAAGCTCCTCGCGTGCGGCTTCAAACTGTCCGGCTTCCATCAAATCGCGGGCTTGCTCCAGTTCCGCCAGAGCCGGAGACGCAAACATGCAAAGGGCGAAAACAAGCTGACGCATGGGATGGTTGCTCTCTTCTGGGTTGGGGCCGCTGCGGCACAGGATTTGCCGCGACCGTTAACCGATGATGACTTTATCCCATTTGATATGGAACAGGCCGCCGTTGGTCATCAACTGTTTTACGACCCGATCCTGTCGGGCAACCAGAACATCAGCTGCGCCCATTGCCACCACCCGGATTTCGGCACCTCTGACGGGTTGTCACTGGGCATAGGAGAAGGCGGGCAGGGGTTGGGACTGGACCGCACACCTGGCACCGGGGCGGACAGAATACGCAAACGCATCCCTCGCAACTCTCCGGGCCTGTGGAATCTTGGGGCGAGGGAGATTCACACAGTCTTTCACGACGGCAGGCTGAGTATTTCAGACGTCTACGGCAACGGCTTCAATTCCCCAGCGCAGGAGTGGCTGCCCGAGGGCCTGAATTCCCTGCTGGCGGCGCAGGCTCTGTTTCCCCTGACCTCACAATTCGAGATGGCGGGCAATGTGGCCGAGAATGAAGTCACTGGTGCGGTGCATGATCGGATCGACAAAGGCTGGCCTATTCTGGCGAAACGCGTCCGCACCGATCCACGCTATGGCCCGGCCATCGTCGCTGCCTTTGATGAGGTCGAGTCGACCGAAGACATCACGATTACGCAAGTCGCCAACGCTCTGGCCGCTTTCATGGCGATCGAGTGGCGGAGCACCGACAGCCCGTTTGATCACTACCTCGCGGGTGACACGAATGCCCTCTCGCCGGCCCAATTGGATGGGATGAAGCTTTTCTACGGCAAAGCCCGCTGCTCCAGCTGCCATGCCGGACCGCTGATGTCAGATCAGAAGTTTTATGCCTTGGGTTTGCCGCCCTTTGGACCGGGCCGCACCCGGCAGTGGGATCCCTTCGTCCGAGATGTCGGCCGCATGGGTGAAAGCAACCGTCTAGAGGATGCCTATAGGTTCCGCACCCCTATGTTGCGCAACGTTGCCCTGACCGCACCCTACGGTCACAATGGAGCCTTTCCCGATCTGGAAAGCGTCATTCGCCATCACTTGAATCCGCAGGCAAGCCTAGACAGTTGGACGCCTGAAATGGCTGCATTGCCCGAGGTGCCATGGTTGCAAAAAATCGATTTCATAGTTTGGGAGGACGATTATGAAATGGAGCGTCAACGCAATAAAAGTGACATTGTTCCGGTCCAACTCACAGAGTTGGAAATTCAATACCTGATTGCTTTTCTGCAGTCGTTGACAGGAAGTAGCGTGGGGTCATTGGAGTTTGGGGTACCTAAAGGATTTATGCCTTAGCCATACCTCACATCGGCAATGCACTGTCAGAGAAGTCATACCCTGCCGTCCTTGTTGGTTTTCTCTTTTGGGAAGATCTTGGGATGAAATGATTTGCAGAGAAGAAGACTCTGTCGAGCGTCGCGATACAAAAAAACAGGCATCTAAAACGGTATCAAACCAATTTGATCTGACAAGATAGGTCTAGATATCTGACGCACTGTTCTTGTGAGTGGCGTGTTTCCAGTATGGGACAATTTCCCCACTGCGATCCTTGAATAGGGCTCCAAAAATCCGTCGCAAATTCTTGTCGACCCGCACTTTATATGAGGGTGCAAGCGGTCCCAAAGTTGCAACGAAATTACGCACCAAGGCGGAATTTGGTCGGTGTCATTCCGGTTTGACCTCGAAAAAAGCGAGTGAAATGGGACTTGTCGGAGTAGCCAAGGAGTAGACCGATCTCAGCAATTGTCATCTTGTCATCTCTGAGGTGCTCTCTAGCGACATCGACGCGCAGCCGTTTGATTTCGCGGGGGAGTGTTGTGCCTTGTTGTTGAAGCGCTTTCAGAAACCGTTCCGGCTGTATTCCCAGTAGTCCGGCCACAACCTCTGGCCCCAGATCGGTTTCGTCCAGTTTGTCGCGTAAGACGGATCGCAAAGCGGCCACCACCGTTACTTCTTCGTTTTGTCGAGCTGAAGCTATGGGTTTGGCGGAACCCTCAGAGGCATGGAGCAAAAACAACCATTCCACAGGAAAACTGATTTGCATTCCGGGATCAGGTCCCAAGCCAACCTCGATCCCTTTGTAGTTGACCGGTAGACCCGTAATATAACGGCTTTCCCATCGCACACGCGAAGAATCCCAGGATTCTCCGACGACAGTCTCCAGGAGCCGTACATAGATCGCGGCTCCAAAACCGGTCACTTGAATGGGCGGGACAGCGGGTTCCTGTTGCCTCTCGATACGATAGGTTGCTTTGTCTGCTTCGATGACAAGGCTGTGCCGCACCGAATTGGATTCCTGCGGGACAAGCCCAACAAAGCGGGTAAAAAACTCGAACAGCGAGTTTGTTGATTGCAGGGCCTGAGCGAACGGAGGCCATTCCCGCAGGTCAAAAGTCTCTCCTACATTCAGGCCAAGGTATCGATCCCCTGATACTTCTGAGAAAGCATTTACCAAGCCGTAAACCAACTCGGAGTGAACGAACACGGATGGGTTAGTCATCAGTTCAGCTTTCAAGCCGACCTGATCCAATGCTGGTTGCGGATTGATCTTACGTTCGGTGAGATATTGCAGAAAGGGAGCGGCTAAAGAGAGGCGAACAAAGCCCTCGCTATGCTCTCGGGAGGTGGAGTTGAAAGGCAAGCTCATAACCCTTGTTGGATTAGCTTTAAGAAGTGGCCATTTTTGCAGTCACATTCGTACATCCTAATTCAAAAGGGGCAACCGAGCCAATGAATTCCAGACTATAGTTGGCAAAACATGAATATGAAGGGAGTACTTATGTCCGGCTTACGAATGTCTCTTTGCTCGACGGCAATTGTCGCGGCAGTTCTTTCTTTTTCGGCGACCGCGCAGGCTCAGGATCAAGAAGAACCCCAAACGCTGTTTACCAACGTGCATGTCTTCGACGGTGTGAATGAGCAACGCATTGAAAATGCCAGTGTTCTGGTCGAGGGCAATCTGATCAAGTCCGTCTCAACCGATGCCATTGATGCGCCGAGCGCGACGGTTATCGACGGCGGTGGGCGCACTCTGACACCGGGCTTTATAGAGAATCACGCGCACCTGATGCTCATGGGGCCATCGATTGCCGAGATGGAAACCAACTCGACCTGGGAGGATTTCGCCATCCACGGGACCCGGATGGCCGAAATGTACCTGATGCAGGGCTTCACGACCGTTCGCGATGCCGGGGGCGCTGGCGGCGGGCTGCGGCGCGCAATTGACGCCGGCCAGATCGTCGGCCCCCGCTTTTATCCTTCCGGGGCATTTCTCGGAACACGTGGTGGTCACGCCGATTTCGCATCCTTCACATCTCCGCCGGGTGGGGTGACCAACTTTGGGACTCTGAATATGGCCCAACAGGTCAACGGTGTTGACGAAATTTACATGTATGGCCGCAACAACCTGCGCATGGGTGCCACGCAATTGAAGTTCATGCAATCAGGTGGGGTGATTTCGGCATTCGATCCATGGCAGTTGCTCGCCGGTTCGAAGGAAGAGATTGAGGCCGCTGTTCAGGTTGCCAACGAGTACGGCACCTATGTCATGGCACATTCCTACCGCAAAGAAGCGATCATCAATGCCCTGAATGCAGGGGTCAGAACCATTGAACACGGATTTCACTTTGACTGTGAGATTTCTGCTTTGATGAAAGAAAAAGGAGCGTACATCACGACGAACATCACAGCATTTGATCCAGGCCTACTTGATGTTCCGTCCGTGAAAAACAACCCCAACAGTTTGAGGAAGGCCAAATCGGCCTCGGCGACATTCGAAGCCTACATTCCCAGCATGAAAGAATGCCCGGCACCGCGTGGTTTCCAAACCGATTGCGTGGGTTCGGTCGAGGCGTGCAACATCCAGATCGCCTACGAGAAGCATCTGAACAATCATTTCTTCGGCCCCTACGCGTCGATGATCACCCTGACTTCGGTAGGTGGCGAGATCGCGGCACTCAGCGGTGATTTCATGAACCCCTATCCGGAAGGCAAACTGGGTGTGATCGAAGAAGGCGCCTATGCCGACATCCTGCTGATAGACGGCAACCCCCTCGAAGACTTCTCTGTCGTTGGAACAGGCGATCAGTGGTTCGGTGCGGACCCGAGGCCGGACAGCCCGGAAACAATCCGCCTGATTATGAAGGACGGTGTGATCTACAAAAACACACTGGATTGACCAGATAAAGCAGCCGGAGAGCATTCATGCGAAATTGGTTTTGCTCCGCAGTATTCGCAGGGTTGGTTTTGTGCGGTTATGATGCTGCGGCGACGCCTGGAACCGCGTTGGACTGGGCAGATCTGCCAGATCCGTCTGCGCAGGTCTTTGATGACCCCTATCGTGAACTCAGCCCCGAACAGTTCGACGATGTTCTTTTCGTTGTTCGATTGCGTGGCAGGCTGCAGCAGGATGGTGGCAGCGAAGAAGAGCGGCAAAAGTGGCAAGTACTTTTGACCGAGACTGAGGACGCCTTGGCTGCTGAGGGAATTGATATCGACTGGCTGCTCGATCAGCGCGAAGTTGTGATGGAACGTCGGAGAAAGGCGGGGACAAACGGAAATCCGCAATTCGATGGTCAAACAATCACCCTGGCTGGTTTCGCCATTCCTGCTCCGAATGATCCAGACGGGCGGCCTGTTGCGTACCTGGTGCCGGAACGCGGGATGTGCAGCCACATGCCGCCACCTCCGCCCAACCAGATGATCCGTGTGCGGTTGAACGGGGACTGGGCGCCCAGCTATTTTCATGAACCTGTTCGGCTGACGGGCATGCTGACCATCGATCCGTCTGTTCAGAATATGATGGTTGTGGATGGCCAGATGCCGATGAACGCGACTTTCCAGTTGGAAACGGAACGTGTCGAAACTCTGGAAAACAAGGCGGACAGGCTGGAATGGAAGCAGCGTGCCGCTGATCGCATCCGTGCGGCGGGCAATCGCAAGACCGGTGGGGCAAGGGCGTCTGAATGATAAGACTACTGGCTGCTACACTAAGTATTGCTGTCGCTGGCGCCGCGTCGGCGCAAGGACTGTCCGGGCCCTCTTCGGTCGAAGCTGATCTTACCCCCGGAGATGGGCTCACCGACCCACAATACCGTTCCGATTTTCCACGCAACATCGCACCGGGTTGGTTTGAGTGGAAAGACCGACTCGCTGAGGGTGGGTTTCGGTTCAATATTGATTACCTGGCGTTAGGCCAAACCACGAATGCGGATCTGGGAACCGGCGAAGCGGCCAGCGGAATTGCGCGATTCTACGGGAGTTGGCAGGCAACTGAACAGGGTTCCCTGACATTCAAGATCGAAGACCGGCACAGCTATACCGATGTGGCCCCGCAGTTTCTTGGGCTGGATGGCGGAGCGCTTTCGATCACCGGGACAGCCTTCAACGATAGCGGCCTGCTGCTGACCAATCTGTTCTGGACCCAAAGGGCCGAAAACGGTTCGTGGACGCTGCAATTCGGGCAGATTGATGTAACGGACTTTGTGGATATCTATGGGCTGGTCAGCCCCTATAGTGGCTTCCAAAACCTGTCCTTCAACACCAACCCAACACTTAACGCACCCAACCCAGGTCTTGGTATTGCCGGTGGGATCAAGCTGAGTGAAAACTTCTACGCTGTCGCGAGCGTTGCAGATGCAAACGCCGATCCGTCTGATCCAAACTTTGATGTGTTCAGCGACGGCAACCTCTTCAAATCGCTCGAACTTGGGTACACGTCAGGCTTTGATCGCATTTATTTCGACAATGTCCATCTGACCCTCTGGCACGCGGATGCGGCCGAAGATGGCAGCCGGGCGGAAGACTATGGCGCTGCGTTTTCTGCCGCATGGTTTGTTGACAATAAGTGGATGCCGTTCTTTCGGGCAGGGGCCTCAAAAGGGACCGCAGCGCTGTATGACCGGTCGGTTTCTGCCGGTCTGGGTTACTATGGCCGCAATACCGATCTGGCAGGTCTCGGCCTGAACTGGGCCGATGCACGAGGCATAGATGGCGATCAGTTCACGCTGGAAGCCTTCTACCGTTTTTCGATCTCACCCGGGCTGCAGATCACGCCGTCCCTGCAGTACATTTCGAACCCGCTGCTGAACCCCGCTCAGGATAGCATTACGCTGTTCGGCCTGCGAACCCGGATCGTTTTCTAGTGTGGGTCGAAAGCAGACGTCAAAAGCGTTGAAATATGCAATTCTGCTGATCAAAGGGAGGATCTATCCATGCGTACCTTGTTTCTGGCTGGCACGTTGTCCGTGTTTTCCACTTTCTGCGTCGCGCAAACCTACGACGTGGTCATCCTCAACGGTCGGGTAGTGGATCCGGAAACCGGGTTCGATCAGATCGCCAACGTTGGAATAAGCAATGGCTGGATCACTGCTGTTACCGACGAAGATATTGACGGCAGAGAGGCAATCGACGCGACAGGGCATGTTGTGGCGCCCGGGTTTATCGACCTTGAACAACACGGGCTGGATCCTTGGGGTATCAAGGTCAACCTTCGCGATGGCGTTACGACGCAAATGGATTTTGAGGTCGGAGCCGCGAATATCGATGAATGGTACGCTGCGCGCCAAGGCGTGACGCAGGCAAACTATGGCACAGTCGTTGGACAAGAATTCGCGCGGATGCGGGTACATGACGGCCTTGTTCTGGAAGGTGGGGACATCGACTTCCGGAACTTCTTCGCACTGCGGGCACAATCCGTGGAAGACGGTGTCGAGGGCTGGTCGTCGGTTCCAAGCAACCGCGAGCAGATGAACGAAATCACTGCCCAACTGGATGAGGGGCTTCGTCTCGGCGCACTCGGCGTGGGATCGACCATCGGCTACGCCCGCGAAGGCATCACAACCTATGAGATGTTCGAAGCACAGCGGGCCGCTGCGCGTTATGGTCGTCTAACTTCGGTGCATCACCGGTTTCATCCCAGTGCTTCCACACCTACTGAGACACAGACCGGGGTCAACGAAATCCTGGTCAATGCGATGGTGCTCGACGCGCCGCTACACATACATCATGACAATGATTATGGGTGGTGGGAAAATCAGGAAAAGCTCCAGATGGCCCGCGACCAAGGCTACAACGTCTGGTCCAGTTACTATCCCTGGACTGCTGGATCGGGAAACTACGGCGCTTCGATCATCGCCCCCGAAAACTGGGAAGGGTCGATGGGGTACAAATACGAAGACACTATCTTTGATCCCCAGCTTGATCGCTTTGTGACTAAAGACGAATTCTTGAGCTTCGCTGAGAATGAACCGGGACGGACGGCCATTGTTTTTAGCCCACCAAGAGAGCAATGGCTCAACGATTGGATCACCATCGCAGGTTATGGCATTTCGGGTGACGGTATGGCCGGGTTGGATATCGAGGGCAACTTGATGAGTTGGGACGCCCCTTACGAAGACTATGCCGGGCACCCTCGGTCCGCAGGCAGTCACGCGCTAGTCTTGAGACTGGCTCGCGAAGCGAATGTGCCGCTGATGCTCACACTCACTCAGCTGAGTTACATACATGCGAAGCGATTGGGTGACACTGGCTTGCGTGCAATGCAGGTGCGTGGGCGTATGCAAGAATGCATGGTCGCGGATATCACGATTTTTGATCCGGAGACTGTGACCGAAAAGGCGAACTATACTCTTGGTCAGCAAGGTCTGCCGTCAGAAGGCATTCCGTATGTGCTGGTTAGTGGAACGATTGTTGTCCGGAACAGCGAAGTGCAGCGGGATGTTTATGCAGGGCAGCCGATCCGGTTTCCAATCGAGGAAAGCGGGCGTTTTGTTCCGGCTGGTCGCGAGCAGATCATGGGTATCCTCACACCGGACACCGGCACGGCCCGTCCAACACTGCTTGATGATATAACAAACAGTGAAGCCAATATCGCACCCGCTGCGCCACCAACCAACCAATTTGCATCGGTAGAGCCGACCGACCCGTTTGATTGGTTTACGCCTCGCAACGGTTTAGATGACGGTGCCTTTTTCTTTTGCGTCGTGCATGCTCGCTTCGAGGACCCTGCGCAGGCAAAACGCGACTATGCGAAGGCCATGATGTCAAAAATGGGAGGGCCTAGGCCTAATCAGTCGGAACAACGCAGAGCAAACTAATACGTAGAGTCTTGGAGCAGTGAAAAATGAAAGCCTACTTTAGGCTGAGATCGATCATCATCAACCAGTCAGGTTACGGCAGCTTTTCCCGCAAGGCAGCTGTTCGTAAGACCGGATCGAATGACCACTCTGAGCCTAATGTGTCAAATGCTGCGCCGAAGCCAAAAAAAAACCGCTTTGCTTGACTCCAGGGACGAAACTCCTTCGCGCGCAACTCAGTCTCTCGCGGCCAGTTCGCCGCATCAGAACGCTCTAGTAACGATTTGGGTCGAGATCGAACGCCCTTCCGCAAAGTCGTCTGCCAATTGCTGATAGTTCGTTTACGAATATTGCCGTCGCCCAAAGCTCCTGTATCGTAGACATCTTTTCCGTATAACAGAAGCGGAGGCCCAGCCGACATCGTTTCATGCGCAGTACAACAATAGGTGCTAGTCGCGTAAGAACTTGATACTTTGTGGGGAAAGGATGGTGGGTGATGAGAGACTCGAACTCCCGACGGATCGTTAAAAATCAATGAGTTAAATGTGGTTTTGTAACCGTGTAACCGGCCCTAAAATGGACCGGATGACGTTGGGTCACTAGTCAAAAACGCCAGAGTTGTTTTGGGGTCGCTTAAGATCAAATATCTGGCGTTCGCACATAGCTAATGAGACTGTTAGTTCCTCTTGCATGTTTGAAAGTGCCTTTATCTGGTCCTTGTCGGCGTCATCGCCAATAAGATTCCAAAACTCCAGCCTCTCTTTCACCCGACTAATCTCGTTTTGTAGCTCAGACCGACTTTTGATTAGTTCTTTTATGACAGTAGATTTGTTCAGCGTATCCACGTGATTGCGTGCTCGTGATACCTCTTCCATAAATTTGCGTCTGTTTGGAGAAATCCGCTCAAGAGTCCGCATTGCCGCTACAAGGGCCTCTTCATTTAGGTGCTTGGTGTAGTCAGCTTTAACTTCATCAAGCGTCCCGGCGCTTACCTTAGAGCCCAACTGCTTTTCCGCAAATTCAATGAACTTATCAGGGGAGTATATCATTATTGTGCGCTGAGTTTTGCTGCAGAATTCGTCAATCAACTCGGGTCTTGGCGCGATGGTTCTGCTTCCGTGTTTCTGCCACCAGTCCTCCTTCGAGTCGTCAGTCACGAAAATTACGTCTGTCTGTGCTTCTTTGGCTCTGTCAATCGTCTGTTTCCAGACTATCAGGTCGCCAAAATTCCTACGCTTGTCCGCAACCGTTTTGGGGTCTTTAACCTTGTTCTTATCTTTGTAGCCCGGCGGGACGTTATCCGCGTAACGAGTTGCGCCCTCGTCGAACAAGGCTTGCATTGTATCAGAGTCGTAGGGGTCCCCGACGCAACCCTCAAAAACGTTAGCAAGCGTGTTTTTGATGTCGTCGCGGCTATACCTGACTACCTGAGCATTTTTGCTTTTTTCGAGTTCATTGGAGATTTTCTTAAGAACCTTTGAAAGCTCATCATGGCTTGCTTTGGTGAGAAATGGATGTCTGTTCGTTCCAGAGAACCGCTTTTCGATCTGTTCGAGTTCCGCCGCTACAGACTTGTAAGCCTGCTCTTGTTCATCAATGACAGTTATGCGGTTGGAAAAGTATTCATATGCGCACTGTTCAGGAATCCAAACACGCTCACGAATACTATTGAGGATACGAACAAATTCAGTTCGCGTCTTATCGGAATACCGATACAGGTTGAGCAATACATTGGCGTCAAAGACAAACGTCGCAGACTGCCAAAGCTCGTCAATGGTTTCCTGAGTTTCGCTAAAGTGGCCTCTGAATTTGGATCGCATTGACTGCCCCTAGAATCTTTTTGAGACTGTGATCCGGCGGGGCCGAGAGTGCAACCCAAAGAAGAAACCCGCCAGCTTGCGCCGGCGGGTATGTAGCTCGATAGCTATAGGAGTATTGAGCTGTATCCTTATCTGGCTGGGGGGAAGGAGGCCACTATGAAATCGTTGCAAATGTGCAACATCTCAGATCGTTGGACTCGCAAACGCCTGATCAATCCCCACGTAAATAAAAAGGGCGTTGATGCGCCTTTGCAGAAAGAAGGTGAAATCGCATGCCTAAGTTTTCGCTGCTTGTTGTTGCGACCGCCGCTCTGATTGGTATCGCATCCACCGCATCTGCAATTCCATGCTGGAGCGGAATTGTAGCAAACCCTGATATGTGCCTGGCTCAAACAGCCGATGGAGATCTCACACGACTGAATATGTGGGTCGATTACATCCTGGGTCGCTAAGCCTGCAAACGTGATCGGCTGCTACGGCGGCCGGTTACACCAGTATTTTGCTGGTTAGTTACATAGCCATCTCATCAAATTTGTAGCGAATTGTTGGTGGTGGGGTTCCGGCGATCCAGAAGGCATCCGCTTATGCCGTCTCGGCAACCTGAGCGTCATCCAGCACCGACACTGGCCAGATGTTTCCGGTCTCACCCAGAGCGGTGACAATCTCAGTCTCAGGGTCTGTGCCGCATTCTTCAAAGGGGCGCGCGACCAGCTTTTGCAGTTTGGCTTTCAGTGCTTGGTAAACGTGATCCGGCAGATAGACTTCTTGGGGATTGTTGGGGGTCTGCACGAGACTATTCCTCTTATTCGTGATTTGGTGCGTGCAGAATTGCATAGGTTGAATCTGATGCGCAAGCGGAAAAGCCTCGTAAGTCATTGTTTTTATTGTAAGTAAAGACTTACTTACCGCTCTACTTTGAGGTTTCCGTGTCTGGACATGTGCGCTCAGCTTGTTCATCTTGCGCCCGAACTGACATTGAGGAAAATATGTATAACTTGTTTGTATCTGGGGACACTGAAGCTTGGGATGAAGGTGTCTGGACGATAGAAGCAGATCGTTGCGTCAATCGATACGAATACACTGAGGAAGAAATAGTTGCTGAGATAGGTGAACTTGACCGAAGCTCCCTGACGGCACTTTCAAGTTACCCATGTATTTTTGCCTACGAAGCAGCTCGAAAGAAAGACCCGAGTTTTGGCCGAATTAAGGAAGCCGTCGTGCGGCAGGGGAAGGTTCGAGTGTCCTTTGAGCTCCAGCCCTGCCGCCCCTTTCTGACCTACGATCACTTCACAGAACTTGAGTTCGAGTTGGACATTCGAAAGTGGGAGATGAACCGGACGCATTGGGCAGTGAAAGATGTCCAACTCGATTCAGAACTCAAAAAGTTAGGCATCCAGTTGCCTAGCTGGGCAAATTCATTTGGCGGGCCGGTAGACGTCGGTAGCCACCAGTTCGAAGTGGCTCTTTCTTTCCCGGGCGAAGCGCGCAGCTTGGTAGAACCGGTAGCCGCAGAATTGGAACGCCTTATGGGTAGAGACACTTACTTCTATGATGCGAACTACCCTGGGCAATTGGCAAGACCATCGTTGGACACCCTTCTTCAATCCATATACCGTGAGCAATCGAAACTAGTCGTTGTTTTCATTGGCGCTGACTACCAGCGCAAAGACTGGTGTGGAATCGAGTTCAGAGCCATTAGAGATATCATCGCGAAGCGCGCGCATGAACGTGTCATGTTCGTCAGAACTGACCCGGGTAAAGTGGATGGTGTATTCGATACAGACGGATACATTGATGCTACTAAATTCTCGCCTGAGCAAATTGCAGAGTTTATTCGCGACAGAGCTTCCCAAATCACGCGCTGAAAATATGAACCCCACGCCGGTTGACTTACATCGCATGATGATCCGGCGTGGGGTTCGGAGAGGGCATAGTTGGAAGCCAGCCCTGATTGTTATATCATAACAAATAGGTCATTAAAGTTCAAGAAGAACGACGCGTTCTTGGTGATTCTCAGCGACGCAGTGCAGCTCTTCCGGAAGCGCTTTTATGTTCGTTTTCTTCCAGTTACCCCGGATCAGTTTTGGCCACGGGGTGACAAGTGCTTTAAGAAGTGATCGTGCTTTCATATCCACCCTATCTTCTGCGCGCTCGCTAAAGCTCGCTCTTGGGCGCTTCGCGCCCACCGTTTGTTTCATCTAGCCGGGACAAGAACGAAGAAATGCACAGAATAAATAATATTCAATAATCCCTGCAGAAATAGGACTTTCCCCCTAGGAATGCTCAAAGCAAGTTCTGGGCATTCCTAGGGGGATGTTCTGCATATAACAGGTGGTGAAGAGCTACTAACACTAGGTGGCTTCCATTGACCTAGCAGCGCTCCGATCCCGGTCTTTCGACCAAGCGGTTACAGTCTTTCGACTGAGCATCACGCCCGGCTTTCCTCCAACCAAGACGTGATCGGTTGTTGTGACCCGAGTCTATGCCCGTCGCACATTGCAACCGTCTTTCTGTGCCATTTCGACCTAAGTCCGGCGGCGACCATTTGGGGCGTCCGGTGTTCTCCACCGGGGAGCGATCCAAAATGATCTTTCCTGCACCTTCCAGCTAGGCGACTCGCTGCCCGGTCATGTTCCCGGTGCTGGCGTTATATGTTGGGCTGGTATCTCGGCGTCGGCGAGCGTCATCGAAAGTATCGGCTCGGACCTGACTGTTTTGGGCTTGGTGCTTTGTGCTGCCTTAAAGGCAAGAACTATAATACCAAAAGCTGGAATCGGTCACAAGGCGAATTTCAGGAAGACACCCTAACTCCTGTTGTTCCCAAGATTACCGGGTCGGTTTTGTCGGCGCAGCTCATCGACCACAACGCCCCTCAAGCTGGCCTCAAGCTGCCGGGCCATCTTGTTCGCCAGCTCGTCGTTTTGCGCCGGTGTCCCGCCGCTGGAATTCACAGTCACCGGGGATGAGATGTTTACCACTGGCGCAGCAGCAGCGCTCACAGACTCAGAGCGCGCCGCTGAGACGGCTTGAACGGGTGCCCGGCCACCCACGTAGCCGCCAGAGGCGTAACCACGCTTAGCGGAGCTGTGAAGCGCTTCTAGGTTCCCAGCGCCAATACGCCGGGTCGCCTCTTTACTCATGACGTATTCTCCGCGGTGAACAACACCAGCCGGTTCATATTTTGCACCGTCGCCGGTATAGCCACCTTCGGCGAACAATCCGCCGAGCAATGCACCGGCAGGGCCACCGACCACGCCACCAATGACTTGCGCAAACAGCCGCTTGGCAGCCATTGCGGCTAGGTCTTTGGCAAGCCCGGCCAAAGCCTCACGGGCAGTCATGGTGCCGGTCACTATCCCGGTAAACGCATCGGCGGCCTGATTGGTGAATGCAGCCCGTGCGTCATCCACCTGTTGAAACTTCTGCGCGGTCTGTTCAGCGGCATTGGCAGCGTCGGTGTATCCGCGCGCTAGGCCTCGGACTTCTTCGCGCAGGGCAGGGGTGATCTGCTTGCCGGATTGTTGGGCCATGTGTAGCAGCTCAGCCTCACGCCGTGCCGTGGCAATTGCGACGGAGTATTCCTGACCAGCGCTCGCAGATGCGATGAACGCGGCAGACTCAAGCTCAAGCAATGCGATTTCAGAACGCAGCGATGTCGCCATGCGTTCGAATTCGCTTTGGTTTCTACCAGCGCCACCACTCCGGGTGTTTTCGGGTTCGCCCATCATCGGCGGCGCAGCTCTGGGCCGTGGTGATGAGGTTGGCGCGCGATCAGAGGCAGGCTGATTGCCTTCGAAACGCCGGCGCTCTACCTCGGCTAAGCCGTCGCCTCGGCCAGAGGATGTGTAGCCGCCATTGCCCGGCAATTGGGTTTTCAGCAGGGATGCCTTGCCAATGGCTCTATCCAACGCATCGCCGATGCCACCGATAGCAGAGATCACGTTCGAGAAACGGGCATCGTCGATCTCGGCCAGCTCGGCGGCCACGTCACGGGCTTCACCAACAAGTTCGCCGATCTCGGTTTCAAATTCGCTGGCTTCGATCTGGCCGTTCTCAAGTGCATCCACCAGCCGTTTCAAATCACCCATGATATCAGCCAGGGCGAAACGCGCGTCTGTGTTGTCGATCTCGAAAACACGAACACCATCCGGGCCGGTCATGCGGTTGATCAGGTTGAACAGCTCATCATACGTGCCGTGTAGGTCGCGCAGATCATCGGCATGGGATGCAATAGCCGCCTTGTTACCTTCTAAGCCTTTGGCAAGTTCCTGCCCCAGAACAGCCTCGGCACGTTCGATGTCACCAAAGATGCCTTCAAGGTTCTTCTTGGCGCTGAGAATGCCTGAGACACCCTCTGCCATTGAAACGGCCAGCTTCTTGCCGAATGCGCTGATCCGGGTGTTCAGCTCATCGAATTTGCGGCTTACCTCATCTGCCGACGCAACAACCTCGTCATTCAGCACCGCACCGAGTTCATGCGCCTTGTTGATCGTGTTGCGCAGTTGGGCATCACTTCGTTCCATCAGGGCAACAAAGCGTTCGCCACCAGTGCCACCGAAAAGCTCATCTGCGACACGAATGCGGCCTGCGGTGTCCAGACGCCGGGAACGCTCAAGGATTTCCAGCATCAACTCAGACGGCTTTTCCAGCCGCTGTTCTAGCTGCTCTGCACTGAACCCAAGGCGCTCGAACATTTCAGCGCCGCCACCCTTGCCGGTCTTGATGAACTCATCGGCGCGGATGTTCAGCTCTTTGAATGAGTCAACCATTGCATCAATTTCGATGCGGTTCTGCTGCGCTACAAAACGCCATTCCTGATGTTCCCTGAGTGACAGCCCGGCGCGTTTGGCCTCGTCGCCCATTTTTGCCACGCCCTTTGCGGTGTCATTTATTGCCCTGAGCGTTGAGGTGGATGCGATACCAGCGGCCAGCGGAACAGCCATACGCGCAAAGCTGGCGGCGACGTTCCGGCCCATCTTGGAATAGGTGGCATCTATCTTGTTGGCGGATTGCTGTGCGCGGCGTTCCATTCTTTGTGTCCCGCGACGTTGGGCGCGTTCAGCGCGCTGTAAGCCTTTCTCAAATTTGTCGATCCGGGCTTCGATAGGGACGATTAGACCGGGCAGATTTGCGTCGTTCATGCTGCTTCCTCAAGGACATCCGCCAATGTTTTGAAATTGGGGTCGTTGTATTTTGATTGATTAGATTCTTGTGCCACGGCACGATGGACTGCCATCGCTGCTGCAATGGCACCGTCAATGCGATCAGTTGTTTTTCCTTTGTGCATTCGCACTAGGCCGTTCGTTTCGTTCCGACTGGCGACCACGCTGTCAAAGTGATGCCTTAGGATGGGGTGCCCATCGTGACGAATGAAACGGCCATTCACAGTGCGTTCCAGATCACCGATAGCGACACCCATACTCAATGGAGCTTGGCGTAGTTCAACTACCGGTAAGCCATCATCCAATAGGTGCTGCATGATTTGGCGCGCAAGGTGTGGGTCAAAGGCGATCTCTTGCACCTTATGTTCCTCGGTCAATTCGCGTATGTGATCCTCAACTACATCCGGGTCGATGATGGGGCCGGGTGTAGCTGTAAGCAGCCCTTCGTCACGCCAACGTTCATAGGGAACATGGTCGCGGTCACCGCGCTCTTTTAGGTCTTCACCGGGAACAAAGAACCAAGGCTTGATGGTGATCTGGTCATCGTCGTGCCTCCATGCAGCCACAACGGCCGCCGTGTCACCGTTCTTCGCCATATCGACACCGATCCAACACGGCAGCGCCGCAAGATCGGTTTCATCGTCATCGAACTTCCGGGCGTCGTATGTAGCCATACTAAACAGCGGATCACGGCTGTTCCCGTGCCAGATGTTCAGATTGTATTGCTGGAAACTATAGCGCTCTGCAGGGTGATCCTTTGCTTCTTTCGCAAGTGAACGCAGACCGGACAGGCTTGGGAAGCCGTGTTTCAGGCCGGGGTTCACGCGGTGCCATACATCTTCTTCCTGCCAATCGTCATCGGGTTCTGCAGCAAAGATGATTGGTAAAAACTCGGGGTTGTCGATCTCACCTAGAGCAACACGCCGGGCGTAGTCATACTGTTCTGCCGCAAGCGTTTCGTGGCCGCGCCCTGCGGTAGTGGCGATGACCAACAGGCTATCGTCAGTCTTTGCAAGGCCCGACTTCAGTGCTTCCCACAGATCCCGCCCTTTCCATGCGTGTATCTCATCGGCCAGAACAAAAGCCGGGGTGGTGCCGTGCTGTGCGCGGCCATCGCTGGACACGGCGCGAAGACGTGCGCCGCTATCAAGGTTGGTGATCTGTTTGGCGCTGTTGAATGCGTCGTGAATCCGCGTAGCAGCCACAAGGCGCTTGTCCTGCCGAATAATGTCGGCGGCTTCTCGAAAGCCAATGCCCGCTTGCTCCCGGTCAGACGCAGCAAAGATCACCTGACCGGCAGGCACCTTTTCAGGGCCAATCACATGCAGCAATGACAAGGCAGCGGCCAAGCTCGTTTTCCGGTTGCCACGGGGCAGCATCAGAAACACCGTTTTGACGATCCGGCGGCCATCAGCGTGGCGCGGCCCATAGATGCGCCGCACAATACGTTCCTGAAACGGTGCAAGCTGGAATGCTCGGGGGTGCCTGTCGTCGTTGGCGGCTTTGAGCGCACGGTTATCATTCACCGCTGCCGGGTGGCGCAAGCGCTTCAAGAACTTCACAGCCCGTTCCCCATGCCCAAGAGGGTCTGGGATTGAGCTGCCGTCATTGATCCAAGCGGGGTATGTGCTGGCTGCGCTCATAGTCACACAGCCAGAGGATTATCGGCATCATCGTCATCCGACTGAACAGCACCGATCCGGGCACGGCTTGTCGGGGTCAGACCGTATTCGGCGGCGAGCTGGCGGGCTGTTTGCATGTAGCGGATTTGAAGCCCGCACAATTTGAGGTCAGGCAAGACGCCAGCGCTCATGGTGTCGGCAATCAATCTGGATGCACCAACGGCCACGCAATAAGCCTCTACGCCTGCCATGTCGGCTTTGGTGATGACGCGCCGTGCGATGAGCTGCGGCATTACACGACGCCATTCTGCCTTGGCGTGTGCTGAAAGGTATTTCGGCACCGGCGGCGCTTTGGTCAGGGCTTCTTTATCAGGGGAAAGGGGCGGCTTGATGCCGCGCGAATGCACACTCATAGCCAATTCCAATTTCGACTTGAATTTGGACCACCTGAACTGTTTAAAGCGCAGAAAGAAAACAAAAAAGTAGGTGTGAGCCGATGTGTGGAATGAGCCTTGGAATGAAGGTTAGCCTTATTGGTTGCGGAGCAGTTTTCCTTTTTGGGGCGGTATCGTTTTGGGCAACTTGGGATAGTGACTTTGTCCCGCACGCCGACCCCGAAAAGAATATTGAAGAAGTCAGCGAACAAGTTTTTGAGGGGGCGAAGGAAGGTTCTAGTGAGTAGGTGGAAATAGTCTCTCGACATCATGCGGCCACCACAGAACAGCGCAGCTCTAGGCTGCGCTTGCGCCCCAGCTCTGCGATTTCGTCAATTTCATAGGTGATGCGGTCCAAGGTCACGCGGTCTGCCGTCGTGAACCCGGACATATACCGGATGCGGAACACGGCACTGCCAGAGTCACTTTCACCAAAGCCGGTAAGGTATTCTTCGGCGCTGAGCTGCACCAACTCTGCCCTGACGGTTGCGACAGGTGCCCATGTCCTTTTTGTCGTTCCAGACGCGAGCACAATTTCAGAGGCACGCTCAATAGTGATCTGCCGATCCAGTTTGCCAGCTCGGATCATGGTCACGGCCTCCACCGCACAACACCCGACACCGTCGCAACGCCGTGGCAGTATGCCTTTTCGGGGTCAGGGTCGCGCATGTATTTGAAGCTGGGGCGGCCATAGGCGTCGATATCGTTCTCGACCAAATCAGGCGCATCCCAAAGCGCATTCACAACGGCACCGCCGATCTGTTGGGCCATATCCGCGCCGTCTTCGATTGCCCAAACATGCAGGTCCAGCCAAACACGCGTCAGCCGCCATTCACCAGACTGACCGAGATTGGCGGTGTCAGGATTTGCCAGAATGACGCACGGCAACTTGTCCGGGCGTGTTGATCCGGCCCGGATATGGTCAGAGGGCACAAGGTCGGTAACTGCTGAGCTGGCGATCAGTGCCGATCTGATTTGGGTCTGGAATTCAATGTCAGGGCTGATCATGATTTACCCTCTGCTGCTTTCTTGATTGCTTGCCCGACAGCGCGGCTGATGCGCCGTTGCGCACGGGGTTTCGCCAGCCGGGCACCGGGCCGCATGAACGGCTGGGCCTCCTGTTTGACCGTGCCGAATTCTTGCAAGTGGCCGTGCCGCACATCCTCATTGCCGACAGTCACAAGCGCTTGGTTGGGGCCAGCCGTGCGCTTGCCGCCGCCCTCTGCATAAGCCGGGGTGGTCTCGCCCGGTGCAGTGACTTCGATAGAATCTTTCAAGTCACCCTCATCAACGGGCACCAACGCGCGCATGGTGGCGGCGTATTCCTCAGCGCTTTTGACAAGGGCAGGGCGCAGAGCTGCAACCACCTCTTTCGGAATGGCGTTCAGGCGATCTGATAGCAGCTTCGACTGTTCTGTCAGGCTCTTATTCTTCGACATAGCCAGTCACCGGAATCTTGTATGGGGAAAGCAGATCACGAACACCAAAGGGGATATGTGCAGTGGTCATGCCGAATGACGCGGCCTCACGTTGCTCATACCAATATGCTGCAAGCTGCAATGCGGCTTCGGTAAGGGGTGCTTCACCAGCTACAAAGGGCGTCCCGGTGTAGTGGCCGATCCATGTTTCGGCTGCGTCCAGCTTGTGCGTCAGCAGGGCATCATCAAGATCATGGTCAAGGTTGAGCTGCGATTTCAGCAGCACCACAGGTGTTTTGGCGGTCATTTTTTACTCAGCAAACCATATATTTGTTATATCATAACATAATCAGCTAACCTTATGAAGAGTCGCAAATTAATCCGCTGGGACTTATAGGATTGTCGTCAATTTGATGCTGTATATAGTTATTCAAAACCTAAGAGGATCGCCTTGAGACTCCACGATATCGTCGCTTCAACTTTGGCAACCGTAATATGCTCAACTTGCGCAATAGCAGGCCCTTTGTGGCAACCGTCAGACTTTGACGGAGCATTTGTTAGAATTGTTGACGATGCCACCAACGGTTGTTGGACGAATATTGGCGAAGTGCGCAAATATGCTGAAGATCAATTGGCGTTAGCGGGTTTCACAGTTGTTGAGGAACCTGAAAAGAAGGCTGATTTGCCACTCCCGCTTTTGCGTGAAAACTATACTGCTTACTTACTTCACGTGAATGCGTCTCGGCAGGACAATGGTGTGTGTTTTGGTTACTTGAGCTCATCGTTTTGGGGAGCTGTTGCGCCCGGATACGACCAGAGCAAGTTAATAGTAGGCCAGATTGGCCCACCATATGTCTGGTCGGTTTGGAACAAAGAAAACCTTAATCAATACATGTATGATCAGGTCAAAGACACAATCGAAGCGTGGGTGGAGTTGGGCGAAGTGAGTGGCAGTCCCAACTAGTGCGCACCTAGTTCTCTATTGAAAAAGTTATTTTCGACGTGTCTTGCGCGGAGGTCCCCACGCCGGTCCCCTCAAAGGCCCCAAAGTTCGAACCCACCCCCGGTCTTTTGGGCGTGTGGCATGTGCGATTGTCGGCGGCGATACGCGGGCGCTTGGTCATTGCAGCGCGACTGGATTTCCTGTTGGTCGCCAGTTCTTCAGGGGACGGCGCATCTGCGATCAGCTTGCGCATTCGATCCATAACAAATGCCATGTCAAAACCTGCCAAAGCGCAGACGGTATCAAGATACTGATTGGGTTGTGTGAGGTAGCGTCTGGCCACTCTGATTTCACCCATCTTGTTTTCTGGTCCAGTGATGCCAATGGGGCCATTCAGTGCGTCATCGACGACACGCAGCAAGACTTCCTGCCACAGTGATTTTTCGGGGTTGTAGCTCATGTGCTGCCCACCATACTGGGTCGCAGCACAAGTGCTCTTACCGGGCGAAACAGTAAGTGACCTAAGAAGGAACAACGCATTTGGATTTGACTACGATTGGCGCAGCGATTGGCTTGGTGTCCACTGCAACGGGCGCGACAACCAATGCCGTCGCGTTGGCTGAAAAGATCAAGGGCTTGGTAAACAGTGGCGATCCGCAGGACAGTGGTGAAGCGGCTAAGCTTTTGGGCAATTTGGCGAGCGAGCTTACAAGCGCGAACATTATGAACCTCGAACTTAGTAAACAGTTGAAAACGCTCAGCCAAGAGCTTCAAAAGCAAGATGAGTTTGAGAAGCAGAAGGCACGGTATGAGCTTTTCGAAACTACATTGGGTGATCTGGTTCTTCGCCTTCGCCAAGACCGAGCCGACGGGCAACCGATTCACTACGTTTGCCCTGTATGTATGAACAAAGATAAGCTGATTAGTTTTGTTACCGGTGATCAGTATTACAAGAACTGCCAGACAAACCGAGAGCACGGCTTTTCTTTTGCTCAGCAACCAGACCTCTACAGCGGCTCTTCCTACATTTGAACTATCTCGTTGCATTAGCCATGTTGCTCCTGCCGTTGCTTGTGGCGGCTGTGACAGGACGTGCAGAGTGGTTGCCAGTTGGATTGATCCCAGAACAGGCGCATGTCGCCGCGATGGGGGATTATGTGGTCAACAAGCGTGGCCTTGGCTCCACAGCCGGGCCATGCGCAGCGATCATTGATCTTTAGGAATGCATCGCGGGCTTTGCGCCATTTGCTACCATAGCCACGTGCTGATGCAGTGGGGCGGTTCGCGTCATAGCGTTTGTTCCGGGCGCGGGTGCGCGCGATCTGACAGGCGCAGCGCTCACCATGCGGAACAATGTTGCCGCACGTGCAGAGATGAGGCGGGCGGGGCATCAGATCATTTGCCCTTCACGATAGGCACTGAGTGCGCGCAGGCTTTCCAGCCCGGCACGGTCAAACTCAGGATCAAGGCCGTTTTCAAAGTTCGCTTGGCGTTGTTCCTCGGTCGGGCCTTGTTCTTCTTCTTTGGGTGCGCCGTGGATAGCCATGAGCTTGCTCATGTGGGCTTCAAAGGCGTCAGTTATTTCTTGGGGCGTGGCGTTCCAAGCGGTCTCAGGCGGCCAACCCATCCAGCCGGTTGCATAGCCGTAGAGATGCTTGAACAGATCGACCCAAGCTAGACTGGGACCGTTTGAGCTACCCTTTGTTCGATCATCGTCATGAATGGGTAGTAAGGCAGTCAGGAACTCGAATAGGGCGGCGTGTGTGGCATCAACAAACCCGGACAGGGGTTTGGTTGCCATATCAGCAAACAGTGTGTCAGCGGCGCTCTTTCCAGCCCCAGCAGTGATGATCTGCCAGACTGTGTATGTTTCGTATTCCTCAAGCTTGCGTAGCAGCTCAGGGAAGCCTCCGTGTAGCCCTTCAAGATGTATGGCAGCCCGCAAAGACGGGCGCAGGAATACAGTGTGACCTCCGTATTCCAACGCGATTGCGTCATATGCGAGCTGCGGTTTCATGGATGTTTCATGGATTGGGTTAGGCTGCCAGCGACAGCTTCGATAGGGCTTCACCCATGACCACCCGGCCACCAACGCGGCGACGCGCCACGAACTTAACCATGCCGGTCGCAGCGCCAGTCAGTTCGTCACGGATGATTTCGAACCCGGTGCGATCTGCAACCGCGTAACCGGACGCGAAGTCGCCGAACACAATGGGGGTTTCACCGGCAGTAGGGTCGGGCATGTCCACAGCCTCATAGACAGGGCGGCCCAGTAGGGTAGCGGGCTGACCGGCGGCAATCGAACTTTGCCACAGATACTGGCCGTCAGCGTCCTTCAGCTTGCGCACAAGAGCCATAGTCTTGCGGTTCATCAGCCACACGCCGCTGGCCGCATAGGTCGTTTTGACCGAGTAGTAATGGTCGATCAATGCGTCGGCGTTGATTGCGGCAATTTCATTGTTCGCAACCTCAGACGACACCAGAACACCTTCAGCCTGAGTGGTGCCGTTGCCGTTGACGAACCACGACGCCTCTTTCTGACCGAAACGGCGCGCAATATGACCGCCCAGATAGGCCGACAGGTCAATGTGCGCGTCTTCCAGCAGGATTTTGGTGACCGGAACAATAACACCCATTTCAAAGGGCTTCACGTCGATCTGTTCGAAGCTCGGTTCGCTTTCACCTTTCGCGGCACCTTCCGCGACTTCGCCAACTGTGACTTCATTGACCAGACGCGGCAATTGCAGCAACGGACCGTTCATCTGGATAGTTTGAGCCACGCCACGAACAGGCGAGAACTCAGCAACCTTTTCCAGAATGGTCTTGCTGACAGTTTCAGGTGCCAGAACGCCGCCGGTGCCGCTGCCATAGGACAGGGATTTGACTTCGGTAGCATCGCCGGTGCGCAGGAAGTCTGTGAATGCTTTGACTTCTGTATTGCCAATTAAAGGGTTTGCCGGGCCGGTGATCCGGGGGCGTTTGCCTTTGGCTTCCAGTTCGTCCAGGCGGGCGTTGATCTTGTCGAATGCCTTGGTGTCGATCTGGGGCACTTGAGGCGTATCGTTGGCCGGGGTTGCGGCTTTCGGTTCGATCTCGATTTCTTCGTTTTCCAATTTTGGGGTCTCCATAGAGGGGGTCAGGGGGTCATCCGATTTGATGGACGTGATCTGTGCGCCCGGATGACATGGGACGGCGACAACAGAGATTTCGTGCAGGTCAGCAGCCGTGATGGTGCGGCCTTTGGCGTGTCGTTTGTGCTGCTTGGTGACAAAGCCGATAGACAGGCCTGAAACTGCCTTGCTGCGGATCATGGCGCGCACTTCACGGGCGCGCTCAACGTCATCCACCAGCAGTTGACCTTTGACGATCAAGCCTTCTTCGGTTTCGGTGATCTGATCCCAAACGCCGATGACTTGGTCCTGATCATGGGCAAACAGCATCGGCAGGTTTTTAGGGGATGTGAGCGCGCCTTTTTCGATGACGTCGCCAACCCGGTCAGCAGAGCCAAAGGGCCATGCAATGCCGGTGATCTCGCCTGCGTCTGTGACGGATAGAGCGGCTTTGATCTCAATACGGTCGGTCATGCGGCAACCTCATTCAGAGCTGCCGACAAGTCGCCTGATTGGGCCGCATCGGTTGTGTCAGGTTTACCGCCCCAGCGCGCATCCAGCACGTCCAACGCGAGCGGATACAGATCATCAATCGGAGTGTTCCGGGCGTAGGTATTTGTGAGTTGTGTTGCACGTTCCGGTTTGGTGCCGCCCCCGATCAGGCCAAGCCGGATAATCTCGATCAGATCGGCCAATTTGAACTGCATGTTCACAGCGCGCATGTAGAACGCACCGATACCAAGATCGGCTATACGCTCAAGCTCGGTGATCATGTCATCGGTCAGGGCGAACGTGTATTCGCCATCGCCGAAAAAGGCGGTGTGGATCAGTTTCATTCAGCCTGTTCCTTCTGGGTCGTTGTGTAGGGGTTGCTCAGCTCGTCACCGCCTTCACGGGGCGGTAGATTGAGGCCAGCGCGCACCTCGTTTGAGGTCAAAGCGCCCATGCTACGATACTGGCCGTAAGCGGTGGCACGAGCTGCGGTGTCTGTGGTCAGCAGATCGTCGGTGACAGCTTCAAAGTAGAAGTCACCCTGTTCTTCGGGCGTCAGTAGGCATTGCGCGTATGCGTCTGTCCAATCCTTCAGCCACGGCTTGAGCGTGACAGTGTGGAATTGGCGGAACATTTCTTCGGTGTTTGACCAAGTGCCGCGCGATAACTCGAAAAGCATAGTTGGCGGCACACGGAATACACGGGCGATTTCGTTGATCTGTTCGAGACGGTTTTCGGCAAACTGGGCGTCTGCCAGTGTCATGGCTATCGGCTGATATTGCCTACCTTCGTCCAATACAGCGACGCCACCGTTGTTCATTCCGTTGTGCTGGAACACCCATTCCTTAATGAACTTCTTGATCGCTTCGATGGGCATTGTTTTGGGTGATGTAGTGACACCCGAGACACGCGCGCCGTTCTTGAGTGACGTTGCCATATGGTTCTCAAGGCTCTGCGCAAGCGCTATTGCTTCACAGCCAAGAGTGATCGGAGCTACGCCACCAACGGCCTCAACGCGCAGCACGTCACGGTAAGAAAGCCGAACTTGCCTGGCATCGGTGAAAACGCGAAAGAACGGTTCGCCGTCGGGTTCCTGATCTCGTTGGACCTTACCCGGTTCCAGCCGGTGCAGCTCATACGGCGTGTCATCAGAAAGGCGAACTACCTGAGCATGACCGGCACCATGTAGCAGGGCGTCAATAGTCAGTTGTTCGCGTAGTTTGGCTGCGCTTGTCCAAGGGTTCACGCGCCCATGCACCAGCCGATAGGCCGGATGATCTATCAGGGTATCTTTGGATGCGCGATCATACAGTTTGACGGGTAGTGCGCCGATGGTTTCCGAGATCAGCGACACCGCGCAATTCACGGCTGGAACACGCATGGCGTTGCTGGGGCCAACCGACACGCCGGAAGCTGTTGGCGCTACCGCGAAAATGGGAAACACGTCAGGGTCAGTCAGGGATAGCGACTTTTCTTCGACGCCGAATCCGATTGCTTTTTTTATTTTGGTAAGGGCCATGCGATCCACTTGAAAAGAGTAGTGTGACAAAAATACCACACTGTGAATCGTGGTTAAAGAAAAAAGTTACGTATGCAACTAAATTGACGAGGGAAGTTGGAAAACTGGAGTGTTGACTAGCTTGCCGATTGGAATGAAATTCTCTGAAAAGCTATTAAGGACAGGGAATTATGAAAAACAGAATTGTGCTCTTAACTACAGCGACAGTCTTGATTGGGTGTTCGACCGAACTGGTTCCCGGTGCCGAACGTGTGAGGCAAATCACGCCGGGCATGACCGCATCGTGTTCATTTATCGGACCCGTTACAGCGTCAGAAAGCTTAGGGCTTGATGAGGCCGGTGACGTTCAAAGCGCTTACAACAAAGTCAGGAACGCGACGTTCCAGCGAGGTGGTAATTCATTTGTAGTTTCTTCAACCTCCACCTCGCCAGAAATCACTGTTGTTCAAGCCGACATATACGCTTGCCCATAGAGCGTTAGCTCAGATCGTAAAAAGGTAGTTTGTTGATTGCGTCGGTCTTGGTTTTCAGAGTGACGTCGCCATAGTCGTCGCCTGCCGTTTTCCCGGCGTGACCTTGGATGGCATCAACAACGCGATCTGAGATACCAAGTTCGCGGCACTGCGTTTTGAGCCGGTGTCGCCAAGCGTGGTTGGGCAGCAAACCTTCTGGTGTTAGGCCGGACTTGCTCAGCCAAGCGGCCACTTGATTAGCGATACGCTTTGCCTTGCGCGAATAGTCCTCTTGTTTTGTGCCGCCGTGAAACATTGGGCCGGGATTTCCGGCGTCAACAAAGTCAATGAAACCTTCATCTATGATCTGAGGATGCAGAGGTGCGTCACGATATCCACCTGTTTTGACAGAACCGGCGTCAGGCGTGATCCGAATGAACCATTGCCCGTCAACTTTGCGCACGTCCTCTTTGCGGAGCTGGGTAATCTCTGAGACGCGCGCACCAGTGAAGGCACATATGATAGGTGTCCAACGCTTGGCGGCGATCAAATGCGATTTTTCCCTGACGTAGCCGCGCTCATCCTCGTTTGGCTGATAGTTCCGGCTTGCTTTCAAAACCTTGTTTGCTTCGGCGTCCACATAGCCGCGTTCACGAGTGTGTTGCTTCTTAGGTTTTGCTTGCCGAACGCTGGCGGCGGGGTTGTCCGGTAGGATATCGTTTTCCACTGCCCACGAGAAAAGCGAACGGATGGTTGAGAGATACACATCGCTTACGGTCTTGGCGGAAAGATCATCCATCAAGTGGTCACGCCAAGCCAGCAGGTCTTTTTTGGTAACCCGTGTGGCATCGTCGTGTTTCAGATATTTGATGAGCCTATCAATAACCGGCTGCTGGCGGCCAGTGCCAGACTTCATGAACCCGGCTTGCTGCCGGTGCGCGACGTAGTCTTTCCAGAGCTGTTTGATACTGACAGGCGCAGAGGCGTTTCCTGGGGGCTGAGCGTCCACAATGATTGGTGCAGTGGGTGTGCCGGCAAAATCGCCTTCGTCGCGTTCAGCGCTGCGCGCAAGAGCTTCCAGCTCAGCTTGGCATAGGGCACGGGCAATGGTTCGCCATTCCGTGCTGCCCGGTGTTGCATCAAGGTTGCCAGCAGCCCGGAAGCGTTCGATCTGTGCGCCGACCAGTTCACCCAACTCTGCATCGTTCGCGTTCCCGGCGATGGCATTGCGGAGCCGCTGAACAAGTAGGTCATCAATTCCAACCGCGGAGTAGCGCGGATCGTTTCGGAGCTGATCGTCAAATGCCATGCGCTGCTGATAGTGGCTGTGTGCGATCTGGTCTGGTGCCAGCGGAAAGCGGGCAGGGCTGTTGCGTTGTTGGTTTGGGTTCGCTTTCTGCTCAGCAACCGCAATCTGGTGTTGAATCTGCGTGACAGCGCCCGGCAAAAGCTTGAGAGCTTCGCGGCGATCACCACCCAATGGGATGCGCAGTTCGGTCTTGCCGATGATTCCACGTAAGTCTTTAGGCACCACAACACGAGCGTGATACCTGCCGGAACGATTGATCAGGTGACGAACTTTGCCTGCCATGGGAGCACCTTTTGTAACCAAAGTTGTAACCTAGAAATGGGCAAGCGCCCTTATTTGCAAGGCTTTTCTTTAATAACAAAAGGTTAGGATGGTGGGTGATGAGAGACTCGAACTCCCGACATCTTCGGTGTAAACGAAGCGCTCTACCAACTGAGCTAATCACCCGTGACGGTGCATGTAGCCAAGCCTGAGGGCGGGTGCAAGAGGGTTTGCGCGAATTTCTTACCTTTCTTCGGGTGGCGCGTCAGCTATGGCTGTCTGTACCGCCAAAGGCATCACTGCACACCCGATTGAAGGCAAAGTCGGAAAGGCGCTTGCGCGGGGCCTGTTGCCTCCGATATCCCCAGAAGGGACCGAAACCCCTCAGGCCGGAGAGGACATGGCCCGACACTCCCCTTGCCGTTTTCTTGTGGCAGCGCTGGCGCTTGGCGCGTTTTTGCTGGCTCCGCTTCGGGCCGGGGCAGATGGGATTTTGGTGTTTGCGGCGGCCAGTCTGAAGACTGCTTTGGACGAGGTTTCGACCGCGTATCAGCGCGAAACCGGCAACGATGTCACGATTTCATATGCCGCGTCCTCGGTTCTTGCGCGTCAGTTGCAGCAAGGCGCTCCGGCTGATCTGTTCATTTCAGCGAATGAGGATTGGATGGATGTGTTGCAGAAGGATGACGTAATCAAGCCCGAAACCCGAGTCGCCCTCTTGGGCAATGGGTTGGTTCTGATCGGAGCCGCACCCCAGACGCATATTGGCGAGGTCTCGGCGGGTTATGATTTGGCCGAACATCTTGAGGGTGGCTTTCTTGCCATGGCGTTGGTCGATGCCGTCCCCGCAGGAATCTACGGAAAGGCCGCGTTGCAGAGCCTTGGCCTGTGGGACGCGGTGCAGCGTCAGGTCGCGCAAACCGACAATGTTCGAGCGGCACTGGCTTTGGTCGCAACCGGGGCGGCACCGATGGGCGTTGTCTACCGGACGGACGCTCAGGCTGACGCGCGGGTTGGTATTGTTGGCGGCCTCCCAGAGGACAGTCACCCGCCCGTCATTTACCCGGTCGCCGAGACGTCTTTTGCCAAGCCCGAGGCGCAGGATTTTCTGACGTTTCTCCAGAGCGAATTCGCGTCAGATGTGTTCAAGGGGCAGGGTTTCTCTCTGCCTGAACGGTGAGCCTTATGAATTGGTTAGGCCCTGCCGAGATTGAGGCGTTGAAATTGTCCCTGCGGGTGTCGTTCTGGGCAACGCTGGCGACTTTGCCCTTTGGGATGTTCGTGGCTTATGCTTTGGCGCGCTGGCGCTTTCCGGGACGGCAGGTGTTGAATGGTCTCGTGCATTTGCCCCTGATCTTACCGCCCGTGGTAACCGGTTACCTGCTGCTGCTGACCTTTGGTGTTCAGGGTCCGGTCGGACGCTTTTTGGCCGAGTTCGGGATCGTTGTTGCTTTCCGGTGGACGGGTGCTGCGATGGCAGCAGGGATCATGGCGTTCCCTTTGATGGTGCGGGCCATCCGTCTGTCGATCGAGGCCGTTGACCCTCGGCTTGAACAGGCGGGGGCTACGCTGGGGGCTTCACGCCCTTGGGTGTTTGCGACGGTGACATTGCCAATGATCCTTCCGGGGGTCATCGCGGGGGCCATTCTGGCCTTTGCAAAGGCGATGGGCGAGTTTGGGGCCACGATCACCTTTGTCTCGAACATTCCGGGCCAGACCCAAACACTGCCATCAGCCGTCTACGCCTTCCTGCAGGTGCCGGGGGGTGAGGCGGCGGCGACCCGATTGGTCGTCATCTCGATCATCATCGCGATGGGGGCGTTATTGTTGTCAGAATACGTCGGGCGCCGTGCGGCGGCGCGGGTGGCCGGGTCATGAGCCTGTCTGTTCGTCTGCGCCACAGCCTTGCTGGGCTGGATCTGGACCTCAACTTTGAGGCTCCGCCGGGTGTGACGGTTCTGTTCGGACGTTCGGGGTCGGGTAAGACTACGGTGGTGAATGCCGTGGCGGGTTTGTTGCGACCCGAGGCCGGGCGCGTCGCCGTGGATGATTGGGTCCTTTTCGACACGGATACTAAGCTTTGGCTGCCGCCGCACAAACGCAAGCTCGGCTATATCTTTCAGGAAGGACGTCTGTTCCCTCACCTGACCGTGCGCCAGAACCTGTCTTTCGGACGCTGGTTTGCACCGCGGTCTGCAAAGCGTGAGGACCCGGACAAAGTGATCGAGATGCTGGGCATTGGTCACTTGCTCGACCGTCGTCCGGCTGGTTTGTCCGGGGGGGAGAAGCAGCGGGTCGCGATAGGACGCGCCTTGCTGGCCAGCCCACGCTTAATTCTGGCTGACGAACCACTGGCTGCGTTGGATGAAGGCCGGAAGGCCGAGATCCTGCCTTACTTTGAGCGTCTTCGGGATGAGGTCTCGGTTCCAATTCTCTATGTCACGCATTCCGCGGCTGAGGTTGCGCGGTTGGCGACCTCGGTTGTTGCGCTGCAGGATGGTAAGGTGGCGCGCCATGGTCCGGCCTCTGAAGTGCTGGCCGATCCGTCCGTGACACCTGCAGGTGTGCGCGCGGTTGGCGCGGTGCTGCAGGTGCGTGTGCGGGCGCATCACCAGGACGGTTTGACCGAGTTGGACGCGGGTGGAGAGTCTCTGTTTTTGCCGCGTATCCCGCATCAGATCGGCGCAGAGCTTCGCATTCGTATCCCCGCGCAAGAGGTGATCTTGTCCAACCAACCCCCTGCGGGGCTGTCGGCCTTGAACGTTCTGGCGGGCACGGTCGAGACGATCCGCGCCGGGGACGGGCCGGGTGCGATCATCTCGATGGATACGTCGGCAGGTATCGTTCTGGCGCGGATCACCCGCCGTTCCGTCGCGGGGCTTGGTTTGCAACCGGGCGTGCGATGCTACGCGGTGATCAAGACGGTTGCATTGGCGCCGCAGGATGTGGGTGGGCGGATCGGCCCGACAGGTTAGAGTCAGGCCAAGGCACGGGCCTCATGCTCGCGCAGGATCATGCGAGCAGCGCGTCCGAAGCCGGTGGATTTTTCTGGGGTGCGGTCGGGAAAGATCGAGGCCAGCTCCTGCAGCCCTTCTGAGGACAGGGAATGCAGCGCTTCGTCACCCAGAAACAGGCTCTCTGCCAATGCGCCTTCGGCGGTCAGAATCTCATGCTGATCCAGCAGGATATGCAGGTACTCGACCGGCTGGTCTGAGGTGTCGACGAAGATACCCGGCCACGAACACAGGTGTTTTGCAGCGACCAGAACCTCGGCGGCGCCAAACAGCAGCTCGACTTTAGGCCCCTGGATCATAACGCGATGTTGCTGCGACACCAGAAGATCGCGCGAGGGTGTGTCGGGCCCAAGACTGCCGCGCAGGATACGCACGGGTCGCAGATCAGGGTCACGACGCAATCGCTCGGGGGGGATCGGGCTGGCCTCGATCCACCGGATGGGTTGCAGCCCGTTATCTTTGGTCTGGACCAGATCGCCGACTGTCAGGGCCTCGATGACCTCTGGTCCGGTTTCGGTTTCGATCAGTGTCCCGGCGGTAAAACAGACGCCTTGAATAGAAATGGTGATGGTTGCCTGACCAAAGAAAAACCCGTCAGACCCCTGAATGACGAACGTGTCGGTCGCGATCTGGTTGAAGTCGAGGCTGTCAAAAAAGGTGGGATCGACCGTGTAGGTCCATTCGCCGGTATCCGCGTCTATCGTAGCCGTCCCATTGGCCGGAGGGGTCGCGATTGCCCAATTGTTGACGTCGAATGTTCCCGGTGTGTCGCCAAGAATGACCTGACCAGTGGCCACGTTTGGCGGTGAGCCAGTGACATCCCCTGTCAAATCACCGGTGACCGGAACCGAGACCATGCTAGCCCTCGCCTTGTTCCAGCAGACGTTTGAAATCCTTCTTACGATAGAGCTTCATATGGACCTCGCCCGCGGCATCCCGGCTCCATTCTACGATCCGGTTTTGGCCCATGTCACCAACCAGACGATTCGTTCGAACGCGAGGGTGTGGTATTTCTGCCTTGAGAATGTCGACAATTTCATTGGTCTGCCCGAACGGCGCAACCAGATCGACGATCCAGAACGAGGACCCGCTGGTGAAATCCGCATCCTTCAAGGGCTTTTCCTGAATGGCATATCTGTTTTCAGCCTCACGGCTGAGGCCAGCAAAGGTTACGAACCCTCGGGGAAAGCCGTTCTGGCGGAAGATGTGGTATTGTCCCAGCCGCAACGGCGTTTCAAAGGCATAGAGAACCTGCGCCAAACTGCGTTTCTGATGCGTTGGAGTCAGGCCCGCCAAATAGAACATCGCTCCGAAATCGGCGTATTTCTCAGGCGAGAGGTCAAACCAGTCCTTTGGAAATGTTTGGCTCACGGGGACACCAGACTTGCAATAAATATCATGATGATATGTGCCGCCATGTCAGTTGCATATAAGTATTTTGATGTGTTTGCGGTCTGTTGCCGAGCCCCCTCTCGACCCAACCTCCAATTGTGTTACTCTCATGGAACAGAGTTTATTTCAGGATGTTCAGATGATGCGTGTTGCCAAACTCATTGCGGTCTCAGCCTTTGTTTTCGCACCCCAGCTTGCGCAGGCTGTCGGCTTCGGTGTCCGAGTGGGGCCACAAAGCCGGACCCAGATCACCCCGCTGGAGGGCGGCATTTATGAGGTCAAGGCTATCGGATCATCGGCGCCAGTGAACTACTGGTGCGGGATCGGCGATTTCGCGATACGTACGCTGGGCGTACCCGGCCCAACGCGAATTTATATCTATCGCGCCTATGAGCCGGGCGTTCGCACGGTGCAATTTTCACTGACACCACCTCCGGGCGCGGATACCGATCCGGGCTATTCCATTACGGTCAGAAAGGTCGGAGAGAATATGTCGGCGACCTCTGCGCAAGCCTATTGCTTTGACAACTTCATGGATTTTGGTTTCTGAGCCTCAGACCCATTTCGCCATGGGCGGCAAGCTCATCAGCACCGCATCCGGATCGTGGCCTGTCTCAAGCCCGAACTTGGTGCCGCGGTCATAGACAAGATTGTACTCGGCATAGAGGCCCCGATGCACCAGTTGGGTGTCTTTGTCCGCGTTTGAAAAGCTCTGAACCCGGCGTTTTTCGACCAACGGCTGGAACGCGGGCAGGAAGGCTTTTCCGATGTCCTGCGTCAGGGCGAAATCCGCCCGCCAGTCATCGGTGCAATAGTCATCCATGAAGATACCACCAACGCCGCGCGCGCGTTTGCGGTGGGGGATGTAGAAATACTCATCCGCCCAGTCCTTAAGGCGCGGATAGTGGCTTGGTCCGTGCGGGTCCAGATGCGCCTTCTGGGTCGCGTGGAAGTGGGCGGTATCGTCGTCATATTCGATGCAAGGGTTCAGGTCTGACCCGCCGCCGAACCACCAGGCATGTGGTGTCCAGAACATGCGCGTGTTCATGTGAACGGCGGGGGCATGTGGGTTTTGCATGTGGGCGACCAGAGAAATGCCGGAGGCCCAGAACCGAGGGTCCTCGGTCATGCCGGGGATGCCCTTACGCGCTGCCATGGCCTGCTGTGCGCGTTCGCCCAACGTGCCGTAGACGGTTGAGACATTGACGCCGACCTTTTCGAACACGCGCCCGCCCCGCATCACCGACATCAGCCCGCCGCCCGCGTCCGAGCTGTCCTCGGACTGGCGTTTGGTTTCTTTTACTTCGAAACGTCCGGGGGTTGCGTCAGCAAACGGGCCGGTGTCGTGGCTGTCTTCCAGCGCTTCAAAAGCAGCAACGATATCGTCGCGCAATTGGCGGAACCAGGCTGAGGCGGTGGTCTTTTCGGTATCAAACATGGTCAATGCGCCGGGGCTGCAACGGGGTCCAGCAAGGTGCGGCCGCCGTCAATTGTCAGGATCTGACCAGTGATGAAACCTGCCGCGTCCGAGGCCAGAAACTGCGCTGTTTCTGTCAGTTCGGTCGGGGCGGCGATCCGGGCCAGAGGGGTGTGTTTCTCGATGTCGTCGCGGAAATCGCGATTTTCTTTCAGCGTTGATTGCAGCGATGCGCTCATCACTGACCCCAGCGCGATCGAGTTCACGCGGATACGGTTGGGGGCCAGTGCAACCGCCAGCGAGCGGGTCATTTGATCCAATGCTGCGGTCGAGACTGAATAGGCCATCAGGTCCGGATGGGTGCGCCGTGCTGCGATTGAGGACAGGTTGATGATGGACCCCGCCGGGTTTTCCTCATTCTCGCCGGATTGTTTGATCATCCGCTTGGCCACCAATTGGCTGAGGCGCAAGGCGGGCATCAGGTTCTGGTTCAGCAAGGTCCGGACCGAGTCGTCATCGGGGTCCAGCGGATCGGACGGGATCACCTGACGCGCGCCGTTGATCAGAATGTCGACCTGATCGAACGCATCCAGCGTGGCCGAAAGCAGGTTGGCGATGGTCAGCTTTTCGCGCAAATCACCTGCGAAATAGCGGATGTTGCCGTCATCGGCCTGCTCGCCCAATTCCTCGGCCAGACGTTTTTCATCCATATCCGCAAATACGACATTGGCCCCGGCATCTGCAAAATGCCGCCCTATGGCCAACCCAATCCCGTTGGCCCCGCCGGTTACAATCGCTGTCTTGCCAGCTATGGAAAAGGACATCCGAATCCTCCTGATTTGGGGCAGGTTAGCCGGGCTTAGGCCCGGGGGCGAGAGGCTTGAAACACCTTGAACCGATTGTCACCGGCCACTTCCTGAACTTGCGCGAAGGATTCGGCCAGTGTTGCCTCATAGGGTAGGTGGCGGTTGGCAACCATCCACAGGGTGCCGTTGCGGGTCAGGTTCTTCGCGGCGGACTTGATGAAGCCCTGCCCCAGTGCCGGGTCGGCACTGCGTGAGGTGTGAAAGGGCGGGTTCATGATGACGGTATCGATCGGCTCGGGCGCGGTCCAGGTCACCGCATCCGCCCAGTGGAACTGAGCACGCGCATCGGGGACGTTTGCTTGCGCGCAGGTCAGCGCGGCGTGATCGGCCTCAACCAGATGAAGGGCTTTGAGGCGGTCGTTATTTAATAGACCAGCCGACAGATACCCCCAACCTGCGCCCAGATCAGCCACGCGCGGGCCGATCTTGTCCGGCAAGGACTGTGCCAGAAGGGCCGAGGCCGGGTCGATCCCATCGGCAGAAAACACACCCGGAGCGGTCACGTAGCCATCCACGCTTTGCGTCTCGGGTGCTGCCCAATCGGCGAAGGCCTCGGCGTCGGCCTGAAACCAGAAGATCTTGCCATGGGCCTTGGAAATAGGGCCTTCGATGGCAACGCGTTTGCGGATGTCTTTCAGAATACTGTCGATACCGTTGGTTTTGGCACCATCAACCACGATGGTCCCGCTGGTACGACTGCACGCCTGCTGGACAAGCGACCGGGCCAGCGCCTTGGCGCGCGGCAAGAACACAAGCGCGTCGCTGCAAGCGGCGTCAAGCACCGGTTTGGTGGCAAAGCCCTGACCCGCGAAATGATCGTGGAAAGGTTTGAACGGCTGAATCACCTGCGCCTCGCGCGGCAGGGCTGACAGGTCCTCTTCGGGGGTCGGGCCGATCACGACCAGCGGTTGCGACAGGGTCAAACCGCTGTTCAGGGCAAGATCAAGACGAGGGGACATGGTAAATTCCGGGCGACCCGGCCTGCGTTATTCTTCGCGTTCCATCGTGCATTGCAGCGGATGCTGATGCCGACGCGCGAAATCCATCACCTGACCCACCTTGGTCTCGGCAATCTCATGGCTGAACACACCCACCACTGCGACGCCCTTTTTATGCACGGTCAGCATGATCTCGAACGCCTGCGCGTGGGTCATGCCGAAGAAGCGCTCCAATACATGAACCACAAACTCCATCGGGGTGTAGTCATCGTTCAGCAACAGCACTTTATACAGCGGAGGGCGCTTGGTTTTGGGTCGCGTCTGCAGCAGGACGGACGAGTCGCCGTCGTCGTCATCCGATTTGTCAGACATCATCCAGTAGTTTTCCAGCATCGCGCGCAACTGTCCGATTCAGGCATTGGGTTTATCTGAGGGCTTATATAACGTTGACGCCGTCAGAATAAAGAGGCAGCGGACCCTTTCGGAATGGACAATAAACTGACCACGATCGCCTTCGATGCGGATGACACGCTTTGGCACAATGAGCGTTTTTTCCAACTGACACAGGCCCATTTCGCCCAATTGCTGGCAGACCACGCAGAACGGGACCACCTGATGGAGCGTCTGCTGGCCGCCGAAAAGCGGAATATCCAGCACTACGGCTATGGAATCAAAGGCTTTGTCCTGTCGATGATCGAAACGGCGATCGAGGTGACGGAAGATCGCGTTCCAGCCTCGGTCATCCGCCAGTTGATCGACACGGGGCAAGAGATGCTGGCCCATCCCATCGAACTTCTGCCTCATGCACGCGAGGCGGTTGAGGGCGTGGCCGAGACCTATCGCGTCATTCTGATTACCAAGGGCGACCTGATTGATCAGGAGCGTAAGCTGGCGCAATCGGGTTTGGGGGATTTGTTCGACGGGGTCGAGATCGTCTCGGAAAAGACAGCCGAGACCTATCGGACGATCTTCGAACAGCATGGCGAGGGGCCCTCGACCGCGATGATGGTGGGCAACTCAATGCGGTCGGATGTGGTGGCGCCCATTGCCGCCGGGTGCTGGGGCGTTCATGTCCCGCATGGGCTGGTGTGGGAGGTCGAGCATGCCGAAACACCCTCTCACCATCCCCGATTCCGAGAGCTGTCGGATCTAGGCGGACTTTTGGATCTGGTGCGCGCCCTAGGCTAATGTTGCCGTTCGGCCGCAGTTCTGGAAAAAACCACGCAACCTTTGCCTTGTTCTTGTCATCATCGCTCATCTGGTAGGTCGGTCTAGGGGCTTCGCCTATATATAGAAGGGGTTCGGCTCTCTCACGATGCGGGGAGAACCCCAGCTTTTGGTTTATTTTACCGGGGTCCTGTGTTAGCCTTGGTGATAATCAATAAATTTCATCCGACCGGGAAAACCCGGCGGAACGAGGCAGACAGAGGCAAAGATCGTGCAGAGTCGGTGGACAGTCCCGGCCCGGATGGGCGTATTCCTCACAGCGTTTATTTTGGTGCTTTCTTTCGCGCCGCCTAAAGCTTTGGCCGCGCCCTACGCGGCGATGGTGATCGACGCGCGAACGGGCGAGGTTTTGCACTCGCGCAACGCCGATACCCGCCTGCACCCGGCCTCACTGACCAAAATGATGACCCTCTATATCGCGTTCGAGGCAGTTCGGAACGGAGAGATCACGCTGGATACTCAGGTTCGCATCACGCGGGCAGCAGCGGCCGAGCCTCCGTCGAAGCTGGGCCTGCGTTCGGGCCAGACGATTGCGTTCCGCTACCTGATCCGCGCGGCGGCAGTGAAATCGGCCAATGATGCCGCAACCGCCATCGGGATTGCGATCAGCGGGTCCGAGGCAGCCTTTGCCCGCCGCATGACGCGCACTGCCAAGGCAATGGGGATGAGCCGCACAACCTTCAAGAACGCCCATGGCCTAACGGAGTCAGGGCATATGTCTACCGCGCGTGACATGACCACGCTGGGGCGGCATCTGCTGTATGATTACCCGCAGTATTACAACCTGTTCTCGCGCCAATCGACCAATGCCGGGATCAAGACGGTTCCCAACACAAACCGCCGCCTTTTGGCCGCCTATAAAGGCGCGGATGGGATCAAAACGGGCTATACCCGCGCCGCTGGGTTCAACCTTGTGGCCTCGGCCAAGCGTAAGGATGAGCGTATCATCGCAACGGTCTTTGGTGGCAAATCGGGTGCTTCTCGGAACGCCAAAGTGGCTGAGCTGCTGGATCTCGGGTTCCGCCGCGCCCCGTCGCGCGCCCCGATCCGCCGCCCTGCGCGCCCCGCTTACGCGGGCAATGCTGGTTTGGGTGGCACGCAAGTTGCTCGTTTGACCGGCGCACCCAAAACCAGCCTGCGCCCGGCGATGCGTCCGACAGCGACGACACAGGTTGCAAGCGCGGTTGTTGACAGCGCCGATGAAAACCGGGACCGCATCAAGGACGGGATTGCCGCAGCTATTGCACAGGCGGATATCGCGCCGACGGCGCCTCCGGTCGAAAGCTCAGATACACGTCCAGCCTTGCGGCCCGACAATCTGGTTCTGGCTTCGACCCAACCGGCCGAGCAACCGGAGCCGGAACAAGAGGTTGTTACGCGTCTGTCCACCTCGGGCGGGCATCTGTGGGGCGTGAATGTTGGCCGCTACACCACGCGCTATGAGGCCGAGAAGGTGCTGCTGAAGACCGCTCTGTCCGAGATGACAGCGCTGGACGGTACGCTGCGCAAGGTCAATCAAAGCTCCAAAGGGTTCGAGGCCACTTTTCAGGGCATGACCCGCGAACAGGCCGATCTGGCATGCCGCCGTCTTCAGGCGCGCAATGTCACCTGTTTTATGATCGGGCCGTCATAAGACCCGACCTATACTCTCCTGATGGGTCTGGGCTGCGGTTTTTCGCAGCCCTTTTTTATGCGCTACGGTCAATCGAAGACATGGCCGTGTTCGTACTGCTCATCCTGCCCGGCGGCGGCTGTCAGCGCGGCGACGTTGTCTTTGGTGAAGAACCCGTCGTACTGGTGGCACCGTTCGATATATTCGGTGATCAGCAGCGTATTCTTTGAGTGTTTCGAGAAGATCTGTTTCAGGTTGGGATCGTCTTTGCATTCCCCCACCACATGGGCGAGGAACGGAACACCCTTGTCTTTGAGCGTATTGACGACGAAATCCACGTTCTTTTCGCCCGCGCTGTGGTCACCATCCTGAATCTCGACCGCCATGTGATGCAGGCGGCGGCCGAAGTTGCGCACGAAATCCTCGGTCGGCATTGGCAGTTTGGCAAATGAGTTCACGAAGGACGGCGTGTTGTTTGCCGTAAACACCTTGGCCGGAGATTTCTTGTCGTCATCCACATTGGCGTTGCGATTCACATTGGTAGACGAGTTCATGTCGAAGATGTTGTACGCCCCCCAGAAATAATAGGGCACCATCGTCAGAAACTCGAGGATCGCGTCCTCGCGCTCTCCGGCCAGAACCCGCGTGGCGAGGTGGTCGATCCCCAGCATCAGCGGCGCGATGTTCGAGTCGGTGCCGAAGGCCGCAGCCTCTTCCAATCGAGCTTTCTCGGTATCGCTCAGCAAAACGCGGTCGCCAAGGCCCAGACTGTCGGGGTCGTTGAAATCCAGGGTAGAATAGCCAACGCGGTTGCAGGTGAAATCCGACGGCGTGGTAAAGCGAAACCCATCCAGCGTGTAGAACGGGTTTTCCGTATCACCTGCATATTCAAACCGGATGTTCTGCTCTTCGAGAGTTTTGCCGAGCTCTTTCAGATCGCAGGCGGCAAAGACCTCCCCCACGTACCGCGTTTGCGGGGTCGGGCGGGCCAGCGGGTACATCCGGTTGATGCGCGGGATGAAGTCCTCAAAACTGTCGCTCAGCGGGGCCATAAGGATCAGTGCCGGATAGTCGGGATGCGAATGCAGGACCGCGAACTTGTGTGTCTGCCCCAGATAGCTGGCCGAGTGGCGGTAAGGCGTCATCACATAAAGCTCGACCATCGTATCGAACAGCGCCGTGGATTCGACCTGGATGACGATCGCGCGCATCGGCCCGACCTGATCCGCGACACCCGAGCTGGTCCTGCGCTCGTAGATCATTGGCAGGTATTCGTGAAAGAAGTCCGAGTTCTTTTTGTCACCTCGGGGTGTGTAAGACATCAGATCGAAAGACATGTACGCCTCCTTGCCGGGCATCTGGCGGCGAGCGCGGGGCCAGCCAATAGCGTTGCTAGAAATACGGTATTCAGAACATGCACTTGCGGGCATGCTATGCGCTCAACCGAATTCAGGCAACAGCCATAGGATATGGGCCCAGGATTACGGGCTGATGTCTATCGGGTGAACTTTGTCACCTCGACCCCGCCCTCGATCAGGTTTTCCCGGACCGACCGGGCGATCTGCACGGCAGTTGCGCCGTCCCCATGCAGGCAGATCGTGTCGATGGACGTCTCCAGCCGTTTGCCGGATTCGGTGATGATGGCCCCTTCGCGCACCATGTTCAGGATGCGTGGGCCTGCAAGCTCGGGGTCGTGGATCACCGCGCCGGGCAGGCTGCGGTCCACCAAGGTGCCATCGTCATTGTAGGCCCGGTCGGCGAAGATCTCGCCCACCCATTTGCAACCAAGCTCTCGCACGGCCTCTTCCTGTTTCGTGACCGCCAGCACCATGATGATGATGTCCGGATCGACATCCAGCGCCCCCTGATAGCAGGCGCGCGCCATTTCGAGGTCGACCGAACACATATTGGCCAAAGCGCCGTGCAGTTTCAGATGCCGCACATTAGTGCCAGTGGCTGCGGCCATACCCAAAGCCGCGCCCAGCTGATAGCGCACCAGATTGCGCAGGCTGCCATGGGGCACTTTCATATTGCGCCGCCCGAATCCCTGTAGGTCAGGAAAGCCGGGATGCGCCCCGATGCCCACATCATTCTCAGCGGCCAGTGTCATGGTCTTGGCCATCACGTCCCAGTCACCTGCATGAAACCCGCAGGCGATATTGGCGGATGTAATGATCTTCAGCAGGCTTTCGTCATCGCCCATCTTCCAGGGGCCAAAGCTCTCGCCCATATCGGCGTTCAGATCCACGCGCGGCATCAGATAGTCTCCTTAGTCGGTGGCAGAGATCACTCCGCCGATCAATTGGTAGGACAACAGGTCCGGGATGTCATGAGGGTCGCGGACCAGAGGCTCAACGCGGCTAGGAAGGCGTGCAAGATCTGCGCGAAACGCGGCATCAATCTCTACAGCCTGTTCCAGAGTCACGAATTCAAACCGAACCGTCCTGCGGGCCGGGGTCTGAGCAGCCTTGGACATGTCGCAGGGCAAGACGGTTGCAATTCGGGGGTAGCCTCCGGTCGTCTGGCATTCGGGCAGCAGAATGAAGGGGTTGCCGGTGCCAGTCATCTGAATGTCGCCGGGCGTGATCACCTCGGACAGGATATTGAGCTGATCTTTGGCCGCAAAGCCTGGTCCGTCACTTTCCAGCTGCATCCCCATACGGTTGGCCCGCGTGCCACGCGTGAACTCTGTCTGCGCAAAGCGATCCAGCGTTTCATCATCGAACAACGCGGTTTGAAAGCTGGCGACGACGCGAAGGGTGCCGCCGTTGAACCGGTCCGGGGGGGACAGCGTCATCCTGCCGTCGCCCGCATTCTTCCCTGCAGGTAACACATCGCCCACCGCAACGGCGCGTCCGATCTTGGCTGTCAGATGTGTCGCGCGCGAGCCGAGGAACAGCTCGGCCTCAAGGCCGCCCTCCAAATGCAGATAGCCGTAGTTGCCCTGAACGGTCGCACCGATCGTCAGCATTGCCCCTTGCTCAAGAACATGGGATGCGTTCCACACGATCGGGGAACCGTCGACGCTTGCCTGCATCGTCGCACCAGTCAGAGCGATCCTTGTGCGTCGCGTCGCTTCGAACGTGCCGCCCATGCCGGCCATTTCCAGCGCGGCCAGATCGGCGCTTTGTCCTAGCAAGGCTGCGCCCTCATGCAGTGCCAGAATATCGGCTGCTCCGGAACGAGAGAGACCTTGATCCAAATAGCCGATGCGCCCCTGATCCTGAACCGTACAAGCTGGTCCAATTCGGTGAACCATCAGAGTCATCAGGCGATCTCCTGACAGGTTGCGCCACCAAGGCCGTCGTCTTTATTGGTACGCATTGCCTCAAACTCATCACGAGAGACAGAGGTGAACTGAAGCTCATCACCGGGCCGCAGGGTAAATGCTTGATCTTTGTCAGGCTGAAAGCACCGGAACGCCGTTTGCCCAACATGCCGCCACCCGGTCGGTGTTGGGCCAGAGAACAACACAAATTGCGAGATCGCCAGAACGAGAGCGCCCTCGGGCACCATGGGCGTTAGCTCCTGCAAGCGCGGTATGTTGAATTCGGGTCCCAGCGGCCCGAGATAGGGTTGCCCCGGCGCAAAACCGATGGTCAGCACCCGCACTTGTGTCTGACTTAGCCGCTGGACAGCCTCAGCCGGGTCCAACCCGGCTACACGCGCGGCATCCTCCAGCTGTGGGGCAAGGTCCGTGCCATAAACAGTCGGCACCCGCCATAGCCTTCGTCCGCTTGGCAGAGGGGCACTATACCAGTCCTGCTGGTTCAGGATTTGCTGCAGTTGGCTTGTGATCTCGAGATGTGAAACAACCCGAGGGTCAAAGCGCACATATGCAGACCCCAGAGAGGCTGATGTCTCTATAAGCCCGTGCAGCGTAAGGCTGTCCACCTGCGCCCGAAACGCCAAGGCCGCGCGGTTTGCGGCCTCATCCATCTTGTCTGCAAATGTCACCAAAGCCCCGTCAAGCCCGACGGTGCGTACTAGTGGATAGGAAAGACCTTCAGTCATGGGTGGGCCAGATTGGATCGTGTCTTGTCATTCGGGAACCAGACCGCATCCCAATGAAATGCGCAAGTAGAGGAAAGAGTGATCTACACCGACGCGCAAAACGGAGTTTTTGAAGCCTGTCACCGGATTCGACTCGCGGGCGCGAGTCGGGCTTTATTGTATCCGCGGTTTAACTTGGCCCAAGATGTTGTGGTTTGCCATTGTGAGGTTCTGGTTGGGCTAAGGTGTTCCATGTAGGACGTGCCTGTATCTTGCTGTCTTGGCGCTTGAAGACATTATTTAACTCATTGATTTTAAAATTATAAATAAGAAATCGCAAAAAAATACGCCGATATGTAATTTTCCGCTTGCGGCTTTGTGGGGTAAACCTTAGAACCCCCTTCACCGGCGCTGCTGAGGCGCTGGGGCGCTGCTGAGGCGGCGGGGACGC
>NZ_JBQFXO010000015.1:0-89418 GCF_056540865.1 Ruegeria sp. AL11
TCCGCTCGGGTGGATTCGCGGTGAAGGCCGTGCCGCTGAGCTGTTCGCCATAGAGGCCATAGTTGCAGCGCTGCGGGCTGTTCATGCCCTGAGGCAACGCGCCAGGCAGCGCCTCGGTCTCAAAGTCATTGCCGAAGCCAGGCATATAGCCGGGATGCGTTCCTACAGGTGTGACAGCCTGCGTCAGACTATGCGGTTCAGCCTTGTTGGACATCGTGAACTCCTCGGTTTTCTGCTTGTGAATTATTAGTTGTTTTTGTAACTAACAAGCATGTCCCAAGAAAAAGATGATTTTGATCTGCAGAATTTTTTGCCGTTCCTGTTGAATCAGGCAGCTGAAGCAGCCTCATTGGAGTTTCAGCGCCTCTACAAAGAACGCTATGGCATGCTGCGCAGCGAATGGCGGGTGCTGTTCCATCTGGGTGTCTTCGGCACTCTGACCGCGAAAGAGATTGGCAAGCGCGCGAAACTGCACAAAACCAAGATCAGCCGCGCGGTTCATAGGCTGGAACAAAGCCGCTACCTCAAGCGCACAAGGGATGAGGACGACCGAAGGGTTGAATGGCTGACACTGACACCTGCCGGTCAGACCGTCTATCGTGAACTGAGCGGTATAGCTGAGCGCTATGACGCGAAACTGGCGGGCGCATTCTCGGAAGAAGAGGCCGCCATGCTGAGGAAAATGCTGCGGCGACTAGCAGGGATGGCATAAGGTCTAGTAATTTCCATGACGCGGCCCACATTCAGGGCAGTACTTTGGCGGACAATTCCATGACCTCTTCTGATCCCATCTTTGATCTAATCGACTGGCTTGTTTCGAAAGGGCTTGAAGGGGCTGGTCAGGAAGAATTGCTAGACGGCTTTTGCAACCGCCTGATTGATCTGGGCCTTCCGCTGATGCGATTCCACGCGGCGCAGTCGACGCTGCATCCGCTTTATGGCGGCACTGGCTATAGCTGGTATCGGGATTCCGGCGGGGAATCCGAGCGGTTCGCAAACACCGACACCCCAAGCGAAGTCTGGCAACGCAGCCCTCTCTATGCGCTTTTGCATGAGGACATGGATGACCTTCGCGTTCGACTGGTTGATCAGAACGAACCCAGCCGTTTCCCCTTGTTGAATGACCTGCGAGAGATCGGAGCGACGGATTACTACGCAACGGGCGTGTCGTTTGAACGCTCCGAACAGGTGCGTCCGGCGGGTGAGAAAAAGATCGGTGACGGAGTGCTGATGTCCTGGACCAGCGACGCTCCCACCGGTTTTGATGACAGCGATCTGGGGAAAATCCATGTAGCTCTGCCGCATCTTGGGCTTGCGTTGAAATCCGCCAAGAACCAGACCATGGCCAAGGATCTGATGCGCGTCTACCTTGGACGCGATGCGGGGCGGCGTGTCCTATCTGGCGAAATCCGTCGCGGTTCGTTGCAACAGATTGATGCGGTAATCTGGAATTTCGACCTCGAAGGCTTCACCACCCTGTCCGAGGATATGCCGGGTCACGAGATCATCGACATGCTGAACGACTATCTGGCCGTTGCCGTGGGCGTGGTACACGACAATGGTGGCAACATCCTAAAATTCATGGGTGACGGGCTGATGGCCATGTTCGACGTGGGAGAGAGCGATGCCGATGCCCGCGCGGCTCTCGCCGCCGTCGCCATGCTGCAAAGCCGGATGGAAGAGCTGAACGCGCAAAGACAGGCGAATGGGCAGAGGGTGGCGAATTTCACTCTGGCGCTACATTCGGGTGAGATCCTCTATGGCAATATCGGATCAGAAACTCGGCTGGATTTCACGGTGATTGGTCCTGCGGTCAATCAGGCGGCCCGGATTGCCGGGATGCATCGGTCGTTGGGCCAGAGGATTCTCGTCTCCGACGACGTCGCCCGCGCCGCACAACCTTGCAGCCAGGAACTGATTTCGGTCGGGCGCTACATGTTGCGCGGTGTGAACGAACCGAAAGAGCTGTTTACGATCTACAGCCCCACGCAGGTCTCGGAAGAGACAGAGGTTAAGAACGCAACGTAACGGTGGCGTGGCTCGTGCCGTGGTGAAACCTTCTGGTCAAATGGGAAAAAAGGGGCGGGCCGTCTAGGCCCGAAAGGGGCGCATGTTCGGGAAGGTTCTAAAATACTCGGTTGGGACGTTGGCATTGGCTTTTGTCGCAGCAGGTGGTTACCTGTGGATGGCGCCACCGGATCTGTTGAAAGTGGGCACCAACTATTCCGCCAAGATCGTCTGTTCGAACGTGTTCCTGGCCAGGCGCGATGCAGAGACTGTGTTGCAAAGCGATGTTCAGGCGCCGGGACATCCCTTGCTGAAGCAGGTTTCGGTCAGCGTCGACGAACAGGGCCAAACGGTTGAGGCGCGAATGTTTGGCTTCTTTGCTCCGGCCAAATCCCAGTATCGCCCCGGTTTGGGATGCACGAATGTGCACGACGTAACGTTGGCGGATCACACCCTGCCCGAACCCGCGCCCGTACCCAACGGTCTTTGGCCGTATGGAAATGAGGTGGTTCTGTCCGAGAACCCCGCGCTGGCTGATGTATTGTCGGACCCGTCCTTGCTGGGCGAAGGCTACCGCGCCGTCGTTGTGGTCAAGGACGGGCGCATCATTGCCGAGGCCTATGCTGATGGCTTTGATTCCGAAACCCCCTTGCTGGGATGGTCCATGACCAAAACGATCACCGCAGGTTTGATTGGTACGCTGATCCAGTCGGGCGACATGGCGCTGGGCGATGATCTGACGGATGTCTTCCCCGATTTTGCCGGGGACTCGCGCCGCAACATCACGGTCGAGGACATGCTGGCCATGTCCAGCGGCTTGCAGTGGGATGAGGAATATGGCGACGTCTCGGACGTAACGCGGATGCTGTATCTCAAGGATGACATGGTCGATTTCGCCGCCGGACGCCCCGCCGCCTATCCCACCGCGACCGAGTTCAGCTATTCCTCGGGCACGTCCACAGTTCTGTCGCGGGTGTGGCAGGGCCAGCTTGAAGAGGGCGACCTTGGCTACCCGCGCACAGCACTATTCGACCCTCTGGGCATGCACTCAGCTGTGATGGAGACCGATGGGGCAGATACATTCGTGGGTTCAAGCTACATGTACGCCACCGCGCGCGACTGGGCGCGCTTTGGGCAGTTTCTGCTGCAGGGCGGTGTTTGGAAAGGGCAACAGATCTTGCCCGAAGGTTACACCGATTGGATGTTTGAACCCGTCGCAATCTCGGACGGAGCTTATGCCAAAGGGCATATGTGGCTGGACGGCCCACGTGGTGAGCCGCAATTCGAGGACACCGTCTGGCTGCAGGGCCATGACGGCCAATCCGTTGGCATTTTTCCTTCACAAGATATGGTCGTGGTGCGTTTGGGGCTGACGCCGTCACGGTTAGGATACTCGCCACTGCCTTTGGCCAAGGCTCTGATTGCGGCTGTGGGTGACGGCTGAGCTGCTGCAGCGTACAGACGGCGGTCGCAGGTTTTCCTCTTGCTCAGACCTGTTGCGTCGATCTCTGAAAAGCGATTCCAGAGCGGATTGGCAAAATCGGGTTCTATCCTGAAGAAGAACCACCTGCTCGCAGGCAAATCGGTCCATACGCACTCCTTCTAGCCTTCGATGCTGACCAATCCCGAAAACTCTTTTCTCGCGACACTGAGAATAATCTCCGAAAGGAAAGCGAACGTCTTATGGTGACCGCTAGATTTTCGCCAAACCAGACCGATGGACCTGTTCAACCGTCCCGGGCGATAGGGCACCAGAACCACATCTCCGCCGATCTCTGGGATTTCAGATGCAGCGTAAAGCGAGGGAAGAAAGGACACGCCGATATTCATAGCTGTCATCTGCCGAATTGCGTCTAGACTTGTGCCCTCGTAGTCGTAAAGGAGGTTGGCCCCTACAGTACTTGCGAGGTCTGCAACTTGGTTGTGAAGCGTGAAACGACGAGAGAGCGCCAGAATGCTCTCACCCTTCAGATCTTGGTCATTGGCCATTTCCTTGTGGGCAAGTCGGTGATTTCGGGCCACCGCAAGTTTCAGAGGTTCCCGAAGCAGGCGCAGGATCGTGACGTCTGACGAGTTCACGGGCAATTGCGTCAGAATGAAATCATGTACCCCGCTTAGAAGCTCCTGCATCAGTTCGGATGGCGCTCCGTCTCGCACTGTCAGTTTTAGGTTCGGGTGGTTTTCATGCAGGTGGTGAAAAACACGCGGCAAAAGGTACGGACCGAGGGTTGGTGATGATCCCAGTCGGAACGTGCCCGCAAGCTCGGATTTCATCCGGCCGGACGTCTCTTGTAGCGAAGCGACCTCTGACAAGATGCTTCGGGTTTTTTCCAGTACTTCGCGCCCCTCTGGTGTCAGCACTGCTCCGGCTCTGCCGCGCTCGACCAGTTTCAGTTCAAGCGCGGCTTCGAGATTGGCAATCTGCAGGCTGAGAGATGGCTGGCTGATGCCTATCCGCTCAGCGGCTTTTCTGTAGTGACCAGTTTCGGCCAGCGCTCGGAAGTAAGCCAGTTGTTTTAGTGTCAGCTGCAAGCTCATTGATAGGTTTTTCCAATCAAAGTTTCTTGCACAATAGGCTATTTTATTGAGCTGAAACAACCATCATTAGAGCGTGACCTGTTTTAGAGCGCTTGTTTTTGGTGCGTTTGCTCGGAGGATTTCATGAATATTCAAAACGAATTTGCCAAAACGGACGATGTCCGTGCGTTTCTAGCCTCAGTCCACTTGCCAACTTCGCGATCGCAGGGTGTCCTTTCACGGGACGAAATTGACTGGTGCAAGATGCGTGGCATCGAATTGGCATATGATCCTGTGCAAATCGGATGGGTACCTCTGCTCTGTGAGGATGACATATCTGAAGCCTCCAACCGGCCTCAATCTCAGCAAATTCGGTTGCGTCCCTGGCAGGCGCAGGATGCAGCTGACTATGCTGCCATGCTCTCGTCAGAACGATTGTGGCAATATTTGCCCGATCGATACCCGGGTGCAATCAGCGAGGATGACGCGCGACAGTTGATCGAATTGACGGGTGAAGACCATCACGAAGTCTTGGCCGCCACGGTAGACGACATTGTCATCGGGCAAGCCAGAATGCTGAGGGTGGGACAAGACAGCGCCGAAATTAGCTATTGGATCGGCGAGCAGCATTGGGGCAAAGGGTATGCCAGCTCCATCGTAGCGCAATTCTGCACACAGTGCTTGCGTCTAAACCCTGAGATTAGTCGGCTTTTTGCGGTTGTGCACGAGAGCAATATTGCGTCCCAATCGATCCTCAAGAAGTGCCGCTTTGCCGAGATCTCTCGTGACACTGTCTGGATAACATTCGAGCGCTACCGCCGCGCGTCTTAGGCTGTAGTGCCCGATTGGGGTTGCCAGGTCTGGCGAGTAAGCGGTTCAAATAGCGCTTAGAAGTCGATCTCGACGCCGGGCAAGTTCAACTCGCGCATCATGTCGCGCAGCTCCTGACGCGCGGCGATGTTCGAGATGTTCAGCTGTTTGACGCCGATATCTTTGAGGTCCAGCAAAGTCAGGCCACGGGGAAAGAGCTCGCGGAAGATGACCCGCTCGGAAAAGCCCGAAGCGACGCGGAACCCGATGCGTTGCGACAGCATCTCAATCGCGCGTTGCATCTTTTCCTTGTTGACCATGCGCTGAGTACCCACGCGGTTGCGTACGACGACCCAGTCAATCGGTTTCAAGCCAGCCTGCGCTCGCAATTGCCGCGCATTCCACACCATTTCGGAATAGACCGAAGGGCCAAGAATCTTTTCACCCTTGGAATCAATCCGGGCCAACAGGTCGAAATCAATGAAACTATCGTTCAACGGTGTGATCAGCGTATCGGCCAGCGAATGCGCCACTTGGCTGAGGCGGGTGTGTGAGCCAGGGCAGTCGATCAGGATAAAATCGCTGTCGTTCTCAAGCTGCGAAACAGCCGCCGACAGACGATGGTCATAGATGTTCTCGCCTGGTTTCAGGGTGCTGGCATCGATCTCAGGCAGGTCGTGGTGGCGCGGGCTGGGCAGGCTTGCCTCAGCGTTTTTCAGAAAGTTCGCCCGGTTCTCGAAATAGCGTCCCAAGCTTCGCTGCCGCAGGTCCAGATCCAGCGTGCTGACCTTGCGGCCCAGACGCGCCAGAGCGGTGGCCACATGCATGGAAACGGTCGATTTGCCTGCGCCGCCCTTTTCGTTCCCCACTACAATGATATGTGCCATGCCGTCGTTCCCAAGCCCTGCCGTGTTTGTCCACACGTTGTTAGGAGCCACTATATGTTGTGTCAGCGGGGATGAAAAGAACCTCGGAGCGTTGTTTCGACCAATAACAGGCTCTAATTTGGAAAACCCAATCGCTTTGGCAGTTTAGAACGCCATGCTTGCCAAAACCGGGTCCGTGATTCACTGTTCAATCGGGGATCGGACAGGAGGATACCGGTTGGAGCAACTGTTCCTGAGCGTTCTGAACGTGGTTTTACCGGTCCTGATTTGCGTGGGCATCGGGTATGGGCTGGCTCTTACCAAGTCTCCGTTTGACAATAAGGTGGTCGGAGGGATCGTCTCGCGGGTCGGCTATCCGACCCTGATCCTATCGCATCTGGCAGGCACCAAGCTGAATGTGGGCACGTTTCTGGATATGATGAGCGCCGCCGCGCTGGCGGTGGCCAGCTTTGGCGTACTGGGTTTTGTGGCGCTGCGGTTTCTGCGCCTGCCCGTAAGGGCGTTTCTGACGCCTCTGATGCATGGGAATGTGGGCAATATTGGCCTACCGATCACTCTGCTGGCGCTGGGTGATGCGGGGATGGCCTATACAATGGCCTTTGTCGTCGTTGTCCTGATCAGCATCTTTACCGTTGGCATGTGGATCCCGGCGGGAGTGTTCTCGGTCAGAAAGCTGGTCACATCACCGATCATCTATGCCGTGGCCCTGTCGCTGATCCTGATGGCCACAGGGACCAGCCTGCCGCAACCGATTGCCAAGTCCTTCGATATCCTCGGCGGGTTGTCGATCCCTCTGATGTTGCTAACACTGGGCCACTCGCTGGCGACGCTAAGGATTGCCAGTCTGGGGCGTGCCGTCTTGCTGACCGGACTGCATCTGGTCATGGCTGTGGGCATCGCCATGGGTCTGGTCTGGCTCTTCGGCTTCACAGGTGCCGAGCGTGGCGCCCTGATCCTGTGCTGCCTGATGCCATCCTCGGTAGCGACATACCTGTTCATCGACCAGCACGTACCGGAATACGGCCCGGATGTCGCCGGGTTCATCCTTGTGTCTACCCTGACCACCATACTCGTTCTACCGCTGGCACTGACCTACTGGATTTGACGTAAGCCCTATGCGTAGCTGCAAAAATCGCTAGTCTACTGATAAATTGCGGTAAAGAGCTACAAGCTCAGGGTGACACGATGAACGGAAAGACGCCGACAGACGTAACCCCACAAGCCCGCGCCCGCGTGGTGCTGGCGATGACGGCAATCTGCATGATGGTTGTGGGGTTTAACACCACCGCCGTTGCGACGATCCTGCCCAACCTGAAAGCCGAATTCGACCTGACACCGTCTGGCCTGCAATGGGTAATGGCGATCTATACCGTCGCCAGCGCCTCTCTTGTTACCATCGTTAGTCGTCTGGGCGATATCACTGGCAAGATGGGGGTTTTCTTCTTTGGTATGGTCGTCTTTGCCTTCGGATCTGGCTCGGTCCTGTTTGCGCAAGACGCAACGATGCTGTTAATCGGGCGCGGTGCGCAAGGCGCGGGGGCAGCGGCGTTGTTCGGAACCTCTCTTTCCCTGCTGACAGCGGCGACACCTGAGGAACAGAGAGCCGGTGTCACCGGTTTCTGGGGCGCTATCGTCGGGCTGGCTATCGGCGTTGGTCCCATCGTAGGCGGTGCCTTTGGGCATTACATTAGCTGGCGCGCGGTGTTTGCCGCAGATCTAGTTCTACTGGTCGTGGCCTTCACAATTGGGTTGCATGTCAGCAAACGGAAGTACGTGCCTGACACACGCCTTGCCGGGGCACGTTTCGACTATCCCGGAGCAGTTGCCATTCTGTTGTTTCTCGGGCCGCTGTCCTTTGCGCTTAGCAATGGGGAAAGCGGCGGGTGGAGCACGCCACTGACGCTAATACCGCTGGCTGTGGCGGCTCTGGCGACCGTCCTGCTGGTCATTGTCTCGCGTCGCAGTGATGACCCGTTGATCGAGCTGCGGTATTTCCGCCATCCGCGTTATTTCATGGCCGCCGCGGGAATGTTCTTTACCGGTTTCACGCTTTTCTGTTTCTTTGTCTATTTCAACACGTTTGTGCAATCGCCGGATGCCTTTGGCTATACCTCCATTGGCGCGGGATTGGCGATCATGCCGCTAAGCCTCAGCATGTTCGTCATATCTGTCACCGCGCCCAGGTTTCTGGCACCCTACAGTTTCCAGTGGCCGGTTGCGATCGGACTGGGGGCAATGGGATGTGGGTTCCTGTTGCTGACGACAGTTTCGAATACCACGCAATATTCCGAGATCTGGTGGAAGCTGCTGATCGTCGGGATCGGGTTGGGCATCTGTTTCTCGCTTCTGCCGCGCCTTGGCCTGCGCCTGCTGCCCGAAGAGCATGTTGGGCAGGGCTCAGGCGTGATTAACGCCTGTCTCTATTTCGGAGCCACCTTGGGGGCAGTGGTCGGTGGGTTGGCAGAGTCCATTACCACACGCCGGGGCCTGTCCGAAGTGATTGACGCACTGCCCTCCGGATCAACGCAGCGTGCTGATCTGGCACATGCGCTGACCCACGGCAAACCTGGCGAGGTCCAGCAGTTACTCACCAGCCTAGAACCGACGGCAGGAACAGCTCTGGCTGAGGCTCTAAGGGACTTGCAGGACAACGCCTTTGACAGCGCGATGGTGGTCGCCGCGATTGCCGCTCTGATCGGGATGGTTTTGGCGCTGCTGCTTCTGCGCGGACCAGTGCCGCCGCTGCACAGTGCAGTGGAACTGACGAAGTAAGACAGTTATCGATCCGATTTCATTTTGGAAACAAGTCAGCGTGGCGTGCATCATGCATTTAGTCGGAAACAAAAAAGGCCGCCCCCAAGGGACGGCCTTTCGAAACCGAACGCGATAAGGCTTAGAAGCCCAGACCTTCGTATTTCTTTTTGAACTTCGACACGCGGCCGCCGGCGTCCATCAGGCGCGACGAGCCACCGGTCCATGCGGGGTGCACGGAGGGGTCGATTTCCAGAGCCAGCTGATCGCCTTCGCTGCCCCAGGTGGATTTCATCTGAACAACGGTGCCATCGGTCATTTTGACGTCGATGACGTGATAATCGGGATGGATGTCTTTTTTCATCTTTCCGTTCCTTACGCTTCGGCGCCAGCTTTGGGCTTGTAGTTGGTGACCTCTGCGATACGTGCGGATTTACCACGACGGGTGCGCAGGTAGTACAGTTTGGCGCGACGGACGCGGCCACGGCGAACAACAGTGATGCTGTCGATATTGGTCGAATGCAGCGGGAATACACGCTCCACGCCTTCGCCGAACGAAATTTTGCGAACGGTGAACGAACCGGCAATGCCGTTGCCACCTTTACGCGCGATGCAGACACCTTCGTAGTTCTGCACACGGGTACGCGACCCTTCGGTCACTTTAAAGCCGACACGAACGGTGTCACCGGCTTTGAAATCGGGGATGTCTTTCCCCAGGGCGGCAATCTGTTCCGCCTCAAGCTGTGCGATCAGGTCCATCGCATTCACTCCTATCTGCTCGTGGTTGGTCCACGAAGTTTGGGCACGGCCTGAGAGCTCTTGGTCTTCACCGGGTCCTGCGTACAGCCCGCCAGAGGTCAGATCGAATGTTCCTTTGGTCCGGTCTGCCCTGACACGCGTTGGCCGAAGAAAGCTAAGCGGTGCGCCATGAAACAAACCAAAACACCGGAGTCGCATCGCGCGGCACCGGATTGCGCTGCTTTAGGGGGTTTGCGGACAGGGATCAAGCCCAAATCGCAGGCACTGGCGGTGGGATTTTGCCAATTCCTGAATGCGCCGTTGCTTTGTGCGTTGGATCAGGCATTCTGAGGTCAATTACAAGAGCAGTTATTTCAGGCTGAAACAATGACCCGATTTGCAATCATGCTGGCCCTGGCAGCCGCTGTTTTGGTGTCCTGCGGACGCAGAGGACCTCCGCCGCAGGTCGTAGAGGCCACACCGGGCGTGGACCGGACCGCGCCCGCCGTGATCTACCCCGATTTTGGCGATGCCGACCCCCATGACTGGGACGGGCGACATCCCGGCCTGTATCCGGTTCACGGGTTGGATGTCTCGCGTTGGCAGGGGCCGATTGACTGGCGTCAGGCCAAGGCCTCGGGCGTCAGCTTTGTGTTCATGAAGGCGACCGAGGGGGGTGATTTTACCGACCCGATGTTCGACGAACATCGCCGCGGCGCGCAGGCGGCGGGTGTGCCGTGGGGAGCGTATCACTATTACTATTTCTGCCGACCGGCCCGCGAACAGGCGCAGTGGTTCATTCAGAACGTCCCGAAAGGTGCAGACCTGCCGCATGTGCTGGACATGGAATGGACGCCGCATTCGAAAACCTGCACCCTGCGCCCTGATGGCAAAATCGTCCGGGCCGAGGCGCAAAAGTTTCTCGATATCCTCGAACGGCACTATGGTCGCCGACCCATCGTCTACACGACTGTGGATTTCTACCAGGATACCGACATCGGACGGCTGTCAAAGACCGAGTTCTGGTTGCGCTCGGTCGCGGGACATCCTCGCCAGGTCTATCCCGGCGCGGTCTGGAGGTTCTGGCAATACACTGGCACCGGGCTGGTGCCGGGGGTTCAGGGTAAGGTCGACATAAACGTCTTCAGCGGCCCGCCCGAGATTTGGGCGCAGTGGAAAGGATAGACGCCTTAGGATTGAGGTGCCGCGTAGCTTTCCACGGTGCCGCCCGCGACAAGGTGATCTAGCCTGCGCACGCGTTCCTCACCGTAGGCATTGCGCAGCCAGAACGCTTCTCCTTGGGTCAGCACGCGGCGGTCAAAGCCACGCTCGCTAAGGCATCGGTCTACCTGATCCATCTCGCCTTGCGCCCTGAGTTCGTATCGGCTGCCATATGCAAGCACAGAACCGACCAAAGGTGACGACATCAGGATGAAGGCGGGATAGGCTCCGATCACTGCGGCATTCCCGCCGATGTCAGCTTCGTTCGAGCAAGACAATACCGCGTTTCGAGCGGATGCCATATTGTGTCCGGCCTGAGTTGGCACGGAGTCTTCCAAAGCACTGGTTGCACATGCCGAGACAAGTACGCAGCCCAAAAGTATTAGCTTTTTCATGAATTCCCGTTCTTTCAAATGTGCGAATTTTTTGAGTCCATCGCAAAACTCAGGGATGAGTATCCCGCGATTTCCTCAACTGCAATTAGCATCAGCTTTAACTGTGGACCTGCGGTTTGCGGGCCACAGTCGCCTGTGTCATTTGAAAGATTTCTGCTTGGTACGAAGGTAGTCGTCCCACACATCAGGCCGCCTTTCCCGCGTTATGTCCTCGGCCATTTGTTGGCGCCATTCGGCGATGCGGCCGTGGTGGCCGGACATCAGGACCTCAGGGATCGGGCGGCCGTGCCATTCTGCGGGGCGGGTGTATTGTGGGTGTTCCAGAAGGCCTGAGGAAAAGCTCTCTTCCTCGGTCGAGTCCTGATTGCCGAGCACGCCGGGGATCAGCCGCACGGTGGCGTCGATCAGAGCCTGCGCTGCGATCTCACCGCCAGTCATGACGAAATCGCCGAGGCTGACCTCTTGCACGCCGTAATGCTCCAACACGCGTTCGTCCACGCCTTCAAAACGGCCGCAGAGCAAGGTCATCCCGTCGCAGCGCGCCAGATTCTGCATCATCCGCTGGTCCATGCGCTTGCCGCGCGGGCTGAGGTAGATCAGCGGCCAGTTGCCCCGGATACCGGCCATGGTCTGTTCGATGGCAGGCCCCAATACGTCGGCCCGCAACACCATGCCCGCGCCGCCGCCTGCGGGTGTGTCATCCACATTGCGGTGTTTGCCGATCCCGAACTGCCGCAGATCAACAGTTTCCAGCTGCCAAAGCCCTTCCTGAAGAGCCTTACCTGTCAGGCTTTCGCCCAGAACGCCGGGAAAAGCGCTGGGAAACAAGGTGATGATCTTGGCTTTCCATACGCCGTGCAGATCCGGCGTTGGAGTCATCAACTCGCGCGGTTGCAGAGTGGGTCGGATGGCCTTGCGACCGTGGGATTTGCTTGGTGTATCTGTCATGACTGGGCAACCAGATCGTCCTTGGCGCGTTTGATGAGGGCCTTCTTTTGCGCCATCAAAGCCGCATCGTCCAGCGCGGAACGGTTCAACTCCAGCAATTCTAGCAGAACATCATCAGTCGGGCGGGCCTTGTGCGGCTCCGGCGCGACCAGTTTTAACATCTTTTCGCGTGGTAGATTCAGAAATGCCGCAAACGGAGCGCCTGGACCAAAGCGCCGCTTGCGCAGGTCCTCCATCCACTCGGTCTGGACCTTGACCAGCGGCAGCCGGTCCTGAAGCATATCGGCTGTCTCTTTCGGGGAGGGGAGGTCGTTCAGCGCGTCTCGGAAGCCGTCATAGTCCTGCACCAGCCGTGTCCGCCGCAGATCATGTGCCCAGAGGCTGCGCATCCAATCCTCACGCTGTCGCAAGGACAGATAGATCGTGAGGTCGACCGGCCCCAGCCGTTCTGTCACCCGCTCAACCAGCGTCGTCGCCAATTCCGGGGTCGCCCCGTAGCCTTCGGCGCCGTTGCGACTGGGGCGCAGTCCAGCAAAGTTTTCCTCGCTGAGGATCAGGCCGCGACTGGTGCCGAAGTCGATAGGATCCAGAAGTGCGTGTACACCTGTTTCGAACTCGGCCAGGGTACTGTTCATGCGATAGACCGAATGCCGCGTGGCGATGTCTGCAAGTCCGGTTTTACGGGTTTTGTAGGGCAGGATCAGTGAAAAATGCGGCCAGATCAGTTGACGGTTCTTGTAGAGAAACGACTGCGCAACGGTGGTGCCTGTCTTATGCAACCCCAGATGCAGCAGAACGCGCCGCATCAGATTAGGCCTTCTGGCGGATCAGCGACGATGCGACCAGCCTCCAGATCAACTGTAGGAACCGCGTCCAGAGTAAAGGGCAGCAGGACAGTCGATTTCAGACCCGGCCCGTGCAATTCCAACAAATCCGCCGCGCCGTGGTTCTGGACCGATTTGACCCGGCCCAGCAGGGTGCCGCCGGTGTCGTAGACCTCAAGCCCGATCAGGTCGGTGTGATAGAACTCGTCATCCGGCAGCGAAGGCAGTTGATCCCGCCGAGCATACAGGCGCAGGCCGTTCAGGGCGTCCGCCTCTTCCTTGGTTTCGACCCCGCCCAGACGCGCCGCAAATCCGTTTTTGATCGCGCGGGTGAGTACTACGGGAAATCGCTCTTTGCCGTCTTCGTCGGTCAGTGGCGAATAAGCTTCGATGTCTTCTGGCACGGCGCAAAAGCTTTTCAGCCGCACCTCGCCGCGCACACCGTATGAGCCCGCAATGCTGCCAACGCAGATCAGATCACTCATTTGAGCCTTCCGTTATACATAGTCCGTTCCGCCATTGCCCGATCACTTCGCAGGCTTCACGCTGGTTATTGCGTTCAAAGAACACGCCGACAATAAATGCGATCAGCAACAGGATGGGAAGCCGTATCAATCCGAACATAGGCCTATCGCACCTCGATTGGCAGAGTCTCGTCTCGGTCTTCCCAACCCGCCCGTTCCAGCTCGGGCGTGTCGGATTCTTCTTCCGGCCAGCCAACGCAGAAATAGCCGATCAGCCGCCAGTTGTCTGGGACGTTCAGATCGGTGTTCATTTGGTCGGGGTCCAGGATCGAAACCCAGCCCAGCCCCAGCCCCTGCGCGCGCAGGGCCAGCCAGAACAGGGTGATAGCCGAGACAACCGAATAGCGTCGCATCTCGGGCATGGTGCCTGCGCCCAGACCCTGACCTTTGCTGGTGGTGTCATCGCAGAACACGGCCAATTGCACCGGCGCTTCCTGCATGCCCGAAAGCTTGAGGCCGCTATACAGCTGTGCCTTCTCACCGGAATACCCGGCCAGAGCGTCCGCATTGGCGGTTTGGAAATTCTTGAGCGCCGCGTCGCGCGCGGCTTCGCTTTCGACGCGGATCACGCGCCAGGGTTCGCTGAGCCCCACCGAAGGGGCCAGCAGAAATGCGTCGAGGCAGCGCGTCAGCACTGCCTCGTCCACAGGGTCGGTGCGGAACCGACGCACATCGCGCCGGAGCCGCATCAACAGATCGAACTGCGTGCGAAAATCGTCGGTGAAAGCCTGATCCTGCACGCGTCGGCCTGCTTATTCTTCTGCTGCAGCTTCTTCAGCCGGTGCAGCAGCAGCTTCGGCCGCTTCAGCAGCCTTTGCAGCTTTCTCTTCTGCGCGCTCTTGGGCTTTCTTGCCCGGAGTACCCTTGTTGGGGTTGCTACGCTCGGCTTTGTCACGAGTGCCAGCAGCTTCCAACATGCGTGCGATACGGTCGGTAGGCTGAGCGCCCTGATCCAGCCAGTACTGGATGCGCTCCATGTTCATTTTCACGCGCTCTTCGCTGTCTTTCGGCAGCAGCGGGTTGTAGGTACCGAGTTTCTCGATGAAACGGCCGTCACGGGGCATGCGGCTATCAGCAGCAACGATGCGGTAGAAAGGACGTTTTTTCGAGCCGCCGCGGGCGAGACGAATTTTCATTGCCATTGTGGTATCTCCTTAAGATGGCGTTCGCCGGGGTCTTGTCCGGCTATTCTTGGTATTCTTGGAAAAGGGGTTATTCCTGATGTTTCCGGTGGTGTCGGATGACTTCCTGAATGATGAAATTCAGAAAAGCCTTGGCGAAGTCGGGGTCCAGATCGGCCTCTTTCGCCAGGTCTTCTAGCCGTTCGATCTGAGCGGCTTCGCGCGTGGGATCGGACGGGGGAAGGTCGTGTTCGGCCTTGAGTTTGCCAACGGCCTGCGTGTGCTTGAACCGCTCGCCCAGCGTATAGACAAGGATCGCGTCCAGCCGATCGATGCTTTCGCGATGCTCTTTCAGCAGCGTCGCAGCCTGTGTCACGGGGTTGGTCATTGGCCGATCCTTTCGGAGGTCAAAGCAGTGTTAGAAACGGTGATAAGCGGGTGACGCCACATCTGGGCTTTCTTGCCCAGCAACTCGGCTTCGCGTTCATACGTGGCTCCAAGACGCTCGGCCAAAGCACGCGAGCGGTCATTTGCATGGGCAATGTACGACATCACGCCGTTCAGGCCTTGATGCTGGGCTGCGTAGCGGCGCGCGGCTTGTGCGGCCTCGAAGCCCAGACCTTTGCCTTCGGCCTGCTCCATCAGGGTCCAGCCCAATTCCGGCTCATCCCAGCCCGGAGCAAAGATCATACCCGCCCAACCAACGAACGCGCCGCTCGTTTTTCCGGTCAGATGCCACAGGCCGAAGCCATTGAGCGCCCAATGACCCAGCCGTTTGGCCAGCGAGTCCCAGCTGCCCAATTCATCCTTCGGACCTCCGACCATATAGCTACGTTCTGTTTTGAAGAACGCGGTCATCGCGGGCAGGTCGTCCTGATGCGGTGCGCGCAGGATTAGACGTTCGGTTTCGACAGTGGGGATAGTGAAAGAGGTCATGCGTAGGCCTCCATTCCACCGTTCACCAGATCCGCCGGGGCAGGGTGCCGCCAGATTTCCGAGGTCCCATACTTGGGATGCTCGTAGATGTATTCGAACTGTGCGCCCAGACGTTTGGCAACGGCGATGCTGGCATGGTTTTCAGGGTCGATCAGCGAGATCGCAGTGTCCCAACCCAGAACATCGTATGCGTAGCTGCGCGCTGCAAACCCAGCCTCAGTCGCGTATCCTTTGCCAGTGGCGTGGTTCAGGAGCGTCCAGCCAACCTCGGGTTCAGGCCAGCCTTCGGGGCACCATAGACCGACACGACCAAGATATTTGCCGGTGTCTTTTTCATCGACGCTCCAGTATCCGTAGCCGCGCAGCGACCAGTGGCCCAGCAGAGACGCGATTACACGCCACACCTCATCCTTGCGCATCTGACCGCCGACAAACTTCGCAGCTTCGCTGGCGAAGAACGCGGTGTCTGCGTCAAGATCAGCCTCGGACGGCGCGCGCAGGATCAGGCGCTCGGTCTCAAGCTGGGGGATATGAAGCGTGAGGGCAGTCATTACTTCTTCTTGCCAAACCCGCTGAGGCCTTGGGGCAGACCCATGCCACCGCCCAGTCCAGGCAGGCCACCGGGCATCTTGCCGCCCATGGCCTTGGCCGCCTGTTCCAGTGCCTTGGGGTCCATACCTGCGGCCATTTCTTCGGGCGAGGGGCCGCCTTTGCCAAACATGCCCTTCATGGCCTGTTTCAACATCTTGCCTTTGCCCATCTTGCCCATCTTCTTCATCATGTCCGACATCTGCCGGTGCATCTTGAGCAGCTTGTTGAGGTCGCTGACTTCCATTCCCGAACCCGCTGCAATCCGTTTCTTGCGGCTGGCCTGCAACAGCTGCGGGTTGGCGCGCTCGCGTTTGGTCATCGACTGGATCATGGCGATCTGCTGACGCAGGATTTTGTCGTCGAGACCCGCCTGATCCATCTGCTTGGCCATTTTGCCCATGCCCGGCATCATTCCCATCATGCCTTGCATGCCGCCCATCTGGATCATCTGTTCCAGCTGCATTTTTAGGTCGTTCATGTTGAACTGACCTTTGACCATGCGCTTCATCATGCGCTCGGTCTGTTCCATCTCCATCGTTTCCTGGGCCTTTTCGACCAGAGCAACGATGTCGCCCATGCCCAGAATACGACCAGCGATCCGGTCCGGCTCGAAGGTTTCGAGCGCGTCCATCTTCTCGCCCAGACCAACAAAACGGATCGGCTTGCCGGTGACAGCGCGCATCGACAGCGCCGCACCGCCGCGCCCGTCACCGTCCATCCGGGTCAGGACCACGCCGGAAATGCCGACCTTGGCGTCGAACTCCTCGGCGACTTCAACTGCGACCTGGCCGGTCAGGCCGTCGACGACCAGCAGGGTTTCGCGTGGGTCAACCACATTGCGGACCTGCTCGACCTCGTCCATCAGCACTTCGTCAATGTGCAGACGGCCCGCGGTGTCGAGCATATAGACGTCATAGCCGCCCAGTGTCGCCTGCTGCTTGGCCCGTTTGGCGATATCAACCGGTGACTGGCCGGGAACGATCGGCAGCGTATCGACGCCGACCTGAGTCCCCAGCACCGCCAGCTGGTCCATCGCCGCCGGGCGATAGACATCAAGCGAGGCCATCAGGACCTTTTTACCCTCTTTCTCTTTCAGGCGTTTGGCGAGTTTACCGGTGGTGGTCGTCTTACCCGAGCCCTGCAGACCGACCATTAGGATCGGCGCGGGCGGGTTGTCGATCTTCAGCTTGCCGGGGTCTTCTTCGCCACGCAGAGTTTCGACCAGCGCGTCATGCACGATCTTGACGACCTGCTGGCCGGGCGTGATCGACTTGGTCACCGCCTGGCCGGTCGCCTGCTCCTGAACCTTCTTGACGAAAGCGCGCGCCACCGGCAGCGAGACGTCGGCCTCAAGCAGGGCAACTCGCACCTCGCGCAGGGCGGTTTTGACGTCTTCCTCGGACAGCGCACCTTGTTTCGTCAGCCGGTCAAAGACGCCAGAGAGGCGTTCGGATAGATTTTCAAACATGCCTTCGGCCTCCTATGCCGGTTATCTGATGGCGTGCCCTACATAGGATGCGCCGGTTAAATGCACAAACGCCCCCACGGGCGAAACTCGCTGGTGGGGGGCGATCCCTGAACGACTCAAGGGACCGGAAGGTCATACGCTTCCGGATGTTTGGATGGGGCTTTAGGCGGATTGGGTGTCAGAGTCAACCTTGCGCGCCGGAAGCCAGACATTGACCGCATCGACCATCCGCTGTGCGCCGCCTCCGCTGACATAGGCTTCGACAATCGGGTGACGGCCAGCACTCATGCCCTTTTCCAGAATCAAAACGGGGCGATGCATCTTGGACGAGGTTCCTTTGCGGCTCGAGGTGGTGGTCTCCACCTCGGCATGGGAGAGGTTCGACAGATCATGTTCCACCGTGTCATAACCAAAGATCGATTGGCGATGGATCACGATGCTGTTTGTGCGACGGTCGAGTATGACCTGCACGCGTCGCACAAAGACGCAGAAGGCGCCAAAGCCCAAACCTCCACCGACCAGGGCAAAGAAAATGCCAAAAAAGATACCCTCACCCCCTTCGGTGGCCATGAAGAGGCCTGCGCCGACGAAACAGAGGATGAAGACAACCAGCATGATGCCCATCAGCCAGGGTGTATTGGACAGTATCAATTGGTCCGGGGTGTTGCGCGTGACTTTCATGGCGGCACGCTAGCATCGAATTCTAGGGCTGTCGTGGCTTGAATTCGCCCGCATGTTGCGCGATTAGCGCGTCAAACAGGAGGCTTTCATGGACGCATCATCCGCTTTTCAGGACACATTGCCGCTCAGTTCCGATGCGTTGTTGGCGCAGTTGGATGATTGGGGGTTGGCGTATCGGCTGCATTCTCATGTGCCACTGCGCACAGTTGAGGATGCGAAGGCAGTTGAGGGCCAGTTCATGGTGCCGGGCGAGAATGCGTTGCGGTTGAAGAACCTGTATCTGCGCGACAAGAAAAAGCGCAACTATCTGGTGACGCTGGAGCAGAGCCGCGAGATTGATCTCAAAGCGCTAGGCGCTGAATTGGGGATCGGCAACCTGTCTTTTGGCTCGGCAGATCGGTTGTTGCAGAACCTTGGCATCCGTCCGGGTGCAGTCAGCCCGCTGGCGATGATCAACGGGGTGCAGTATAACGTGCGGTTCTTCATGGACGCAGCGGCGCAGCAGGCCGACGTGATCTACATGCACCCGCTGGTCAATGACCGAACCGTCGCGATGGAGCGCGCGAATTTGTTGGCGTTCTTCGATCAGATAGGTTGCGATGTGACCTGGCTGGCTTAGTCAGTCCTCCAACGCCTGTTTCAGTGCAGCAGCGACATGAGCCGCCGACGGGTTGATGAACAAATGCCCGTCGGCTTCGAACACAGGGTCGTCCAGATGGTTGGGGAAAGCCAGCGGCAGTTCTGTACAAGCCAGCAGGATGGCCGTGCCCGGTTCTGCATGCTTGTTACAAAAGGCCAGCAGCCGGTCATGAGCGGATTCTGACGCACCGCCGTAAAACTCGCTGTCGATCATGGCCTGCATCTCGGCGATTTCGGCTTCGGGCAGGCGATCAGTCGCGGCGATGCCGTCTTTGGCCAACCTGTCGGCGTAGTTGGTCGCCTGCATGGTCACGGCCGTGCCCAAAACCAGCGCCCGTGACGCGCCTGTTGACGCGGTGACCTCGGCCGTCGCGTCGAAGATGCTAAGAATGGGCATCGACACGCCCTGCCGGATCGCATGAAGACGTGCGTGTGGAGTGTTTGAGGCGATGATCCCAAAATCACATCCCGCATTCTCCAAGGTCAGAAGCGCCTCGCGAAACACCGCGTCGAATGCGGCCCAACTGGCCTCATCGCCGGCCACACCGCGCAAGGTCCGTGTTTTGGCTTGCGTGACGGATTCGATTGTCATCGGTGGAATGGGTAGGGGGGACCCGTGTCCACGCGCGGCGAAGTGGCGGCTCGCCCCTTCGGAAATCGCGCGGTAGTAATCCACCGTCGAGGCCCAGCCGACGCCCCCAAGAATTCCGATCTTTTTCATGACAAACGCCCAATCCGCAGAAAGCTACTGCTGTGCAGATTGGACGTTTCGCTTTGCTTTGGCCAGAGCCTGATCAGGCTGCCAGTTCACCAATGGCTTTGTGGGCATTTTTGACCGACGAGTCGGCATCAATGGCCAATTGATCTGCAGCTACGACGTCGACGTCAGTGATGCCAATGAAGCCTAGAACATGCTTGGCGTAGTCGGTTGCAAAGTCGATTTCAGACCCGACTGCTGTGCCACCTGATGCGATTGCCAGAACGGCGCGTTTGCCTTCCAGCAGGCCTTTGGGGCCGTTCTCGGAATAAGAGAATGTCAGACCGGCTCGGGCAACCAGATCAATCCATGCCTTGAACGCCGCCGGGACCGAAAAGTTGTAGATGGGCAGGCCGATCACGATGGTATCGGCGCGTTGCAGTTCGTTCACCAGCTCGTCGGAAAGGGCCAATTGATCGCGCTGAACGGCATCGCGTTGGTCTGCCGGGGTGAAGTTTGCGGCGATCCAGTCCTCGGTCAGCAGGGGTAGGGGGCTGGCCAGGTCGCGGCGGATGATGCGTTCCGCGCCAAGATGCTGGACGACGCGATGCGACAGGTCGCGGGTTGCTGATCCGGTGCGGCGGGCCGAGGCGTCCATATGCAGGATTGTTTTGGTCATGATGTCCTCATTGGGGAAATTTCGCTCTGCTCCCAATATGAGCGTTGCGCTAGCGAACAAAACTCGGCTAAGTCAACATTGAGTGTTTGAAATTGCACACTATGAGGTCGTGATGGACAATTGGGACGAAGTCAGAACCGCGTATCAGGTGGCCCGTATGGGAACGGTCAGCGGCGCGGCCGAGGTTCTGGGCGTGCATCATGCGACAGTCATTCGCCATATCGACGCCATCGAGGCGCGCCTTGGAGTGAAGCTGTTCCAGCGTCATGCGCGGGGGTACACTCCGACAGAGGCGGGTGAGGACCTGTTGCGCGTGGCCCAAGCGACCGAAGATCAGTTCAACCAGCTGGTCGGTCGCATGAAGGGGCGCGGCGATGATGTCTCGGGTGAGCTGGTCGTGACCTCTCTGGCGTCGCTGGCACCTCTGGTCGTGCCGACATTGACCGAGTTTCAGAAGTCACATCCGGGCCTGATCGTGCGCTATCTGACCGGGGATCGTCTGTTTCGACTGGAATATGGTGAGGCACATGTGGCCATTCGTGCCGGTGCCGCACCCGATCAACCAGACAACGTGGTACAGCCCTTTGTCGCGCAGGAAGTCGGGCTCTACGCTAGCAAGGATTATATCGCGCGGCGCGGCAAACCTTCGGGCGTCGAGGATTTTGGCAACCACGCCTTTGTTGGAAATGACGACGAAAACAGCCGTGCGCCATTTTCGCGCTGGCTGCGGGCAAATGCACCGGTTGAGGCGATGACTTTCCTGTGTTCCAACAACTTCACCTGTGGCGAAGCGGTTCTGGCTGGGGCAGGGATAGGCTTCATGGCCCGGTGGGAGGCCGTGCGCCATCCTGAACTCGAAGAGGTCATGGAGCCACTGCCGGAATGGTCCGGCAAGCTGTGGCTGGTGACCCATGTAGACCTGCATCGTACGACCAAGGTGCAGTCTTTCCTGCAATTCCTGAAGGACCAGTCCAAGGGCTGGCTGCCATGAGCCCACAAGCGCGTGGCCATCTGGCCATGCTGGTCTTCTCGGCCCTGGTCGCAGGCAGTTTCTCGTTGGGGTCGATCATCGCCAATGAGATCGCTCCGGCGGCGCTGAATGCGGTGAGGTTCGGGATAGCAGCAGGTGTGATCGGCCTTGCCGCATTGGCCACCACAGGTTTGCCACGCAGTGCAGCGCAGGCGCCTTGGCGGTATCTTGTGCTGGGCGGGCTGTTCGCCACCTATTTCGTGCTGATGTTCTACGGGCTGCAAACCGCCCCCCCGGTCAGCGCGGCTGCGGTATTTACCCTTACGCCAGTCATCGCCGCCTTCGCTGGGTGGGCGCTGTTGCGTCAGGTCACAACGCCCCGGATGGCTCTGGCCTTGGTGGTCGGCGCGGCAGGTGCGCTTTGGGTGATCTTTCGCGCTGATTGGCAGGCGTTCCGGGCGTTCTCGATCGGAGGAGGTGAGATCATCTATTTCTGGGGCTGTGTCGCCCATGCGATCTACACCCCGATGGTGCGCAAATTGAACCGGGGCGAGCCGGCCGTGGTGTTCACCTTCGGCACGCTCGTCGCAGGGTGCCTGTTACTGACCGGCTTTGGCTGGCGCGACATCCTTGCAACCGACTGGGCCAACCTTCCGGGTATCGTTTGGCTGGGCCTGTTCTACCTGTCCTTCTTTGCAACAGCTGTCAGTTTCGTGCTGGTGCAGTTCGCAGCTTTGCGCCTGCCCTCGGCCAAAGTGATGGCGTATACTTATCTCGTCCCAAGCTGGGTGATCCTGTGGGAGATCGCGCTGGGCAACGGCATCCCGACAGGCCTTATTCTTGGTGGGGTCGGGCTGACCATCCTCGCGCTTCTCATGCTCTTGAAAGACGAAGCGCCCGCTCCGCAAACAGCGCCGGAGTGACTCTTGTGCTTGATCATAGCTGTGGCAGAATTCGACCATTGCACGAAAGGAATGAAAAAATGACCCGAGTTTTCGTGATTGGAACGGCCCTTTTCCTCTGTGCCTGTGCCCCGAGCGGCTCTGACAAGAAGGGATCAGATCTGCAGGCCAGTTGCGAGGCGCTGGTATCGGCGGAAACGGGTGTGGCATCTGGCGATGTTCAGGCGACCTCAACCCAGTCAGAGGCAACGGGAACGGTCGTGAGCGTCTCTGTGACGGGTGCTGAAGCACCCTGGATTTGTCGGGCGGATGTGACCGGTGTGATCACCGACGTAGAATACAGTCAGGAGGGGTAAACTGGCCCTTTTGAAGGGGTTGAGCCAGATCAAGGCCCTAAATTGCGGTGTCCTCTAATCTCAAAACTGGAGAGAGGAGGAATTCATGTACAATCACATCATGATCCCTGTCGACTTGCACATGCCGCCTGAGGTCCAGAAGGCAACTGCAGTCGCGACTGAAATCGCCAAATGGCAGAGCGCCAAGGTTACCCTCGTCAGCGTGACGGGTATGCAGCCTGGTGAGGCCTTGCAAACGGATGAGGCGATTGCCGAAAGCCTATCGGCGCTGGCAGACGAGATCGGCAAACTAAGTGGCACCGAGGTTGAGACGCGCAATATCCACTCTGTCGATGTCGCCGCCGAGGTAGACGGGGATCTTGCGAAAGCCGCCGAAGAGATTGGCGCGGATCTGATCGTTGTTGGCACACACGCCCCGCGGATCACCGACTACATCTTCACGAGCCACGCTGGGAAACTGGCGCAGCATTCAAAAATGTCGGTCTTCTTGGTCAGATGACTTAGGGGTCGTCTCCCGAAGGGAGCTCGACTTCCAAAAACCGTTCGAACGCGTCCAGATTGACGGGTTCGAACTGTCCGAAGCCCTGCATCCAGACCGAGGCTACGCGCAGGGCGTCCGGCTCCAGCTTGCACCATTTCACCCGCCCGCGTTTTTCCTGGCTGATCAGCCCGGCCCGGGTCAGAATGACCAGATGTTTCGAGATCGCGGCCAATGACATCTCGAACGGTTCGGCCACATCGGTGACAGCCATGTCATCCTCCAGCAGCATCGCAAGGATGGTGCGGCGGGTCGGATCAGCCAAAGCGGCAAAAACAGTATCGAGATCGCTAGACATGTCACGTTCCTAATACGCAGGAACTTGTTTGACAATTTGCAGCCCATTGCGATGCTGCGCTGTGACTTGCAAATGGGTGTCTCAATGCCGCTGAAGTACTGGCTGGTGATCTGTATCCTCGGCATCGGCTGGGGCCTGTCTTTCATGTTCAACGCCATTTTGCTGCGCGAACTCGGGCCGCTCTCCGTGTCCATGGGACGGGTCGGATTCGGAGCACTGGGGTGCTGGATTTACGTTTTTGGCGCCCGTCTGAACGTACGCTTGTCAGTCAACCGCGCGATTGCCTTACTGGGGTTTGGTGCGCTCAGCTATGCCGCGCCATTCGCGTTTTACGCGCTGGGCCAGCAGCATATTGGTGCCGGCGTGGCGGGTATCGTGAATGCAACGACGCCTGCCTTCGCGGTCATCGTGTCGCATTTCTGGCCGGGGGGTGAGCGGGCAACTCTTTTGAAGTCTCTGGGCGTGGTCTGTGGGTTCGCGGGCATTGTCGTGCTGTCGCTGCCGGTTCTGCATACCGGGGCCGATTCCCAGTTCTGGGCCATTTTGCTGATCCTGCTGGCTCCGGTCTGCTATGCCTTCTCGGTCAACTTCGCGCGCGCGTTCCGGGATATGCAGCCCGTAGTTCTTGTTGCCTTGGCCCTGACCGGAGCAACACTGGCGATCACTCCGCTTGCCCTCTGGCAAGAGGGGGTGCCCCATGTCACCCGAGTTGAGACCTGGGCGTCTCTGCTGATGATCGGATTTGTCCTGACCTCGGCGGCGTTCATCGTGTTTTATTGGCTGTTGCCCAAAGTGGGTCCGACGAACATTTCAACCGTCACCCTCATCGCGCCGGTCTCGGCGTTGTTGCTGGGAACGTGGGTGTTGCAAGAGGCCCTGCGTCCCGAGCATTTGCTTGGTATGGCAGCGATCCTTGTTGGGCTTTTGCTGATCGATGGGCGCATTGTTCGGCGGTTGCACCAAGGCGCGGGAGTCAAAGATCAACCAAAGGGTTGAATATGGCATTTTAGGCGGATTGCCCGATTTTGGCCTTTGCCTATGCAGTTGACCGATCTTGCTTGGATGGTTTAATGATTTTAAATCAATGCTTTAACCTGCGTCAATTCGGGTGCGCAAGCCCGTTGACTCTGCGCCCCTTGCCCCTTAGCACCTAGCCTCAAGACTGTACGAGGGAAACGCCCGTGACCGATGACGACCAAAAGCAGCGTATGGCGCAGCTTGAGGCCAAGATCGACGCGGCGAAAAAGGCAAAACAGCCCAAACCCCGTGCAGATGCTGACGTATCCGGAGGCGAGCTTGCCTGGAGGATGGTCATCGAAATGGTATCCGGTCTGGGGATCGGATTTGGCATCGGATACGGGCTGGACAGCCTGCTCGGGACAATCCCGATCTTTCTGGTGCTGTTCACATTGCTGGGTCTTGTCGCGGGCGTGAAGGTTATGCTCCGCAGCGCGAAAGAGGCCCAAGAGAAACAAATGGCGGCGACGGCTGCCGAGAAGGACGAGAGGGACTGAACGTGGCAACTGAGACCACCGCAGCAGAAGGCAGCAGCCTGGTATTCCACCCAATGGATCAGTTCATCGTCAAACCGCTGTTTGGCGACGGCGCGGTTGGCATGTTCACCATCACCAACGTGACCCTGTGGCTGTTCTTTGCGATCGTCGCGGTTGTTCTGCTGCTGGTTCTGCCCACATCAAAGCGCGCGATTGTTCCGACACGTATGCAGTCGATTGCAGAGCTGACCTACGGTTTCGTCTACAAGATGCTGGAAGACATCTGCGGCAAGGAAGGCGTTAAGTTCTTTCCATACGTCATGACCCTCTTCATGTTCATTGTCTGCGCGAACTTCCTGGGCCTAATCCCGACTTCGTTCACTACAACCTCGCATTTCGCGGTCACCATTCCGCTGGCGCTGGCTGTGTTCCTGACCGTGACCGTTCTGGGCTTCGTCAAAAACGGTGCCGCGTTCCTGGGTCTGTTCTGGGTTTCCAGCGCGCCTCTGGCACTGCGCCCGATCCTGGCGATCATCGAGCTGATCTCGTACTTCGTACGCCCCGTCAGCCACTCCATTCGTCTTGCCGGTAACGTCATGGCTGGCCACGCGGTTATCAAGGTTTTCGCAGGCTTCGCTGCGGTTGCCGTGATCTCGCCCGTGTCCGTTTTGGCGATCACCGCAATGTATGGTCTCGAGGTCCTGGTGGCCTTCATCCAGGCCTACGTTTTCACCATTCTGACCTGTGTTTATCTGAAAGATGCGCTGCATCCGTCGCACTAAGGTCCGAACACCCAACATCGAAACTTCCAATTCGTAAGGAGATACATCATGGAAGGCGATCTCGCACACATCGGCGCAGGCCTGGCAGCAATCGGTTCCGGCGCAGCCGCAATCGGGGTAGGCAACGTTGCAGGCAACTTCCTGGCCGGCGCTCTGCGCAACCCTTCGGCGGCTGCTTCGCAGACCGCAACCCTCTTCATCGGTATCGCGTTCGCAGAAGCCCTGGGGATCTTTGCATTCCTGGTCTCGCTGCTGCTGATGTTCGCCGTATAATCTGCGGAACCTGATCCTTACGCGCAGGTGGGTCCAAGCCATAGCGGCCCACCTGTTGTAAAGACAAGTTTCCGACGGAGGATATCATGGCGACTGAACCCCTTACAGAAGAGGTAGCTGGCTCGTGCGTCGACTCCTATGGCTCTGCCATCGGGATGCCGCAGCTCTGCTTCGATTGGTTCCCCAACCAGATTTTCTGGCTGGTCATTACGCTGGTCGTCATCTTTCTGGTCCTGTCCCGCGTGGCTCTGCCCCGCATCGCGGCAATCCTGGCTGAACGCCAGGGGACCATTACAAATGACCTGGCTGCGGCCGAAGATCTGAAGGCCAAGGCGGTCGAGGCCGAAGAGGCCTATAACAAGGCGCTGGCCGATGCCCGTTCTGAGGCTCAGCGTATCGCAGCGGAAGCCCGCGCCGAAATCCAGTCTGGTCTGGATGACGCGATTGCCAAAGCGGATGCGGAAATCGCTGCAAAGGCGGCTGAGTCGGAAAAGGCAATTGCCGAAATCCGTGCCGGTGCGTTGGAAAGCATTCAAGTGGTTGCCAAGGATACGGCGGCTGAACTGGTAACTGCACTGGGCGGCGAGGCAGATGCCAAAGCCATCGACAATGCCGTTGACGCGCAGATGAAAGGATAAGTGACATGCGGAACACTCTTGCCCTTATCCTGACCTTCGGCGCTGGCAGCCCCGCATTGGCGGCCAAAGGCCCGTTCTTCTCGCTTGGCAACACCGACTTTGTCGTTCTTCTGGGCTTCATCGTCTTCATCGCGGTTCTGTTCTACTTCAAGGTCCCCGGCATGATCGGCGGTGCTCTGGACAACCGTGCCGAAGGCATCAAGTCCGAACTCGACGAAGCCCGCGCCCTGCATGAAGAAGCGCGCAGCCTGCTGGCCTCGTATGAGCGCAAGCAGCGGGAAGTGCAGACGCAGGCAGATGCCATCGTAGCTGCGGCCAAGGACGATGCGTCTCTGGCAGCGGAACAGGCCAAGGTCGATCTGGAAAAATCCATCGCACGCCGTTTGGCGGCCGCGCAGGATCAGATCGCTTCGGCTGAGGCTTCGGCCGTGAAGGAAGTTCGCGATCAGGCGATCTCGGTTGCGGTATCTGCTGCAAACGCCGTTCTGGCGAAACAGATGACTGCGACGCAGGCGAACAAGCTGATCGACGCGGCCATTGCTGATGTCGGTGAAAAGCTGCACTGATCCGGCTAGACATTGCACCAAGTAAGACTCTGCGCCCGAAAGCCATTGGCTTTCGGGTTTCCTTTATTGATAGTCTGAATATAGGCAGTTTTGCCATGAAATACCCGAAACAAAACCCGGCGGAGAATCGCTGTGACTGACGCAAAGCCTGCGATTTCCGATCCGGCCCCGATCTGCCTGTTCGCTTTTAATCGACCAGATCATACAGCGCGGACACTACGGGCGCTTGCGGCGTCACCATTGGCGGAGCGCACTGTGCTGACCGCGTATTTGGACGGTGCCCGCACGCAAGACGAAGAGCAACAGGTTGCAGAAACGCGCAAAGTGATCGAGGCGCAAACCGGTTTTGCGTCGGTGACTTTAAACGCGCGGGAAGAAAACGCCGGGTTGGCGCGGTCTATTCAGGACGGCGTAACAGCCACCATGCAAGCCTATGGCAAGGCCATTGTGGTTGAGGATGACGTTGTGACCTCTCCGGCTTTTCTGAGTTACATGAACCGTGCCCTTGACCGTTATAAGGATGAGCCACGGGTCTGGCACATCGCCGGCTATAACGAGGATATCGCGGAAAACCGGAATTTAAGAGGGGCAGCGTTGTGGCGTTTCATGAGTTGTTGGGGCTGGGGAAGTTGGGCTGATCGCTGGAGTAATTTCAGGCGTGATCCAGCGGTACTGATCGACCAGTTCTCGGATGAGGATATACGTCGTTTCAATCTAGACGGCGCCCATGATTTCTGGTCGCAGGTCCTTGGCAACGAACGTGGCGAACTAAAAACATGGGCTGTGTTCTGGTATGCCACGATTTTTCAGAACGAAGGTCTGTGCTTGTCTCCGCATTTTTCTTATGCGAAGAACATCGGATTTGACGGGTCTGGTAGCCATGGTGTGGTTAACGATTCATATCTTCGCGAAAGTCTGAACCTCGATCCGGAGCCACCGTTTCCCGACATCATTGTCGAGGACGCAGACGCCCTGGCGAGGCTCAAGGCCTATTACACCCGACGTCCAGGGTTGACGGAGAAACTGGCTCGGGAATGGCACAGGTTGCTCAGGAGAGTTTCAAAATGATCAAGTCGATTGTTCAAAAATTCAATCGTCGCAAGTATCGCAAGCATCGATTGCAATCGGTAAAGACGGCTCCCGGACTGAACCTCGTAACAATTGGCTCAGACTACGGGGCTTGGACGTTTCATGATGACGGGCAACTGCAGGGATCGACCATCGTCAGCGCCGGTCTGGGAGAAGATGCTTCCTTTGATGTGGAGTTCGCGCGCAAGTTTGGCGCTCGCGTCATTATTGCCGACCCAACGCCGCGTGCAGTTGCGCATTTCGAGGAGCTTAAAGAGCGCCTCGGAATGTCGCGCGAGCAGGGATATGCCGAAGGTGGATGCCAGCCAGTCGAAGCCTACGATTTGGAGGACGTCAAAGAGGGCCAATTGCATTTAGAACCCGTCGCGCTTTGGATCGAACACACGAACTTGCGGTTCTATCAACCAGCAAGCCCCGAGCATGTCTCTCACTCCATCGTCAACTTCCAGAATGACTATCGGACGGACACTGATTTCATCACGGTCGAAGCCTGCACTATGCGTGAGTTGCTCGAGCAGAACAAACTCGATCCAAACGATGTAGCGCTACTGAAAATGGATATCGAAGGGGCTGAAGTTGAAGTTCTTCAACAGCTTTTGGCTGACGGGTTGAGACCCCGGCAGATTTGTGTGGAATATGACGAACTCAACGTTCCGTGTAAGATAGCCTTTGAGCGAGTGGACAAGGCAGATGCTGCCCTTTGCGCGGCAGGTTATCGTTGCGTTTACGGCAATGGGACCACGGACTACCTTTACTTGTTGTCTTAGTCGAGCAGCCGTTGCCAGTGCGTTCGTCAGGGATTTTTGATCTGAATTCAGGATCGAAGGTACTGCCCAGTTGGCCCACCGCTTAACAAAGATTTTACGTCGTCGTTTATTGCAATTGTTCAGAGATTGAAGATTGAAAACAATCAACCACATCAGTTTCAGTAGCAGCGAAGGCGGGGCTGCAATTGCGGCGCGGCGGCTGCATTTTGCTTGCCTTCAAGCCGGGTTGCAGTCGCAGATGACGGTTGCCAGTGGGGCGCCCGGGGTGGAAATTCATCGTTTTTCCGGGCGAAAGACTCTGCGTAGGGTGCTTCAACGCGAAATTGCGCGTCACCTGCGGCGCAAACAACAGGATCAAGTCGATGGGCTGGCGTCGCTTGGTGCGGTGGCTTCGGGGGTCGGTAAACATCTGAACGCACAGCCGCGTCAGATATTGAACCTCCACTGGATCAATTCGGATTTGATGTCGATTAGAGAGGTCGGGGCGTTGGTCCATCCGGTTGTCTGGACAATGCACGATATGTGGCCGTTCTGCGGAGCTGAACACTACACCGAAGGCCAGCGATGGCAGGACGGCTACGCCTCGGGTGACCGGGGATTCGATCTGAACCGCTGGGTGTGGCAACGCAAAAAGCGCAATTGGCGGAGGCCCTTTCATGTTGTGACGCCAAGTCGCTGGTTGGGGGAATGCGTCTCGTCCAGTGCGCTGATGGAGGACTGGCCGGTACATGTTATCCCAAATGCCATCGATATCGATGTCTGGAAGCCGATGCACCGCAGTGAAGCCCGGCGTAAACTTGGTTTGCCAGACGATGCGCCGATCGTCGCGTTCGGAGCCATGGGCGGGGACAGCGATCCACGTAAAGGGTTCTCGCATCTGCGCGACTCATTGCTGGCTTTGCATGACTCGGGTAAATTTGTGCGCGTACTGGTGTTCGGGGCCGACACACACAGTGTTGATCTGCCTTTTCCTGTTCACTTCACCGGCTCTTTGACAGAACCTGCTGAACTGCGTCAAGTTTACGCCAGCTCCGACGTGTTTGCCTTGCCTTCTCGCCAGGACAACCTGCCGAATACGGGCGTAGAAGCGTTGTCCTGCGGTGTTCCCGTTGTCGGGTTCAACATTGGCGGCTTACCTGATCTGGTTCCAACCGAATCCTGCGGTCATCTCGCAACTCCGTTTGAAGCGGCGGAATTTGCGCTAGGATTGGCAAAAGTAATCGACCATCAGGCCGAGCACGAGGAACAGAAGATCAGCCCAATGGGGGCCGCAGCGCGCGCGCATGCTGAGGTGACGTATGCCGCCTCGGTGGTCGCGAGCCAATACGGGGCTCTCTACGATCGAATCTGGGAATCCAAAACCTGACGGACGATCTGGTGTAGCTCGCTATCTAGAGAAATTATTGTGTTCAAGCCGTTGCCGAGCGATCTTATCATTTCGTTCTGCCTTTTGCTGATCCTTCATACAGCGCTCGACGAAATCCAAATGCAGTTCCACCGCCAAACGCGCTTCGGCAGGGTTGCGCGCTTGTAACGCGGCGTTAATCGTCCGGTGTTGGTCGAGGATGGCTTCGCGGGTTGCGCGTTGCTGGAACATCATCTGGCGGTTGTAGAACACGCCCTGACGTAGAAGGTCATACATCGACCGCATCATGTGGAGCATGATCACATTGTGGCTGGCCTCGATGATTGCCATGTGGAAGTCCGCGTCCAGTTGCGCCTCATCTTGGGTGGCGTTGCGGTCATGGGCGGCCTCCATCCGGTCAAAGATCGCCTGAACGACCTTCAGATCACTGGTCGATCCCAGACGCGCGGCACGCTCGGCGGCCAGCCCCTCGAGGTCGCGGCGGAAAGAGAGGTAGTCGAACACTGCCTCTTCATGGCTGCCAAACAACTGGATCAGCGCTGGCGAAAAGGCAGATCCCAGCACCTCGGCTACGTAGATTCCTGAACCGGCTTTTGCGGTCAGCAAGCCTTGCTCCTGCAATTCGGCGATGGCGTCGCGTAGGGACGGGCGAGAGACACCCATCCGTTCGGCCAGTTCTCGCTCCGACGGCAATCTCTCGCCGGGGCGTAGGATGCCACGCAGGATCAGCAGCTCGATCTGCCGGACTACTGCAATCGATAGCTTCTCGGTCTGGATTTTCTGAAAAGGCATAGGGTCGTCCGAAATTGGTCAAAACATATGACCACAGGGCGCGTGCGGGTTCAAGAACAGGGCTTCACATCGTATGCAACATTGGGTCAGTATTGTTGACTTTATTTAGTGTCCGCATAGGCTGCGCGCATTGAGATCGGAGGAGCCCAATGACTACACATCCGCTATTCGCCACTCGGACACAGAACATGAAGGCATCCGAGATCAGGGAGCTGCTGAAACTCCTGGATCAGCCGGATATCATCTCATTCGCCGGAGGTATCCCCGATCCTGCCCTGTTTCCGGCGGACGCGTTTGCGCAGGCCTTTCAGACGGCCCTTGGTCCAGGCCGGCAGGCACAAGCGCTGCAATATTCGGTGAGCGAAGGATATGCTCCGCTGCGCGAATGGTTGGTCGACCATATGGCATCAATCGGGGTCACGTGTGATATGGACAACATCCTGATCACTTCAGGCTCGCAGCAGGCGCTGGATTATTTGGGCAAGCTGTTCTTGTCTCCAGGCGATACCGCCTTGGTCGGCTGGCCGACCTATCTGGGTGCAATCTCCGCGTTCAATGCCTACGAGCCGCGTTTCGATCGGCTCAGCATTCCCGGCAACCAAGGGGCCGAGGAATACCAAAAAGCCGCAGGCGCGGGACGGGTCAAATTCGCGTATCTCTCGCCGGACTTTTCCAATCCCACAGGTGAAACCGTCGATCTGCGCGGGCGCGAAGCGCTGATGGATCTGGCCGAGGATCTGGACTGTGCGGTCATCGAAGACGGGGCCTATCAGGCGCTGCGCTATGATGGTGCGCCGATCCCTCCGATTCTGGCGTTGGAGCAAGCGCGGAAGGGGTCGATTGAGGCCTGTCGGACGATCTATTGCGGTAGTTTCTCGAAGACTCTGTCGCCGGGGTTGCGGGTTGGTTGGGTTGTGGCGGCCAAACCTATCATCTCGCAGCTGGTTCTGATGAAGCAGGCGGCGGATCTGCATTCAGCCACGATCAACCAGATGGCTGTGCATCAGGTGGCGCAGGCCTGTTTCGAAAGCCATATCCCGAAGGTCCGGCAGACCTATCGCGCGCGCCGCGATGCCATGCTGACGGCATTGCAAGCGCATATGCCCGAGGGTGTCTCCTGGACCAAACCTGAGGGGGGGATGTTCGTGTGGCTGACGCTGCCCGCCGGGACCAGCGGTGCTGCGCTTTTGGCCCGGGCTCTGGATACGGTCAAAGTGGCCTTTGTGCCCGGTCAGGCGTTTTTCCCGGATGGCAGTGGTGAAAATACCCTTCGGCTGAGTTTCTCAAACTCCGACGAGGACACCATCCGCGAGGGCATTCGGCGCCTTGGGCAGGTGCTGCGTGCTGGCGATCAGTAAGGCTTCGTTAACCATATCAATGTTAGAACGGCAGCATGATGCGCTTGCTTCCTGTTCTGTTGCTGGCTGCCTGTTCGGGTGGCTCGCCTCATTTCCGCGATATGCCTGCAACGCGGATCGCGGTGAATGGCAGTGTCTTTGACGTGCGTGTGCGCGGCCCATTGGCCGAGGCGGTGCGGGTGAACTCTCAATACGCGCCGCGGCTGGGGCCGGTTCGTGACCGGGCGGCGCTGGCTATGGCGCAGGTCTCGGGCTGCCCGCTTCTCGATGTGCTGGGGGATGCGGCGGTGGCGGTGGGCGTGTTGGGATGTGATCAGGAGCTGGGGGAAAAGCTGATCTTTGGCGCGCTGCTTTTGCGGCCCTATGAATGCGTTAACTATGGTTATTCCGGGGAATCCGGCTATCAGGTTTTTGAGTGTACGCCCTACTAGCACGCGTCGCATTGCGCGTGAAACTGCCAAGATGTTGTGGATAACTCGGGTCCATCGCCCATATCCTGCGCATATCCGTTGACTCGGCCCCAATCCGTTGCGCAGACTTCCTTGTATTAGGAATCATGGGACAGGCCGCCTTTGCGCTTTAGCAAACTCAAACTGACCGGCTTCAAAAGCTTTGTTGATCCGACCGATCTGATCATTGCGGACGGGTTGACCGGTGTGGTGGGTCCCAACGGCTGCGGCAAATCCAACCTTCTTGAGGCTCTGCGCTGGGTGATGGGCGAAAACCGCCCTAAATCCATGCGGGGCGGCGCGATGGAGGATGTGATCTTCGCTGGGGCGGCTACGCGACCCGCGCGCAACTTTGCCGAGGTAGTCCTAACCATGGACAACTCGGAACGTCTGGCGCCTTCGGGCTTCAATGACAGCGATCAGTTGGAGATCATCCGCCGCATCACCCGCGATGTCGGCAGCGCCTACAAGACCAATGGCAAGGACGTGCGCGCCCGCGATGTACAAATGCTGTTCGCGGATGCTTCGACCGGGGCGCACTCGCCAGCGCTGGTCGGGCAGAACCGTATCGCCGAGCTGATCAACGCCAAACCCCGTGCCCGCCGTCGCATTCTGGAAGAGGCTGCCGGGATCTCGGGCCTCTATCAGCGACGGCATGAGGCCGAGTTGAAGCTGAAAGGCACCGAGGCCAACCTGACCCGTGTAGATGACGTGCTGGAACAGTTGGGCGGCCAACTTGCGCAATTGGCGCGTCAGGCACGTCAGGCCGCACGCTACCGCGAGATCGGGGAACAGCTACGGCAGGCCGAGGGGATGCTGCTCTATCGTCGCTGGAAAGAGGCCGATATCGCCCGCCAGGTTGCCGAAGACAAGCTGCGCGATCGGATCACCGAAGCTTCACGCGCTGAAGCTGCCGCCCGCGAAGCCGCTGCCAAACGCGCCGAGATCGAAGAAACCTTACCGCCCCTGCGCGAGGAAGAGGCCATCGCCGCCGCCGTCCTGCAACGCCAGCAAGTGCAGCGCGATCAGCTCTCGGATCAGGAAACTCGCGCGCGCCAGACCATTGAAACGCTGACCAACCGCATTCAGCAACTCGGCAACGATATCGAACGTGAAACGGGTCTGAACCGCGATGCGGGCGAAATGATCGAGCGCCTGCAATGGGAAGCCCGCGAGTTGATCAAGGCTGCGGAAGGTCACGATGAAAAGGTCGCCGGAGCCGCCGAGGTGGCGCGCGAAGCGGCCTCCATCCTGCAGGAACGCGAAGACCACCTGTCTCAACAGACCGAGGATATGGCCCGCCTGGTCGCGCGCCACCAGTCGGCGCAGCGCTTGGTTGAAGACAGCCGCAAGACCCTAGCCCGGTCTGAGGGCGAAGAGGAGAAAGCGCGGCTGGCGGTGGACGAAGCCAAGTCTGCCCTGACGCGCGCGGATGAAGCTTTTGAAGCGGCGCAAGAAGGTGAAGAAGAGGCCCGGGAAGCCGCGGAAGCAGCCGAGGAAGCGCTGGCTGCCGCAGATGAGATGCGGACCGAGACGCAGGCGCGCGAGGCTGAGGCACGGGCCCAACGGTCCGAGGCCGAGGGTGAGTTGGGGGCCATCCGAGCCGAAACCACCGCGCTGGCCAAGCTGGTCGAACGAGACACCGCCGAAGGCGGGCAGGTGCTGGACCTGCTGCGCGTCGCGTCGGGCTTCGAAAAGGCGCTGGGTGCGGCTTTGGCCGACGATCTACGCGCGCCGTTGGTTGAGGGCGATGGGCCATCGGGTTGGGTTAAGGTCGCGGGCTACGACGCGGATCAGCCTCTGCCAGAAGGGGCCGAACCTTTGGCGCTGCATGTGTCAGGGCCGGATCGCCTCAGCCGCCGGATCGCGCAGATCGGCTTGGTGGATGCAGAGCTAGGCGCGCGGTTGCAGGCGTCATTGAAACCGGGGCAACGGCTGGTGTCGCGTTCGGGTGATCTGTGGCGCTGGGACGGATTCCGCGCCTGGGCCGAAGATGCCCCCAGCGCTGCCGCCCTGCGATTGGAGCAGCTGAACAAGCTGGAAGCCTTGAAACAGGAACTCGCCCGCACCGAGGCGCAGGCCGAAGGCGCCCGCGCCGCGCATGAGGCCCTGTCGCAGCAATTGGCCGATGTCACCGAAGCTGACCGTCGCGCGCGTGAGGCGCGCCGCGGGGCCGATCAGCGGATGGCCGAAACCGCCCGTGCCTTGTCGCGCGCCGAGGCAGATCGCAATCTGGCGCAGGGCAAGCTGGAAACTCTGACCCTGTCTGTGGACCGCCACAAGGACGACGCCATGTCCGCCCGTGCGCAACTGCGTGAGGCCGAAGCCGCGCTGGCCGAACTGGGCGACCTCGACAGTGCCCGCGCGCAGGTCGAAGACATCAAACAAACGGTCGAAGCCGCTCGGATCACCATGCTGACCCATCGCTCGACCCATGATGAGTTGCGCCGCGAAGGTGAGGCTCGGACACGTCGCAGCCAGGAGGTGACGAAAGACCTCAGCGGGTGGAAGCACCGGTTGGAGACCGCCGAAAAGCGGGTTTCCGAACTGGCCGACCGCAAGGAGGGGTCCGAGGAGGAACTCTCCGAGGCCATGGCCGCCCCCGCAGAAATCGCCGAAGCGCGGGAAGAGCTGAACGAGTTGATCGAAGCCGCCGAAGCCCGCCGGGCCGAGGCCGCCGACAAGCTGGCTCAGGCGGAAACCCAGCAGCGAGAAGTGGTTCTGGCCGAGCGCGAAGCCGAACGTCTGGCCTCGGAGGCGCGCGAAACCCGTGCGGCGGCCGAGGCGCGCTGTGATGCGGCTAAGGAAAGCGTAACCGCGGCGGCGGAACGGATTGCCGAGGATCAGCAGCTGACCCCGAACCAGCTACTGAACCAGTTGGACGTGAACCCGGATCAGATGCCCGCCGCCGACGCGCTTGAGGCAGAGGTCAACCGCCACAAACGTCAACGTGACGCGATGGGCGCGGTCAACCTGCGGGCAGAAGAAGACAGCAAGGAAGTACAGGAAGAGTTCGATACTCTGAACGGTGAAAAGGCCGATCTGGAAGAGGCGATCAAGGCTCTGCGTAGCGGCATCGCCAGTCTCAACCGTGAAGGGCGTGAGCGACTGCTGACCGCGTTTGAACAGGTGAATTCGAACTTCGCCATGCTGTTCAAGCACCTGTTTGGCGGCGGCGAGGCCAATCTGGTCATGGTGGAAAGCGATGACCCGCTGGATGCCGGGCTTGAGATCATGTGCCAGCCGCCGGGCAAGAAGCTCTCGACCCTCAGCCTATTGTCGGGCGGTGAGCAGACTCTGACCGCGACCGCGCTGATCTTTGGCGTCTTCCTCGCAAATCCGGCCCCCATCTGCGTGCTGGATGAGGTCGATGCGCCGCTGGACGACGCCAACGTCACCCGGTTCTGCGACCTGCTGGACGAGATGTGCCGCCAGACCGACACACGGTTCCTGATTATCACCCACCACGCGGTGACCATGGCTCGGATGGATCGGCTGTTCGGCGTCACGATGCAGGAACAGGGCGTCAGCCAACTGGTCTCGGTCGATTTGAAAAAAGCCGAGCAGATGGTCGCCTGACCCCCTCACTGCAACGTTATACCTGTTTCACGCCGCTTCGGGCTAGGGTGGCCGCATGATACGTTTTCTATTGCTCGCCCTGCTATCCGCCAGCCCGCTTTCTGCCGCCGAATGGGCCTTAAAGCCCGGAGACGTGCCTTTGACCTTTGAAGAGCTGAACGGCTTGGCTGGCCGGACTTTGACCTTTTTTGACGACGGTCAGTCCAAATACTCGGCCGGAGGGGCCTATTCCTACACCTACGCCAGCGGAGAATCCGCCTTTGGCACCTATTCCATTGCCGAGGATGGCAGCGTTTGTATCGCCTATCGCAACGGGTTCAGCCGGTGCGATCTTTATGTGCGCAGTGGTGAGCGGCTGATTCTGATTGATCAAAAGGGTGATCGGTATCCAGTTAGACCCGAAGCGCAATAGCCGTCTGCCGTTACTCACGCGCGATCAGACAATCGGAATCCTCAACTCCTGACCGGGGAATATTACATTCGGGTCGCTGATAAAATGCGCGTTTGCCCGTTGGATCACCGACACCTGTCCGGCATTGCCGTATTGCGATACAGAGATCGCCGTCAGCGTATCTCCGGGCGCGACGGTGTAGTTCCGATGCCCGACATATCCCGGCAGAATGCGCGGACCGTAAAAGATCGGAACATGGACGGTCGGAATCCCGCCCTCACCACCGGCGCTGTCATCCTTTACCGTCAGGATAAGACGGTCGAGTTGGAAATTCGGATTGTCAGGGACTTCCAGCGTGGCCTGAAACTGGCGAAGCGCAATTGCCCCAGCCGTTGCGGCTCCATTGAATTCCACATGACCTTCGGTGACCGAGATCGAAAGATGGCCTTCAAAGCCAACGGCGTTGCCTGCGATCATGATTGTCTGGCCGACGATGTCGAAGGGTTGGGGCTGAAGTATTTCAATATTCATCAATGAACTCCTTCGCAATGGATAGGGAATCATACCCCGAACAGGCTTTGGTACAAAATCGGACCGGTGGAAAATGGCCCATCATGCGCCCCGGCTGACGTTCTGGTCAACCGACAGGGAGAGCTTGTCCTAAAGTCTGTTCAGTAGGTCAGCCGTAGGCCACGCGTCTGCAGGCAGGCCCAAACGCGCCTGTTCCGCCTGTACTGCGGCCCGAGTGCCCGCGCCCAGAATGCCGTCGATCTTGCCCACGTCATAGCCGCGCGCTTGCAGCTTGCTCTGCAATTGCTTCATCTGCGTGCCGTTCAGGCCCGGCTCGGGATTGCCTGCATTGTAAATCTGCGCGCCTTCCAGCCGTGTTCCGAAATAGGCGGCAGTCAGGACGTAGACAAAGCTCTGGTTCCATTCGAAATAGACGTCGAAATTGGGATAGGCCAGAAAGGCCGGGCCGTTGCGGCCCTGCGGCAGGATTAGCGAGGCGGGCAGGTCGGTCAGCGAGCCTGAACGCGCCTGAACACCCATTGCTTGCCATTCGGCGACGGAACGCGGCTTGCGGGGGCCGGACAACGACCAATCCATCTGCGCGGGCACGGTGACTTCCTGCAACCAGGGCTGGCCCGGTTGCCAACCCAAATGGGACAGCATCTTGCCGCCAGACATCAGCGCATCCGGGGCCGAGGTTTTTAGCGAGACTTTGCCATTGCCATCCCCATCGACGCCGTTTTCCAGAATGTCGCGGGGTAGCATCTGGACCATGCCAATCTCTCCGGCCCAGGCGCCAGTTGTGCGGGCGGGGTCGAAATTGCCCTGACTGTACAGCTCGATGGCAGCGAAGATCTGGGGCCGGAACAGCTCGGGGCGGCGGCAGTCATGGGCCAGTGTGACCAGCGCGTTGCGCGTGTTGAAGTCGCCCTGAAACGCGCCGTAGTCGGTCTCGAACGCCCAGAAGGCCAGCAGGACCCCGCGTGAGATGCCATATTCGCGCTCGATCCGGTCGAAAATCGCGTCGTATTTCTGCGACATGGCCTTGCCCCGGTCGATCCGGTTCTGCGAGATCAGGTGGCGCGAAAAGTCGATGAAGGGTTTCTGGAAAACGCCCTGCGCGCGGTCGGCTTTCAGAACGGCGTTGTCTTGTTGGACGCCCTTGAAGAAGGCGTTGACGGTCGCTTTATCGAACCCTTGCTGAACGGCCTCTGCCTTCAGCCCTTTGACGAAGGAATTGAACCCTCCGCCACATTGCGCAAAGGCGGGTGAGGCGAACAGGGCGGCGGCGAATAGGCCGGACAAAAAGCGCATGTGGCGTCCTTTAGAAGATCACGTTGATCCCAACCCACACTGAGACGAGGCCAAGCGCAAGCCCCCAGACACGCCAGAGCATGTCGCATGCGCGGAAAACCTCTGCCGCGCCGATCTGACGGCGCGCATCGCCATTGACCCAGGCCAAATCGCGCAACTGTCCGTCATAGCTGCGCGGCCCGGCCAGTGCGACGTCCAGCGCGCGCGCCATGGCGGCCTCGGGCCAGCCTGCATTGGGCGAGATATGGCGACGCGCATCCTGCAGGATATCCCACCAGCGCGCCCATTGGCCTGACAGCGCCACGATCATCAGGCAGGTCAGGCGCGCCGGGATCAGGTTCAGCAGGTCGTCGAACCGGGCCGAGGCCCAGCCAAAATCGCGATGTTTCTCGGTGCGGTAGCCGATCATGCTGTCAGCGGTATTCACGGCCTTGTAGACCAGCAACCCTGGCAGACCCGCCACCAGAAACCAGAAAGCGGGCGCGATAACGCCGTCGCTGAGGTTCTCTGCCGCGCTTTCGATCGCGGACCGGGCGACCTGCTCCTCGGTCATGTCGCTTGTGTCGCGTGAGACGATCATGGCCACCTGCGCCCGCCCGTCAGCAAGCGAGGCGTGTAGCCCTTCGCCGACGGCGCGGACATGGGTCACAAGCGATTTCTGCGCCAACAGGATCGCACAGACCAGAATCTCCGCAACTCCGCCAAGCTGCGCCAGCACCCAGCCGACACCATAGGCCGCAATGACCAGTAGGAGCAGTGTGCAAACGCCCTTGGCACGCCGCGCTGCGCCGTGGTTCAGCCGCTTGTCCAGCCATCCAATGGCATTGCCGATCACCACCGCAGGGTGCCGGATGCGGGACCAGAGCCAGTCCGGCTCGCCCAACGCCGCGTCCAGGCACATGGCGCAGACCAACAGAAAGGGGATGCTCACAGCGCGGCCTCCAGCCGATCCCACCCGTGTGCAGGAGGGAGGCCAAGGCGCAGATAGCCTTGGGAGTAGGGGAAGATGCGGCTCCAGATATGCGCCTGCGCCAACCGGTCTTGCCAGAGGCCCGCATCGTCGACCTCGTAGAGGCGGAACAGGCTTGTGCCTCCGACCAGCCGCGCGCGTTTATCAATAACCATGGCGTCCAGCCGGGTGGCCTCGTCCTCCAGACGCACGCGGGTCTCGTTGGCCCAATCCCTGTCCAGGAGTGCTCGTGTTCCGACCCGCAAAGCAGGACCCGAGACAGCCCACGGGCCGGTCAGGTCGTTCAGTCTGGCAATCAGGTCCGGCGCGCCGATGGCAAAGCCCAGACGCATCCCGGCCAGTCCCCAGAACTTGCCAAAGCTTTTCAGAACGATCACGCCGGGCCGCCCGGCCAGATGGATTAGCGAGGCACCGGCCATCACGTCGCAAAAGCTTTCGTCGATGATCGTCAAAGGCGCGGTGGCGTCGCTGGCCTGCCACACCCGGCCATCCGGATTGTTCGGGTGTACAATCACCCGCGCATCAGCAGGACCGCTTTCCTGCACCGACCAGCCTTGAGCACGAAAGGCAGCGGCATGCTCATTATAGGTGGGCATCGTGATCTGTAACCGGCCTTGCGCCGCCAGTGCGGGAATGCGCGCGATCAGAGCCGAAGCTCCGGGCGCGGGCAGGATTGCCGCCTCCGCCGGGACATTCCAGAATTGCCGGGCGGCAGCGCTGAGCCGCTCGAACGCGCCATGATCGGGCAGTTCGGTCCAATCCGAGGGGTGCAGCCCTGCAATCGGGTAGGGATGCGGGTTGATGCCGGTGGACAGGTCGATCCAATCGCTGCGCGCGCCGCCATATTGCGCGATGGCCCCATCCAGACCGCCACCATGGTCACGTTTCGCACGAGGATTCAATTCGGTATCGTTCATCCCACCGCATGTCCCAAATGACGTATTCGCCCCGCTTCAAGCGGATTTTCGCCGTTTTGACAAGCAAATCCGGGTGATCAGGGCCGTCAGTAGGCAGAGTTAACACTTTGTTAAGGAAATGACGTGATCACGGGACTTGGGGGTCGGCACCACTCACCACACCAAGTGCCGAGGTTGTAGTATGAAAGTTTTGATTGTTGAGAGTAACCCCGATCTGGGTCGGGTCTGGAAAAGGCATCTTGAACGACAAGGTGCCGAGGTGACGCTTGTGGCCGGGCAAGAGGCCGCGATACTGGCGCTCTATGGCTCGGAGTTCGAGATCATCGTGCTGGATCTGGTTCTGGAAACCGGCAGCGCTTTGGCCGTGGCTGATTTCGCCAGCTACCGTCGTCCTGATGCACGGGTAATTTTTGTCACCAACACCACCTTCTTCTCGGACGGGTCAATCTTTGCACACAGTCCCAATGCCTGCGCCTATGTGCAAAGCGGCACCCCGCCCGAGGATCTGGCGGCGATGGTGGAACACTACGCAGCGGGGCGCTGATCCCGTCCGTGCGGTTCAAGATAGTCAAGCGTCGGGTTAACCGGGATGATCCGGTGCGGATTGATGCTGTCGTGACTGTAGTGATAGTGCCGCACGATATGGTTCATGTTCACGGTCTGCGCGACGCCCGGCCATTGATATAGCTCACGCGTATAGGCCCAGAGGTTGGGGTAGTCGATCAGCCGGCGTTTGTTGCACTTGAAGTGCAGGTGATAGACCGGATCGAACCGGATCAGCGTGGTGAACAGCCGCCAGTCGGCCTCGGTCACGCGGTCGCCCATCAGATAGCGGTCCCGGGCTAGCCGGTCCTCGAGCCAGTCTAACGTGTCGAACAGTGGGTGGACGGCGGCATCATATGCCTCTTGCGAGGTGGCAAAGCCGGATTTGTAGACACCATTGTTGACGTCCGAATAGATCCGCGCGTTGATCTCTTCGATCTCGTTCCGCATTGCCTCGGGCCAGTAGTCATCGCAGTTGCCCGTGATCTCGTTGAAGGCCGAGTTGAACATGCGGATGATTTCCGAGCTTTCGTTCGAGACGATCGTCTCCTGCTGTTTGTCCCACAGGATCGGCACCGTAACCCGACCGGAATAGGCAGGGTCGGCCTTGGTGTAGACCTGATGGGCGTAGTCCAGGCCGTAAAGATCATCTCCGGTCGCGCCGTGATCATCGGTTTCAAAACTCCAGCCCTTGTCCAGCATGTCCGGATGCACCACCGAAACCGAGATCAGATCGGTCAACCCTTTGAGCTCCCGAAAGATCAGCGTCCGATGGGCCCAAGGACAGGCGTGACTGACATAGAGGTGATAGCGCCCCGGTTCGGCCTTGAAGCTACCTTTGCCGGACGCGCCAGCGCTGCCATCGGCCGTCAGCCAATTGCGGAATTGAGCGGCGCTGCGCTTGAATGCGCCGCCGGTGGATTTGGTGTCATACCAGGTGTCGTGCCAGGTTCCGTCGACCAACAGGCCCATGTTGCGTCCTCCGTATCTGAATTTCGGCAAAGATAGGGCGCAGAACCCGGCCTTCCTATGGCAGCCCGCGCGCATCCAGCCTGCACCTGCGCACATCACCGGCTTGAGATGTGGGCGCAACATCTGCGTGCGCTGTGATGTTATGTGGTCGGCTTCACTGGATTTTTACAGTTTTGCCTCCACAATAAGAGATATCGAAGGGGGGAAATTTGATGAGTACCTATGTTTCCAAGGAAATGAGCGCTGAGTTGGAGGCCGCGCGAATCGCCACTTTGAAAAAGACCAGCCGTTTGCGGGTGGAAATGGGCGACAATTACTTCAAAATTCTTAGATTGTGGAAGAATGGCTTTACAGTCGAGGCCGAGACCACGCCGCGTTTGCGCGGGTTAGTCGATATCCATGACGGCGCGAACCATTTATATCAATGCCTGATCGTCGCGGACGAGGAAGAGGCAGGCGAAATGCGTTATGAGTTCAAGCGCAACACCGCTGCTTCCGACAAGGCGCCGCTGGATTTCTACCGAGCGCCAGATGCTCCGATTGCCTTGCTGGGGCACGAGGACTAAAGCGTTTTGCATTTTGCCTGAGGCTAGACCATCGAAATGCGTGTGCGACCGTCGGGAATGTCCGCGTGTTTCGATTCAAACCAAACGCAAAGCGACCTAGGGTCGAATTTCAACGGTCGTTCCGGTCGGAGTCAGGCTCCAAAGCTGGGCCATCTCGTCATTGGACAAAGCGATGCAGCCCAGCGTCCAGTCTCCGGGCAGGGTGAGGCCGACAACGCCATTTGGTTGCCCGTGAATGAAGATATCTCCGCCGGGGTCTATGCCCTGTTGCTGGGCGCGGGCGATGTCATCGGGTTGAGGGTAGTCGATCCCAAGTGAAAGGTGGAACGCACTGTTCGGATTGCGGCGGTCGATGGTGAAAACTCCAACAGGCGTCTTACCGTCGCCTTCCTGCTCCTTATCTCCTTCCGGCGCGAAGCCCAGTGCGATCTCGCTCTGCAGTACGATGGCGCCGTCCAACGTTGCGGTCAGGCGACGGGCAGATTTTTCGATTAGGATGTGGTCAATCTGAGCGGCGTCAGGCGCCATTGCAGGCGCGGGAGGGCGCGGCCCGTATCTCTGCCAACCGATCCAGCCAAGGGCCGCGATCAGAAAGACCAGAGTGATCCGGGCCAGCAGGCGCATCCGCTACTGCAGATCCCCGAACGCCTGTTTCAGCCGCGCGCAGGCCTCTTCGACGCGGGCGTGTTGGGTGGCAAGGTTGAAGCGTTCGAAAGTCTCGCCGCCCGCGCCAAATCCGGGGCCTGATGAGGTCGCGATCCGCGCGTCCTGACGCAGACGTCGAACAAACTCATCATGGCTCATCCCAGTGCCTGAGAAATCGACCCAGGCCAGATAGGTTGCCTGTAGGGGCATCGACCAAAGGCCCGGAATCTCGGCGATCATGGCGTCAAACAACTGGCGGTTTCCATCCAGATGCGCGACCTGAGCATCCACCCATTCCGCCCCTTCGGGCGTGTAGGCGGCGGTGATCATGGCCACGCCCAGGGCGCTTGGTTCATAGTCCAGCGTATCCAGCCGGTAGCGCATCGCTGCACGCAGCTTAGGGTCGGGGATAATCATGTTGCCGGTGCGCTGTCCCGCAATATTGAAGGTCTTCGACGCTGCCGTAAGTGTCACGGTCCAAGGCCGTGCCTCAGGTGCTGCGACATCCATCGGGACGAACTTCGCCCCGGGGTAAACCAGATCATGATGGATCTCATCCGAGACCAGAATCAGCCCGTTGCGCCCGGCGAATTCAGCCACCGAGCGCAGCTCCTCAGTCGTCCATACCCGGCCCGACGGGTTTTGCGGCGAACACCACAGCAGCAGCTTTTCCGACCCGTCCAAGCGCGATTGCGCGTCGTCCAGATCAATCGCGTAGCTGTCGCCCTCGCGCACCAGCGGGCATTCGACCACGCGGCGTCCGGATTTGTTCACTTTATGGGCAAACTCATGGTAAACGGGCGTGAAGATCACAGCGCCATCGCCCGGTTCGCTCCAGACATCCAGACAGAGGGCGATTGCATTGCCCAAACCTTGCGAGGTCAGCACCCAATCGGTGTCGATTTGCCAGTCATGGCGGGTTTGCATCCACCACTGAACCGAAGCTAGATATTCAGGGTGTTTCCACGAATAGCCGAAGACCCCATGCTCAGCTGCACGGCGCACCGCATCAATCACGCAAGGCGCGGTCTGATAGTCGGAATCAGCCGTCCACATCGCCAGCCCATCATCGGGCGACACGCCGTAGAGTTGCTCCATCTTGTCCCATTTTGAGCTGTGGGTGCCGCGGCGGTCGGTTGGGGTATTGAAAGTCATGTCTGCTCCATCTATCGAGGCGAAAGCTAACTACAAATCAGGCGGGTGCAAGGGGGGCGTTGCGGCGACGGGCGGGATGCCCTAAATCAGCCTCATGAAACGCACTATTTTGATCCATCCCGATCCTCGCCTGAAAAAACTCTGCGCCCCGGTTGCCGATCTGACAGATGATCTGCGCAAGCTGGCCGATGACATGCTGAAGACCATGTACGATGCGCCCGGCATTGGTCTGGCCGCGCCACAGATCGGAGTGCTGGATCGCCTGATCGTTCTCGATTGCGTCAAGGAAGAGGGCGAGGCTCCTCGTCCGCTGGTCATGTTCAACCCCGAAATCATCGCCTCGTCTGATGAGACCAATGTCTATGAGGAAGGTTGCCTGTCGATCCCGGATCAATATGCCGAGGTCACGCGCCCGAAGGTCGTCGACGTGGCGTGGATGGACCAGAACGGTAACGCGCAGCGGGAAAGTTTTGATGGGCTCTGGGCCACCTGCGTGCAGCACGAGATCGACCACTTGGATGGCAAGCTTTTCATCGACTACCTCAAGCCGCTAAAACGGCAGATGATCACGCGCAAGATGCAAAAGCTCAAGCGCGAGAAGGCACGCACATGACCGTCCGCACCTGCCTGCCATGGCCGGACAAACGCTTGCGGACCAAGGCGGAGGATGTATCTGAGATCACCGATGAGATCCGCGCCATCTGGGACGATATGATCGACACGATGGAGGCGATGCCTGGTGTAGGCTTGGCCGCGCCTCAGATCGGGGTGATGCTGCGTCTGGCCGTTGTCGATGGCTCGGCCGAGCGCGGTCGGGTGATAAGACTGGCGAACCCGGAAATCCTGCATAGCTCGATCGAGTTGCGCGAACATGATGAGGCCAGCCCGAATCTGCCGGGCGTGTCGGCCAAGGTAAAGCGCCCTCGGGCCGTGACCGTCAAATTCCTGAACGAACAGGGCATCATTGACCGCCGCGATTTTGTGGGAATCGAGGCCACCAGCGTGCAGCACCAGATCGACCATCTGAACGGCCGGATGTATTTCGACCGCCTCAGCAAGGTCAAACGAGACATGCTGCTGCGCAAAGCCAAAAAACAGGGGTAGGTCGGGCTTCAGACCGGCACCCGGAAATCGTACCGGAGCGGAAGATGCGACTAATTTTCATGGGCACGCCCGATTTTTCGGTCCCGGTATTGGACGCTCTGGTCGATGCGGGGCATGAGATCGCCGCCGTCTATTGCCAGCCCCCGCGCCCTGCTGGCCGGGGCAAGAAAGACCGCCCGACGCCTGTCCATGCGCGGGCCGAGGCGTTGGGGCTAGTGGTCCGCCACCCAGTCTCGCTGAAATCGCCTGAGGAACAGGACGCGTTTGCCGCTTTGAACGCGGATGTGGCGGTGGTCGTCGCCTATGGCCTGCTTCTGCCACAAGCCATTCTGGATGCACCCACGCAGGGTTGCCTTAACATCCATGCGAGCCTGTTGCCGCGCTGGCGCGGAGCCGCGCCGATCCATCGCGCGATCATGTCGGGCGACGTGGAAACCGGCATCTGCATCATGCAGTTGGAGGCCGGTCTGGACACCGGCCCCGTTCTGATGCGTGAAGCCACGCCGATCGAGGCCGAGGAAACCACCGCGCAGCTACACGACCGGCTCTCGACAATGGGGGCTGCGTTGATCACCAAAGCCTTGACCCAGCTGCCGGACCTCACCCCCCAGCCACAACCCGAAGAGGGCGTCACCTACGCCTCAAAGGTCGACAAATCCGAGGCGCGTATCGACTGGTCCCGACCCGCAGTTGAGGTCGACCGCCAGATCCGGGGCCTGTCGCCCTTTCCTGGCGCGTGGACCGAGATGGAGGGCGCCCGCCTAAAGCTGCTGGCTTCACGCGTGGCCGAGGGGCAGGGCACTCCGGGAGAGGTCCTGACACCCGAATTGCATGTCGCCTGCGGGCAGGGCGCGGTTGAACTGTTGCGCTTGCAACGGGCAGGCAAAGGCGCGCAGGATAGGGAAACCTTTCTGCGGGGCTGGCCCATTCCGGTCGGCACCCGCTTGACGTCGGAGTAGAGACAGATGTTCATGGTCCTGATGGGCACCGTCGTGATTGCCGGGATAGTCGGCTATCTGTCCGAAAAGACAGAATTCACCCATAACGGTTACCTTCAATCCATCATCATCTGCGTCGGCGGCGCGTTCCTCTTCTACTTCGTCCGCATCATGTTTGGCATCAGCTTTGGCCCGCCTGGGCTGGACGCGGTTCTATCCTCAATCGGTGCGCTGATCATCGTGCCGACCCATTGGAGGCGATGACATGCCTGTCGTCGCCCTGATCGTGATCGGAGCCGCTGCAGGGTTCCTTGCCACCCGCCTGATGCGGATCGAGGCCGATATTCCCACCACCATGCTGATCGGTATTGTTGGCGCTCTGGTCGGCGGGTTCCTGTTGCGTATGCTGATCACAGTTTCCGGTTGGTTGTCCGGTTTTGTGGGGGCCGTGCTGGGCGCGTTGCTGGTGATCTGGATCTGGCAGAGTTTAAAGCGTCGTTAAGGCTTGACCTTTCCCTAGGGTCGCCACCAGATCAAGCCGAGTTTTAAAGCAGGTGACCCATGTCTTATGATCTGAACGCTGGTGATGTTGCCCTGATGGGCGTTCCACTGGATTTGCATTCCTCATTTCTGCAGGGTCCGGCCTTCGCGCCCGGTCGCATTCGCGAGGCGTTGCATTCCGGTGCGGCCAACTTGACGGCCGAGGATGGTACCGATCTGGGTGCCACGGACCGGTTCAAGGATACCGGCGATCTGGATGTGTTCGAGATGCGCGGGCAAGAGCCGATCGACCGGATCGAGGCCGGTGCTGCCGCACGGATCGAAACTGGCGCGCGGCTGTTGTCTCTGGGCGGTGATCACTCGGTCGCCTTCCCGCTGATCAAGGTCCATGCCGAGCTGTATGAGGGGCTGAACATTCTGCATATCGACTCGCATCCCGACCTTTATGACACGCAGGATATCGGCCCTCTGGGTCATGGCTGCCCTTTCGCGCGTGTGATGGAGACCGGTAAGGTCAAACGTCTGGTGCAGGTCGGTATCCGTACCATGAACAAGCACCAACAGGAGCAGGCGGACAAGTTCGGGGTCGAGGTGATCGACATGCGCAATTGGCGTCCCGATCTGGAGATTAGCTTTGACGGACCGGTCTACCTGTCACTGGATTTGGACGCGCTGGACCCGGCCTTTGCACCGGGTGTGTCACATCACGAACCCGGCGGACTCAGCACGCGTGAGGTGATTGACCTGATCCATCGGTTCGAGGGGCAGTTGGTCGGTGCGGATATTGTCGAACTGAACCCCCATCGCGACCCCTATGGTATGACCGCAATGGTGGCCGCGAAATTCGTCAAAGAGATAGGCGCGCGGCTGTTGTCGCGCTGAAGTCATCGCGCGTCGCAAGTCGCAGTTGACCCCAGAAGCGCCACGCGAGTGGTGGCCATGTCGTAGCTGTTGGCCTCGGCGGCTGTCATCCAGTGCATTTCGTCCTCCGAGGCGACTTCTAGCGTGTACCAATAGAAATCCTCGGACACGCCGATATCGTCATAGTAGTCCAGATATCGGTCGTGTTCGGGGTCGTCCTCGGGCAGTTCGGTAGCGATGATGCCCCCTCCGCCCCAGCTATGAACGCCGACGCAGGCGCCGGGCTGCAAGGTACGCCTGTTGCCCGCCAGAAACAGATCCGTCCCGCCCGAAGCGACCATGCCATCAGACGGCACCACCGTGTCAAAACCCCGGTTGCGCACCTCGCGCGAGAAGATCACGTTGGCATCGTCATCCACCGACCCTTCGATGCTTTGCAAAACAAGCGTTTTGATCTGCGGGTTGTCGGCGGCCACCGCACGAAAGGCACCAAGGGTGGTGTGATCGATGGCTCCGGTGACGACGATCTGATCGCCCTGGGCCACGAATTGCGTCGGGCTGTAGGGTTCCGCGCAAGAGGCGAGGCAAAGCGCACTGGCGGCGAGCAAATACAGGGCAGGTTTCACAAGCAGGCCTTCGTTTTGTTTCGGGCGGCGCACGCCCTATTGGCGCGGCGGGCGGGCTTTGTAGACAGGAAGCCTCCAACCAAAGATAAGCGATCCGGCGCGCAAGGCCCAGCAGATCGCGGCACATAGCGCCAACGCGGGCAGGCCCTCGAGACCAAGTCGTGTCGCGACTACCGCCGTCAACGCACCTGCAAACGCGCATGAGACGTAAAGCTCTCCCTGTTTCAGGACCAGAGGGACCTCATTGCAGACCACATCGCGCATCAATCCGCCCAGACATCCGGTGGTGACGCCCATCAGCACCACGATGATGCCGGATTGATCCAGCGAAAGTGCTGCTCCGGTTCCCGCAGCAACGGCAATGGACAAAGCGAAACTGTCCAGCCAGATCAACCAGCTATAGCGGCTTTCGACCAGATGCGCGGTGAAGAACACAAGAACGGCGGCCCCGACCGCGATCAGGATGTAGTCCGGCTGGCCAACCCAAAAGACCGGATGGCGATCCAGCAGCAGGTCCCGCACGGTGCCGCCTCCGACCGCAGTCAGGCAGGCGATAAAGGCAAACCCGACCAGATCAAGCTGCGCCCGGCTGGCCACCAGCGCCCCGGTCAGCGCGAAGACCAGAACCGAGGCGTAATCCAGCAGGGCAAGCGCGCTCACTCCTGCGCCTTTGCGGGTTTGAAGGGAGCCATGCCCGCGCGGGCCAGCTCATCTGCTTTTTCGTTTTCGGGATGGCCTGCATGGCCTTTGACCCATTCCCATGTCACGTCATGACGACCCTGCGCCTCGTCCAACCGCTGCCAAAGGTCGACATTTTTGACGGGTTTCTTGTTCGAGGTTTTCCAACCGTTCCGTTTCCACCCGAAAATCCATCCCGTCACGCCGTTCTTCACATAGGCGCTGTCGGTCACAACGGTGATCTTGGACGCGCGCTCCAGCGCCTCCAGCGCGCTGATCGCGGCCAGCAGTTCCATCCGGTTGTTGGTGGTCTCAGCCTCACCGCCCTTAAGTTCCCGTTCTTTCAGGACCGAGTCCCCCTGCATCGCGCGCAGCAGCACGCCCCAGCCACCGGGGCCGGGATTGCCGGAACAGGCGCCGTCGGTATAGGCAAATAGCTCAGGCATGGGCGGCAAGCCCAATCCAGTCCGAGACTGAGCCATCCAGCCCGGTGCCGCTGCCAAGTCGTCGTGCGGTGACGGTAAAGCCCGCCTTTTGCAGATAAGTTTTCAAGTCTTCCTCGGAATAATAGCTGTAGAACCGCCCCAAACGATCCGGCCCTTCACCCTGTCCCAGCTTCATGGCGATATAGAAGACGCCCTTGGGTTTCAACGCCCGGTGAATGGCGGCCAGATGGTTCGGGAAATCCGCGCGTTTGGCGTGTAGAAGGCTGAAATTGGCCCAGATGCCGTCGTAGACATCCTCGTCCTTCAGGTCCGAGAACGCCGCCTGGCGGGCGGAAACGCCAGGGTGAGCCGAGGCCAGCCGGACCATCTCGGCCGAGGCATCCATGGCCTCAACCTGTAGCCCCGACTTCGCCATGATCACTGATGAGGCACCGGGACCGCAGCCCAGATCCAACACCTTTCCGCCCGTTGGTACCGCCTGAATGAAACGGGTCAGTTGTGGGTCCTCGGTGTTCGCTTCATCAGTCAGATCGGCATAGCGCGCGGCCTGTTCGTCATAGACTGAGATCGTCTCACGATCGCTCATAGATACACTCCGACGGCCAGGCACAGCAGGACGATGGCCGTCAGCAGGATACGCAATCGCATCCACCAGCGCGGCGCGAGGCCCCAATACCAGAACAGGGCGTCTAGAACCAAAAGCCCGGCAAAGCCGATCATCAGATTGGTGCCGGCGCTGATCGGCCCACCGCCTGTCATGAAGAAAGCCCAAAGGGCGGGCAGCACCGAAAGGGTATAGCCCACGGTCGCCTTGCTGCCCGAGGTCTTGGTGGCGAAGCCCCACAACACACCGGACATGAAACTCAGGATAACCGAGCCATAGAAAAGCTGGATGTAAGGCCCTACGAAGCGAGAGCCCAGCTCGCGCGTACCCAGATCGTGCAGGTCCGAGTTCAGATAAGTCAGTGCCCCCCAAATGAACGGGATCAGCCCCGCCAACCCCAGATAGAGCGCGGATTTGGGGACGCCGTTCATGCTGGTTGCCTCAGCACGCGGGGGACTTTGAACTCGACGTTTTCGACGGCGGTTTCAACAAGGTCGACGGTGACGTCGTAGTGATCGCTGAACGCCTCGATGACCTCATTGACCAACACTTCGGGGGCTGAAGCCCCGGCAGTGATGGCAATGCTCGAAATCCCGTCAAGCGCGCGCCAGTCGATATCGGTGGCGCGTTGAACCAACTGCGCATAGTTGCATCCGGCGCGCGAGGCGACTTCGACCAATCGCCGCGAGTTGGACGAGTTCGGCGCGCCCACCACCAGCAGCGCATCCGCTTTCGGCGCGACGGCTTTCACGGCCTCTTGCCGGTTGGTTGTGGCGTAGCAGATGTCTTCCTTGTGCGGGCCGACGATCTTGGGGAAACGCTCTTCAAGCGCTGCGATGATATCCTTGGTGTCATCGACCGACAGGGTGGTCTGGGTGACAAAGGCCAGCTGATCGGGATTGCGGACCTGAACCGTGCCAACATCTTCGACGGTTTCGACCAGCAGCACCTCACCTTCGGGCAGTTGTCCCATGGTGCCGATGGTCTCGGGGTGGCCTTTGTGGCCGATCATGATCATCTGCAGGCCGTTGTCCGAGTGGCGCTGCGCCTCAACATGGACCTTCGATACCAGAGGGCAGGTGGCATCGACATAGATCATCTCACGCCGGGCAGCGGTGGCAGGTACGGATTTGGGGACCCCATGAGCCGAGAAGATCACCGGCCGGTCATCTGGGCATTCATCCAGTTCCTCGACAAACACGGCCCCCTTGGCGCGCAGCCCGTCGACCACGAATTTGTTGTGGACGATCTCGTGCCGGACATAGACCGGCGCGCCCCATTTCTGCAGCGCCATCTCGACGATCTTTATGGCGCGGTCCACGCCCGCGCAGAACCCGCGCGGCGCGGCCAGGTACAAAGTCAATGGCGGCTTGGTCATGTCGCTGTCTCCTTGCGCCACAGGTAGGTCTTTTCACGGCCTTGGTCCAGACAGGGCGGCGTCATTGATCTGACATGAATCACTGATAGCCGTTAGGTGTTTCAGTACCAAACCTTAGTTAAAGAAGCGCGGCCAGGGTTTCATACCCTGACCGCGCTAATCTCATCCCCAATCGTGACGCCGAGGGCTAGTGCCCGCCGGCGGCTGCTACACTACGTGGTTCGGTCGGCATTTCCCGAGGCGGGCGGCCGATCACGTCGCGCAGGTCTTCCAGTTCGATGAAGTTGTCAGCCTGGCGGCGCAGCTCGTCCGAGATCATCGGAGGCTGGCTGCGGATGGTCGACACGACCGAAACCCGCACGCCTTGGCGTTGCAGGCTGGCAATTAGCGGGCGGAAATCCCCATCGCCCGAGAATAGCACGATATGATCAACGCGTGGTGCCAGTTCCATGGCATCGACGGTGAGTTCGATATCCATGTTACCCTTTACCTTCCGACGCCCCATACTGTCGGTGTATTCCTTGGCCGGTTTGGTCACCATGGTGAAGCCATTGTAGTGCAGCCAGTCAACCAGTGGTCGGATCGGAGAGTACTCGTCATTCTCCAGCAGCGCCGTGTAGTAGAAAGCACGCAGAAGCTTACCACGGCGCATGAATTCCTGCCGCAGAAGCTTGTAGTCGATGTCGAAGCCAAGTGCTTTTGCGGCGGCATAAAGATTCGAGCCGTCGATGAACAGCGCTAGCCGTTCGTCCTTATAAAACATAAATAGGTCCTTCCGGTATAATCCAGCCCGCTGCGCGTTTAAGAGTGAGTGGTGTAAAATTAAGCGTGCTGGTGTGCCTATAATTAGGGCTTTTAATGCGCATCGCAAGTATGCATTTGGCCGAATATGGGGGTATTAATGGGCAAAACCACTTCAAATGCAGTTGTTGCGATGGGCGCAAATCTCAATCTGAGCGGACTAGGGCCCAAGGTGACACTTCGCAACGCAATAATAGCGCTTGCGGACCGTGGTGTGGTGATTCGCGCCGAAAGCCGGTTTTTTGCAACCCCCTGTTTCCCTCCGGGTGCGGGCCCCGACTACGTCAATGCAGCCCTTTTGATCGAGACTGACCTTACACCTGCGCAGCTGCTGGAGGTTCTGCATGAGGTCGAGCATGAGTTCGGTCGTGAGCGGGTGCAGCGCTGGGGGATGCGGACGCTGGATCTGGATCTGGTGTGCTACGATGATCAGTTATTGCCCGATCCCGCCACCTTCGATCGCTGGCTGACCCTGCCCGCGGATGCACAGCGTCAAGAGGCGCCAGAGCAGCTGATTTTGCCCCATCCCCGCTTGCAGGACCGGGCGTTTGTGCTTGTGCCTATGGCCGACGTGGCCCCGGATTGGCGCCATCCGGTTCTAGGCCAGACCGTCCAACAAATGCTCGAGGCACTGCCAGCTGAAGATATAGCAGCGGTCACACCTTTGTAGATTGGTGGATTTGCGCTATTTCCTGCTTGTCAAGGCGTTCAATCGGTCTTAGATACAACGCTTCCTGATATGGACTCAGCAACGGAGTAGCGTTCCATGGCCCGCGTGACGGTTGAAGACTGCGTAGACAAGGTTCCCAACCGGTTTGAACTGGTGATGCTTGCCGCCCATCGTGCGCGTGAGATTTCCGCCGGTGGACCGATCACTGTGGACCGTGACAACGACAAAAACCCCGTTGTCTCGCTGCGTGAAATCGCGGACGAGACCCAGAGCGCAGACGAGCTGCGCGAGCGTCTGATCGAGGCCAACCAGACCCAGATCGAGGTTGATGAGCCGGAAGAAGATCAGATGGCGTTGCTGATGGGTGCCGAATCGGACAAGCCTGCCGAAGATGACATGTCGGAAGAAAAACTCCTGCGTGCTCTGATGGAGGCTCAAGGGCAGGGGTAAGCCCTCAAAACGAAGGTGCGGACCGGATGATTTCTGCTGACGACCTGATTGCGCTGGTCCGCAATTATAACCCAAAGACAAACGCTGAACGCATCGCCAAGGCCTATGAATTCGGTCAGCAGATGCATGAAGGGCAGTTCCGTCATTCCGGCGAGCCCTATTTTACCCATCCCGTTGCCGTTGCCGCCATCCTGACCGAACAGCGTCTGGATGATGCGACCATTGTCACGGCGCTTTTGCACGACACGATCGAAGACACGAAAGCCAGCTATGGCAAAGTGGCGGAGCTGTTCGGGGATGAGGTCGCCAAACTGGTCGATGGCGTCACCAAACTGACCAACCTGCAACTCTCAAGCCGCGAAACCAAACAGGCCGAGAATTTCCGCAAGCTGTTCATGGCCATGTCCAAGGACCTTCGGGTGATCTTGGTCAAGCTGGCCGACCGGCTGCACAACATGCGCACGATCAAGGCGATGCGCCCCGAAAAGCAGATCGTCAAAGCACGCGAGACGATGGATATCTACGCGCCGCTTGCAGGCCGGATGGGGATGCAGTGGATGCGCGAGGAGCTCGAGGACCTCGCCTTCCGAGTGCTGAACCCCGAAGGACGTCAGTCGATCATCCGCCGCTTCATCACACTGCAGCGCGAAACTGGAGACGTGATCCACCGGATCACCGGCGACATGCGTCATGAGTTGGAGAAAGCGGGCATCGAGGCCGAAGTCTTCGGTCGGGCTAAGAAACCCTATTCAATCTGGCGCAAGATGCAGGAAAAGGATCAGGGCTTCTCGCGCCTGTCTGATATCTACGGCTTCCGCATCATCACCGAAACTGAGGAAGACTGCTACCGCACCCTTGGCGCGATCCACCAGCGCTGGCGCGCGGTGCCCGGCAGGTTTAAGGACTATATTTCTCAGCCTAAATCGAACGGCTACCGCTCGATCCACACCACTGTTTCGGGTCGTGACGGCAAACGGGTCGAAGTTCAGATCCGTACGCGCCAGATGCATGATGTGGCTGAAACCGGTGTGGCCGCACATTGGTCTTATCGCGACGGCGTCCGGACCGAGAACCCGTTTGCGGTCGACCCCGCCAAGTGGATTTCGAACCTGACCGAGCAATTCGACAATGAGGAAGATCACGAAGACTTCCTCGAAGCCGTCAAGCTTGAGATGTACTCGGACCAGGTATTCTGCTTCACGCCGAAAGGCGATGTCGTGAAGCTACCGCGTGGGGCGACGCCGATTGATTTTGCCTACGCCATCCACACCCGTATCGGCCACGCCTGTGTCGGGGCAAAGGTCGATGCGATCCGCGTGCCGCTCTGGACCCGGCTGAAGAACGGGCAGTCGGTCGATATCATCACCGCCGATGGCCAGACCCCTCAGGTCACTTGGCTTGAGATAGCGGTAACCGGCAAAGCCCGCACCGCGATCCGCCGCGCTCTGCGCGAGGTTGATCGCGAACGATTTATTAAACTTGGCAAAGAGCTTGCGCGTTCCGGGTTCGAACATGTCGGCCGCAAATCCACCGATAAGGCGCTGGATACAGCCGCCAAACACCTGCGTCTGAAAGACCGGCATGAGCTGCTCGCGCGTTTGGGCAGTGCCGAATTGACAGCCCATGACGTGGTCAGCGCCGTTTATCCGGAACTGACACAGGATGACGGCGATGCGATCCCGCTGCGGCGCGCCGTGATTGGCCTTGAGCCTGGACAGAAATTCGACCGCGCCCCCTGCTGTCAGCCCCTGCCGGGCGAGCGGATTGTCGGCATCACGCATCGTGGCAAGGGTGTTGAAGTTCACGCCATCGATTGTAACCGCCTGGGCGCATATGAGAATGAGCCCGAGCGGTGGGTCGATCTTCACTGGCATTCCGGCACCCACCCGGCGGTCTATGGCGCGACACTTGACCTCACCATCGGCAACGATGCGGGCGTGCTGGGGCGTATTTGCACATTGATCGGCGAGAAAAAGGCCAATATCTCGAACCTTGAGTTCGTCGACCGCAAACCGGACTTTTACCGACTGCTGATCAATGTCGAACTGCGAGACCTTGAACAATTGCATTCGCTGATGCTGATGCTCGAGGCAGAAAGTGACGTGGCCGCTGTCGAACGGTACCGAGAGCGTGAAAATGCCGCCCTGCCGGCTGGTTGAGATGAGGTGATCAGGAGTGGTTTTCAAGCGCCGAGATCGACGCTCTCCCATTCAGGCCGCATCTGAGTTTGTCTATCCACGTGGCGGATGGACCCGCGCCTTTCACTATGTCAAACATCGCGTTCGCCGTTTGCCGGACTCGCCAGAGCGGATCGCACGCGGTATCGGGGCAGGGGTGTTTGCCGCGTTTACCCCCTTCTATGGGCTGCATTTTCTGGTCGCCGCAATCGGTGCGCGCCTGCTCAACGGCAATATCGTGGCCGCCCTCAGCGGCACGTTCTTCGGCAATCCGCTGACCTATGTTCCGATTGGCGTCATCTGCCTGCAGACGGGGCATTTCCTTCTGGGTACCGAATTCGAGAAAAGCGAAACCCGCGGCCTGATGGGGAAATTCGCGGATGCGATGGGCGATCTGAAGAACAACTTTCTCGCCATCTTCACTGACCGCGTCGCAGATTGGCACGGCCTCGGCCTTTTCTACCGCGAGGTATTCTACCCCTATATGATCGGCGGCATTCTTCCCGGTCTGCTGGCGGGGGTAATCTGCTTTTACCTCAGCCTGCCGCTGATCCGCACCTATCAACAGCGCCGCCGCGCACGGATCAAAGCCAAATTCGAAGAAATCAAACGTCTTGCCGAAACCGAGGCTGACACTTCGGTGGAAAAGGCACTAGCTTCAGCTCAAACCGTGAAAAAGGAATCGCGCGATGTCTGACACTTATCTGCGTCTTGGTGTGAATATCGACCACGTCGCCACCGTGCGCAATGCACGCGGCGGGGCCTACCCCGACCCGCTGCGCGCCGCCAAGCTGGCTGAAGAGGCCGGGGCCGATGGCATCACGGCGCATCTGCGCGAAGACCGCCGTCACATCTCGGACGCTGATATCGACGGGTTGATGGAAGTCCTCTCGGTTCCGCTGAACTTTGAGATGGCGGCCACTGACGAGATGCAGAAGATCGCCCTTCGGCACAAACCTCATGCGGTCTGTATCGTGCCGGAAAAGCGCGAGGAACGCACCACCGAAGGCGGGCTCGAAGTCGCGCGCGAGGAAAACAAACTGGCCCATTTCATTGCTCCGCTTCGCGATGTCGGTTGTCGCGTGTCGATCTTCATAGCCGCCGACCAACGCCAGATCGAGGCCGCCCATCGCATCGGCGCCGAGGTAATCGAGCTACACACAGGCGCCTATTGCGATGCCTTCGCCGAAGGCCGCATGGAAGACGCCGAGCGTGAGCTGGAAAGCCTGCGCCAAATGTCGACGTTTGCCCATTCGCTGGGCCTCGAAGTCCATGCGGGCCATGGGTTGACCTATGAGACGGTGAAACCTGTAGCGGCCTTCCCCGAGGTGCGCGAGTTGAACATCGGCCACTTCCTGATCGGCGAGTCGATCTTTCTGGGCCTCACCCCCGCCATTCAGGAAATGCGCCGCCTGATGGATGAGGCGCGGGCTTGATCACGCCTGCTTTCATAGCGATCTGGTTTGCCTGGTTGATGGCGGGTGGTTCACCCGGCCCAGCCACCATGGGCATTGCCGGTACAGCTATGACTGAAGGTCGCCGCGCAGGGCTGGTCTTTGCGCTTGGCATTTGCGCGGGCTCCGCTGCTTGGGGTATCGCCGCCGCGCTGGGCCTGTCGGCGATCATGCTCGCCAATGTCTGGGTCTTCGAAGTGATCCGTTACTTTGGTGTCGCCTATCTTGGCTGGCTGGCCCTCAAGGCCCTGCGCCGCGCGATGACCGCTGGTGAGGTGCCATTGGGCAAGCCAGTCACTGGTTCGCTGCGTACGATCTTTGCGAAAGGTGCAGCCATTCACCTGACGAACCCCAAGGCGATCCTCAGTTGGGGATCGATCTATGCGATTGTTGCCCCAAATGATGCCAGCCTATGGGTGTTGTTGGGATATTTCGGCCTACTTTATGCGGGATCTTTGCTGATCTTCATCGGTTACGCCTTCCTGTTTTCCTCGGTGCGTATGGTTAGCGCCTACCGGCGTGCTCGACGTTGGTTCGATTTTGCCTTTGCAGGGTTCTTCGGCGTCGCCAGCTATAAGATTTTGACGGTGCGGTTGTCGTGATCCTAGGCGTTGGCACAGATCTCGCGAATATCGAGCGGATTCAGCGCACGCTCGACCGTTTCGGCGACCGTTTCCGCAATCGCGTGTTCACCGAGACCGAGCAGCGCAAGGCCGAACGTCGCCACGACACCGCAGGCACCTATGCCAAACGCTGGGCGGCGAAAGAGGCCTGCTCCAAGGCGCTGGGCACCGGTCTGCGCATGGGCATCGCCTGGAAGGACATGGCGGTCAGCAACCTGCACACGGGCCAGCCCGTGATGCATGTAACCGGCTGGGCCGCCGACCGGCTGCACCAGATGACGCCCCCCGGACATGAGGCGATCATCCACGTCACCCTGACCGATGACCACCCTTGGGCGCAGGCCTTTGTGGTGATCGAGGCGCGCCCGCTTCAAGAACCTGGTACGCAGCCTTGACTTGGCCCCGCATGGCCCGCATGTAGCACCCAACACACCAAGGAGCGAAAGAGCAGTATGGCCGAGGACGTCAAAACCGGAAATCCCATCTGGGAGACGATCAAAACCATCGTCTATGCCCTGTTGATCGCAGGCGTTTTCCGCACCCTGTTCTTCCAGCCCTTCTGGATTCCCTCCGGCTCGATGAAGCAGACCCTGCTGATCGGTGATTTCCTGTTCGTCAACAAGATGGCCTACGGTTACTCCTACGCCTCCTGTCCTAGCCTGATCATCCCCAGCGTCGGTCTGAATATCGACGCCGAGGATATCTGCGGCTGGCTTCCAGGTGACGACAATACCCGCATCTGGGGCGGAGAGCCCGAGCGCGGCGATGTGATCGTCTTCCGTCACCCTGTGACGGGGCGTGACTACATCAAGCGCCTCATCGGTCTGCCGGGCGACCGCGTTCAGGTTCGCCAAGGGCAGATCATCCTGAATGGCACACCCGTCCCGCAACAGGCCGATGGCGTGTTCACCGAAGTGGCGGCTCCGCAAGGCCCGCAGCGCCTGCGTCCGCGCTGCTCCAACGGTCCGGTCGGTATCGGTGGCGTTTGTGAGAAAGAGCGCTTTGTCGAGACCCTGCCCAATGGCGTATCCTATGATGTGCTGAATATTGGCAATCAGGGGTCCGACAATACCGGCATCTACACGGTGCCCGAAGGCCACTATTTCTTCATGGGTGACAACCGAGATAACTCTGCTGATAGCCGCCTACCGCAATCTGCTGGCGGGGTAGGCTATGTTCCTTACGAAAACCTGATCGGTCGCGCCGACCGGATCATGTTCTCGTCGGCCGGCCGGTCTATGCTGTTCTTCTGGACATGGCGCAGCGACCGCTTCTTCAAGGCGGTCAATTGAAGGTATCGGCCGATATAAAGGCGTTTCAGCATCGCTTGGGGTACAAATTCTCTAACCCCGAGCTGTTGGTGCGGGCATTGACCCACGGTTCGGTTTCGTCCGCCACCCGGCCCGACAACCAGCGGCTCGAATTCCTGGGCGACCGCGTTCTGGGTCTCGTAATGGCAACGGCCTTGCTGGAGGCGGATAAGAGGGCCTCCGAAGGCCAACTGGCCCCGCGTTTCAACGCGCTGGTGCGCAAAGAGGCCTGTGCCGATGTCGCCCGCCAGATTGATCTGGGCGCGGTGCTGAAGCTGGGCCGGTCCGAGATGCTGTCCGGTGGTCGCCGCAAACAGGCGCTTCTGGGCGACGCGATGGAGGCAGTAATCGCCGCCATCTACCGCGACGCCGGGTTCGAGGCCGCCCGCGATGTCATCCTCGCCCTCTGGGGCGATCGCATCCACACAGTCGAATCCGACGCCCGCGATGCTAAAACCTCGCTGCAGGAATGGGCACAGGCCCGCGGCCAGAAACCGCCTAGTTATATCGAGGTCAAACGCAGCGGCCCCGACCACGCGCCGGTCTTTACCATCGCCGCCCGCCTACAGGACGGGACCGAGGCACAGGCCACCGCCGGATCAAAGCGCCAGGCCGAACAGGCGGCGGCAAAAGCCCTTCTGGACTCGCTGCCGACGTAGCCCCCGTTCATCTTCCAAAACCCGATCCGCTCTTCATCTGGCCAAAAATATCCCGGGGGTGAGGCCGGATGAAATCTGGACGAGGGGGCTGGCCCCCTACCGGTCGGATTGGCGCGGCCAACCCGATGCCTAAATCACTTTGATATACCCGGTCAGACCGGTTTTCTGATGCTCGATCACATGACAATGAAAGGCCCAGTCGCCGGGATTGTCTGCGACCAAAGCGATTTCAACGATTTCATCTTTCAGCAGCAGCATGGTATCGGTCAGCAAGGGCGGCAGCTTGCGTAAGTTCGACTGCAACGGCATAAACACAAGCCCATGCAGGTGGATCGGATGCAGGTTTGGCGATTCGTTTCGTAGCCGCAGAACATAGCTCTTGCCCATCTCCAAAACGGCCAGAGGGCCAACGCCCTCTGCGGCATCACCCGCCCAAGGGGTCCGGTTGATTGACCAGAAATTATATCCCAAAGAGCCACAGAACCCGTTATTCGGTTCTCCACCTTCGGGCGTCCAGCCAAAGACGAACTCATGTAGCTCGGCCGTGGCCAGATCAGGCCGTGCAACCGGATTCGGGGGCAGTGGTTTCAACTCCTGCAAATCGCGCGCAACATCCGCGCCTACGGCCCGAAGACGTGCCATCGGACGATGCGGCCGACCCGGCAGCTTCGCGACCAGATCCACCATCTGCCCCTCGCCAGAGGGCATCGCCACCGCGAAATCCACCCGTTGACCCGGACCAACCAGCAGGGGTTCATCGGCGCTTGGCAGGGGAACTTCGACATTAAGCGGATGACCGTCCCATGCGATGATCCGGGCTTTGGCGCCCTTGAGATGCAGCCGATAGATCCGGGTCGTATCCGTGTTTATCACCCGCAGTCGTACCAACCCGCCCGAGACGTGGTCATAGACAGGCGCATCCAACCAGTTTGCGGTCTGTAGATTGCCGAATGTCCCGTCTCGCGCAGCGCCGCGCTGGGTGTACGCGGGCAAGAATTGGTCCTCGTCATCCAGCCGGAAATCACGCAGATTGACGACCTGTTCGCTGTCAAATCCGGGATCTTCGGCCTCGGCAATAACCATCACGCCGGTCAGGCCATGGGCCATCTGCTCCATCGTCATGCAATGGGGGTGGTACCAATAGGTTCCGGCATCGGGGGGCGTGAACTCATAGTCGAACAGTTCATTCGGCCCCATTGGCATCTGGGTCAGATAGGGCACGCCGTCCATCGCATTGGGAATACGCAGCCCGTGCCAATGCATCGCGGTGTAGTCCAGTGTCGAGTTGCGCACCGGCAGGCGCATCGCCTCGCCCTGACGGCCCCGCAGCACCGACGGTGGCGCATCCGAGGACAGGCTGACCATCCCGGTCGTCACCTGATCGCGCAGTGCAAAACTGGCCGATTGGATGACCAGTTCAGGCGCGGCCGAGGCCAGACCGAACCCTCCCACTCCGATTGCCCCGGCGGCGGCGCTGCTGCCCAAAATGAACTCGCGACGTTTCATGAATTGCCTCTTTGATGAAATCCTCGCCTGGCTGTCATCGGCGTGGCGTGTGGCTACAGTTTCACTGCACACGACGGATCGCAATGCGACAAAACCCTCTGGCCCGCGCGGGCATTCTGCTATAGGGGTGCGCACTTGCAAACAGGATCGCAACACACATGACCACACGCGCCGGATTCATCGCCCTGATCGGAGAGCCAAACGCAGGCAAATCCACCCTTTTGAACCGCATGGTCGGGGCCAAGGTCTCGATCGTGACGCATAAGGTGCAGACCACCCGCGCCCGCATCCGTGGCGTGGCGATGGAGGGCGACGCGCAGCTGGTCTTTGTCGATACGCCCGGCCTGTTCAAACCGCGCCGCCGTCTGGACCGTGCCATGGTTGCCGCAGCGTGGGGTGGGGCGGCTGATGCGGATGTGGTTGTCCTGATGATCGAGGCCCATCGCGGCATCACCGAAGGCGTCGAGCGGATCCTCGAAGGTCTCGAAGAGATCGGGCAGGGCCGCACCATCGCGCTGGCCATCAACAAGATCGACAAGGTGCCCTCCGAGAAGCTTTTGGCGCTGACCAGTGACTTAAACGCTCGCTACCCGTTTGCTGAGACCTTCATGATCTCGGCCGAGAAAGGCCACGGCGTCGACGACCTGCGCAAATGGCTGGCGGGTGAGCTGCCCGAAGGTCCTTGGCTCTATCCCGAAGACCAAATCGCCGATCTGCCCCTGCGCATGATCGCCGCTGAGATGACACGCGAAAAGCTGACCCTGCGCCTGCATCAGGAACTGCCCTATCAGCTGACCGTCGAAACCGAGAACTGGGAAGAGCGCAAAGACGGCTCGGCCCGGATTGATCAGATCATCTACGTCATGCGCGACGGCCACAAAGGCATCGTACTGGGCAAAAAAGGCGAGACGATCAAGGCCGTCAGCCAGGCCGCGCGGGCGGAATTGGAAGAGTTCCTCGACCGCAAGATTCACCTGTTCCTGCAGGTCAAAGTCCGGCCCAACTGGTTGGAGGAATCCGAGCGGTACTCGGAGATGGGTCTGGATTTCAAAGACGGCAACGCATGACCCGTCTGACCGCAGACTTCTGGGTTCATGCCTATCTGGCGCGGCTGCGGTTTCAGGAAATACCGGCCTTTGTGGTGGCGCATGGCGATGACACGGCGGGCGCGGTGCTGGTCAAGCTCAACACGCTTGACGGGCAGGCGGTGGCCTTCCAACGCAGCTTTGACCTGATGAGCGGCGCGCGCAAATGGGTGGAACTCTCAAGCGGCGCCGAGGGTGATGTGGACGAGGCCATCCAGCGCCAGCGCAGCTTTGACCCTGATCTCTGGGTGATTGAGGTCGAAGACCGGCAGGGACGGCATTTGCTGGATGAAGAGGGGCTGGAATAGCCCCTCCCACAGGGACTTGGACAGGCGGCTCAAACCGTCTAGTTTGAAGGGCAGATCGGTAAATGCCGATCGTTTGGAAAATCGCAAAAAGGTCAGGTGTTGGCGTGGCTGAAACACTCGCTGAGAAACTTGAAAAATCGAACCTCGGTCATTGGATGCAGCGATTCGAAGGCTTCATGGTCTTTATTGGTGTTGTTGGCCCCTTTGCCACGCTGCCGCAGCTGATCAAGCTGTTTTTCACACACTCGCAACACGCCACCGGCCAGTCGCTTTTGTCCTGGTCGCTTTATGCTGCGCTGTCCTTCCTGTGGTTTGCCTATGGGTTGGTGGTCGGAAAGCTGCCGATTTATGTGGGCAACGGGATCTCGATGATCCTCAACATGTTGATGGTGCTTGGTATCCTGATGCACGCGGGCCTAACGTTCTGAGTGGGCATTAGCCTAGCAACAGCGGCTCCAGCGACACCCGTAGTGATACGGCGGCGAAGAACAGAACACTACCTGCCAGAACGAAAACATGCCAGATCGTGTTGTGATAGGGCATCCAGTCGGACAGGTAGAAGATGACGCCTGCGGTGTAGACTACCCCTCCGGCAATCATCAGGGCCAGAACTGAGGGTGGCAGCTCGTCCAGCAAGGCATGCCCGCTCCAGACGGCAGCCCAGCCCATTCCCAGATATAAGACCAGCCCGATCCAGCGAAAGCGATGCGGGTCCACCATTTTCAGCACCGACCCCAGCGTGGCCGAGGACCAAAGGCCGATCATCAGCCCCGGGGCTTGCGCTCCGGACAGCAGCAGGAAAGGCGTGTAGGTGCCTGCGATCTTCACATAGATGCCCGAGTGATCCAGCCTGCGAAGAACTTCGGACCATCGATCGCTAACGACCATGTTGTAGAGCGCAGAAAAGCTGAGCATCAGGATCAGCGTCATTCCGTAGATCGACGCGCCCATGACCGCGTCCGGGTCGGCGCGATAGTACATCGTCATGACAATCAGAATGGGAACCGCGATGAGGGCTAGAAACAGGCCCAGAACATGTACAACTCCGTCACTGATGCGCTCGGCCCGGCTGTAGGCTGGCCGGATATGTGCAAAAGATCGCATGGTAAAAGGGTAGGGCCGCTGTCGCGTTTGGGCAAGTCTGCCGGGCTGAACTTATCGTGTGGGTGTCACAGCTGGCGGCGCTGGCGGGTGTTTTTCATCCCCTCTTCATCAAACCGCAATGCTCAGGTCGGATCTTCGCCGGGCTTTGGGTCTTTGTACCGGTTGAGGTCCAGAATGCCCGCCTGGATTGGGTTATCCTTCAAAAAACGGGTGTGGATCTGATCGCTGATGGCCCAGAAATCTTCGCTGGTCCGACGCACGCCGAAATCGGCAACCGGCTGCATCCAGTCCTCTTGCGTGGCGACCGCTTTCACAGCCTGAACAAAGTCGGGCAATTGCGCTTCAGGCAGTTTGAAGAAGAAGTTTGGGTAGCTTCCGATCATTTCAGGCAGAATGGTCAGAACGTCTTTGTCGGGTTCTCGCCGAGCGGATTCGTCAAACAGGAAGGCTATGTTGGTATGGGCCTTGTCGTGAATCAGGGTGAAAACCTTGGCATTCTCGTCGCTTGTCTCGACCACCAGAAAGGAAAGGTCGGGCAGGAACTTTACCCAAGGCCCGGTCTGGCTGGCCAGGGCAGTCAGCGCATCCTGCGCGCAATCCGCGCCATCGCATCGGTTGATCGGGTCTGAGCGCGGCCATAGCCCATTGCCGCGGTCGACTAGATGCAGAAGAAACTCCTGCTTCGGGGCGTTCGTTTCAAACAAGATCCCCGTGGGCATCGTGTCGTCGATGCGGCGGGTGTGCCAGAACGTGTGCAACCTGGCGAGAACGCCCCGATACCAGCTTTCGTGCATACCCGGCCGCAGATTGCGCGGCATGAAGGTCAGGAAGTTGTCCTCACTCTCCATGCGCAATTCGTCCATGTAGATACGGGTCGCCAGTTGATGCTCGACACGTCCGAACACATCATATCCAGCGACCAGATTATAGTAGATCCGTTCAAACACCGGATAATCGATGACCCAGGCGGTTTCCGGAATATCGCCGTGAAATCCTGTCAGGGCCGAGGCATTGTCGAAGTGTCGAAACACGGTGATCAGGGCGTTCGGGTTGGTTTCCTCGCCATCCCAGATCGCGTCATAGCCCCAACCGGTTTGATGCGCGGGGCTGTTGCGATAGCGGGTATCGCGGAACTCAAGGTACTGGGCCTGGTTCTGATGCGAGAACATGTGCAGGTCGCCCAAGCTTTGGCCTACCTGCGCGACGGGCAACTCAAGAAGCGCAGCGCCTTCGGCCAGAAAACTAGGGTCGGTGATCGAGAGGTCGGCGTCGGGGTCTAGGAAACTGACCCAGAACCGGTCCTCGATGACGTCAACGGCAGTCTCTCCGTGACAGACGGGGCCGCGGATGAAGCTGCGGACAAAGAACAGCGCATCGTCTAAAAGGAATTGGTACCGGCTACGCGCGGGGATCGCCGCAAAGGTCGAGAAGGGGTCTCCGCCCTCGGCGTCGCCATAGGAGGGCAGGTCGGTCAGTGCCCAATTGGGCTGCAGGAACAGCGCCTGAAACCGCATCATTCGATCAGGGCTCAGCGTATAGACGAGATGTTCCTTGTGGACGATGGTCTCATCGACCTGTTGCAAACGGTAGTAGAATGGCCCTTCGCCGGGATCATCAAACGGGCGGCGGGTGGCGATGATGTCGATCTCTTCTCCACCGGGTGTTCTGGACCGGACCATTTGAAAGAACCGCCGTGGGTCATCGCCTTCGAAATGCAGGCGGGCCAGAAACAGGTGTTCGAACAGATACCGGTTCATCAATTGCGCGCGCGGGTCGGAGGCGTTCAAAAATGTCTCCCAAGCGGAAACCTGCGCTTGGATATCATCCGGCAATGGCGTGGTCGCCTCAGGCAAAGCTGCTCCGCTCTGCACCCAATCCATCAGCAACGCATGTTCTGAGGCTGTCAGTGGAGCAGTCCCATAGGGCATTCCGGCCATGGGATGGCTTTCGCGGAAGGCGTCGAACTCCTGATCGGTTGGGCAGACCAAGGGGCGGTCAAGCGCCAGCCCCAACGAGTCCGGTAGGGGCGCGTTGGGGGGCAGAGGGTTCTCGGCCCCCAGTGCCAAATAGCGTTCTAGCAGGCTGGTCTCGCCTTGTGCCTGCGGAAGAACCGGATGGAACCCCAAATCCCGCCACCCCTCAACTGTTGTGGCATCCTGTCCCAAACGGGTGGGCTGGGCATCTTCCAGACGCTGCGAATGATAAACCGCCAGCTTGCTGCCGCCGCGCAGCAGCCCCTCGGGCGAGGTCAGCTTGACCTGACAGGGCGCATCGTAGCAGCCGTGGCAAATCACGCATCGCTTGTCGAGAACTGGCTTGACCTGTGACCAGTCTGCCTGCGCGAATGCGGAAAGGGGGCTAAATCCAATTAAGCTTGCAAATAGCGAAACCCAAACTCTGCCTGGCATCTTTGTCCTCCCGCCCATCGCGCGCCCAGAGATAATCTTGGACCAAGCGCCCGGTTTGTCGAGTCCCCATCCCGCTTGCGCCCGCCGCGCAGTTGCGCTCTTGTGAGGCGAGCGATTTCCAACCCCGACCGGAGCTTGCCTTGGACTGGCGCGATCACGGCATCTTACTGACCACGCGCCGCCACGGTGAAACGGCCGCGATCATCGAGGTCTTTACCGAGGCCCATGGTCGTCATGCGGGCGTGGTGCGTGGGGGAACCAGCCGCAAGATCGCGCCGATCCTACAGCCCGGCGCGCAACTGGACGTGCTGTGGCGGGCGCGGCTTGAGGAACATATAGGCACTTTCCAAGTCGAACCGCTGCGGTCGCGCGCGGCAGCGGCATTTTCCGGTCGGCTTGCGTTGGCGGGGCTGAACGCCGTGGTGTCCCTGTTGTCCTTTTGCCTGCCCGAGCGCGAGCCGCATCCCGCCATCTATACCCAGACCGAGCAGTTGATGGATCTGCTGGGGCAAGATGAGATCTGGCCGCTGGCCTATCTGCGCTGGGAGCTTGCGCTGCTTGAAGAGCTGGGCTTTGGCCTCGACCTGTCCTCCTGCGCTGTGACCGGCGCGACCGAGGGGCTGGTCTATGTCTCGCCCAAAACGGGTCGGGCCGTCAGCGTTGAAGGCGCCGGGGAGTGGGCCGACCGCCTGTTGCCCCTGCCGCCCTGTCTAAGGGGCGAAGGGACGGCCCCGGATGCTGAGATCGTGCAGGGGCTGCATACGACGGGGTACTTTATGGAACACCGCGTTGCGCCCGCGCTGGGCCATCATCCGCTGCCCGAGGCGCGGGCGCGGTTCATCGAGAGGCTTACTCGGCGGCTTTGAACACCATCTCGTGCCCGTCCTCATTGCGCAGAATAAGAACATCGCCCGAAACCTCGGATTGGGTCATCGCCAACAGGGCTGCGAAATACATGCCCTCGGCCTCAAGCGCGGCACAGGCGGCGCGGGTGGCGGCAAGGTCCTTGATCTCGAACCATGGATAGGGCGCGTTCAGCGTGCCATTGTAGCTGTTGCAGGGGGCGTTGCCCGCGATTTTGCCCTCCTCGGGGAATTGCAGCAGGGCGCTGGCTTCAAAGGGCTGTCCGTCAATCTCCTGCAGGACCCAGGACCGGTCAGACGCGCCATAGGCTGCCACGGTTTCGTCGCGGTCGCATTGAAACAGGGCCATCAAGGGCAGAACGAGGGTCAGGCGTAGCATGGGCACAATCTAGCGCGACTTCGGTTTGTGCTGAACCAGAATCTCAGCTGCCCGCGCTGGCCGAGATCAGCTCTTCGCGCACCTCCAGCCGGGGCCGCCAGTTGTAACGGTCGTCTTCCGAGATCTCGCCCCAGAACAGGTCGCCGCTCTGCCGCCAGGGATCAAGGATCACGCCTTCCTTCAGGCTGTCTCCCCGCGCGCTGATCGCTGCCGAATGGTGGATGATGCGGAACGTGGTCGGAGGAGAGGTGGCCCAATGTACATCCAGCGTTTGAAAGCTCTCTTGCTGCAAGCGCCGGGTCATGGCCTGCGCCCAGTCATTGCACAGGCCGTAGTCGCGAAAGCCGTTGATGACCTTGGCGTTGTGAACGATCGGCGAATCCGTCACGTTCCAGTCGCGCTTCAATTGTTGTGAATAGCTGAACGAGATTTCCGCGGCGCGGCGGGCCTCGGCCGGGTCGACATTGGGGCCAAGGTTGCGGATCTCAAGCGCCAGCCCATCGACATCCGCCCGTGTAACAGTCGAAGACGGAGCGCAAGCCCCAAGGGTCAGCATCACCAAGGCAGCAAGCAGCGCGGTCAGGCGTATCACGTTCGTCTCTCCGTCCGGGTTTCGAGAGGTCGTGTAAGTGATCTGCGCGGGATCGGGAAGGGGGAAGTTGCAGTGAAGAGTGTTCAGAGTTGGTTCTGTTGGCTTTGTGGGACACACGGTTAGCGCCGTGCACAATATAAGCAATTCAAGAAAAAAAACCGGCGCGGGCGCCGGGTTCAGTTGGGGAAATGAAGTTGCCGAATTTCGGTCAGCCCAGCAGACGCCGTGCGATGACCTGTGCCTGAATTTCGGCAGCCCCTTCGAAAATGTTCAGGATACGCGCGTCGCACAGGACGCGGCTGATTTTGTATTCCAGCGCGAAGCCGTTGCCGCCGTGAATCTGCAGCCCGTTATCGGCCGCGGCCCAGGCCACACGCGCGCCCAGCAGCTTGGCCATACCGGCCTCTAGATCGCAGCGTTGGCCGTGGTCTTTTTCCCAGGCCGAGAAATAGGTCAGCTGCCGCGCGATCATGATCTCAACCGCCATCATCGCCAGCTTGCCGGACACGCGCGGGAAGTTGATCAGCGATTTGCCAAACTGCTTGCGGTCCTGCGCGTATTGCATCGCGATATCCAGCGCACTTTGCGCAACGCCGATGGCGCGGGCGGCGGTCTGGATGCGGGCGGATTCAAAAGTCTCCATCAACTGCTTGAAGCCTTTGCCTTCTTCGCCGCCCAGAAGGTTTTCACCCTTCACGTGGAAGCCGTCGAATCCCAGCTCGTATTCCTTCATGCCGCGATAGCCCAGCACCTCGATCTCACCGCCGGTCATGCCGGGCGTAGGGAAGGGGGCCTCATCCGTTCCGGGCGTCTTTTCGGCCAGGAACATCGACAGACCCCGGTGGTCGGTGCTGTCAGGATTGGTACGTGCCAGCAGGGTCATCACATGGGTTCGGGCCGCGTGGGTGATCCACGTTTTGTTGCCGGTGATCTCATAGTCGCCATCAGCGTTCTTGACCGCACGGGTGCGCAGGCTGCCCAAATCCGAGCCGGTGTTGGGTTCGGTGAACACGGCGGTCGGCAGGATCTCGGCGCTGGCCAGCTTCGGCAGCCAGTTTGCTTTTTGCTCATCCGTGCCGCCTGCGATGATCAGCTCGGCCGCAATCTCGGAGCGCGTGCCCAGAGAACCGACGCCGATATAGCCACGCGAAAGCTCCTCGGACACCACGCACATCGAGGCTTTGGACAGGCCAAATCCACCGAATTCTTCGGGGATGGTCAGGCCGAAAACGCCCATTTCGGCCAGTTCTTCGATGACCTCGATTGGGATCAGTTCGTCCTTGAGGTGCCAGTCATGGGCGTGCGGTTCGACCTTTTCGACGGCATAGCGACGGAACTGGTCGCGGATCATTTCAAGTTCTTCGTCCAGACCAGACGCGCCGAACATGGTGGCTCCGGCCTGGTCTTCCATGAGAGCGACAAGGCGCGACCGCGCGGCTTGCGTATTGGCCTGTGCCATCAGCGTCTGGATTTCAGAGGTCTGGAACCCGGACAGAGCATCCCAGCCCAGCCCCAGATCCTGCAGGCGTACAACTTCGCCCTGGTTCATGGGGATACCACCAGCGACTTGATGCAGATACTCACCAAAGGCGATCTGGTGCAGAAGTTGCTCAATCTCGCCAAACTTGCCGTCCGCCTCAAGCGCTTCGGCCCAGCGTTGCATCTGTGCAAGGGACTGATGATACGTCGCCAGCCATGCCAGCCCGTGAGCAGCTGTCTGGTTCGCCTCGATCAACGCACCCGAGATGCGACCGTCCGCCTCGACCATGGACCGTACCGAATCGCGCGCGCGTTCAAATACGGCTTCGACCGCTGGTACGGCGGCCTTTGTCAGGGCCAGAAGGTCTGGCAAAATCGCAGCTGTCGTCATCTGGGTCATATCCTGTCCGTCATGGGCCATGAATCACGTCCTCTTTTGCGTCGTCTGGTCATATCATGCTGCACGTGCAGCGCAACAAAAATACTTATTACGTAGCGAAAAAGTTCAAATATTACCTTGGCATTTTTGCAGTGCAGAGAGCGCACAGGGTGATATCTAGACGCCATGACATTGTTTTCCACACTCTCTCCGACCGATCTTGCCCTGGCTGCTGCGATTGCGTGCCTAGCCGGATGGGTCAAAGGCATGGTCGGTTTCGCGATGCCGATGGTTCTGGTTTCGGGGCTGAGCATGTTCCTGTCGCCTGAGCTCGCGGTTGCCGGTCTTATCTTCTCAACCGTCGTGACCAACGGCGTTCAGGCGCTGCAGGAAGGGGGGCGGGCGGCTATTGCCTCGATCCGGCGGTTCCGGGTCTTTCTGAGCGTTGGTTTGGTCTTTCTGCTGATCGGAGCGCAATTGGTGACGCTGGTTCCAGCTTCAACCTTCCTGATGTTGATCGGCATTCCGGTGACGGTCTTTGCATTGCTGCAGATCCTAGGTGTCACCTTCTCCCTCAAAGAAGCATCAGCGCGTATAGAAGCGATCTTCGGCGTAATTGCGGGTTTTGTCGGTGGGATTTCGGGCGTATGGGGGCCTCCGACCGTGGCGTATTTGACGGCCCTGAATACCCCAAAGCAAGAGCAGTTGAGAGTGCAGGGTGTAATCTATGGTTTGGGCGCTGTTGCTTTGACAGTGGCACATATCGGGTCAGGGATACTGAACCGAGAGACAGCGCCGTTCTCGGCTGTTTTGGTCGTGCCAGCCCTTGCGGGGTTGTGGCTGGGGATGCGATTGCAGGACCGCATTGATCAGGCCCTATTTCGGAAAATCACCCTGTTGGTACTGTTGGTCGCTGGGCTGAACCTTGTCCGCCGTGGTCTCTTCGGTTAGCGGATCACGCCCGCTTGTCCGCAAAGCGAAACGCGAAATAGAGGCCGAGCATCAGGAAGAAGAGGCCCGAGACGTCTCCGATCAGAAAGGCTATGTACTCAGCGGTCGCACTGCCGAAGGCCAGGTTCGTCAGCCCCGAGACCAGGAATGAGGTCACAACGCCGACGCCCATGATGCAGATCCAGCAGGGTTTTCGGTCGGCGCGCGGGAACAAATCCCAGCCGAGCCACTTGCAGAGATAGAAGACCGCGGGAACCGTTGTTACTGCGATTGTCATCGCCATAAGACGACTGGGTAAGAATACATCGCTGCCGCCGAGTGCTGCGAAAACGATGAAAACACCGGGAAGAAGGGCAAAGATCGCCTTCCAGCCCAATAGCCACGCGGATAAAACGCGCACGCCATGTGGCAGAAACAGCAGACTCGCCCGACTTGGATATTCGGGAAAGAACAAGTTCTGCAAAGGCATCAGGACCTCAAAAGTGAGGAAGGATGCGATCACATAGGCCAAAGAGGCAAAAAATGTTTCCGAGGCCCACTTGCGCACGTCGATCAGCCGTTGATCTGCCGGGGCGCGGCGTCACCGTGGTGCATGTACGATATACCGTCCGCGATTGGCTGTGCCGCTTTGCGACAGATAACCCTTTTCGACCAGCGACTTCAGCGCGCGGAAAAAGGTGGGCCGCGAAACGCTCTGGACCAGAGTGTGTTCGATTAAGCCGAATGTCCGGACTTCTTGGTCGGCTTTCGATAGCTCTTCGGCTGCGTAATAAATGTCGCGCTCGACCGGAGAAAGCTGTTCAAGGCCTAGTGTGCGCTCCATGCTTTGCATGAGCTTGCGAAGTTCGGTGAGTTTCGAGATTTCGGTCATATCTTACCTGTCTTTTTCGTGCCAACGCGGCCAAAGCCGAAACCTGGAAATATGTCCAAACACCGTGGTGTCTGGCTGGTTTCATATTGACACTTTACCCCATCTACTTAGACTAGCGTTGTGATTAGGTTGCCCAATTCGCTGGTGTGAGTGTCCGCGCATGAGCTGCCCAAAGGTTATTTTAAGATTCGGCCCGGTGCAAAAGCTCCGGGCCAATTTAATGTAGCGACTGTAGCGTATCGGAAACTTCGGAACAACGCATTTGTATATGCTGTTTCCGCGCGGTAACCGGAAGGTGAACGTACAGGCAAAGAAAAGGGCGCCGAAGCGCCCTTGATTCAGGTTAGCCGATGGCAACAGCCTTGATGTCTTCGTCGATGAACGGAATGTACTGTTCAAAGTTTTCCGCAAACATCTGCACCAGCTTCTCCGCCTGCTTGTCGAACGCAACCTGATCATCCCAAGTGCGGCGCGGATCCAGCAGAACCTCCGGCACTCCGGGGACCGAGACAGGCACGTCAAAACCAAAGTTGGCGTCCTTGCGGTACTCGGCATCGGCCAGCGAACCGTCCAGCGCAGCGGTAAGCAGGGCACGGGTTGCCTTGATCGGCATCCTGCTGCCAATCCCGTAGGCGCCACCGGTCCAGCCTGTGTTGACCAGCCAGCAGGTCGCGCCATGCTGGGCAATCTTGTCACGCAGCAAGTTGCCATAGGCCTCAGGGCGGCGCGGCATGAAAGGCGCGCCAAAGCAGGTGGAGAAGGTCGGCTGCGGCTCGGTCACGCCACGTTCGGTGCCAGCCACCTTAGAGGTGAAGCCAGACAGGAAGTGATACATCGCCTGCGCCGGTGTCAGCCGCGCAATCGGAGGCAGAACGCCAAATGCGTCACAGGTCAGCATGATGATGTTCTTCGGGTGACCACCCAGAGCGCTGCTGGATGCGTTCGAGATATACTCCAGCGGGTAGGCACAGCGCATGTTCGCAGTCAGCGAGTCATCGTCGAAATCCAATTCCTTGGTTTCGGGATCGAAGACCATGTTCTCGATCACCGTGCCGAATTTCGAGGTCGTGGCGTAAATCTCGGGCTCGGCCTCAGCGTTCAAGTTGATGGTCTTGGCATAGCAGCCGCCTTCAAAGTTGAACGTACCACGATCCGACCAGCCATGTTCGTCGTCACCGATCAGAATGCGTGCTGGATCGGCGGACAAGGTGGTCTTGCCGGTGCCGGACAGGCCAAAGAAGACGGCGGTGTCGACCGGGTTGCCAACGGCGTGGTTGGCCGAGCAGTGCATCGGCATCACGCCTTTTTCCGGCAGCATGTAGTTCAGCAGCGTAAAGACGGACTTCTTGTTCTCGCCCGCGTATTCGGTGCCACCGATCAGGATCAGCTTGCGGTCGAAGTTCAGTGCAATGACTGTCTCGCTACGGCAATTGTGCTTTGCGGGATCCGCTTGGAAGCTGGGGCAGTTGATGATGGTGAAGTCAGCCGTGAAATCATCCAGATCTTCGCGATCCGGGCGGCGCAGCAGATGGCGGATGAACAGGTTGTGCCAGGCCAGCTCGGTGACCATACGCACATTGATCGAATAAGTCGGATCGGCCCCGCCAACGAGGTCCTGCACAAAATAGTCGCGGCCTTTCATATGGGCCAGCATGTCCTCGTACAGTGCGTCAAAGCCTTCGGGGCTCATGGCGGCGTTGTTTTCCCACCAGATGCTGTCGGCGACGCTGTCGGTTTTCACGACGTGTTTGTCCTTAGGCGAACGGCCAGTAAACTTGCCGGTGGTGACCAGAAAGGCCCCGCCATTGCCAAGGGTGCCTTCGCCGCGCTTCAGCGCTTCTTCGATCAGCGCCGGTTCCATGAAGTTGTAATAGACATTGCCCAGACCCTCGATGCCCTGATCTTCGAGGCGGAATTGCGGGTTAACCCGTCCAGATGTCATGTGTGTCTTCTCCTGTGGCGGCGCAGAGGCAGTTCGGCCCGGTGCGCTCTTGGGGCAATCATGCCGGACGACTCCGGCGGACAGGCGTCCTCTTATCATGGTCGTTTGGGGCATGAACAGGAGGCTTTGACGCAGTTAGCGCAACCAAGTCTAGGTTTAGCGCCATCACAAATTTCCTGTCGGAAAACCGGGCAGCATTTTGCGGTCGGCAAGGCATTTTTGCCGCAGAACTGCCGCAAGAAAGGCTTGATTCGTGGTTACGGATTGATTCGGCGCCTTAAAACCGCCAACAATATCCTACAAAAAAGCGTATTATTGCGTATGTGAGCAGGAATAGGGGTGACCCCAATGTCAAAGATTGCACTGGTGGATGACGATAGAAACATTCTGACGTCGGTATCCATGACGCTCGAAGCCGAAGGTTTCGAGGTTGAAACGTATAATGACGGTCAGGCTGCGCTGGATGCTTTCAACAAAAAGCTGCCCGATATGGCTGTTCTGGATATCAAGATGCCGCGGATGGACGGTATGGATCTGTTGCAGCGGCTGCGCCAGAAAACCCAGATGCCGGTTATCTTTCTGACCTCCAAGGATGACGAGATCGACGAAGTTCTGGGTCTGCGCATGGGCGCGGACGACTATGTGAAGAAGCCGTTTTCGCAGCGCCTTCTGGTCGAACGTATTCGCGCCTTGCTGCGTCGTCAGGAAGCCACCGAGGGCGATAGTGCTGCGGTCAGCACCGGTGATGCGAAGGTCATGGAACGTGGTGAGCTGCGGATGGACCCGCTGCGTCACGCGGTGACCTGGAAGGGTAATGATGTTTCATTGACCGTGACCGAGTTTCTGCTTCTGCAGGCCCTGGCACAACGCCCGGGCTTCGTCAAAAGCCGCGACCAGCTGATGGATGTGGCCTATGATGATCAGGTCTATGTCGACGACCGCACCATCGACAGCCACATCAAACGTCTTCGCAAGAAGATGCGCGCCGCTGATCCTGAGTTCTCGGCCATCGAGACGCTCTATGGTATTGGCTACCGCTACAACGAAGAATAGGCACGCGCCCCGTTTGAAGGTATTGTGGTCCCGTGCGTGACACTGACCAATCTGACGAGCTGCACGACGGTGATGTCGTCATCGGGGATGACTGGGTTATCCCGCAAGACCCCGAGTCTGCTGAACTGCGAGAGAAGCGGTCGCGGAGGAACTTGTTTTCTCTGCGTGGCTCGCCTTTGGCGCGCAAAATCGTCACCTTCAACCTGATTGCCTTGGTCATTCTCGTGACCGGTCTTTTGTATCTGGACGATTCCCGAAAGGAACAGGTTCAGCAAACCGCGCGCAACCTGATGGGCGACGCGCAGTTGGTTAGCAACGTGTTCGAGGCTCAGATCCGTCAGAACGCAGCCGCAGGTGCGCAAAATCCGCGGGTGCTGGATGTGGGCGACACGCTGGCTGGGTTAAGCCTACCAGAGGGTGGCGAGGTCTTTATTTACGACGCCAGCGGGACGTTGATCGGCTGGACGCGGGGTGCCTCAGTTGCCGTGGATCTGTCGACCATCCTGCAGTCAGAGGCGGACATCCAAACCGGAAGCACTGTCATCAGTGACGCTTTGAATGCGGTCTGGACCGGGGTGTCCCGGGTGTTCAACTGGTCAACGACTGACGAGGCCCCAACACTGGCCCAACGGGTGCAATCCATCATCCCCGATACGCTTGGCGGCAGAACACAGGTGCAAGCCGTGCAGGACGAGATGGATGAGACAGTGATCGTTGCCGCCGCTCCCATCGTGTTCAACGACGCGACGGTCGGAGCTGTTGCCATAACCGGACCGGCAGGTGAGATCGACGCGCTGGCCCGGCGCGAGCAGGAGCGGATCCTGCAGATGTTTGTCGTCGCCCTTCTGGTTTCGGTCGGTCTCAGCCTTGTTCTGGCGTCGACTATTGCCAATCCGCTGGCCGATCTGGCCGCCGCGGCCGAGATGGGCAAAGACCGGGGTACAGGCGTTAACCCTGGCCGCATCCGCATCCCAGACCTTAGCGCCCGCCCTGATGAGATCGGTCGCCTCAGCCTGGCGCTGCGAGGCATGGTCACGGCGCTCTACAATCGGATTGACGCAAATGAACAGTTCGCGGCCGACGTGGCGCATGAGATCAAGAACCCGCTGGCCAGCCTCCAATCCGCTGTTGGAACGCTGCGGATGGTCAAGCGTGACGATCAGCGTGAAAAGCTTATGGGCGTCATCGAGCATGATGTGCGGCGTCTGGACCGACTGGTCAGCGATATCTCCAACGCCTCGCGGCTGGACGCGGAGCTTGTGAAAGAGGAAGAGCAGCCCTTTGATCTGCTGAAACTACTGGACAATCTGGGCCAGTTTCTGGGCGAAGACGCCAAGTCCAAGGGCATTGAATACGCCACCGATCTACCCGCCGACCCGATCGTGATCAATGGGCTTGAGGCGCGCTTGGCCCAGGTTTTCGTCAATCTGATCACCAATGCGATCTCCTTCTGCGAGCAGGGCGATGCGATCCGCGTTTGGGTACGTCAACGCGACCACCGCGTGCTTGTCGTTGTCGAAGACACAGGCCCCGGCATACCGGAACAGGCCCTGACCAAGGTCTTCAAACGCTTCTACTCTGAGCGCCCCGAAGAGCATTTTGGCAACAACTCCGGCCTCGGGTTGGCGATCTCGAAACAGATTGTCGAGGCGCATGGCGGCGTGATCTGGGCCGAGAACATTAGACCGACCGAAGCCGATGTCACCTCGGAGCCGCTGGGCGCGCGTTTCGTCGTGGGGCTTCCTGTCTAGGACATGAGCAGTCAGACGCTTTCAGACATTGCGAACAAAGAAAGCGCCTGTGTTCACGCGACTAGTGTCGCGGTTCAAGGGCGGGGGCTGCTGATCGTTGGGGCCTCGGGGTCGGGTAAATCCTCACTCGCCCTTCGCATGATTGCTCTTGGGGCCGATCTGGTTGCCGACGACCGGGTCGATCTGAGCCGGGACGAGGGCGCGGTGATTGCCGACGCACCACAGCGGATTGCGGGCTTGATCGAGGCGCGTGGCATCGGACTGTTGCGCGCCGCCCCTTGCGGCCCGGTGGCTTTGGATTATGTGCTCGATATGGACCAGACGCAGCCCGCCCGCCTGCCGGAGCCCGTTACTTTGCAGTTGCTGGGGCACTATGTACCCTTGTTGTTTGGCGCCGGCGTGCCCAATTTGGCCGAAGCACTGATGCAACTGCTTAAAATGGGGCGTGTAGACCTGGAATGGACCAGCACATGACAGCGCAACGGCGGATCGTCCTGGTGACCGGGCCGTCCGGGGCAGGGCGTTCGACAGCCATTCACGTGCTTGAGGATCTGGGGTTTGAGGCAATAGACAATCTGCCCATGGGCCTGCTGACGCGCCTGCTGGAAGGGGCTGGGGATGATCGGCCCATAGCTTTGGGGATTGATGCGCGCAACCGGGATTTCTCGACCATCGGGTTCATCGAACTGGCCGCCAAGCTGGGCCGTATGGAACAGGTTGACCTGACCGTTCTCTATCTGGATTGCAGTGATGAGGTTCTTCTGCGCCGCTTCTCGGAAACCCGCAGGCGTCACCCTGTCGCGAAGGATGCGGGCCCTGAAGCCGGGGTGCGCCAGGAAAAAGAACTGCTGGCCCCGATCCGGGAAATCGCCGATACCCTGATCGACACCAGCGCCCTGAATGTTCACCAACTGCGTGAAGAGGTCGAACATTGGTTCGCCCCACAAGGTGGCCGCCATCTTGCGGTCTCGATCGAGTCTTTTTCCTACAAACGCGGCCTGCCGCGCGGCCTCGATATGGTGTTTGATTGCCGTTTTCTGGCCAATCCTTACTGGCGGCCCGAATTGCGTGCCGCCGACGGTCGAAACGCTGACGTGGCGCGCTATGTCCAGTCCGATAAGAACTACGCTCCGTTCTTTGACCAGGTGGTCGGAATGCTGGACCTTTTGCTGCCTGCCTTTCGCGCCGAGGGCAAAGCGCACCTGTCGGTTGCTTTCGGGTGTACCGGTGGCCAGCACAGATCTGTCGCTTTGGCCGAGGCGATTGCGAAAGCCCTTGCAGACAGGGGGCAGCAGGTGGCAATTAGGCACCGCGAGATGGAACGACGCGCATTGAATGTGAGGCCGGATTGATCGGGATAGTGATCGTAGCGCATGGAGGGTTGGCCAAAGAGTATCTGGCCGCCATGCAGCATGTTGTGGGGCCGCAGCCCGGCCTCGTCGCGATTGCGATCGAAGCCGATCATGACCGCGATGAAAAGCAGGCCGAAATCTGCCGCGCCGCAAACGACGTTGATATGGGTGGCGGCGTGGTGATCGTCACGGACCTGTTCGGTGGCAGCCCGTCTAACCTCAGCCTCCGGGCCTGTGCGCCGCAGGATCGGCGCATTTTGTATGGCGCGAACCTTCCCATGCTGATCAAATTGGCCAAAAGTCGCCACCTGCCCGTGGGCGATGCCGTGCGTCACGCGATGGAGGCTGGACGCAAGTACATCAATGCGCAAAATGTGACATTGGATTAGAACCGGACGTATTGAAATGACCAATCGAAGCTTGAAAATCATAAATGAAAAGGGCCTGCACGCCCGCGCCTCGGCCAAGCTGGTTGAGGTAGTAGAAGGTTTCGATGCAAGTGCGGAAGTCTCCAAGGACGGACTTTCTGCATCAGGCGACAGTATCATGGGCCTTTTGATGTTGGCAGCCTCGCGTGGAACCACTATTGACGTCGAGACCTCCGGGCCGGATGCTGAGGCATTGGCAGAAGCCTTGGAAACGCTTGTGAACGACAAGTTCGGCGAGGGGTTCTAAAGCCACCCCGCCGGGACAGGAAGAACGGGAAGACCAGGAATTGGCGGAAACAACGCACGACACCAAGACAGGCCCCGTTGTCGACGGGACCGAAGATCAGGGCGAGATCTACGACCGTAGAACGCTGACCTATGCCAATTCGTTCGACGATGCCTGGACCGCGACGGCAATCCGCGCCATTGAATGGTGTACCGGCAAGCTGACCATTCTGCGGATGGTCAATAAATTTGAAAAGAAAAACGAGCAGTATCGTGGCCAGCGGTTCTGGGGTGGGGCGCTCAAGACGATGGGGATCACCCTCACCACGCCTGAGGAACAGATCGCACGTATTCCCAAAACCGGTCCCGTTGTCGTTGTTGCCAACCATCCTCATGGCATGGTGGACGGCATGATTTTCGCCGAGCTTATTGGACGTGTCCGTAGCGACTACCGTATCCTGACTCGCTCGGTTCTGACTGGCCTGGATGAGGCCGCGACCTCGTTCATGATCCCCGTTCCCTTCCCGCATGATCCCGAAGCGCAAACCAAAATGCTGGAAATGCGGACCAAGGCGATGGACCACCTGAAAGAGGGTGGCGTGGTCGCCCTGTTCCCCTCGGGTGTGGTTATGTCCTCGGATGATTGGTTCGGGCCGGCAATTGAACGCGAATGGAACGTCTTCACCGCCAAGATGATCCGCCGTTCAGGCGCGACCGTGGTGCCGATTTACTTCCCCGGCCGCAACTCGCGCGCCTATCAGATCGCCAACAAACTCTCGCCGATCCTACGGCAGGGGCTGTTGCTGCATGAGATCGTCCGCTCTTGTAACAAGCCCCAATCCCCGGTGATCGGAGAGCCGATCTCGGGCGAAGACATGCAGCTGCTCGAACGCGACCCGCGCGGTTTCATGGCGTGGCTGCGAAACCACACGATGTCTTTGGGCGGCATAGCAAAGCGCTGATCCGCTCCTTTATCTGGCTAAAATATCCCGGGGTGAGACCGGATGAAATCCGGGCGAGGGGGCTGGCCCCCTTTTAGCGCGTCGGAACCGGCACGTCGCCGCGATAGTCGTAGAATCCACGCTGGGTCTTACGCCCCAGCCATCCAGCCTCGACATATTTCGTCAGCAGCGGACAGGGGCGATACTTGGTATCCGCAAGCCCATCATGCAGCACGTTCATGATGGCCAGACAGGTGTCGAGCCCAATGAAATCGGCCAGTTCCAGAGGCCCCATCGGGTGGTTGGCACCCAGCTTCATCGATTGGTCGATGGATTGAACACTCCCCACACCTTCATAGAGCGTATAGACCGCCTCGTTGATCATCGGCATCAGGATACGGTTCACGATAAATGCCGGGAAATCCTCGGCGCTGGCGGCGGTTTTGCCCAGTTTGTCGACAACGGCCTTACAGGCGTTATAGGTCTCTTCGTCGGTGGCAATCCCTCGGATCAGCTCGACCAGTTGCATGACGGGCACTGGGTTCATGAAGTGGAACCCCATGAACCGCTCTGGCCGGTCGGTCCGGCTGGCCAGACGTGTGATCGAGATCGAGGATGTATTCGAGGTCAGGATCGTATGCGGTAGCAAATGCGGTTGCAGATCCTCAAAGATTGCCTGCTTGATCGTCTCACGCTCGGTCGCGGCCTCGATCACCAGATCGGTCTGGCCCAGACGTGGCAATTCCAGCGTGGTGGTGATCCGCCCCAAAGCGGCTTGCACAGCCTCGTCCGAGATCTTCCCGCGGGATGCTTGACGCGCCAGATTGCCTTCGATCGTCTTTATGGCATTGTCCAAAGCGTCCTTGTTGACGTCGTTGACCAGAACGTCATAGCCCGCCAACGCCAGAACATGCGCGATCCCGTTGCCCATCTGGCCTGCGCCAATCACTCCGACCGATTTGATTTCCATGCTCTGGTGCCTCTGCTCTCAGCTCGCCGCGACATTACCGGCAGTTTGGGGCGGGCGGCAAGAGGCATCCGAGGTCTGCGGACCGGTCAAATTTGCCTCAAATCCGCGCATTAGCAATTTCGCAAGACTTGCGACGGCAAGATGGCAACCGGGTGAAAAATTGGGTGAGTGATATGAGCTATCATCAAACGGGCGCAGCTGTGCCCGAAGACAGCATTTGTCAGTATGGGGCGTCAAAACTGCGATTCCGGGGGCCATCGCGCGCGTTGAACGGCTCCTATCTGGCCTGCATCGGAGGGGACGAGACCTTTGGTCGCTTCGTCGAACACCCCTATGCTGCGATTCTCGAAGGTCTGCTGGACCGCAAGTGCGTCAACTTCGGCAGTCTTCTTTGTGGGGTTGATGCGCTGTGCGGTGATTCCACCTTGGTTGAACTGGCGAATAAGTCCGATCTATGTGTGCTGCAATTGCCGGGGGCACTGGGGCAATCGAATCGCTTCTACCGGGTTCATCCGCGCCGCAATGACCGGTTTCTATCTCCAACATCGGACCTGCTGACGCTCTACCCCGAGGTGGATTTCACGGATGTACATTTCGTGCGTCACCTGCTTGGGTTGCTGCATTCCTATTCGGACGCACGCTTCGAAATCGTCACCCACGAACTTCGCAAAAAGTGGGTGGAAACCCTCGGCGTTTTTCTACAGGAGATCCGGCCTCCGGTCGTTTTGCTGAACCTGCAGGTCGATGGCGAGATCGCCCATGAGGTTGCCGGGCCGCTGGGCTGTGAACCGGTCTTTGTGGATACCGAGATGTTGGACGCACTGCGTCCGTTCGGTGCGGATGTCGTTTCGATGTCAGTCCGGATCTCCGGCGAATCGGATGAGTTGGAGGATATGCTGTTCGGGACCCTTCAGCAGCCTATGGCCGAACATATGATCGGCCCGGCGACCCATCGTCGGATCGCAGAAGCGCTTTCCCGATCGATCCGTGATTTGCATTGAAAAAGGCCCGCCGAGGGGGCGGGCCTTACAATGGTTTTCCAAGCAACCGCTTGGTTCGATCAGCCGAGTTTCTCGGTCAGTTCGGGTACGGCCTGGAACAGGTCAGCAACCAGACCGAAGTCAGCAACCTGGAAGATCGGTGCTTCTTCGTCTTTGTTGATCGCAACGATGACCTTCGAGTCCTTCATACCAGCCAAGTGCTGGATCGCGCCCGAGATGCCGACGGCGACATACAGGTCCGGTGCAACAACCTTACCGGTCTGACCCACCTGCCAATCGTTCGGGGCATAGCCCGAGTCCACGGCGGCACGCGACGCGCCAACAGCGGCGCCGAGCTTGTCAGCCAGAGTCTCGATCAATTTGAAGTCTTCTTCCGAGCCGACACCACGGCCGCCCGAAACAACAACACCAGCCGAGGTCAACTCGGGACGATCGCTCTCGGCAACCTTGTCCTCAACCCAGGACGACAGGCCGGGGTTTTCGCCAACCGAGATGGTCTCAACCGCAGCCGAACCGCCTTCGCCTGCCGCATCAAAGGAAGCGGTGCGGAAGGTGACGACTTTCTTGGCGTCGTTCGATTTGACGGTCTGGATCGCGTTGCCTGCATAGATCGGACGCTCAAAAGTCGAGCCGTCAACCACGCCAGACGCATCCGAGATCACCATCACGTCCAGCAACGCAGCAACGCGCGGCATGACGTTCTTGGCGTCGGTGGTGGCAGGGGCAACGATGTGCTCATAGCCATCGGCGAGACCCACGATCAACGCTGCGGTCGATTCCGCCAGGCGGTGGCCCAGCGACTCGTCTTCAGCAACCAGAACCTTGGACACGCCGTCGATCTTGGCAGCAGCCTCACCGGCAGCAGCGGCAGAACCGCCCGCGGCCAGAACGGTCACATCACCCAGCGATTTCGCAGCGGACACGGCCTTGGCAGTGGCGTCCAGCGACAGTTCGCCGTTGTTGACTTCGGCAAGCAGAAGTACAGCCATTACACAGCCCCCGCTTCTTTGAGTTTCGAGACCAGCTCATCAACCGAGCCGACGACGATACCAGCGGCACGGGCCGGCGGCTCATCGGTTTTGACGATTTCCAGACGCGGAGTGACGTCGACGCCGTAATCGGCGGCGGTTTTCTCGTCCAGCGGCTTTTTCTTCGCCTTCATGATGTTCGGCAGCGACGCATAGCGCGGCTCGTTCAGGCGGAGGTCAACGGTCACGATAGTCGGCATCTTGACGTTGATGGTCTGCAGACCGCCGTCAACCTCACGGGTGATTTTGGCGGTGTCGCCTTCGATGTCCAGCTCGGAGGCGAAGGTGCCCTGGCTCCAGCCCAGTAGGGCCGACAGCATCTGGCCGGTGGCGTTCATGTCATTGTCGATCGCCTGCTTGCCCGCCAGAACGATGCCCGGCTGCTCTTCCTCGACCACTTTGGCCAGGATTTTCGCAACGGCCAGAGGCTCGATATCCGTGTGGACGTCATCCGCAGCCACAACCAGAATCGCGCGGTCCGCACCCATGGCCAGAGCAGTCCGCAGCGTCTCCTGCGCCTGCTTCACACCGATCGAAACAGCAACGACTTCGTCAGCCTTGCCCGCTTCTTTCAGGCGGATCGCCTCTTCAACTGCAATCTCGTCGAACGGGTTCATCGACATTTTTACATTGGCGAGATCAACACCGCTACCATCCGCCTTAACGCGGACCTTAACGTTGTAGTCAATCACGCGCTTGACAGGCACAAGTACCTTCATTTTTGCGTTCGCTCCTTACAAAAACGGCAAGCCGCGTCGCGACTCCACCAATGCTCTCGCGGGACTAGATAGCGACTCAATCTCATCGACAACAGAGCAAAATCGTCACGTCATGGGCTTGAGACGTCGCGTTTTGTGTTTTTTGACGAATAGGGAGCGGAGATTTTTTGACGGTTGGCCGACGATGGTGGGATTTGGTTGCCGGTGGCCAACCCGTCCAACTGAACCAAGAAGACTGATTGTTTTGGTTAGCGGTGCGCCGAGTATACAACGCTTTACGCCCACCCTTCGGGCTGGGGCTCCACCCTTCCGGCCGTCTGGACGTCCACTGGACGTCCCGACGCTTTCAGCGGTTCGCGCCCGGAACCCACAAGACATCATCCTTGCCGCTATTGTTGGCGCAGCGGGCGGCGACGAAGAACCAATCACTCAGACGGTTCAGGTATTTGACCGCGACCTCGTTGACAGGCTCCATGTTGGTCAGTTCAACAGCTAGACGCTCGGCCCGGCGCGAGACGGTGCGGCAGACGTGCAGATGCGCTGCCAAAGCCGAGCCGCCGGGCAGGATGAAGCTGCGCAGTGGTTCAAGATCGGTATTCATCGCGTCGATTTCAGCCTCGAGCCGGTCGATCTGAGCAGGCGCGATGCGCAGCGGCGGGTAGTCGGCCTCGGCATCTTTTTCCATGTCGGGCCGGCAGAAATCAGCCCCCAGATCGAACAGGTCATTCTGTATGCGGGCCAAGGCGGCGTCGGTTTCACCCTCGGCTTCTGTCCGGGCGACGCCGACAAAGGCGTTCAACTCATCAACCGTGCCATATGCGGCCACGCGGCCCGAGTATTTCGCAACCCGTTCGCCATTGCCCAAAGCGGTTTTTCCGTCGTCGCCTGTGCGCGTGTAGATTTTGTTCAGAACGACCATCTTCAAACTCCTTGTCCGCGCAAGAAGACGTAAAGCACAATTAGCAATACGGCAATGAATTGAAAGAGGATGCGCAGGCGCATCATTTTGTTGCTTTTCTTGGCGGCGTCCATGCCGCTTTTACCGAAATTTGCGATGCCAAGGGTCAGCACGACGACAACCGCCGCCATCGCCAAGAGCAAAACGACCATCAAAGGGTCCATCGTCAGTCACCGTCCGCTTTTTCTTTGGGTGCGCCTGATCTAGCGCCTGCGGGGCCAAAAGCGAACGAGAAATATTGCCTCAGATGTCTGACAGGATGCGGTCGATGGCTTTTGTTGGCAGAATTCGCCGCAAATAGCCCGCAATATAGGTCGGGGTCGTCACGTAATAGCGCGCCTTGGGCCGTTTCGCTTCGACCGCATGGGCCAGCTTGTTGGTAACCGCCGAGGCAGGCAGCTCGAACGCGTCTGGGCCAGAGCCTTCGTAGAGCCGTTTCAGCAAAGATGCCTCATACCTGTCACGCAAGACCGAGTTCTCCCAATCCACGAACCGCTCGAACACCGGGATCGCCTTTTCGCGGATTTTCGACGTGATTGGACCGGGTTCGATCAGGATGACTTTGACGCCGCTGCCGCGTAGTTCCAGGCGCATCGTGTCGGTCAGACCTTCGATCGCGTATTTGGTGGCGACATAGGCGCCGCGCCAGGGGAACGCGACCAACCCCAGAACCGAGGAGTTCTGGACAATGCGCCCATGACCCTGTTCACGCATGACGGGAATGACCTGCCGCGTCAGCTCGTGCCAGCCGAAGACATTCGATTCGAAGATGAACCGCAAACCGTTGGTCGGAACATCTTCGACCGCGCCGGGCAGTCCGTGCGCCCCGTTGTTGAACAGGGCGTCCAAAGTGCCTCCGGTGGCCTCAAGAACCTCGGCCAGTCCGGCTGTGATGCTGTCTGTGTCCTGATAGTCGATTCGTGGGCTTTCAAATCCCTGCGCGCGCAGCCTGTCGCAATCACGCTGCTGGCGGCACGAGGCAAAGACGCGCCAACCGCGTGCACGCATACCGTGTGCTGCATCCAGGCCGATGCCGGACGAGCAGCCGGTAATAAGAATTGATTTCTGCATGATGGCCCCGAACCTCAACGTCCCCAACACCTAGGCTGCGAGAGGAAACAGGGCAATGACGCCCGGACGTCAGTTTGTGGTTTTGCGGACCAGTGATGCCGAAATCCATCCGACCTGTTGCCCGGGAAACACGCGTGTGCGCAACCAACCCGTGCCGGAATCGCTCAGGACCTCGACCCGTTGTCCGATCGTGGCCTTACCGATGATGGGATAGATCGTGCCCGGCCCGTCACGCATGTTGACGCGAGTGCCAGAGATTTCTCGGATGTCCTTTTCGGGCTCTGTGACAGGTGACACAGCAGGTTCGGCATCGGTTGTGACTTGCTGCATCGCCGCTACGCCGCCTTCCAGCGAGGCCAGCGTCAGCGTCACATCCTGATCTTCGAACAGGGACGGATTCGCCTGCAGTCCGGCTGCAACCTGAGACAGAAGCGCCTTGGTTTCTTCCTCACCCAGAACAGGTTCTGGTTCTGCAATAAACTCAATAACAGGGATGGGTTGAACTGCGGCGCGGGTCACCAACTCCTCAACCGGTGCGGCAGCCGGAGGCGTCGCCTTGGGTGCAGGTTCGAACGTGGCCGCCATACGCTGCGGATTGTCACTGCGCAGGCCGCGCGGCTCGAAATCGGGGCCTCCGCTCATGACGTAGAAGGCCCAGCCAAGGGCGACAAAAGTAACAAGTATCAGGCGCGTCATGACGCTTCCCCCCGAAGAAATCGTAAATACAAGAATTGGCAGCAGTTTAATTCATGAGACCATAGCATATTTCGAGGCGGGAGTCGAAAAATGGGGGAAATCCGTGGGTTGCCTCCCCCTGTTGCAAAAAGCGCGACTTGTCCCCAGTAAAATAAGTCTTGGTTGCTTTACCAAGCTGCGCTTGCGTCGTATCACATCATATATGAACGATACGATCGACGACCCCAACATGGAGGCCCCTGACAATGGGGGCGAGGTAGCCGAACCGCTACGCCGCGCAATTGGTGAGCGCTATCTGACCTATGCGCTGTCCACCATCATGCATCGGGCGCTGCCGGATGCGCGTGATGGTTTGAAACCGGTTCACAGGCGAATCCTCTATGCGATGAGGGAACTACGACTCAGTGCAACCGGAGGTTTCCGGAAGTCTGCGAAGATCTCGGGCGATGTGATGGGTAACTACCATCCGCATGGTGACGCCGCGATTTACGACGCGATGGCGCGTCTGGCCCAGGATTTCAACGTGCGCTACCCGCTGGTCGACGGGCAGGGGAATTTCGGCAATATCGACGGCGATAACCCGGCGGCCTCGCGTTACACCGAAGCGCGGATGACCATCGTGGCCGAGGCGCTGCTGGAAGGTCTGAACGAAGACGCCGTTGATTTCCGCGACAATTATGATGGGACGCTGACTGAGCCGGTCGTACTGCCCGCTCAGTTCCCGAACCTGTTGGCGAATGGTGCCAGCGGTATTGCCGTGGGCATGGCGACGAATATCCCGCCGCATAATATCTCGGAACTCTGCGACGCTTGTCTGCATCTGATCAAAACGCCAGATGCGCGCGACGACACTCTGCTAAACTACGTGCCCGGCCCGGATTTCCCGACCGGCGGCGTGATCGTCGAGCCGCCCGAGAATATCGCCCAAGCCTATCGCACCGGGCGCGGGTCCTTCCGGCTGCGCTGTAAGTTCGAGGTCGAGGATCTGGGTCGTGGTCAGTGGCAGATCGTGGTCACCGAGATCCCCTATCAGGTTCAGAAATCCAAGCTGATCGAAAAGATCGCAGAACTGATCCAGACCAAGAAAATCCCGATTCTCGCCGATGTGCGCGACGAATCCGCCGATGACATCCGTCTGATCCTCGAGCCGCGTTCCAAGAACGTGGATCCCGAGGTGCTGATGGGCATGCTTTATCGCAACTCGGACCTTGAGGTGCGGTTCAGCCTGAACATGAACGTGCTGATCGACGGTGTGACGCCTAAAGTCTGCTCGATGAAAGAAGTGCTGCGCGCCTTCCTCGATCACCGGCAAGAGGTCCTGATCCGTCGCTCGCGTCACCGCATGGCGAAGATCGACCATCGGCTGGAGGTATTGGAGGGCTTTATCGTCGCCTTCCTCAATCTCGACCGTGTGATCGACATCATTCGCTACGACGACGACCCTAAAGCAGCGCTGATGCGCGAGGATTGGGGCATCGACCACGTTCGTGCTACAGATGAGTCCGATTACATCTCGCCCAAACCGGGCGAGGGCGAGCTTTCCGAAGTTCAGGTCGACGCGATCCTCAACATGCGCCTGCGCAGCCTGCGTCGTCTCGAAGAGATGGAACTGGTCCGTGAGCGTGACGAGCTAATGCTGGAACGCGCCAATCTGGAAGACCTACTGGCCGACCCCGCTCTGCAATGGGCCAAGATCGCCGAACAGTTGAAAGAGACCAAGAAGACCTTCGGCAAAAACTATGAAGGCGGCGCGCGCCGTACCCGGTTCGCCGAGGCCGGGCAGGTCGAGGAAGTGCCGCTTGAGGCGATGATCGACAAGGAGCCGATCACGGTGGTCTGCTCTCAGATGGGTTGGATTCGGGCCATGACCGGTCACATCGACCTCAAGCGCGAATTGAAGTTCAAAGATGGCGACGGCCCCCGGTTCATCTTCCATGCGGAAACCACGGATCGGTTGCTAGTGTTCGCGTCGAACGGGCGGTTCTATACGGTCAGCGCCGCGAACCTGCCCGGCGGGCGGGGCATGGGTGAGCCGCTACGCTTGATGGTCGACCTGCCAAACGAAGCGCAAATCATCGACATCCTGATCCACAAACCGGGGCGCAAGCTGCTGGTGGCCTCCGACGCAGGCAACGGCTTTATGGTGCCTGAAGATGACGTTCTGGCCCAGACCCGCAATGGGAAACAGGTGCTGAACGTCAAGGGCGACGAGACGGCGATGATCTGCAAGCCGGTCGATGGCGACCACGTCGCAGTGGTCTCGCAGAATGGCAAGTTCCTGGTCTTCCCGACCGTAGAGCTGCCCGAGATGACACGAGGCAAAGGCGTGCGCTTGCAGAAATATAATATGGCGCGCGGCCGGCAGGGCACGTTGGAGCTGGATGGCGGCCTGTCCGATATCACCACGTTCAACTGGGAAGAAGGGCTCAAGTGGTCCATGGGCGGCGAAAAAACCCGGCACGAGGCGGATATGTCCCAATGGCTGGCCAAACGCGCCAGCGTTGGGAAAAAGCCTCCTTATGGCTTCCCGCGTGACTATAAATTCTCGTGACCTGACGAGGGTTTCGGGTGAAATCCGCCGATACGGCTTGGCACATGCCGTATCGGTGCGCTAGATCAAAGAAAAACAGGCCTATCGAGACGAGATCATGCTGCGCATTTTGACCCTGATTACTGGACTGGCCCTCATGGGCGCCTGCACGCAGACGCAAGTGTATGAAGAACCCGAGTCGTTGGGGGAATTCAAGCTACGCGTAAACTACGCCTTCGCAGAGAAAGCCCGCCAAGGTCCGGTCTCGCGTGATGCGACTCCGAAAGAATGGGAAAACGCCATTCAGAACGCGGTTGATATCCGTCTCGGCCGTTATGAAGGTGCACAGGAATACGACATCGGTATCAGCCTCGAAGGCTACATGCTGGCGCCTCCGGGAATTCCCGTGATCTACAATCCCAAAAGCACGGCGATTGTTCTGGTCAACGTCTACGATGTGAAGAAGAAAGAATTCCTCGCCAAGGGCAAGCAGTTCCAGGTTTTGGAAGACACGACCGGAGAGAGCGCTCTGACAGGATCGGGCAATACCCGCACCAAAGAAGAGCAGATGAGCGGCCTTGCCCTGAAAGTTGCCGACCGAGTCGAAGAGTGGTTGGCCGAAGAACACAAGGACAATGGTTGGTTTGACCGGCGTCCGGACCTGATCCAGCCGCTGGAAACGAGCGAGCTCACGCAGAATCCGGCGTGATCGGCGCATTTCCCTCAGGATGTGCTTGATTTTCCCCTTTGAACCAAATATCTCGCGCGCGCAGATGTAACCACGGGACCAAGGGTCCCCCAAATCGCAAAAGGGCGCCTGAGGAATGGCAAAGGAAAAGTTTGAGCGTACAAAACCGCACGTCAACATCGGCACGATTGGGCACGTTGACCATGGTAAGACGACGCTGACCGCAG
>NZ_JBQFXO010000016.1:0-57366 GCF_056540865.1 Ruegeria sp. AL11
CTGAAAGATGCGCATGATCATTCGTCCGGCCTCCGTAAAGTACGGTTCCTGAATGTATGAGCGCCTCTGGTTCTATGACCATATCATTTTGCTACGGGTGTGTCTGCTTTGGGCTCCGACGTGGCCATTCTCCGCGGCCTGCATGAATAGCTGGTCGCAGCCCAAACCGGACATTCGAAACTGGGATTCGCAACTCCCGAGATGCGGGAAGAGGTGGCCATTTCCTTTTTGTACAATTGAATGCGACAAGCCAATGCGAGTTTGTTTCGGGAATCAAACTTGCGGTAAGACAAATGCGTAGAGGCGTGACTTTTTTCCATCATCGGTCAAGATGTATAGAACGCCACCACTTTCATCCAAAGCTATCCCCTCAGGGTTCTTCACTTCCTTTACTTCATCCTTTTTGGAGTAAATTAAGTCGATAGTTTTGACCGTCAGAACTTCAGGATCAAAAACGAATATTCGGCGCCCTTCATCGCTGAGTATCCATAAAGACTTGGTCTCGCCGGACCAGGCGATCCCGCTGATGTCTAATTCGTCATCGTCGGCACGAGATGAAACAAAACCAGCTTCAGCCGTTAATGGAACTACTCCAATAATTTCATCAATTTCCGAGGAAATGACGAGCAGAAGCCTTGGCTGGCCCTCAATGACTACGAATACTTGCCCAGAGTCTTGATCTACAGTGATCCCTTCCGGTCCCTTGTTCAAAGGGTTCTCAGCAAGCATTTCCGCAACTTTGACGTAGCCCCTGAGTGAAGAAAGTGGAGTAGAATTGACTTTGATTGGGTCCGTAGGTTGGACCGCTACAATAGATCGGTCAGTTTCTTGTAACAGCAATACAGACCCATCATTTCTTCCAGCGACACCTTCCAAGTCTGCACCTAGATGTTCTGGAAGTTTGAACGAATTCTTTAGCTCTCCATCTACTCCCAGAAGGTGCAGCTTCGATGCTTCATCGCTTACTGCCCACAAGAATCCATGAACACTGGAAAGCGACAATCCGGATGGCTCAGAAAAGCCCTCTGATTTGTCTGCCACTTTGTAAGACGCAATAAGTTCCAACATATCAGTCTGCGCTCTCACTGGGCTGGTTAACGCCAAAGTGTTGGCGACCACAGCAAGGCTCGCGCAAATTACCTTCGCTACTCTTCGTTTGTGCCGGTCATTTGACTGGTTCATTCGAGATAAATCTGCGCTTGTGTGGATCTGGTTCATATTCGATCAAAAATCGATGTTGTCCAACCTAACACAGTATTTTGCGGAAGTATGATGTTTGATCCCGCAAGGCTTTACCGAATGTAAATTCATAGGGTTGAATTAGTTTATGGGCGTGCGACTTGGTCGAGAGGTGTGGAGTGATTGCTTCAAGTTACGCACTTTGGAGCGACTATTCGACGGTACAGCGGGAGGGAAAGACTTTTGAGTAAGCTGTTTTCAATAGCATCGGTCCTTTCGGCCGTGCTTTTGCCTAGTATTGGCTATTCTCAAATTGATCCTGCTTCCTTGCTCGCAGGAACGTCCGAATCAGAGATAGTGATTGAAAGAGGCTGGACTCAGTTCCGCGGCAAGCAGGAACTCTACTTTTTCACGCTAGACGTCATTGTAACGATCATTTTGACCGCTTTGATTGTTTATCATCCCGTTCGACGTAAAGCACGCCGAAGTGTCAGCGATCTGGTTATGCCCAGACTGTTCTTCCTTTACGCGCTAATTGGAATGGCTGTGGGATTCCTGGTAGTCCAGCACGGGTCAATGATTGGGTTCGTTATTTTTGGCATCGGCGCGTTGCTCAGGTTCCGCTCCAATCTGGATGATCCGGTCGATACAGTCGAAATGATAATCGTAACGGTTCTTGGTCTTGCCGTCGGTTTGGGCTTACCGCTGATGGCCACTCTGGTGGCGATTGTGTGTTGGTGCTTCATTTGGCTCGGAGGGCGAAACAAGGGCGTGGAAGTTTCGCTCAAGGCTTCGGATGAAGAACACTCATTGAAAGTCAGCCGAGACATTGAAGCCATGGCCGCAGACGCTGGCTGGAAGCTTGTCAGAAAACACCACGTCCCAGGAAAATCTCGCGTTTCGTTGCTTTTCATCACCTCGGGAGGACTTTCAGAAGCCCGGATAGAAGAGATGGTAAACGATCTGGTCCCAGAAAAAGTCGAACTGAAACTCAACCTCTAGTCATTTCACAAGGTCTAATCGTTTCAAAACAGCATTCGGAGATCTGATCTCTTTCGGGAGCGACTTGAAGTTTACCGACCTTTCGAAATCAGGCCCTCGATATACTGCTATCCCAAACTCTCCGTTCGGCTGGAACTTAACATGAGTGAAGCTGTGAGGTGATCTGGCGCTATCGCCAATAAGCCGACGCGGACCACCTCCCAAACAAGCTTGAGAGACGTAGGCCACACCGTCTTTCCAACCGGGATAGAAGGCATGATGGTGGCCTGACAGGTGCAGAACGACACCGCTTTCCAGGTAGATTTTCTCAAGTGTTGAGTCACCGATGATTTCGCGTTCGCGCTGGATCGCGAAGGGCCAAAGCGGAAGATGACTGAAAGTCACAATCGGGTCTCCATTTGCACCCAGTTCCACAAGTCGGTCCTGTTGATCACCGGATAGCGGCCCTAAGGTCGTAGCATCCAAAGATGCAAACGTTACGCCCTGCATCTCAAACGCGTAGAAGAACGGGTAGTCATCCGAAACCAGGAAGTCGACGTCTGGTTTTCTTGGTTCCCATTCTTCTGCGTATATTTTTCTTTCACGCTCGAACCCACGGTACGCAGAGGCATCATGGTTCCCAGGCGTGACCGCAAATGGAATGCCGGCAGCCTCTAAAGGGTCTGATACGGCCTCGTGAAACGCCTTCCACATCTCCCTGACCTGTTTGTCGGATAAGTTGGGGATGCGCTGTCCCGCAACCATATCTCCGGTCGAAATAACCAAATCGGGATCAATCTCGACTATCCGCTCAATCGCTTTGTCGACGCGGGCATCGTATCTTACCGAACCATAGCTTCCGTTCAGATCCGATATGACGATAACATCCAATGCCACCGCTTTGCAGGCGATCAGAGCGGTCCAAATGAACGCCGTAAAAAGGGTGGAAAGCTTACGGGGCATTACAGTCCACTGCCTCTACCTCGGTGTCGTTTCTCAAAAAGAATGTGACAGGATCCAAGTCGAACATTAAATCACCATTAGAACAATTGTCCTGGAGAATGGACGTTGCCAGCTCGGTGTTTTTCACAACTTGGGCAATCTGACTGTCTGACAACCCAAAGCTTTGCGACAACCAGCCGTAGACGGGACCTTGAGATTGAAGATCATTATTCAAAGCAACCAAGCGCCGGTAGGTGCTTGGAGAGAAGTGCCGCATTTTCTCCAGCATTTGAGTAGATTTCGAGAAGTTGGCATACTCGACCCGCCCCCCAGCATCGTTGTCGTTTAGATTGCTTCGACGGATCAAAAGCGCGTGGGCAGGAACATCTCCATCCTTTGGCTGATGGTGCTTCGCTTTCTTATGCTTCAGCTTTCCGTCTTCGACCCAATACCAATAGGGTGTGAAGTCTATGTTTCCTACGCGGTCCTGCTGGCTAAAGATGAAGTCGAGGAGAACAATTTCGGAGAGTTCTTGCATCCAAAATGCCATCTGTTGGTCGCTGACATCGGGACCGAGATCCTTGTTGATCATCCGGTCTTTTCTGCCTTCTCCGACGCCCTCTGCGATTGCCTCTGACAATGGTTTTGAAGACCGCAAAGCCAAGAAAGCGGGGGTTTCCTGAAAATCGCGGTTCTGACCTTTCCCCCAACCAGATTTACGGGTGCCGTTGATTTCCGAGCCGTATCGATGCCCAGGGCTATCAAGCAGCACACCATATATTTGCGTTCGATCTGCGGTGAACAGATCGTCGGTTGGCTGGTATGAGTTCGGGTCAGCATCCGCAGCTGCGAAGACCCGCCAGCCTTCGTGGTTCATGCGCCCGCCATGAGAGCCACCAGAAATCGCAAGGCCAGGCTCGGCGACCTCGGAGAAATGCGCCTGGGCGTCCATGCTACGCCAAACGGCGACTGGAACTTTGACAGTCGCGTCGAAATATCTGGAGAAATGATAGTAAAGCAGTGAAGACGTGGAAAACGTTCCACTGGTGCCTTTTTGGTTCATGGTGGACTTGAATTTAGCCACCCTGTCCATGGCCAGATCTTTTGCTGCCTTCCCCTCTTTGCAAGCGTTTCTCTCGAATTCAGAACGGTTCCCCATGTAAGGTCCTTCCGAAATATTGTAGACGGCCATTCCTGGGCTGGTGCTCCAGGTTTTCGGGCAAATGGCAATTTCGGAGGCATAGAAATCGATCTCGCAATAGGCAGTTTCTTCTTCAAGATCGCTGTTCTTGTACTCGCCCGTTGGAACTTTTTCGATCCGAATACAGCGTTCCATAACACCATTGGGACTATCAAATGTCGTGGCTTCACCTAGAACATCGTCGTTCGCCCACAAGACAGTGGGTGCAATGAGAGCAAGTGACCCCAGAAGATTGAACTTCATTTGGATAGTCCTCCCGGTATCATTTAGGGCAAATCGCTGCCTGTTGTTCGGTGGAGATTTTCAACTTGGGGTCAACACTAAAGTTGGAGAATTTTGAGTCGATCCACTGGTCGCACCCGCCTGAACATGGGGCCCCATTTCGGGCATCATTCCAATATTCCTTGGCCCTTTCTTCTGTCCAACCGCAAAACTGAACGAGCGCCATCGCCGACAATGCACCTGAGGAATGAACCCCCCACATACAGTGCACCAGAACAGGGCCCTTTCCAGGGTTTTCAATCACCTCGTGTATGGACGCCATGACAGCACCGGGTCGGGAGGATCTGGCGCTTTGATAGTCAAGGGACCCGTTTCCACAACTGGTGCGACCGTATTCGGTGTTTTTGCCAAAGTCGGCATAAAAACCGGTTGAAAACCCTTCATTGCACAGAGTTTCGCGTTGACCTTCACTCAGGCCAGTTCGATCCTTGTCGCCGCCCTTGAAACCGGATCGATACAACACTCCGCTTAAGACTGGGCGAAAGAAAGCGACACCATCAACGCCTCCGTCACCCCCCTTTGAAAGCATTTGACTGTTGGTTGGACCGCCATTTCGACTGGTCACGTCAGAGTTCGCAGCGGTTGCGAGAAAACCAATGAATATGAGGGACGCAAGAAACCGCATGCCAACTCCTTTCTATTCTTGAACCTCTGATGCCCAAACCTTTGCGACCTGATAGTCTCTCGGAAAGGCTAATTCACGACGACCATATCAAGTGGGCAGTTAGCTTTCCGCTGTGGAACTTTAAATAGGCCACACCAGATTGATGATAACGACGACCACGAAGTAGGCTAGAAAAACTTTCCAATTCCATTGGTGCTTGTTTTCTTCGTTGATCACGCCAGCCGATTTCAATGCCAGGTTAGTGATGATCAAGGCGACTACGATGACCGCCGCGTGTGCCAGGTCGAAATGCAAGTTTGAGCTCCTTCTTCAAGATTTGGGATTGATGGAAATTTGTCAGCAGTCACCTGATGGCAGCATAGCTACTTCTGAGTACCTTCCCTCAGACGTCGTAATCCGAGCACATGCACCAGTATCCTTGTTAAACCAGTACGAGGTCAGACCTTCGCTTCGGATGAGTTCAAATCCGAGACTTTGGATGCCCATTTCAGCTTGGCCCGCTCTTGCCCCTTCAAATGACGAAAGATCGCTAGCGCTGCCCACAGTTGGTGCACTTGCATCCACCGATACGTCACTCTCGTCGCATGCTGCAAGCGCAGCAGTACACGCCGTGCCGATCACCAACAGGAACTTGGATTTCATCTGTTTTTCCTAGCTTCTTTGGGAATACATTTCCGGGTTTCTGGTTGATCACCTATTCAATTCCGAAAATTACGTTGTAGTCGACGGAAGAGTTGCTGCGATTGATAACCTCCACAACATGATCACCAGATTGCCAAAGCTGCCCTCGATACTCCTTGTCCGCCGACATCAATCCCAACAGTTCAGAACCATCGGGGTTGCGAATAACGTAGCCCAAGGAGCCATTTCGCGGAGCAACGCGGACGTAAAGAAACTGTTCGTTTTTGGCACCCAGAACGTATTGCTGCGACGCTCCGGGCGCGAGTTCACCGACGAGTTCTGCGCCAGTTGAACCAGCATCAAATTTGACACGTTGGCTACTAGTAGATCCGGCTGCGCCTGCCATGGCTCCTCCTCCATCATCCATCGCCTCGACAACCGACATCTCGCCGATGCTTCCATCCTTGTACGCGATGCAGCGCCAAAGTGTTCCGCCTGCGTCTCGCAGCATGACGAGCGTACCAGCTTCCGAGAACTGAGAGCTTTCAATCGTTCCGGATTGACCGTCTGGTCCACCAACCTGCCGCAAATGGTCGATACAAGCGTCGTCTGCTTCAGACATTGCAGAAGCAGCTGTGCCCGCGATTGCGAACATGGGTGTGAAGATTTTGATTAATAAGGGTTTCATCAGATGGTTCCCTGTTAGCTTGTTCTTACAGTTTTGTTCCGTACAAAGCGGAGCTTCACTTCGCTTCTTGTAACTTTGACAGAAACTCATCGCATGCCTGTGCGCTACCGACGATCTCGCCCGTCGTTTCAATTCCTTGCAGTGATGCCATTTCGGAATTTACGCGGTTGAGGATCTGATCCGCTTGCTCGGCGGTGATCAGGTTCTCGGCTTGTGCTCCTTTCAATGTGGAGCAGACACCGGCGGACAAACCTGTCGCAACGCCTACACCCATCGCGGCCCCGCCACCCAAGGTCATCGCCCCAACCACACCTAAGACGAGCCCGATCACAATACCCAAGATCACTTTTCCCATGTTTTCCTCCTTTTTGGTGAGACAGAGCTCCGCCTTCACTTCTGGCGCAAACTGCGTGCCCATTTGCAAGTTAAGACCAATGCCAACAGGTTAAGCACGGGTGCAATCGCTGCGAACCACGGTTTGAATGGCTCTGAAACCAAGTCCGATACAAGTATCCAAGGCAATCCCAACGGCAAAAGGAACACCCCAGACAAAGGGTCTCTTTCTTGTTCAAACCAGCCAAATGTACCCGTCAAGAACACAAACAAAGCCAGCAGGTAAAAGATCGCGAATACGATGGTGGTTATTCTACAAACCAAGTCGAGTTTTCCGAAGAGCAAGCCAGTGTTGCGCGGCGATGTTCAGCCGCGCACCAAATTGATCACAATGCGCCTTCGTCGCCCAGGAACTCGATACCAGCTGTCGCGCCATCACTGTAAGCAATACAATTCCATGGGGCACGATCCTCGCCAACGCCGACGGTTACTTGTGTTCCCGCCTCGCTGAACGCAGACGACAGCACCACGACTTGCGAATTGTTCGTCGTATTGGCGACATCACGGAGGCATGCCTGCTGGGCCGGAGTGAGTTCTGATGACACAGTCGAGCTGCCAGTATCTTCACATGCTGCAACCGTCAGAGCCCCAAGTAGTACAGCGGTGGGCGTCAAAAACTTCTTCATTGTCGTTCCTTCTATGGTTCCAACTAATACTTGGCCAAAGACGCAATACAAAATCAACTATTTGATTGTGTCGAGATTTTTGCGTGAAAGCGGATGCCAGACGGGACAACTTGTTTTGATGGCTAAAGTCATGCGAGCAGTAGATCCATTCAAACTTCTGCTTTGGGCTCAACGCGGTCATCCGACCTTTTTTCTGATGAAGGCTAAGCGCCGCTAAGCGGTCTTTCGGCAGCAGACAGTCGAACTTTGTGCATTTAGTGGTCGCTCAGCACGATAGCAGACGCTGACCAAAAACCCGCTCCGCTGTAGCCGAGGATGGCACTTAACTACCGCCAAGCCCCGTAGAAAAATGCACAATTATTCTCAACTCAAACCGAATTATATTATGTAAAGTATATAGTTATTGCTTGGTGCATTCACTTTCTGAGAACAGAGGGGTTCACTATGCCAACACCGCTCTTCAAGCCTGGTCATTCCGGAAATCCGGGTGGCCGACCCAAGCTGGAGCCCCAGACAAGAAAGTTGATTCAGTCGAACGGCGAGATCGCTGTTAAACGCATGAACGATCTTTTGTCGATGGATGAGCTCTTCAATCGCATTGATCGGAACGGCGAATTTGTATTGGGAAAACTCTCTGGCAAAGAACAAATCGCCTTGTTGGCTCTAGCTCAGGACCAAGCCTTTGGACGCGCTGATAGCGTTAGCATCACACACACCCACAGCGGAACTGTCGGCATGAGTGTCAATCCAACTCAGCGGCTCAAAGACATCAGCGACCGCCTTCCAGAAAGATTGGCTCAGCGGAAGGTGATTGAGCCAAAACTGCATGACGTCGAGTAGTCTCCAACCATCTCGTAGGGGCTGCCTAGTGCAGAGGTTTGGGTTTGCGCCTACAGGCCATGCGCACGCGCACGTAAGCCTCCTCGAGTTGACGACCCTATACTGTATCTGATAGGCGACGCCCCCTTTTTCCAAAAAATTAGGAGGACCTGCAGATGTGGGTAGCATTCTCGACGCCCGAGAGTTCGGGCTTTTTTCTCGGCCGTTGCAAAGGATGAGGACGGTAAGACCAGCGGGCCGCACATGGGGTCTCGCGTCTGTCTTCGGTTCCACCGCGCTCAAGACGCCGAACTTCTGTGCGATTATGGTATGGACGGTGAGGTGATCGAAACACCGGGCGGCGACTATCGTTACCGGGCGTTCATTCCACGAAACCACCTCGTGACAGTGCTGATGAACCTGGGCGACCGAATGGCATACCCTAATTTCAAGGACAGCATTCCCAACGATGACATACCACCAGCAAACGCCTGCCATTGGGCATTGGCTGTGTTCGGTAATATACAGGCGAGTGGACCGCACGGAGTGGGGTGAAAACAACCTATTTCGCCCAGCGCGGTTGCTTCAAAGTTGCCTTGAAGAGAAACTCCTCGAAGCTATCAAGTGGACCAGATCACCCAAGACGTTTCTTTTATTGAGAAACCAATGGCGGACCGAGGAGGATTCGAACCCCCGACCCCTTGATTCGTAGTCAAGTACTCTATCCAGCTGAGCTATCGGTCCGCGTTGGTGAGGCGCTATTTAGACCCGGTGCCGGGGACGTGCAAGCCGATTCTGCAAAAATTCTTCAAAAAGTTAGATCGCCGCGTGGAAGGCTTATTTCAAAGGTTGTACCGGTGGGTCCGGTCTCTTTCAGCACGAGCTCTCCTCCATGTCCGCGCACCAATTCCTGTGAAATCGCAAGCCCAAGGCCCGAGCCGCCTTTGCGCACGCCGCCCTGGAATGGCGTGAACAGATTCTCGCGGGCTTTGGGCGGCAGGCCGGGGCCGGTGTCGCGGATTTCGATGCACCAACTGGCCTCCATGGCGCAGCCGGTGACGGTGACGCGCCCGGGTTTGCCCGAGGCGACCAGAGCCTGCCGGGCATTGCGCACAAGGTTCATGATCACGCGGAACAGCTGCTCGGGGTCTGCGCGCACGACCAGATCCTCGGGCACCTCGTTCACGATTTCGACGCATGCATCGGCAACGGCCAACTGCTCGCTGGCGGCGACATCTTCGGCGATGTCGCGGACGCGGACCATTGTCAGGGTCGGCGCGGGTTCTTCCGCGCGTCCAAAGGCGAGGGTGCTTTCACACAGTGAAACCGCACGCGTGATCGAGTTGACCAGCTTGGGGGCCATGCGGCGGACCAAGGGGTCATCGCTGGCTTCGATCCGGTCGGTGAACAGTTGTGCAGAGGTCAGAATATTGCGCAGGTCATGGCTGACCTTGGCCATCGCACCACCCAGTTGCGCCAGACGCTCGCGTTGTTTCAGCGCCTGCGTCAGGTCGGTCTGCAGCATCTTGAGGGCCTCTTCCGCCTCACGCAATTCAGTGACCTTGGAGTTGGGAGTGATAATGCCCCGCGCATCCTCGGGCGCGCTGGCATAGCGCTGCATATAGCCGACAACGCTTTTGATCGGGCGTACCAGCACAACGCGCACAGCAAGGAACAGGAAGAAAGCCGTGATTATCGAAATAACGAAGGACAGACCCAGAATGCGCAGCCCGTAATCCACCATCGCCATGCGCAAGGGCATGCTGTCTATGGTTACCTCGATCAGTAGACCGGCGCCTTTTACCGGCTCACCGATCACGCGGATGACCTCATTTTCAGTGGTGAAAAAACGGGTCATCGCATCGCGGATCAGGATCCACGGGCCCGCGTCTCGCAGATCATAGGTGTTGGTGATCTGTTCCGGGATAGGCGAAGACAGCATCAGCTGCCGCACCTCATCGCGCCGCAGGACGACGTTATAGACACCCGCATTTGCCAGCAGCTCGGCCTCGAGATCGTCGGCGAGCATATCATCGGCCAGCAGCGCCAAAGACGCGATTTGCGCGCGTTCCAGCCGGTTCAGCAGGAAGTCTTCTCGGAAACGCGCGATGGACGGCACAAAGATCAGGACCTCGGCCAACATCACGAAGACCGTCGTCAGGATCAGAAATCGGCCGGACAGCGAGTTCAATTGGCGCTCCTCTTCCGGTCAGGGGATCCAGCGTTGCACGAACCTGACCACGCGTTTAACCGTCTGATTCTCAAACAGCCTTGGCGAGAAATAAGCCCCCGCCACACGTTTGTTAAGCTCTCCGATCGTCGGATAGGGCGAAACCATCGCGGCGATCTGCCCCATCTTCAGGTTATTGGCCAGCGCAAGGGACCACAAGTTGATCAGCTCTCCGGCCTGATGACCAACGATTGTCGCGCCCGCGGGGCGTCCTTTCACGACCATGACCTTGATGAACCCTTTTGTCTTTCGCTCGGATATGGCGCGGTCATTATGATGGTAGTCGAACCGGGCGACCTCCGTCGCGTCGCCATGCTGGTCGCGGGCCTGCGCCTCGGTCAGGCCGACCTGAGCCAGTTCGGGGTCCGTATAGGTGGCCCAGGGGATATGAGCGGTCTTGGCCTTTGACGGCAGACCAAACAGGGCCGAGCGGATGATGATGCCCGCATGGTACCCCGCCACATGGGTGAATTGCAGACCACCCGCCACATCGCCGATAGCATAGACCTTGCGATTGGTCGTGCGCAAAGCGTCATCCACCCTGATCCCTGTGCGTGTACGATCGATCCCGGCCGCCTCAAGGTTCAAACGTTCGACATTTGCCTTGCGTCCGGCCGCCATCAGAAGGTGGGTACCGGCAAAGATGTCTCCTTTCTGGGTGACTACTTCGACCGCGCCGGCCGAGCCTCGGATTTGCGCGACCATGGCTTCTTCTTGAATATCGACCCCTTCGGCCCGCAGGGTTTCCAGAACAAGGGCCGCGGCCTCGGGGTCATCCTTGCCCAGCGCCTTTGCGCCTTCGATCACGGTCACCTTGCAACCTAACCGGATATGGGCCTGCGCCATTTCCATCCCGATGGGGCCGCCGCCGATAATCAACAGGTGGTCCGGCTTCTCCTTCAGATCAAAGATGGTTTCATTCGTGTGGAACGGCACTGAATCCAGCCCCGGAATCGGCGGCACAAGCGGCGAAGACCCGGTGGCGATGACAACCCGCCGGGCGGTGATCACGTTCTCACCGGCCTGCACCTGTGTCGGAGACAGGAAGGTGCCATATTCGCGGATCACCTTGACGCCAAAACCTTCGAACCGTTCCTGACTGTCCATCGGCTCTATCTGCGCGATGACGCTGTGAACGTGATCCTTGGCTGCCGCATAGTCCACCTGCGGCACAACATCGGCCACGCCAAAACGCGCTGAATGGGCCTGCCCATAGGCCATCTTGCCACTGGCGATCAGGGCCTTGGAAGGGACACAGCCAAAGTTCAGGCAATCCCCGCCCATCTTGTGGCCTTCCAGCAGGATCACATCGGCCCCCATCTGCGCGGCCCCTGCCGCAACCGACAAACCGCCCGACCCGGCGCCGATGACCAGGATATCTGTTTTCAGCTCTTTCATGGAATTCAGGCGTCCTTTTTACCGCGCAGGGCTTTGATCAGAATGGGCAGAGCGGCCAATACGCACAAGCCTATGATCGGACCGATAACAAAGGGTTCCCAAAGCAGCGAAACATCAGGCGTTTCGCCGCGATCAAAGACACCGCCTAGGCCGACGCCGATCCAGGTGTAGACAATCCCGCCCGGAATGATGCCCAGCGCCGTCGTGAACAGGAAGTTGCGGAACTTCACGCCCACCAATGCGGGGACCAGATTGGCTACAAAGAACGGAACCACGGGCACAAGACGCAGCAGGAACAGGACCGAGATCTCATTCTCGCGCAGGCCGTCCTTGAGTTTCTTGATGGTCCCTTCCGAGGATTCGAGGCGCGCCGTCAGCGATTCACCCAAGCCCCAGCGCGCGGCCAGAAAGATGGCGGATGCGCCGATCGTGGCCGCGAACACATTGAACGCGGTGCCTGCGAACAGGCCGAACAGGAAACCACCGGTCATCGAGGCGACGGCGGCTCCCGGCAGGGAAAACGCCACGATCACGATATAGATCCCAACGAAAGCTGCGGCCATGGCCCAATAATATTCATCCCGCCAAGCCAACAAAGCCTCGCGATTGTCGCGCAGGGTTTCAAAACTCAGGTAGTCCCCAAGGGTGAAGAACCCCACCGCGGCAACGGTCAGGATCACAAGCAATGGAATATGGCGCGCAAACCCGCTGCGCGGTGCTTGGGTCGTTTCGCTCATCTGACTGTCCGGCTTTGATTGTTTCATTCTGACCTCAACATGCGCTGCCTCGTTGTCCTGCAACAGGCCCCTCACGCGGCCTTGAACTCTGTGGCCGGGAATGTGAGGGTTCGGGGCGCAAAAAACCGGATTCTGAAATCTTTTGACCGGCCAGGTTACAGAATTGTTGCAAAAGGCGCGAAAACCCGTGCCTTGGGGTTTGACTTACCCCCCGCTTGGCAGTAGAGGACGGGCTTCGAACACTCGGGCCAGGCGAATCCGCGCCGCACCCACCGCTATAGATTGGAGACGGAGCGATGAAACGCACCTATCAGCCTTCGAACCTGGTTCGCAAACGCCGCCACGGTTTCCGCGCGCGCATGGCCACCAAAGCCGGCCGCAAAATCCTGAACGCGCGCCGTGCACGCGGCCGCAAATCGCTGAGCGCGTAAAACGCCTCACCGATCAGGTTATGAACATGACGCCGCCGGAGGCCCCTGAGGATGGTATCAGCCAACCGAGGGTCAAGCCCCCGGCGGCGTCCGTTTGCGCGCCCAAACCTCTGACCATTCTCAAGAATCGTTCTGATTTCCTGAAAGCAGCGCGGGCGCGTCGACAAGGCACATCCTCGATGATGGTGCAGGCGCGCAGGCGCGCTTCGGACGAGGGCGCAGGCATTCGCGTCGGGTTTACGTGTTCCAAAAAGGTCGGCAATGCGGTGTCCCGCAACCGCGCCAAGCGCCGCCTGCGCGAAGCCGCCCGCGCAGTCCTGCCCACACAGGGGCATGACGGCTGGGACTATGTCCTGATCGGCCGCGCCGAGGTCACCGCCGGGCGGGCGTTTGACGCCATGCTCGACGATCTGCGCTATGCGCTGCGCAAAATCCATGCCCTTCGCAAATGACCCTGCTGGCGCGCATATTCGCCCTGCCCGTGCGCATATACCGTTTGGTTTTCAGCCCGTGGGTCGGATTCAATTGTCGCTACCAACCGACCTGTTCGGCCTATGCGTTGGAAGCGCTAGAGAAACACGGCGCGATCAAGGGCGCGTGGCTGGCCGCCCGTAGAATCGGGCGCTGCCACCCATTGGGCGGCACGGGGTATGACCCGGTGCCCGAGAAATCCGAAGACGATTAGACCAGCGCCAGATTCCCTCGGTCCGTAAACTTTCGGGTCGGGATAACCTCACGATCCAACTTCCCAAGCAGAGTGTGGTGCAAATCCTCGTAGAATCGTGGCGAGTCGAAATACCAGCTGTGGCTGGCGGATGGCCCATCCGGGTAATCCGCGCGATTGTCATTGAAGAACTTGCCGCAATATAGGTTGACCGCCTTTTCAGGGTGGTCTGAGGGCATACCCACACGCCCCAACCGGCGCGAAACGCCCACGCGCTTTACCTCAGAGATCGAAAGAACCTCATCAAACGGGCTGTAGTAGCAGGTCAACCTCGTGCAACGCCGCATAAGGGATGAGGTCTTGGCGCTACCCTGACGGAAAGACTTGGCCGAGACATCCGCCGCGACAAAGGCGATCTGGCTAGTGGTCCAACTGTGCTGGGCGATCTCATGGTCGTCATCGGCGTAATCCATAGCCTCGCGCACCAGAAAGGTACCCATGGAATGCGCCAGAACGTGAACATTGTGGGGGCAATCAGGGGTCTGCATTTTGGACAAACGTCTGATCCCGTCATTGAACAACTTGTCCGCCGAGCGCCGGGCATCGGCCCTGTCCGAGCTGTAGCCCAAGACCGAGCCGTCGCTTGGCCAGTCAAAGCTGACGATCACACCTTTGAAGCCATGGGCCTCAAGCCCTTTGCGGATCTTGCGGTGCCGCTCCAACATCTCGAACTGCTCGGTGTTGAAGCCATGCACGAAAAAGACGATGTGGCCCTTTTCGTGATCTGTTGCTCCGGCGGCCTGCTGCACCTTGTCCAGCCAGTCAGAGATTCGGATTTCATGTTTACGTGCTGGTGTCTTTACGTTGGACGGTATCGCCAGATAGCGCGCCTTGCCCAGTTTGTTTGAATAGGTATTGCCGCTGCGTCCGCGGACGGTAAAGAAATAGTCCATTTTAAACTCCGTCGATAAATCCGCAGAGCATAGCACAGGCGGCGCTTTCCCCAAAAACTGGCCCGGGTTCACGACACCTTGCCCGCGCGCATCCTGCGCTGTAATCACGGCCCATGTTTGATGAAGCCGACGATATCCATCCGCTGTTTGCTGGCGCGCCCTCGACGACCGAGTTCAAGAAGCTGCGCAAACGCATCGTGCGCCAGACCCGTGAGGCGATCGAGCAGTACGGGATGATCGACCCGTCTGCCCATGACAAGGACGGCAAGCCGCCACGCTGGCTGGTGTGCCTGTCGGGCGGCAAAGACAGCTATACCCTGCTTGCTGTTCTTTATGAGCTGAAATGGCGCGGGTTGCTGCCGGTCGATTTGCTGGCCTGCAACTTGGATCAGGGACAGCCGGGCTTTCCAGCCACCGTCCTTCCCGAGTTTCTGGATCGGATGGGCGTTCCCCACCGGATCGAGTACCAGGACACCTATTCCGTTGTGATGGACAAGGTTCCCCAAGGCCGGACCTATTGCGCCCTGTGTTCGCGCCTGCGCCGGGGCAACCTGTATCGCATCGCACGGGAAGAGGGCTGCTCGGCCGTGGTGCTGGGCCATCACCGCGATGACATTCTGGAAACCTTCTTCATGAACCTGTTCCACGGCGGGCGTCTGGCAACAATGCCGCCCAAACTGGTTAATGAGGAAGGTGACCTATTCGTCTTCCGCCCACTGGCCCATGTGGCCGAGGCCGATTGCGAGAAATTCGCCAAGGCGATGAATTACCCGATCATTCCCTGCGATCTGTGTGGCAGTCAGGATGGGTTGCAGCGCCAGCAGGTCAAACAGATTCTCGATCAGTGGGAAAAGAACAGCCCCGGCCGCCGTCAGGTTATGTTCCGCGCCCTGACCAACGCCCGCCCCTCCCATTTGCTGGACCCAAAATTGTTCGACTTTTCAGGGCTTTCCCTGGATCTTGGCAAAAAAGACGAAAATTCGGCTGAAATTCCGCAGTTGCGTTAACGTCTGACTCAGACTGGTTTCCTACGGTTCACCTTGAGCGCTCGATGCCCAAGGCCCGGAATAGCTATGCGGAAACTTCCTGATTTTGATCGTTTTCTCCGTCCTGTGACCTCTGCCCTCAGCGGGCCATCTGCGCTGGCCTTTCTGCCAGCGCTCAGCCTTGGGGCTTTTTGGTTGGGCGGCGAACGTGCGCTTGTCAGTGTGACGCTTGGGGTACCTTTGATGTTCGCAGTAGCTGGGATTGTGAGCAATAAGTCGAAAAGGCGTGCAGGGCAGGCAATCTGTGGTGTGCTGCCGAACGACCAGTTCAATCTGGCACTGACAGAAAAGTTAGAAATCGCGCGACAGCAGGAGGCTGGCATAGCCTGCATCGCCATTGCAATCGACGGCTTTCCCGAGGTTGTGGATATTCACGGCCAGGCCGCCGCCGATCACATCCACCAGCAGTTCTGCAGCCGGGTTCTTTCGATGATCCGCGACGATGACATTGCGATGTTGGTCGGGTACGACGGCTTGATGATCGGGCTGCACCCGTCGCAGCAATTGGATCTCGAGGCCTGTATTCAGATGTCCGGGCGCATCCTGTCTGTGGTGGAAGAGCCGATCATGCTCAACGGAATCGGCCTCTACCTGACGTGTTCGATTGGTTTTTGCCAGAACAATACTTTTTCTGGCGACACGGTTGCAGACTGGAAAGCCGCAAGTACCGATGCGTTGACCGAGGCACAGCGCTGTGGGCCCTCGACGATTCGGGCCTATTCCTCCGAGACCCGGCGCAGGTCACTGGTCCGAAGCAATCTGCGCAAGGAGTTCGAGGCGGCACTGGATCATGGCGATATCCGCCCGTGGTTCCAACCACAGGTATCCACGGATACCGGCCGCGTTACGGGTTTTGAGGCGCTGGCCCGGTGGGAACATCCGCAAAAAGGTGTACTGAGCCCTCAAGTCTTCCTGCCCTTCGCCGAACAAGCCGATTTGATGGAGCGTTTGGGTCAGGCCGTCCGGAACCACGCCTTCACCGCCATGCGGTCCTGGGACAGGGCGGGCGTTATTGTGCCACGTATGGGCGTCAACTTCTCCTCGGATGAGCTGCGCGGACCTAGTTTGATCGACCGCCTCAAATGGGAGCTTGATCAATTCGACCTGACCCCCGACAGGCTGACCGTCGAAGTGTTAGAGACCGTCTTTTCCCGCCGCCCCGACGACGTGATCACCCGCAATGTCACCGGCCTTGCGGCTTTGGGGTGTTGTATTGATTTGGATGATTTCGGCACCGGCCATGCCTCAATTGCGTCGATCAAGCGGTTCAACGTCACGCGGATCAAGATCGACCGCTCATTCGTTGCCAAATCCGATCAAGACCCCAGTCAGCAACAGATGGCCAGCGCCATCCTGACCATGGCAGAACGTTTGAACCTCGAGACGCTGGCGGAAGGGGTCGAGACACCAGGGGAACATGCCATAATGGCCCAGCTTGGATGTGATCACGTGCAGGGCTTTGGTATTGGCAAGCCAATGCCGTTCGAAAAGACATTGGACTGGATGGCCGCGCACAACGGCAGGATGAACGGGGTTCCGAAAATCGGACGCCAAACCGGCTGAATTCCGTGAAAGAGTGGCCTGGAATGCCACGGCGCGACGAATTTACGGCCGATTCCGCTTGACCTTTGGGCCTGCACTCTATTGAACCCTGCGGGTGTCTTTCACTGCTCAAGGTGGCTGTCCCAGATGGACGATCAGAACAAGAATCTCATCCTTGCAACCGCGCTCAGCTTTCTCGTGATCCTGGTCTGGTTCGTGTTGTTCCCTCCGCCGGAACCCACGCCCGGAACGGAACAGACCGAGATTGCAGCAACCGAAGGGTCAGAGATTCAAACGCCCAGCGCAAGCGGCACCGGAACGGTTGGCGAGGCAACCGCGACCGCGGAAGAGGCTCAGCCCGAAGAGCAAGCGCCGCGCGTTGCGATTGATACGCCCCGTCTGAAAGGCAGCCTGTCGCTGTCGGGCGGCCGCATTGATGAGCTGTTCCTGAAGGATTACAAAGTCTCGCTTGAGGAAGACGCACCGATCGTCGAACTTCTGGCCCCGGTCGGGTCGGACTCGGCCTATTACGCCCTCTATGGCTGGGCCCCCGGATCCGGCGTGAGCGGCACGGATGTTCCCGGCCCTAACACCCTTTGGACGCTTGAGCAGGGCGAGACATTGGGCGTAGACACCCCCATCACACTGGCGTGGGACAACGGAAACGGCCTGACCTTCCGCCGCACAGTCTCGGTGGACGAAAACTACATGTTCTCGGTGACCCAATCCGTCGAAAACGCCACCGGCGCCGAGGTTAGCATGGCCCCTTACGGCATTCTGGCCCGCCATGGCATTGGCGAAGACGGCGATCTGCCGGGCCTCAAGAACTTCTTCATCCTGCATGAAGGCGTGATCGGCATGGCCGACGGAACCTTGACCGAGGTCGACTATGGCGATGTCCGTGACTTCGACATCGACCCGAACGAACGCGCGCAGGCCGAGGTCTATCAGGTCAAAGAAGACGGTTGGATCGGGTTCACCGATCACTACTGGATGACAACACTGATCCCCGAGCCCGGATCGGCCTTCAAAGCAGCCGCAAAATACGATTCTCGCCGCAAAATCTATCAGACCGAAACAGTGCTTCCGACCCTGACAGTGGCTCCGGGTGCAACGGAAGAGGTCAGCACCCGCCTGTTCGCGGGTGCGAAGGAATGGGAAGCCATTCGGGAATACCAATCCGAGGGTGTTCAGAAATTCATCGACAGCATCGACTGGGGTTGGTTCTTCTTCCTAACGAAACCGATTTTCTGGCTGCTGCACAACATCAACCTTCTGATCGGTAACATGGGTTGGTCCATCATCGGCCTGACGCTGATCATCAAGGCGATCCTGTTCCCGCTGGCATTCAAATCCTACGTCTCGATGGCGAAGATGAAGGAACTTCAGCCGCAGATGGAGGCCCTGAAAGAGGCTGCGGGCGACGACCGTCAGAAGATGCAGCAGGGCATGATGGAGCTGTACAAGAAGGAAAAGGTCAACCCCGCAGCGGGCTGTTTGCCGATCCTGATGCAGATCCCGATCTTCTTCTCGCTGTACAAGGTGATTTTCGTCACCATCGAACTGCGTCAGGCCCCGTGGTTTGGTCCTTTCCAGGACCTCAGCGCACCGGACCCGACCTCGATCTACAACTTGTTTGGCTTGTTGCCCTGGGCCGCACCCGCGCCTGAGAGCTTCCTTGCGCTGATCTTTATCGGGATCCTGCCCCTGCTGTTGGGTATCTCGATGTGGCTGCAACAAAAGCTGAACCCGGCGCCAACCGATCCGACACAGGCGATGATCTTTGCCTGGATGCCGTGGGTCTTCATGTTCATGCTGGGCGGGTTTGCCAGCGGTCTGGTGGTTTACTGGATTGCCAACAACACCATCACCTTCACCCAGCAGTATCTGATCATGCGCAGCCAAGGATATAAGCCGGACGTGTTCGGCAACATCAAATCCGGCTTCAAGCGCACGCCGAAAACGGACGGCAAATGAGCGGGCAGGTCTCAGCCCTCTGGCGGCACCCGATCAAGAGCCATGGGCGAGAAGCCCTGACCGAGATCACTGTACTCCCCGGGCAGACCATGCCCGGGGATCGTGTTTGGGCCGTCGCGCATGAGGCTGCCAAGACCGACGGCTCGGAATGGGCACCTTGCGTAAATTTCAGCCGCGGCGCGAAGGCGCCCAAGCTGATGGCGATCTCGGCCGAATCCCACGGCGATAGCGTGACCTTGCGCCACCCTGATCGTCCGGATCTGAGCTTTGCGCCCGATACCCAGCAAGACATCTTTCTGGAGTGGGTCAAACCGCTGATGCCTGCGGATCGCGCCGCATCGGCGCGGATCGTGCGTGTGCCCGGTCGGGGCATGACCGACAGTGATTTCCCCTCCATCAGCCTGTGCAACATGGCCAGCCACCGCGCAGTCGAACAGAAGCTGGGCCGTGAGCTCTCGCCCATCCGCTGGCGCGGCAATATCTGGTTCGATGGCCTGCCCCTGTGGGAGGAGTTCGATTGGCTCGGGCGTGAAGTTCAGATTGGACAGGCCGTGTTCCACGTGCGCGAACGGATCACGCGCTGTCTGGCAACCACTGCCAACCCCGACACGGGCGAGCGGGACGCAGATACACTTGGTGCCCTGAACAGTTGGGACCATCAGGATTTCGGCGTTTATGCCGAGGTGATCCGAGGCGGTGAAATCCGCATTGACGATAAGGTTCAACTGCTATGACTGCCCTGCCCTTCCCTCTGGCCGAAGATCCTGACGCGTTCGCGCTGGAGCGTGGGCGCAAGCTGTTTGCAGGTGAATCCGAGTTCGTCAAAGGCGTCGTCGCGATGAACGGCCTGCCCGCCCCCGACCGGCTTGAGGTCTGTTTTGCTGGACGCTCGAATGTCGGAAAGTCCAGCCTGATCAACGCGCTGACCGGCACCAAGGGCCTGGCACGCGCCTCAAACACACCCGGCCGCACGCAAGAGATCAACTTTTTCACCCAAGGTCCTGAGCTGTATCTGGTGGACCTGCCCGGCTATGGCTACGCCAATGCTCCGGTCAAGGTAGTTGAGAAATGGCAGCGGCTGTTGAAGCAGTATCTCAGCGGGCGGCAAACTCTGCGTCGAGCCTTTGTTCTGATTGATGCGCGCCACGGGGTGAAGCCTGTGGATGACGAGATCATGAAGCTGCTGGACACGAGCGCCGTGACGTTTCAATGCGTCATGACCAAGGCCGACAAGGTGAAGGCCAACGACCGCGAGAAAGTGCTGAACCAAGTGCGTACAGCCCTGTCCAAACACCCTGCCGCATACCCTGAGATCGTTCTGACATCCTCGGAAAAAGGGGATGGGGTGCCGACGCTTCGCTCGATCATCGCCCATCTAGAATGACCCTGATCCTGCGCGTCTTTGGTGTTCTGACCCTGCTTGCACTGCTCGCGACCAGTGCAATTCCGCAGGGATGGATGCCAGCGCAAGGCAATGACGGCAAGATCCTACTGGTGCTTTGCACAGGTGAGGGAACGGTCGAGCAATGGGTCGATCTGAACCCGGACGATCCGATCCATGATGAGAATGACACGCGCTCCATGTGCCCTTTTGCGGGGCTCACTGCGGATGCCAGTTTGCCCGGATTTGAGTTGATCATTCCAGCGGATTTCCAATTGCAGCCGCGCTGGGATCATTCCGATTTCACCCATCGCAGTGCAGGGCTTTACCCCCGCTATGATGCGCGGGGACCACCCCACTCCTCCTGAAACAGCGAAACCTTGTTTTGACCCTGCGCGCACCTGCGCGCGAGGGATGTCTGTATATGGAGATTTCAAATGGCAATGGATAGCCAAACTTCGGGCACAGCCCCGATGCAGAATACAGCTGCGCAAAAATTCTACTTCGCCGCGTGGCGGTGGCACTTCTACACCGGGATTTTCGTGATCCCGTTTCTGATCATCCTCGCCGTCACCGGTTTGATGATGATGTTTATCACTCAGTTTGACGGGCGCGATGGCGAAAAGATCGCCGTCACGGTCGAAGGCAAAGCCCTGCCCGTCTCGCAACAAGCTGAGGTCGCTTTGGCCGAGGTTCCCGGGCAGGTCATCGAATGGATCGGCCCCAAGGCCGAGGATCTGGCCACCGTCTTCCGCATCAAAACTGATGCAGGTCAACGCTTGGTGGCGGTTGACCCCTACGCAGGTCAGGTTCTGGAAATCTGGGATCGCCGCGCCGGATGGTATGATCTAGCGGACAATATCCACTCGACCCTTCTGATCGGTACCACTGGCGACCGCATCCTTGAAATCGCCGCAGGCCTGAGCCTCGTTCTGGTGTTCACCGGTCTCTATCTATGGTGGCCACGCAGCAATGCGATGGCGGCATTTGTGCCCAACCTCAAGGCGCGAGGGCGCGCGTTGTGGAAGTCCTTGCACGCAGTGGTCGGCTTCTGGATGTCGTTGTTGCTGGTCGTCTTCCTTATCTCGGGCCTGTCTTGGGCCGGGGTCTGGGGCGGTATGATCGTTCAACCCTGGAGTAGCTTCCCAGCGGAGAAGTGGGACAATGTGCCCTTGTCGGATGAAACCCATGCCAGCATGAACCACGGTCATCAGAACGACGTGCCGTGGGCGCTTGAGCAAACGCCCATGCCTTCCTCCGGCTCTGACGCGGGCATTGAGGGCGTGCCAGAGGGCACTTTAGTCGATATCGACGCGCTAGTCGCTTTGGGAACGGCATTGGAGATGAGCGGACGATTCCGAGTGGCCTATCCGGGCGGCAAAGATGGCGTCTGGACGCTCAACCGCGACAGCATGAGCAGCGACTCGACCGATCCCGTGAACGACCGAACTGTCCATGTCGACCAATACACCGGCAAAATCCTGGCCGATGTACGGTATACGGACTATTCGCTGATGGGCAAATCCATGGCCGTTGGGATCCCATTCCATATGGGGTTGATGGGCACGTGGAACTTCATTCTCAACGTGGTGTTCTGCCTATCGGTGATCTTCGTCTGCGTCTCGGGCGTGGTGATGTGGGTCAAGCGCCGCCCGCAAAAGGCGCGTCGTCTGGCGGCTCCACCGATGCCTGCGGAATTGCCGCTGTGGAAAGGCGCGGTCCTGATCGGGCTGTTCACAGCTATGGCTTTCCCGCTGGTAGGGCTGACCCTGTTGGGTGTACTGGCCTTCGACCTGCTGATCCTCAGCAATATTCCCGCGATGAAACGCGCGATGAGCTGATCTGAACAGGGTTCGCGCCAACCCGGCGCGGCTCTCGTATTCTGCATTTGCAGCGGTATGGTCTTGGCAGCCCGGTCCAAACGCCCTAACAGGGTGGATCAGAGGACTGACAGCCATGAAGACACGAGACATGAACCGGGACTGGATCGCCACCGCTGCAACCCTTAACAGCGCTTTGCCCTATTTGCAGCGCTACGATGGCGCGATTGTCGTCATCAAGCTGGGTGGCCACGCCATGGGCAGCGACGAGGCGATGGACAGCTTTGCCCGCGACGTCGTGCTAATGCGGCAGGTCGGTGTGAACCCGGTGATCGTGCATGGCGGCGGACCGATGATCAACGCGATGCTCAAACAGCTGGACATCCAGTCCGAGTTTGTGGGCGGCAAGCGCGTCACCGACAAAGCGACGGTCGAAGTGGTCGAGATGGTCCTGTCCGGCCTCGTGAACAAGCGGATCGTGCAGGCGATCAACCGTCAGGGCGGCACCGCTGTGGGCCTGTCGGGAAAGGACGCCAACCTGATGACCTGCGAACAGACCGATCCTTCGCTGGGCTTTGTAGGGTCTCCGTCGAAGATGGACCCCAAGGTCCTGCACGACCTGTTCTCGCATGACGTGATCCCGGTCATCGCGCCTCTAGGCGCGGGCACCGAGGGAGAGACCTTTAACGTCAACGGCGACACCGCTGCGGGGGCTATCGCCTCGGCACTGAAAGCGGATCGCCTGCTGCTGCTGACGGACGTCTCGGGCGTCAAGAACGCTGCTGGCGACGTCGTGACCGAGCTGAAGGCCGGTCAGATCCGTGAAATGACTCTGGAAGGCACCATTGCCGGTGGTATGATCCCAAAGACCGAAACCGCGCTGGATGCGCTGCATAGTGGAGTGCGTGCGGTGGTTATTCTGGACGGACGCGCGCCCAACGCAGTCCTGCTGGAGCTGTTCACCGAACACGGCGCCGGGTCGCTGATACGCCCCGACTAATACCAAACCGGAGGAGATATGACCCAACAGCCCGCCTCCTCTCACAACATTTATGACCGTGTCGAACGCGCGGCGCAGCGGGTTGGGCTGATCGTCATGGGCGCGCTGCACCCGCGTCAGGTTCAAGCGAAACAACTGGATGGCGGAACGCTGATCCTACTGGGCGCAGGGTCCGAGTTCTGGCCCCAGTTGAAAGCCGCGCCGGAATGGCAGGGCAAGGACCCGGTCGATCGCTGGTCACTACGTGTGGTCAGCCAACTGGCTCAGGACTTGGGGGCCAAGGCGCATTTTCCCTTCGGCGGCCCTCCATACGCGCCGTTCATTGACTGGGCGTTGAAATCCGGGCGAACCTTCAGCAGCCCGGTGGGCGCGCTGGTACATGACCAGATGGGCATGATGATCTCACTGCGCGGCGCGCTTCATTTCGACGATGAATTCGCGATTCCCCAAGCAACCGCCCCTTCGCCCTGCGCCTCATGCGCAGCGCCTTGCACGCAGACCTGCCCGGTGGGTGCGCTGAATGATCAGAGCTTTTACAATGTCGACGCCTGCCACGCTCACCTTGCCACGCCCGAGGGGCAGATCTGCATGACCGGAGGGTGCCTCGCGCGCCTCTCCTGCCCGGTCAGCGCCCGCGCAGGCCGAGACCCGGACCAATCCGCACATCATATGAGGGCTTTTCATTCGTCATGACACACACCCTGATCCTGACCCGCCATGCCAAGTCCAGCTGGGATGATCCCAACCTCAGTGATCATGAGCGACCACTGAACAAACGTGGGCGAGCCTCAGCCCCGGCGATTGGATCTTGGCTCAAGAAAAACGGCTGGGTCCCGGATGAGCTTCTGAGCTCGAACTCGGTCCGAACGCGTGAGACCTGGGACCACATGGGTCTGAATGCTGAAAACGCCTACTACGCCTATGACCTCTATCTGGCGGGGCCGGATGCGATGCTTGCCGAGTTGAAAACGGCAACAGGCCGAACTGTGATGATGCTGGGCCACAATCCCGGGATTGCCCAATTCGCGGCTCAGCTTGTCGAAACCGCGCCTGAGCACGCACGGTTCCACGACTACCCGACCTGCGCCACAACGGTGATCCAGTTTGAGATCGACAAGTGGTCCGACATCCAGAAGCACAGAGGCAAGGTCTTGGGCTTCGCTATCCCGCGCGAGCTTCTGAAATAAAAAAGGCGGGGCAAAACCCCGCCTTTCCTTTGGTTTAACCTCGATCAGTGTCCGAGGATCTGGCTGAGGAACAGCTTGGTGCGTTCGCTCTTCGGGTTGTTGAAGAACTCTTCCGGTTCGTTCTGTTCCACGATCTGGCCGGCATCCATGAAGATAACGCGGTTGGCAACCTGACGCGCAAAGCCCATCTCGTGGGTCACACAGAGCATGGTCATGCCTTCTTCGGCCAGCTCAATCATGGTGTCGAGCACCTCTTTGATCATCTCCGGGTCAAGCGCCGATGTCGGTTCATCGAACAGCATGATCCGCGGCATCATGCAGAGCGAGCGGGCAATCGCCACACGCTGCTGCTGACCACCGGACAGTTGACCCGGGTACTTCAACGCCTGATCGGGGATCTTCACCTTCTCGAGGAAATGCATCGCGCGCTCTTCAGCCTCTTTCTTGGGCGTTTTGCGCACCCAGATCGGGGCCAGCGTGCAGTTCTCCAGAATGGTCAGATGCGGGAACAGGTTGAAATGCTGGAACACCATGCCAACCTCGGACCGGATCTTGTCGATGTTTTTCAGGTCATTCGACAGTTCGATCCCGTCCACCACGATCTTGCCCTGCTGGTGTTCCTCCAGCGCGTTAAGGCAGCGGATCAGGGTGGATTTGCCCGAGCCGGACGGGCCCGCGATCACAATCCGCTCGCCTTGGTTGACGGTCAGATTGATGTCGCGCAGCACGTGGAATGAGCCGTACCACTTGTTCATTCCGTTGATATCGATGGCGACCTCGTCGCTCACCTGCATCTTCGAGCGGTCGATTTCGCGGTCAATTGCAAGTTCAGACATGTGTTGAACTCCTTAGTGATGATCGGTGGCAAGGCGACGCTCGAGCCACTGAGAATATTGAGAGATGCCGTAGCAGACGACGAAGAACAGAAGCGCGGCAAAGCCTAGAAGCTCCCAATAGACGCCGTTCCATTCGGTTGACGCCAGGATGGGGCCTCGGATCATGCCCACCAGATCGAACATCGAAATGACCGAAACCAGTGTGGTGTCCTTGAACAGGCCAACGGCCACGTTCACGATACCAGGGATCGAGATCTTCAGAGCCTGCGGCAGGATGATCAACCGCATCGCCTGAGGGTAATCCAGACCAAGGCTGTCTGCTGCTTCATACTGTCCACGGGGAAGCGCTGCCAGACCGCCGCGGATCACCTCGGCGATATAGGCGGCTGAGAACATGGTGATCATGATCACAACGCGCAGGAACAGGTCGACCGTGCTGTCAGGCGGGAAGAAGTAGGCCAGCATCACCGAAGCCACGAACAGCAGCGTGATCAGAGGCACGCCACGGATGAATTCGATGAAGATGACGCTCACCCACTTGATCAGCGGCATGTCGGACTGACGGCCCAGTGCAAGGGCTATGCCCAACGGAACCGACAGCGACACACAAGTGACACCCAGCATCATGTTCAGCATGAAGCCTCCGAGATCACGGCTGGGAACAGCTGTAAGCATCGCGTCTTCAGAAGCACCTTCCGGTATCAGCGCTCCGCCAACATTCCAAACGACAAGCGCCACAACGATGGCCCCGAAGAAGCCGGCCGCAAAGCTGTTCTTGCCGAATTTCTGGAAAACGGCGCCGCCCGCGACGCAACCCAGCAGAGCCACAAGCGGGACCAGAATGGTGCCACCCCAGATCAGCCAGAACGCAATGAACGGGTAGAGCGCCGTGAAGATCAGCATCTTGCGCGGCAAGTCGAAGAACAGCACCGGCGCAAAGGCCACCAGCATCAGCACAAAGGCCAGGTTGGGGCGCCAGTACGCGTCAACCGGGTATTTGAAGCCGTAGATCAGCTGAGGCCAGCGTTCGGTCAGAACCGCAAAACACGCGCCTGTCTTGCCACCTAGAATCTCACGACACTCTGCCAGCGAGTTCGCATTCCACACCCCGTTCAGAATCCACGGCAGCGTATTCTTCAGAAGGATGTAGATCAGGATCAGCGACAGAACCGTCAGGATGGTGTTGGTAACGCCCGAGAACAGGTTCTCGCGCAGCCATTTGACCACGCCCGTCTCATTCGCCGGGGGCGGAGAAGGTGGGATGGTGCCTTCGGCCACGAAAGCGATCGGATTGGTTGTTTGATCGGCCATGGCTCAGCGCTCCTTCAACTTGACGGATGCGTTGTAGACGTTCATCACCATCGAGATCACCAGCGAGGCGGTGAGGTAGAACAGCATCAGCAGTAGAACGCATTCGATCGCACGACCGGTCTGGTTCAGGGTGATACCGCCCAACGTCGCGGTAATATCCGCATAGCCCACGGCAATCGCCAGAGACGAGTTTTTGGTGATGTTGAGATACTGCGAAATCAGCGGCGGAATGATCACCCGCAGCGCTTGCGGCAGGATGACCAGATTCATGATCCGACCCTGACGCAGACCCAGCGCGGCTGCAGCCTCAGTCTGACCTTTCGAGATCGCCTGAATACCGGCCCGCACGTTTTCCGCGATAAAGGCCCCGGTGTAGATCGACAAGGCGAACCACAAAGCGATCAGCGGACCACCGACCTTGATACCTCCGCTGAAGTTAAAGCCCTTCAGCGCGGGAATGTCCCAGGTCAGGCCCATCAGAACCATCAGCAACGCAAACGGCACCAGCCAGACGCCCAGTTTCACCAGCAGCGTTCTGGGGCGTTCACCGGTCTCTTCCTGCTTCTTGGTCGCCCGCTTTTCGATCTCGCGCGAGGCGAACCATGATCCGACCAGACCGGCAATCACCAACAGCCAGTTCAGAATGGTTACACTGAACAGACCATGTACGAATTCCGGACGGGGGATATAGACCCCACGGTTGGTGAAGGCGAAGGCATCAAACAACATGCTCGACGTCGGGTTGTCGCCGCGGAACGCCCGCGGGCCCGGCAGAACGGCCGTCATGATCGTGAAGATGATGATGATCCAGATCAGAACCGGAATGTTGCGGAAGATCTCGACATAGACTGCCATCAGCTTTGAGACGAGCCAGTTGTTCGAGAGCCGCAGAACCCCGGCGATCACACCGAATATCGTTGCGGTGATACAGGCCAGAAACGCCACAAGCAGCGTGTTCAATAGCCCAACAACCGCTGCCCGCCCATGCGAGGACTGGCTGTCATATTCGATCAGACGCTGGTTGATGTCGTACCCGGCGGAATCGCCGAGGAATGTGTAGGATATGTTCAGGCCGGCGGCCCGAAGGTTCTGGATCAGGTTGTTGCCCAGATACCAAATGGATAGCGCAATAGCGATAGCCGCGATCACCTGAAAGGTCAGCGATCTGTAGCGGGTATCGTTTATGAGCATCGACAGCCGAAAATCAGCTTTCGGCGGGTCAGTCATAGTCGACATATTTTGGAATCCCCGTAGCTAGCGGACTTTGTTTTTATGGCGAGGTTGTCCCCGCTCTGCGTCCGTTCGCGTAAGTATTAGTGAAAAAGGGCGCAGGATGTCCTGCGCCCTTTTCCGTGGATGTCTTAGCGGAAAGGCGGCGAGTACAGCAGGCCGCCTTCGGTCCACTGAGCGTTCAGGCCGCGTGCCAGACCGATCGGAGTTTCTTCACCGATGTTCTTGGCAAACACTTCACCATAGTTGCCGTCCGCCTTGATGGCGCGCATGGCCCACTGTGCGTCCAGACCCAGCATCTCGCCCAGGGTACCTTCGGTGCCCAGCAGACGGTTGACTTCCGGGTTGTCGGTGCCAGCTGCCAGCTCGTCGATGTTCGCCGAGGTCACGCCCAGCTCTTCAGCCGAAACCAGCGCGTTCAGGGTCCAGCGGACAACATCGCCCCACTCGTGATCACCGTGACGGACCAGCGGGCCCAGCGGCTCTTTCGAGATGATTTCGGGCAGCAGGACGTGATCACCAGGGTTTTCGAACGTGGCGCGGGTTGCGGCCAGGCCCGAAGCGTCGGTGGTGTAAACGTCACATGCGCCAGCCAGGTACTGCTGCTGCGCTTCGGCGTTGGTTTCGATCGGAACCGGCTCGTAGCTGATGTTGTTGGCACGGAAGAAATCGGCCAGGTTCAGCTCGGTGGTGGTGCCGGTTTGGATGCAGACAGTCGCGCCGTCCAGTTCCTTGGCCGAGCTTACGCCCAGTGCCTTGGGAACCATGAAGCCTTGACCGTCATAGTAGTTCACACCGGTGAATTCGAACTTCAGGTCGACGTCGCGGCTGAAGGTCCATGTGGTGTTACGGGCCAGCATGTCGATCTCGCCCGAGGCCAGAGCGGTGAAGCGCGTCTTGCCGGTAGTCGGAACGAATTCAACTGCGTTTGCGTCGCCCAGAACAGCGGCGGCAACGGCACGGCACAGCGATACGTCGAAGCCTTTCCATTCGCCATTCGCGTCAGGTGCAGCGAAGCCAACCAGACCGGTGGTCACGCCACAGTTCAGAGTGCCGCGCGCCTTGACGTCGTCTACAGTTCCCGCCGCGGCAGCACCTGCGGCCAGACCGGCCACTGTTGCCGCGCCCAAGATTACGGATTTTTTCATTTTTACCTCTTCCTGATTTTCCGCCCCGGTAAGGGCGGCTCTGCCCGGCATAGTGGATGCCGGAAAGGTTACCCCAAAGGTGTCTCCCCTTTAGTGGGCTTGAGTTTGGTCGCATTCATAAACAAACGTCAAGGGTCGGATCAGGGAAAACGATGGGTCTCCGCCTCTGGATTAGGCAGATGCGTAAAAAAACCAACGTTGGAAGGATCAAACAGAGAGATCGAAGAAGGTCTTGGCGTGCAAAAACGCGGCTTTCTTTGTTTCCGCCACGGCGTGGGCTTCGTCATCATGGCCCCATTGTTCGATCTGCCAGGCCTCATCAAGTCGCGAAATGCGCCATATCTCGTCCGGTTCGCGCCAGTCCTGTGCCGCCGCAAATCCCAGAATCAACGACCCGGACAAGCTGACCAGATCGTGGAAGGCCGCCAATTGAAACGCATCCAGCGCATGGACCTGCTGACGCAACTGCGCCAACGCCTCAGCCGATTGGGGCTGATGCAGGACACCCGCCACGGGAATCAGTCGGGCCTGCAGGGTCTCGGCCGCCCAGTCCAACGCGGGATCCCAGTCTGCGGCCTGACGCTCTTGCAGCTCTTGCGGATGGGTGGCGCGATAGCACAGCAGGTCAGAGTCTCCATAGTCCGCCAGCATATCCGCCACTTCGCCCTGCTGGATGCGCACCTTGTCGATCGCCGCATTGGCCGAGCGGGTAAAGGGCATGGTGGTCGGGTCGACCTCTTTGTCTTGTGCATCCCATTCAGCGGCAACGGCTTCGGCCATCGCTTTGGTCGGCAGAATCAATGCCGCCTTGGCTGGCGTTTTGACCCGGCGGCCATCCAGTTCGACCGTATAGCCGTCCTCGGCCTCGACCGTGGTGCTGTTTGTCCAAAAGCGTTTCGGTTTCCAGTCGCTCATGTCTTCACTTCCAAAGAGTGGCCAGCGTATCCGGCAGCTGGTCGAAGGTTTCAATCACACAAGAGGCCGCACTTAGCGCAGCAGTGTCGTGGTACCCCCACGAGACCCCGATCCCGGTGACGCCTGCAGCGGCGGCCATGTCCATGTCAAAGCTGGTATCCCCGATCATCACCGCATGCGCAGCCTCAACACCGGTTTCCGCCAACGCAGTCTGAACCATCGAGGGATGAGGTTTTGACGGATGATGATCCGCCACCTGACGGGTCACGAAATAGCGCTCCAACCCATGCGCTTCGATCAGCGCATCCAGACCGCGTTGCGATTTGCCAGTGGCGACACCCAACAGAATTTCGGGCACCGCATGCAGGGCTTCGATCGCGTCGCGCGCGCCGGGATAAAGGGGGGAACTCGCCGCACCAAGATCCAGCCGATGCGCGTGATAGGCCTGTTTATAGCCTTCAACCAATTGCGCCTGAACCGTCGTCGACTGCTGTGGCACAAGCTGTGCAATGGCCAAAGGCAACGACAGGCCGACAATCGACAAAATGGCCTCACGGCTTGGCACCTCGACCGAGGCGGCCTGAAAACTGGCCGTCATCGAATGGACGATGCTGCCCTGACTGTCGACCAGCGTGCCATCGACATCGAACAGGACCAAACGCAGGGGTGCGCTCATTGCAGCTCCTCGAAGGGGTCGTCGGCGGCAAGGTCTTCGGTCCAGCCAAACGTGTCCCAGCTGTGCTTCATGTGCTCGGGCAGAGGGGCCTCAACCGTGATCGGCTTGCGGGTCATCGGGTGTTGGAAAGACAAACGGCGTGCGTGCAGGTGCAGCTTTTTGCTGATGATCCCGCCCAGTTGCGCGCCCCAGCCATCGCCGAGGTTTTCCTGACCCGAGCCACCATATTTGCCGTCGCCAATGATCGGATGCCCGATCGCGGCCATTTGCGCGCGCAGCTGATGGGTACGGCCCGTAATCGGCTCCATCGCAACCCAAGCGGCGCGGCCCGCGACACGATAGAGCGTCGCGTAATGGGTATGTGCTCGTTTCGCGCCCGGCGTGCTGTCGATGTCGCCCATATGGACGGGGATCATCTTTTCGCCCTCGCCCTGCTTGCCATGGCCCGAGGCCTTGACCAGACCAGTCTTGATCTCGCCCAGATAGGGTGTCGGCACTCCGGCGACTAAGGCCCAGTAAATCTTACGCGTGTCGCGGTGACGGAAGGCAGCAGTTAGGCCTTTAGCGGCCTCGCGCGTGCGGGCCAGCAGCAGAACGCCCGATGTGTCCTTATCCAGCCGGTGGACCAGCCGCGGGTTCTCGTCATAGCCAAAGCGTAGAGCCTCAGACAGGCTGTCGACGTGGCGGCTCTGACCGCTGCCGCCCTGGACCGGCAGGCCGTGCGGCTTGTTCAACGCGAGCACATGATCGTCGCGATAGATCACGCAGGACTGGATCATCTTCGCATCCGCCTCGGACACGCTGCGCTTTACCTCGGCCGGTTTGTGATCGGCATCCGGCAGCGGGGGAACGCGGACGACCTGCCCGACCTCCAGCCGGGTCGAGGCCTTGGCGCGGCTGCCATCTACGCGCAGCTCACCCTTGCGGCACATCTTTTCGATCCGCCCCTGGCTGACATGCGGAAACAGGCGGCGCAGCCAGCGATCCACACGCTGGTCTCCGTCACCTTCTGCGACCGTAATCATCTGCACGCCACTCATGCCATCGCCCCTTGTCCCGCGCGGCCGATCCGCCCGGAGTATCCTGTTACCACTGTCCAAGAAAACATGCGCGTCTGTGGCCTGCAACTGGTCGAGAGTCAAGCAATCGTAGGCGTTTCAGATATTCAAGAAATCTCCATGTCGTCCGGCCCCGTCTCGGAACCGCCCTGCGCCTGCGGTACCCTCCCGCCGGATCGCCTCCAGACCGTTGGCCCATTCTACCTTAAGCCCGTCGCGCACTGACATCCCGCGCGTTTCGATGATCGAGCGTCGGTCGGCCCGCACAGCCTCCTGCGGGAAGCGGGCGATGTCGTGGGCCATGGCTTCGGCAGCGGCCCGCGCTTCTCCATGCGGCACGACTTTCTCTGCCAACCCGATCCGATAGCACTCCTCAGCCTCGACCTTGCGCCCAGTCAGAGCGATCTCAAGCGCTTTGCCCTGCCCAACCAAGCGCGGCAAGCGAACTGTGCCGCCGTCCATCAGAGTAATTCCCCAGCGACGACAAAAAACCCCAAGGTAAGCCGTCTCAGCCATCACCCGTATGTCGCACCACAAGGCCAACTCCATCCCGCCGGCGACGGCTGCACCGTCAATGGCTCCGATAACTGGCTTTGACAATTCCAGCCGAGACGGCCCCATTGGCCCAAGCGTCGAGGTAGCGGATCCAATAGGAAAGCTGTGTTTCTCGTAATATGCCTCACCCAATTCAGGGTCAGCCAGACTGGCGGCCAGCTTCAGGTCCCACCCGGCACAGAAATTGCCCCCCTTCCCCCAGAAAACGGCAACCTTTGCGGGGCCGTGTTCGAACTCAAGAAACGCATCCACCAGAGCCTTAGCATGATCCGGGTCAACAGCGTTCCGCGCCTCGGGCCGGTCATGGATGATGGTCCAAACGTCTTCGGTTTTGTCAATGGAAACGGGCATGACATGTCCTCCCTCATGGTCATTGACCGAAGGGAAACCGGATGTTTGCAACCTGTCGCCTGTGACGCTACGGCAGCGCGAAATTGACCCTGCGTTACCCGCTGTTGCGCTGCGTACGCAGTTTGGCGAAATAGTCCAGCCGTTTTTTCAACTCACGCTCGAACCCACGTTCGACCGGTTGATACAGCACAGGCCGCTTTATCGTCTCGGGGAAGTAGTTCTGACCCGAGAACCCATCTTCTGCATCGTGGTCATAGGCGTAACCGTCGCCATAGCCCTGATCCTTCATCAACGAGGTAGGCGCGTTCAGGATATGCTTCGGCGGCGGCTCACTGCCCGATTGCTTCGCCAGGCGCATCGCGGCCTTGTAGCCCACATAGGCCCCGTTCGATTTCGGGGCCAGCGCCAGATAGACCAGCGCCTGCGCTAGCGCCAACTCTCCCTCGGGGGAGCCGAGCCGTTCGTAGGTCTCCCACGATTGCAGACAGATCGCCTGCGCCTGCGGGTCGGCCAGACCAATATCCTCAACCGCCATGCGGGTGATCCGACGGGCCAGATAGCGCGGGTCTTCGCCCCCGGTCAGCATCCGCGCAAACCAATAGAGCGCCGCGTCTGGGTCCGAACCACGCACCGATTTGTGCAAGGCCGAGATCAGGTTGTAATGCTCATCGCCGGATTTGTCGTATTTCGCCGCGCGCCGCATCAAACGCGTCGACAACGCATCCGGGTCAAGCGGTGCGTCAACCTTCCATGCCGCAACCTGTTCGATCAGGTTCAACAAGGCCCGCCCGTCGCCATCTGCCATCTCGTGCAGTGCATCACGTGCGGCAGGCGTCAGGGGTAGCGCTTTGCCCAGCTCTTTCTCGGCCCGCTGGATCAGACGTTCCAGATCTGCGAGGCTCAGGCGCTCCAACACCAGAACTTGCGATCGGCTCAAAACCGCGGCGTTTAACTCGAACGAGGGGTTTTCGGTCGTCGCCCCGACCAGCAGGATAGTCCCGTCTTCCATGTGGGGCAGAAACCCGTCCTGCTGGGCTTTGTTGAAGCGGTGGATCTCATCCACGAACAGCAACGTCCCCTGTCCGTTTTGACGCTGGATCTTTGCCGCTTCGAATACCTTTTTCAGGTCCGGCACACCGGTAAAGATCGCGCTGATCTGAACGAAATGCAGATCGGTTTCCTGCGCCAGCAACCGCGCGATGGTCGTTTTCCCAACGCCCGGCGGCCCCCAGAAAATCAGGCTGGACAGGCTGCCTGAGGCCAACATGACCCCCAATGGCGCATCAGGGCCTAGAACCTGCTCTTGCCCGATCACCTCGGCCAGCGTTTGCGGGCGCAGGCGATCCGCCAAAGGACGGTGCGGGTTCGCGGCAGGCTCGGCCGCGCCGGTGTCGAACAGATCGCTCATGCGCTACAGCCGGAATCGCAGGGACAGGCTGCGGCCGCCACGCTGGATCACCATGTTAAGCCTGCGCCCAGGATCGGTCAGTGCGCGCACCACGTCGTTGGGACGCGCGATGTCTGCGCCGTTGATCGCCTCCAGTACGTCGCCAACACGCAGACCCGCGCGGGCGCCGTATGGGCCGGGGTCAACAACTACGACACCGGATTGGGACAGTTTCAGCCCCAGATCAATGATCACCGCCGGATTGACGCCCGAGACGGTCAGTTCGGGCAGTACGGTGCTTTCATCCAAGGTCGTCTTTTCGGCATCTGGCGTATCCGGCGCACGGATCAGCGCCACTTCGACGTCGTCGCTTTCCTCACCGCGCAAGCGGGTCAGAACGGATGTGCCGCCGACCCCCGCCACGGACATGCGGAATTTCATCTCGGCCGGAGAGTTCACCTCATCCCCGTCCACATGTGTGACCACATCGCCAACCCGCAATCCGGCCTCGGCCAGAGGGCTAAGGTCGTGCAAATCCGAGATCACCACGCCCATAGGGATCACCAAGCCCAGAGACTCGGCAATGTCGGCGCTCATGTGCTGGCCGCTCATGCCCGCCCAGGGGCTGACAAAAGTTTCATTGCCCTCTTGCGCCTGCCGCAGAAACTCGGCCACCAGATTGGCCGGGATGGCGAAACCGATCCCGTTTGAACCACCGGACCGCGTCAGGATCGATGTGTTGATCCCGATCAGATCACCATTCACGTCAATCAGGGCCCCACCCGAGTTGCCCGGGTTGATCGCCGCATCGGTCTGAAGAAAATAGCCGCGCGCGTTCCCGGTCGCCGTGCCAGTGCGCGCCAATCCCGATATAATGCCCGAGGACACCGTCTGCCCGATCCCGAACGGGTTACCGATCGCCAAGGCCAACTCGCCCACCTCAACATGATCCGAATCACGCATGTTCAGGAAGGGCAGGCCCTGAGCCTCTTCCAGCCGCAGGATCGCGATATCGCTTTCCTCATGGCCCAAAACCACCTCGGCGGTGAATTCGCGCCGGTCGGTTGTGACCACACGGATTTCAGTGGCCGAGCCGACCACGTGGTAGTTCGATACCACATAGCCATCCTCGGACAGGATCACGCCAGAACCGAGCGAGTTCTGGACCCGCTGCTGTGGCTCTCCAAATCCACGCCCAAAGAAATCCTGAAAGAACGGGTCCGAGAATAACGGTCGCGACCGCCCCTGCCGCACGATCTTGGCATATATGTTCACAACCGCGGGCGCGGCCTCTTTCACCACGGGGGCAAAACCAAGCGAGATTTCGGCTTGCGATTGAGGGACGCGCGTCTCGGCATGGGCAACCGATGCCATGGCGACCGAAACAGCGATGAAAAACCAGCGACGCATGAGGAACCTCAATCCAGTAAAGCCCTCTGGATATGCGCCGAGCGGATCGTCAATGCAAGAAGGCCAGTCGTCAGCCTTTTGCACCTTCGTCAAAAAACGGGGTCATCTGCGCGACAATGACCGCGTTCTCGTCCAGTGCCCGCTGCATCAGGGCGCGTTCATCGGAGTCGATGTCATGCCCCTGCGCCTCGCGCTCGGCCAATGTGCCATAGCCGGTCACGTCCAGAGGGGCCGTGTCGGCCTGTTTCAGGATCGCAACCGTTTCACGCACGGCCTCGGCCTCATCCACGCCGCTGGCAAAGCACATCAGGGCCGCTCCGGTCGCGCCATCTGGCAGGCCATCGCCCTCCTTGCGGCCGATCTGCACGAGCAGGGTGTAGACTTGCTGACGAGAGGGTTTCTTTTGTTTTTCCATGCAGGGGGCCATAGCTCTGCACCCTTGTACGGTCAAGCATTTGCATGGGGCTGACAACTCTGCATAGTGGTATTTTCACAAGCTACTAGGGATGTTTGATGACCTTTCCAGATTTCATTACCGACTTTCCCAGCCTTGACGTTCCCTTCCCCGAGGACGTCGTGCAAACAGCCGTGATCCGCTCTGATGCCGGGCTGGTGGCGTTTTTCACTTTCCTGAAAGATTTTGAACTGCCGATGCACGCCCACAAGGCCCAATGGGGCACTGTCATCGAAGGCGAAGTAGAGCTGACGATAGGGACTGAGACCAGAATTTTTCGCCCCGGCGACAGCTACTCCATCCCGGACGGCGTCGAGCATGGCGGTAAGATCAAAGCAGGCTCACGCGTGATCGACGTGTTTGAAGAGCCGGACCGCTATCCTGTCAAAGCCTAACAAAAAAGGCCGCAGCACAGGGCTGCGGCCAATCGTTTCGATGAAATGCGCTTAGTCACGCAGCAATTCGTTGATCCCGGTTTTCGAGCGGGTCTTTTCATCCACGCGCTTCACGATCACCGCGCAATAGAGGCTGATGTTGTTCTTCGACGGCATCGAGCCTGCAACGACCACGGAATAGGGCGGAACCTCACCATAGGTGACCTCGCCGGTCTCACGGTCGACGATCTTGGTCGATTTGCCGATGAACACGCCCATGCCCAGAACTGAGCCTTCACGCACGATGCAGCCTTCGACCACCTCAGAGCGCGCGCCGATAAAGCAATTGTCTTCAATGATGGTGGGGCCAGCCTGCATCGGCTCCAGCACGCCGCCGATCCCGACGCCGCCCGACAAGTGAACGTTCTTGCCGATCTGCGCGCAGGACCCGACGGTCGCCCATGTATCCACCATGGTGCCTTCGTCGACATAGGCGCCGAGGTTCACGAAAGACGGCATCAGTACTGCGCCCGGCGCGATATAGGCCGACTTACGGACAACGCAGTTGGGCACGGCACGGAAACCGGCGGCCTTCCAGTGGTCTTCGCTCCAACCGGCGAATTTGCTGTCCACCTTGTCCCACCAGCCACCAGCCTGAGGGCCGCCGGTCTGAATTTCCATGTCCTTGATACGGAAGCCCAGCAGAACCGCTTTCTTAGCCCACTGGTTGACGTGCCAGTCACCGCTGTCCAGTTTTTCGGCAACGCGCAATGCGCCGCTGTCCAGCGCGTTCAGCGTGTCTTCGATGGCTTCGCGCTGTTCGCCTGTTGTTGCGGGCGTGATGGTATCGCGCGCCTCCCAGGCGGATTCGATGGCGGCTTCCAGTTGCGCATTGGACATTGGGCGTCTCCCTACAGAATCTGTTCGTGTCGGTGTGGCCTATACGAAAGCCAAGCCCACGGCGCAATGCGACGAACAGGGGCTCTTTTGCGGCGGAATCGTCGGAGCCTCAGCTGGCGCGGCGGATATGCCGGATCAGGATGGTCGTTGCGGTGCCAAGATCCTTGTGTTTCAACGCCTGAACAATCGCCAGATGATCCTTGTCGACGCGCTGTTTCCACTTGGGTCGCCAATGGGCAAACAGATGACGCGCGCTGGCGATATGAAGGTCATCAATCGTATGCAGCAGACGCGGCATGCCGCAGGGCGTCAGGAGCGCCCGGTGAAAGACCCGGTTACGTGTTTCCCAGTCGGGCATGGTCTGCGCCTCATCACAGGCAATCCGCGCCTCATCCATGCGTTTCACATCACTGGGTGTCATGTTCTGCACGGAATGTTGCAGGGCCAAAGGCTCAAGCACCACGCGCATTTCGGCCACTTCGCGCACCTCGGCCGGGTCGAGAACTGCGACCCGCATACCGCGCCGCGGTTCGCTTTTGGCAAGGCCATGCCCCTCGAGCCGCAGCAGAGCCTCGCGCACGGGGACATGGCTGGTCTCAAAGGCCTTGGCGATATGATCCTGGCGCAGCTTCTCACCGGCGTTCAGATCACCGGTGATGATCTGCTGTCTGAGATTTTCGTAGATTGTATCGGCAATCGTGGCGCTCATGGATTATAGATAAAATCCTCAACCTGTTTTCACAAGGCGATAATTCAGCCTGCAAACGGGTCCGGCGCAATGTTCCCACCGCAGATCAGAACGGCGACGCGTTCGCCCGGCTCTGGCGTGTAGGCCCCCGACATCAACGCCGCCAAGGCGGCCGCTCCGGCGGGTTCGACAAGGATGCGATGGGCTTGCCACAACACGCGCTGCGCCTCAGATATGGCCTGATCGGATACCAGCACCGACTCCATCCCCTGCGCCAGTTCAAAACAGATCGACCCGATCCGCCGCGCGCCCAGCGCGTTGGCCGCAACGCCGGAAACCGAAACATCCACCGGCTCACCGGCCTGCAAGGCGGCGTTCAAAGCGCAGGAGGTCTCAGGCTCGACCGCCACAACCTTGCGCGCGCCTTGAAACCAGGCCAGAGCGCCTGCGATCAGCCCGCCGCCGCCAACGGCGATCAGGACGGTATCGGCCTCCAGGCCTTGCGCCTCCCATTCGGCAAAGCAGGTGCCCTGCCCGGCGACCGTGGCAGGCGCATCATAGGCGTGGATCTGCATTGCGCCGGCCTTGTCCTCATGCGCCTGCGCCATCGCCAGCGCGTTGGCATATTCACCGGGCACCACGCTGAGATCCGCGCCAATGTGCTTGATCAGGGCAATCTTGGACGGGCCCGCGATCTCTGGCACAAAAATCTTGGCCGGATGCCCCAGCGCACGCGCCGCATAGGCCGCCGCCGCCCCGTGGTTCCCACCCGAGGCCGCCACTACGCCCGCCTTCGGCACCTCCATGCTCAGCAGCGTGTTGAACGCCCCGCGCGCCTTAAAGCTGCCGGTGTGCTGCATCTGCTCGAGCTTCAGCTCGATCGGATAGCCTGGAATATGACTCTCCATCACCGGGGTTATCTGCGCGTAACCGGCAATGCGTTCTGCTGCCGCCTGAATTTCCGTCTTCCAATCCATTCTTGTCTTTCCGTGACTGGCACTCTGCCCGCGAACCCTATAGCTGTTTGTCAAACACGCAAGCAGGGATCGTTCACCAATGAGAGAAGACCGCCACAGCCCTTTCCGCGACGCGCAGACCGACCGCTCGACCGCGAGCGAGGTGCCGGACACGCCTCAAACGCGGTCTCCGGCCTATCGTCTGGCCTTTGCCGATGACGAGTTCCTGTGCCGTGATGAGCTGCGCCCGGTGCGTCTGCAGCTGGAACTGCTGAAACCCGAGATGATCATGAGCGAGCGTGAGATCACTTCGACCATCGTCATGTTCGGCGGCGCGCGCATTCCGGAACCGTCTCAGAAACACACCGCGCGCACCGAAACGCTAGCCGCTCTGTCCCAGTATTATGATGAGGCGCGCGAGTTCGCGCGGCTGATGACCGAGAAATCGAATGAGACCGGCTGCCGCGAAAACGTCATCGTAACGGGTGGTGGCCCCGGCGTAATGGAGGCCGGAAACCGCGGTGCCCAAGATGCGGGTGGGTGCTCCATCGGTCTGAACATTGTTCTGCCGCATGAACAAGCGCCGAACCTCTATGTCACGCCGGACCTCAGCTTCAACTTCCACTATTTCGCCATCCGTAAGATGCACTTCCTGATGCGCGCCCGCGCCATCACCATCTTCCCCGGCGGCTTCGGCACGATGGATGAACTGTTCGAGTCCCTCACTCTGATCCAAACGGGGCGGATGGAGCGTGTGCCATTCCTGCTATTTGGTCGCGAATTCTGGGAGAAGGTCATCAATTGGTCGGCACTGGCCGATGCGGGCACGATCTCGGACGAAGACCTCGATCTGTTTCGCTTTGTCGACACCGCGCAAGAAGCGGTTGAGATCATCGACAACTGGGAACCCGCCCCGCCACGCGACGCCATTCCGGGACGCTGAGCCATGGCTCACAAAACCGGAGAAATGCTTCATCTGCGTGGCAACGCTTTGGAAAAAGGCGAACCAGTCGCCCTGCCGCTAACACAAAGCAGCATGTACCACCTGCCCGGCCTGCCGGATGGGCATGCCACCTATGGCCGCGTCGACAACCCGACATGGGTGCATCTGGAACATGTACTGTCCCATCTTGAGGACGCGCCCTGCCTCAGCTTCCCCTCGGGCATGGCGGCTATCTCGGCCGCTTTGTTTGCAACCGTTCAGGCCGGGTCGCGCCTGTTGATCCCCTCGGATGGCTACTACGTGACGCGCCTGCTGGCGGACAGGTTCTTGTCCCGACTAGGCGTTGTGGTCGAAGAACGGCCGACCACAGGCTTTGCCGACGTAGGTTTTGAGGGCTTCGACGTAGTCTTCGTCGAAAGCCCTTCGAACCCCGGCCTCGACATGATTGACCTTGCGGATGTGGCCAAACAGGTTCGCGCTGCCGGAGGCATCACCATTGCCGACAATACGACCCTGACACCGCTGGGCCAGCGGCCGTTGGATCTGGGTATCGACGTGGTCGTGTCCTCGGACACCAAAGCCATGGGCGGGCACTCGGACATGCTGATGGGCCACGTCGCCAGCCGCGACGCGCAGATCATGGAGCGGGTCGAGGAATGGCGCCGCGTCTCCGGCTCAATCCCCGGACCGCACGAAGCATGGCTTCTGCATCGCGGGCTCGAGACTCTGGACGTGCGTTTTGATCGCATGTGCGCCTCGGCCCAGGTGCTGGCTGAGCGCCTGGCAGCGCATCCGGCCGTCAAGCACATCCGCTATCCCGGCTTGTCGGACGATCCGTCCCACGCGCTGGCGCAAGCTCAGACCACGCGGTTCGGGTTCCTGCTCTCCCTGACGCTGGAAAGCGAGGACAAGGCCGAGGCCTTCATCAACACCTGCCCTCTGCTGCGGCCCGCCACGTCTTTCGGCGGCGTTCACAGCTCGGCCGAGCGCCGCGCGCGGTGGGGTGACGCTGTCGACCCCGCCTTCATCCGCCTTTCGGTCGGGTGTGAGCCGGTTGATGAGCTTTGGCAGGCGTTCGAGGCCAGCCTGAACGCGCTCTGACTATTTCTTCGCTTCGCGCAGTTCTTTGAACACGTAGATCGGCAGCACCACGCTGGCGATCAACGCCCCCAGCCAGACCAACAGCGTTGCGGCCAGCAGGTTGGAAACACCCCCAACCGTCAGCCCCGAGGCAATCAGGTCGGTGACCAGGAGACCCACAAAGGTCACGATCAACGCGATCCCACCCTTCAGGGCCGGCGCCTTCTTTTCCCCCAGTTTCAGGATCAGCGGCTCGGCAATCACCTGAACGACGGTGAACACAAGAACCACAACGATGAATGAGATCGGCTTGATGGCAAAGCCGTTCAAAATGAGCGACGCCAGCAACAGGCCGATGGCATTCCCGGCCAGCAGGGCCAGAGCGGATTTGATTCTGCGCGACATTCAGGCTCTCCGTGTATGAACAGGTACAGACATGCAGATATTATCAAACCTGTAGGATTTTTCGAGCCAATTCAATTGCCTCTTCCTTTTGGTCGGTTGAAATCGCATGATAAAACACATTCATAAAGATCAGACCGACCCACATCCGCGAGAGGTGAGATGAGCGACGATCCCTATTCCGTCCTCGGCGTCGCCAAAGACGCCAGTGCCGCCGAGATCAAGAAAGCCTATCGGCGCATCGCCAAGGAATGCCACCCGGACCTCAAACCCGGTGATGCCGAGGCCGAGGCCAAGTTTAAAGCCGCCGCCGCTGCTTACGATCTGCTGAAAGACCGCGAAACCCGTGCCCGCTATGACAATGGCGAGATTGACGCTTCGGGTCAGGAGCGCCCTCAACAGCAATATTATCGCGACTATGCCGAGGCCGCCGGAAACCCCTATCGCGGACGGCAGGCGGACCCGGATGACATGTCGGACATCTTCGCCGAATTCATGCGCGGCCGCGGTGGGTTTGGCGGCCAGCGCACGCAGGAATTCCATGCGCCGGGTCACAATCTGAATTACTCGCTGCAGATCAGCTTTCTGGATGCCGTGTTTGGGGCCAGCCAAAAGCTTACCCTGCCCGATGGCAACCGGATCGAGGTTAAAATCCCGGCGGGTATCACCACGGGCCAAACCATCCGGCTGCGAGGCAAGGGCGCTCCGGGCTACGGTGAGGGGCCTCCGGGGGACGCGCTGGTCACCATCTCGGTCGCGGACCATCCACTGTTCGACAGGCAGGGGGATGACATCCACATCACATTGCCGATAACCATTGATGAGGCTGTACTGGGCGGCAAAGTCCCTGCCCCTACGATCGACGGCGGCGTCAACGTCACCGTCCCGGCAGGCACCAGCAGCGGCAAAACCCTCCGCCTGCGAGGTAAGGGCGTCAAGAAACGCGGTTCGTCCGAACGGGGGGATCAATTGATCGAACTTACCGTCGCCCTGCCCGACCAGATCGACGACGACCTCAAGCAATTCATGGAGATATGGCGCGACGCCCATCGCTATGATCCTCGGAAAGGAATGCCGTCATGACCCTGACCGAAGAGGAACTGATCGAAGCCATCACTCGCCTGACCTCGGACCGCCTGACCGAGTATCTCGCGGCAGAGATCGTGATCCCCGAGCAATCAGACCAAGGGGTCGTCTACCACAGCATCGACGTCGCCCGGCTGGAACTGGCCTGCGAATTGCACGAGCAATACGATATGGAGGCCGATGCTTTGTCGATGATGATCTCTCTGATCGATCAGATGCACGGGCTACGCGCTGAACTGCGTGAGGTTCTAAACGCGGTCGAGGCACAACCCGAGCCGGTCCGGCAAAACCTGATCGAGGTCATCGGAACCGCCCGCTTTCGTCGCGGATAGGCCTATTCACCTTTGATCTGGTAGTCCTCTGGCACGTAGAAGGTGTAGTCCCTGTCGGCCACCTGCACGTGGCAGTCATGGCAATAGGCCACGGCCCCGGCCCGATCGCCCAGAGTGTCGCCAAACAAAGACCCATCGGGCAGTACCATAATGTAGCGCCAGTCTGCCGTCTCGGGGTTGGCGCCTTGGGCCAGTTTCTCCATCACGAACATGGCGCCGGGGTAGATCTTACCCTCATCGGTCACCGTCATGCTGTCCTTGGCCAGAACCGAGCCCATGGGCAAAAGCTCACCCGGTTGCAGGGTCCCGTAGTTCAGCGCCATGCGGTTAGCGTAGCTGTTCACGAAACGCTGCCCATGTGTGGCTGAGATATAGGGCGCATCATTGAACAGCGGCCAGCTTTGGTAATTCAAAATGAGATCCAGCTGCGACGTCGCATAGCCACGCGCCATCCGTTTCGACAGCGCGCGATAATGCGCGCTAGCTTCGTCCTTGCTCAGCTCGGCCGGGTTTTCGATGGCCAGATGCGCATCGGGGTCTTCCGCAAAAGCGCCCGCCGCAGATAGCGGTACAAATAGGACTGCAAATGCAATGGTTTTCAATTTACTTCGAAGTCGTTCAATCATTTGGGGCTCACCTGAAATATCAGTTTGCCTACATGCCGCGCGTAACGAGAAAATAAGCTGGCGGCGAAAAAGCCCCGGCGTTTCAAGGGAAAGCCGAGCGTCCGAAACAGGAACGGACGCCCCAACACATAGCAAATATTGAAGACAAAATCAGCACCGGAAACATTAAGTTTACCGCCGCAACCCTTGGCAGAATTGGCTTAGCTGCCGCTCAACCCGGCCTCGGCCTCGATCTGTTTACGCGATTTGCGTGCACGCTCGGTTGCCGATTTCAACTGACCGCAGGCCGCCATAATATCCTCACCGCGCGTTTTGCGGATGGGTGAGGCATAACCGGCCTGATAGATGATGTTCGCAAAGGCCCGGATACGATTGTTCGAGCTGCGCTTGTAAGGCGCACCGGGCCATTCGTTGAACGGAATCAGGTTGATCTTCGCCGGGATCTTATGACGCTTGATGTGATCGATCAGACGATGCGCGTCCTCGTCGCTGTCATTGACGCCATCCAGCATCACATATTCGAACGTGATCCGTTCGGAATTCGACGCATTGGGATAGCTGGCCAGCGCTTTCAGCAGTTCTTCGATGTTCCAGCGCTTGTTGATCGGCACCAGCACGTCGCGGGTCTCATCTGTGGTGGCGTGGAACGAGATCGCCAGCAGGCAGCCGATCTCTTCGGCCGTGCGCGCGATTTCCGGTACCACGCCGCTCGTCGACAGAGTGATCCGCCGACGCGACAAGGAAATTCCTTCGGGGTCCATGGCGATCTTCATCGCGTCGCGGACGTTTTCGAAATTGTAGAGCGGCTCACCCATGCCCATCAGAACGATGTTCGACAGCAGGCGCGTCTCATCCTTCGGCGCACCGGGGGTCGGCCATTCCTCAAGATCATCGCGGGCCATCATCACTTGGCCCACAATCTCGGCCGCGGTCAGGTTGCGCACCAGTTTCTGCGTGCCGGTATGGCAGAAAGAGCAGGTCAGCGTACAACCTACCTGAGACGAGATACACAGCGTACCACGATCCTCTTCAGGGATGTAAACGACCTCGACCTCGTGCCCGCCCGCAATACGACACAGGTATTTGCGAGTGCCGTCTTCGGACACCTGACGGGTGACCACTTCGGGAATTTCGATCACAAAGCTCTCGGCCAATTGCGCGCGATAGGCTTTGGCCAGGTTGGTCATCAGTGCGAAATCACGCACGCCCCATTGGTAGATCCACTGCCAGATCTGACCAGTCCGCATCTTGGCCTGCTTTTCCTGCGTGCCATGTTCGATCAGAGTTGCGCGGAGCTGATCGCGAGTCAGGCCGACAAGGTTCACCTTCCCCTCAGGCAGTTTGCGGGGGATGGTCATGACGTCTTGAGTGATCGGCGCTTTGGGCGACATTTGGGTACCTACTGGGCGTATCTCAGGTGGATTCCGGATTGGGATGCGCCTCTATATAGGATCGCGCGCAAAGATCAAAAGGAATCGTATTGACCCTTACGCGCTTTTGTCGCCGGATCAGACTCCTGCAGGAGGGATAAAGCAATCCTCGGCATCCAGCGTTTTAACCGGATCTTCAGGCCCGCATTCCTCACCTGTAATCGGGTAGGTTTCAGGCTCTTTTTCACAAGCCGCCAGAACCAGTGAAGAAGCCAACATCAGTGTGATCAGAGTTTTGTCGAACATATTTAGACATCCTTTGTTATTACTGAACAAATTAGTTCAGATGCCAACAGGATGTGCTTTGATACGGATCAAGCTTTCTGAATATTTGGTAGAATTATGCGAGAAGCCGCAAAATAGACGGGCCGCATGTTATCGCGACCCGACAGATCAGTTGGTGCAGCGGGTCTCTGCGTCTTCGATCGCGGCGGTGAAGCCCAGCAGAGAGAACGTGTCCTTGGTTTGCGTCCCGCGTTCCGAGCGTGCGGTCAGCACAGCCTCGGTCCCGCGCTTCATCGCGGTGACGATCTTGGCATCGTCCTGAGCAGTCGCCGGCCAGGCCCACTCGCCCTCGGTAAACAGTTCGAATTCAGACCCGTCTACAACCAAGTTCACCGTGGAACCGGCCGCAAAAGGGTAGCCACCGGTAAAGGTCACTTGCCCTTTGACCTCGGCATTGGGGCGATAGAAGACAAACAGCAAGATATCGCTGCGGCGCACGGAAACGACACGTCCACCACGTGTATTGACAGTTTCCTTGGGGGCCGAAACGCTCCAGCATTCGGTGGGATCATCTTCGACAAAAACGCTCCAATCCGTTTTCGCCGCGACGCGGTTTGTACTTGTCCCCTGCTGTGCGATTGCAGTTGTGGCCATACCCGCCACACACAGACCCGCAAGCACGCGGGTAAGCATTGATCCCATTTGTCCAGCCTCCTAGCTCGACCTTCTACCTCATACCCATCGGAAAGCCATGCGAACCCTGCCAGTTCGTCTTGGAAACGTTGCGCATTCCGATGATTGTCGACATACACACACTAACGCAGGTTTCGCCACAGGCGAAAGGGCGATTGGCAGAATTTTGCGCATAAATCCGGAGGTCCAGATGACGCAGCCCATCCCGATGACAGAACTGTGGCGCGGCGATCTGTTGGAAAGCCTGCATCTGGGCCATGCGGTGGTCTGCGATGACACCGGGCAGATCGTGCAAAGCTGGGGCGATCCGAACGCAGTGATCTACCCGCGATCCTCAGCCAAAATGATTCAGGCTCTGCCTTTGGTTACGTCGGGCGCTGCGGCAAAATACGGGCTGAACTCAGAGCATCTTGCGCTGGCCTGCGCCTCGCATAACGGGGCCGCCATTCACACGGATCGCGTTTCGGCCTGGTTGGATCATCTGGGTCTCACCGAACATGATCTGCGCTGCGGCCCGCAAGAGCCCGCCGACATCGCCGCGCGCGACCGGCTTATTCTGGCCGACGATACGCCGTGCCAGATCCACAACAATTGCTCGGGTAAACACTGCGGGTTTCTGACCCTGTCTCAGCATATGGGGGCCGGACCGGAATACCTTGAGATCGACCACCCTGTTCAACAGGCCTGCTTGTCTGCCATTGAGGAAACAACCGGCGAGACCAGCCCCGGCTACGGCATCGACGGATGCTCGGCCCCGAATTTCGCGACCTCGCTGGTGGGGCTTGCGCGCTCCATGGCGTGGTTTGCCTCAGCCGCTAATCGGTCGGACCGGTCGAGCGACGCGGCGCAGCAGCTGACCGCCGCGATGATCAAGCACCCAGAGCTTGTCGCGGGCGAAACCCGTGCCTGTACCGAATTGATGCGCGCAATGAACGGTCGCGCTGCGATCAAGACCGGGGCCGAGGCCGTCTTTGTCGCGATCCTGCCGGAAAAACGCATGGGTATTGCGCTGAAGATCACCGATGGCACCACCCGCGCCAGCGAATGCGCCATCGCGGCCATTCTGGTCAGCCTTGGGGTGTTGGAGGCTGATCACCCGGCCACGCGCAAATTCATGAATGCCACGCAATACAGCCGCCGAGGACTAGAATGCGGCGTGATCCGACCCGCGCCGGGCTTTCCGAACTAAGGCAGCTACATCTCGATTTCGTGGATTTCCGCCACTTCGACCGAGCCAGATCCGTTGATGACCATCGGGCAGCCTTTGGCCATCTCGGTCGCGGCATCAATGCTGTCGGCTTTGACCACCGTAAAGCCAGAGGCAGGGTTAGCCCCGCCATTGTCGACAACGCCGCCGTTGCTGACGGTATAGGATTGGCCCACCGGGTTTCCCGGGATATCCAAAGCCTCGCCCATGTTTTGAAACCACGCGCCCCATGCGGCCATGGTTGCTTCGATTTCTGCGGGGTCAGTTGGGGTGTGGCCCCCGTGATAAACAAATAGATATTGGGGCATTTTGTTCCTCCCTGAATGAAATCTATTGGCACTGCGCTTCGAGTTTGCGCAGCGAGGATGTCCAGCCTGTGTTGTGGTTCTCAGCTGCCTCGGCGTCGGCGAACTCGCGGTGATCAATAACAAGTCGGGCGCCGGTTTCGGTTGCCGCTATCGAAAAAGTCACGTGGCTTTCCGACCCGCGTTGATCCTGATCGTCATGCCAACCCCACGTGAAGCCAACCGAGTGCGGTGGATCAACATGCGTGACATGCCCCGAAACCTTGAATTGCTGCCCATCGCTGTTCTCCATCACCGAAAACCATGGGCCGGTTCTGGAAAAATCCAGATTGTGATCCGGCACATGCATGCCTTCCGGCCCCCACCACTGCAGCAGTTTCGAGCCATCTGTCACCCAAACAAAAAGGTCTTCTGGGCTGACGGGAAAGTCCCGCTCCAATTTCAGGTCGGCCATGAATTTTCCCTTTCCAAAATGTCACCCAAACGATCCAGACTGCTTTCCCAGAACTGCCGTTTCGAGATCGTCCACTCGGCAATCGAACGAAGGCCTTCGGAGTGGACGGAATACAGCCTCTGGGTGCCCAGCACGCGTTGTTGCACCAATCCGGCCTGTCGCAGCACCTTCAGGTGGCGCGAGATTGCGGCACCTGACATGCCTTTGCCTTCGACCAGGTCTCCGGCGGGCAGTTCACCGCCTTCCATCAGTTGCTCGACGATGGCAAACCGAGTGCGGTCAGATAGTGCGGAAAAGGCTGTAATAAGATCGGTCATGATTCTTATTTAACACAAATGTTAAATTTAGGAAAGCCTACCTTTTGTCAGCGCCAATCAGGAAAATTGGCCGATCCTCTTCTTTTCGTGTATATGTGAAAAGGTTCATAGACCTGCTCCAAAGACACAAGTTACGGTGTTATGTGTGAGTTTAATAAGTTGTTTTATTTTAGGAGGCTTGAGATGCGCTTCGCGTCCACTTCATTGTTTTTCGCCTGTACCCTTGTTGTTGCAGGCTGTGCGTCCCCTTGGTCACAGACTGAGACTGTAACCCCTGCTGCAACCGCCCCTCAACCAACCCCTACGGCGGCGGTAGCGACAACTCCCGCGCCTGCCGCCACAACGACGGCGGCAGTAGCCCCTGCAGCAGCCCCCGCGGTGACCCCGACGGCCGTTTCATCGACAGCGCCTCAAAATGCGTATGACCGCGACGGCGGAGATGGCGGCGGTGGCGGCGGTGGTGGAGACGGCGGCGGCGGCGGTGGCGGCTGGGGCGGTTAAGCCGGAGACGACACCACATGCTTAAGCTTGGGTCTAAAACTGGTCGGCGCCATTTACTAGCAGCTGCGTCTATCCTGACGATTTGCGCAAGCGGCCTCAGCGCGCAGTCCTCGTCGGCAACCAGCGCGAACAGCAGGGTTGCGATCGTCATCGGCAATCAGGACTACACGAGCGTTGGCGACCTGACCAATGCCAGAAAAGACGCCGAAGACATTGCGGACATGCTGCGAGACTTCGATTTCCAAGTCTTTGACGGCTATGACCTGACCAAACGCGAGTTTGAAGAGCTGATCCGCACAGCAGTTCTGAACATCCCGGATTCCGCAGATGTTCTGTTCTACTATGCGGGTCACGGCATTCAGATCGGGCGGCGAAACTATCTGCTGCCCGTGGATGCCAAGTTTGAAAGCGTCTATGATGTGCCACTGGCAACGATGACGCTGGATCGCGTGATTGACACCCTGTCCGCCCGCAGCGCGGCCCATGTGGCCATTCTGGACTCGTGCAGGGACAACCCGTTTCAAGACCTCAGATTGGCGGCCGATCTGGACGCCAACCTTTTTGAGACCCGCGAAGGGTTCGATGTTTTCAAAACGCCCTTGAATTCTCTGGTGGCCTATTCCACCTCGCCCGGTGCGGTGGCCAGTGATGGCGAGATCGGCCACAACAGCCCGTATACGGCGGCCGTTCTGGAAACAGCCCAATCCTCTCCGTTTGAGAATATCCAACAGCTCTTTCCGGTCATTCGCGAGAGGGTTCACACCAAAACATCGGGGCAGCAGATCCCCTGGGAAAGCTCGACACTGGTGCGCCCGTTCTATCTGGCGCAGCAAAAGGTCGAGGTTGAACCAGAAGCGCTGCAGGATGGCGCCCCCCAATCCCTATCGCTCAGCTATCAGTTCGACAAATCCGTCCCATTGTCCCAAAGCCTGAGCCAAGCCCTGGGAAGGGACATCGTAGATGTGCGGGTGACGGAAACCCCTGACCGAGGTGCTGTCAACGCCAGCGACACATCTGTAACGTATACACCCGAGATCACGGACACACGTGCCGTTGACCTGCCCAAAACCGATTTTGCCGACACCTTTGCGGTCGAGGTTGTAACCGCTGATCAGACGCGACAGACGGTTGAGGTCTCTCTGGAATTGGGGATGAATGCCTGCGATCTCGAAGCGGGGGATGCGCTGGATCTTAATGGCGTTGGCGTCTTTCGCCTGCCGAATGAGCTGGATATCACCAAAGGTCTGGCCGCCTGTTCGCAAGCGGTCGAGGACTATCCGGAAAACGCGCGGTTCCAGTATCAACTGGGCCGTCTGCAACAAGCCGCAGGCAATGTGCCAGGCGCCTTTGAGAGTTTCACGACTGCTGTCGACGGCGGGCATATTCGCGCCAAATACGCTCTGGCAACCTTGTTGGATACACAGCGCATCGACCGCGCGGTCACCAAAACCCCCTATGACCCGGATAAAGCGCGCGCCCTGTTAGAAGAAGCCATCGCCCAGCAAGACCCCTATGCCATGCACCGGCTGGGCCAACAACTGCTGCGCACAGGTGAAACGACCGAAGAGAAAAACCGCGGCTTCGAACTGTTGGAACGGTCGGTCGAGCTTGGACATACCTATTCGATGAATGAACTGGGCATGTATTTCCTGCGTGAAAACTCGGAACGCTATATCCCCGAGCGTGGGTTGCGATATCTCCGCGCTTCCGAACTACGGCAGGACATCTATGGGTACGACAATCTGGCCTATGTCTCGCTGAATGGTCTGGGCGGCAATCCGGTCGATTTCGACAAAGCTGAATCCTATTTTCTGGCGGCAGCCCAAGGCGGGCACCCAACCGCTCCAGCCAGTATCGCCCGCATGATCATGCGGGACCAGCTACAGGGCCGGCCCCGTACCGAGGCTTTGGCCTGGTACGATACATCGCTGGAACGCGGTGACGCTTGGGGTGGTGCGAACGGAGCCTATATCATTCTGGACGGTCAGGTACCGGGCAAAGGTCCGGCTGACGCAGCGCTCAGGGCGGCCAAAGCGGCCCTGCTGCCGAATGAGGAACCTGCCGCGCAGGCTCAGTCTCAACTCGACAGCCTCTCGCGCGGGGATCTGGATCGGGCTTTACAGCTGGCGCTGAATGAACTGGGGGAAAATGTCACCGTCGATGGCCAAGTCGGCCCGGCGACTTTGACTGCGCTGGAAAACATCAGCGCCAAGTTCGGTGTTCCGGTTCCCTATGCCGCCGCCAGCGATCCAAAGGCCCGGCTGTTGTTGGCCGCGCGGGTGTACTGGGCGCAGAATCCGGTGCGCTTTGACTTGTTCTAGACCGCGCTAACCGCTGAAGTCAGCCTTGCTGTAGCCTTGAATGTAAAGCAGGGCCGTCAGGTCTCCGTGATTGATCCGTACGTCGCACTCAGCCGCAACCGAGGGCTTTGCGTGCAGTGCAACGCCGGTTCCGGCCCGCCCCAGCATGCCCAGATCGTTAGCTCCGTCACCAACCGCGATCACGTCGCCCTCGGACAATCCAAGCGTTGCGGTGATCCGCTCCAGCGATTCGACCTTGGCCTGCCGCCCGAGGATCGGGTGCTGCACATCGCCCGTTAGCTGCCCATTCTCGGTTAACAGCGTGTTCGCCCGGTTCTCATCAAACCCCAACTGCGCGGCCACACGGGCCGTGAACGCCGTAAACCCACCCGAGACCAAGGCCGCATAGCCGCCAGCCTCGCGCATGGTCGCCACCAGTTCCCGCCCGCCGGGCATGAGGGTAATACGCGTGTTCAGAACATGGTCAATGACCGCCTCGTCCAGCCCTTTCAACAAGCCGACCCGTTCGATCAGCGCGCCTTCGAAGTCCAACTCACCATTCATCGCGCGGGCGGTAATGTCTTTGACGCGCTCACCCACGCCCGCCTCATCCGCCAGCTCATCAATGCACTCCTGCTGGATCATGGTGCTGTCCATATCCGCCAGAAGCATTTTCTTGCGCCGCCCCTCGGATGGCTGAACGACCAGATCAACACTCATCTCTTGCAGATCGGCCCAAACATCCCAGCGATTGTCTGGCATCTCGGACAGCGTGAACTCGGCCGCCTCACCGGGGTTGAGCCACGTGACCTCGCCCCCGCCCCACGCATTTCGCAGCGCGTCCACCATCGGTACCTCAAGCGAGGGTGTGGTGGGATTTGTCAGCAAGGTGGCAACGTACATGGCAGGTCTCCGGCAATCTGCATAGCGCATATCGCAGGTGCAGCATTTTCGCCAGAGTTGGTTGGAAATATCTGGCAAACGGGGCTTTACGGTCCCGGTTTTCCCCGCCAGATTCAGCCCGCGACGCACGGAAAGGAACACCGAATGGCCAACCCGCTTTTTGATCGTCTGTTTGGCATTCACGCCGGGAAAACCACGCCGTTCCTGCATCTGCCCGAAGGTCAGGTTCTGACTCATGCCGCCTTTCTCGACATGGCCGCGCGGCTGGCCAACGCGCTGACAGGGCTGGAGCTTGAGCCCGGTGACCGCGTCGCCGTTCAGGTCGAAAAATCGCCCGAGGCGCTTGCCCTCTACGCAGCATGCGCGCAGACCGGGCTGATTTTCTTGCCGCTCAACACCGCCTATACGACCACCGAGCTGCAGTATTTCATCGAAAACAGCGGCGCGAAGCTAGTGGTCTGCGATATCGCGAACGAGGCTGGCCTGACCCCGATTGCCCAAGCGCAGAACGCCCATATTGCAACTCTGAACGCCGATGGCAGTGGCAGCCTGATGCGCCGGGCGCTGGGAATGCTGCCTGCGTATGAACCTGTTTCACGGTCCGAAGATGATCTGGCCGCATTCCTTTATACCTCGGGCACCACGGGGCGGTCGAAAGGCGCGATGCTAACGCAGGCCAACCTGCTGTCCAATGCCGAAACTCTGGTGCAGGAGTGGCGCTTTACAAAAGACGATGTTCTTCTGCATGCGCTGCCGATCTTTCACACCCATGGCCTGTTCGTAGCGACCAATGTGGTGCTGGCTTCGGGCGGGTCGATGATCTTTCTGACCAAATTCGATCTGGACGACATCCTGCGTCTGATGCCGGAGGCCACCGCGATGATGGGCGTACCAACATTCTACACTCGCCTGCTGGGCGATGACCGGTTTACCGGCGATCTGGCGCACCATATGCGGCTGTTCATTTCGGGCTCGGCCCCGATGCTGGCGGAAACTCATGAGCAGTTCGAGGCCCGCACCGGGCATCGTATCCTCGAACGCTACGGCATGACCGAGACCAACATGAACACCTCAAACCCCTATGACGGCGAACGCCGCGCCGGGACCGTCGGGTTCCCTCTGCCGGACGTCGAGCTGAAAGTCACGGACCCCGAAACCGGCGCGCTGCTGCCACACGGCGAGATCGGCATGATTGAGGTGCGCGGTCCGAACGTCTTCAAGGGCTATTGGCAGATGCCCGAGAAAACCGAGGCCGAGCTGCGCGAGGATGGGTTCTTTATCACTGGCGATCTGGGTCGGGTGGACGAGGATGGCTATCTCCATATCGTCGGCCGTGGCAAAGACCTGATCATCTCGGGCGGCTACAACATCTACCCTAAGGAAATCGAGCTGTTGTTGGATGACCAACCCGGCGTTCTGGAAAGCGCGGTCATCGGCGTGCCGCACCCGGATTTTGGCGAAACCGTGCTAGGCATTCTGGTGCCTCAGCCCGAACAAGCCCTTGATCTGGATGCCATTCTAGCGCGCGTTCAGGATCAACTGGCCCGGTTCAAACATCCGCGCAAACTGATCGTGCTGGATGAGCTACCCCGCAACACCATGGGCAAGGTGCAAAAGAACGCCCTGCGCGCGACCTATAAAGACAGCTTTATACAAGGCTGACCCGGCCCTTTTCAGTCAACTCCCAACAGGTGCGGCCTTCGAAGACAACGACACTGGCCGGGCGTCCATACCCCGCGCCGGTATCCAGGTTCACGCGATTGCCGCAATACGTCACCCGGTCGACCGGAGTATGGCCATGGACGATCAGCTTGGGATGCGGCGCGGTATGTTTCAAAAACTCCTGCCGGATCCAGACCAGATCGTTTTCATCCTGCTGATCCAACGCGATACCGGGGCGGATGCCCGCATGAACGAAAGCCAGATCGGGTGTCTGGTGCATCAAGACCAGCCCCCGCAGGAACGCACGATGATCCTCGGGCACGGCCTGCAACGCCATGGCGTGCAGATCCTCAAGCCGGGTTTGTCCCTCGAACACGATACCATAGCTGGCAAGTGTTTCGACCCCGCCCAGACGCTCATGCAGCCAGTGGTAACCGACCAGAAGATGCGGATCATGGCGGGGGAAATCCTCTAGAAACCATGCAAACATACGGTCGTGATTACCCAGCAAAGTGATCCAGTCCCGCCCTTCGGCGCGTCCCGCGATCAAGCGGTCAAGAACACCCCGGCTGTCCGGCCCCCGGTCGGTATAGTCGCCCAGAAACACCACCTGAGCCTCAGGCCCGCCATCGCGGTCGATCAGAGAAAGGAGTCGGTCGAACTCGGCGCTCTGCCCGTGCAGGTCGCCAATGGCGTAGATCGGTTTGGTCATGAAAAGGTCTCTGCTGCTGTCACGGCAGTTTAGCGGCGAAAGTGCTGATAGCGCAATCAGGAACACCCGCGCCGGTCCTTGGCGCGGGTGTCAAATTGTTTGAAATGAAAAAGGGTGCCAATCAGGCGACGTCGAACTCCAGCGGTTTAATCTGCGTGAACAAGCCCGTTTCCGCCAGCTTTGCGCGCGCCTCGGCCGGGACAGGTTCGTCCACGTAAAGCAGCGCAATGGCCTCACCCCCCGCCTCAGACCGACCGAGGGTAAAGTTCGCGATATTGACGTCGTTCTCGCCCATGGTCTGACCCAGCGCACCGATGATGCCCGGCACATCCTCGTTGGTGGTGTAGAGCATATGCGCCCCGATCTCGGCGTCGATATTGATGCCTTTGATCTGGATGAAGCGCGGCTTGCCATCACTGAACACTGTCCCACCGATCGAGCGTTCGCGCTTGGTGGTCACGACGGTGACCTTGATGTAGCCCTCAAACGCACCGGACTTGTCCTGATTGGTGGTCGAGATCTTGATGCCACGCTCTTTGGCGACAACCGGCGCCGAGACCATGTTCACCTCGGGATTGAACTTCTTCATGATCCCCGCAACAACGGCGCAGTTCAGCGCAGCCAGGTTCATTTCAGCGGCCACACCATCGTAGAGGATGTTGATCGCCTGCACCGGCTCATCGGTCATCTGGCCGATGAAGCTGCCAAGATGGCCCGCCAGTTTGATCCACGGGCCCATGACCTTGGCCTCTTCAGCCGTCACGCTGGGCATGTTAAGCGCGTTTTCCACCGCACCGGTCAGCAGATAGTTCGAGATCTGCTCCGCCACCTGCAGCGCCACGTTCTCCTGCGCCTCGGTCGTTGCCGCGCCAAGGTGAGGCGTGCAGACCACGTTGGGCAGGTTGAACAGAGCGTTTTCTTTCGCCGGCTCTTCGCTGAACACGTCAAACGCCGCGCCGGCAACATGGCCCGATTGCAGTGCCTCGGCCAGCGCGTCTTCGTCGACCAGACCACCGCGGGCACAGTTGATGATCCGCACGCCCTTCTTGGTCTTCGCAAGGTTTTCTCGGCTCAGGATATTGCGGGTCTGATCGGTCAGCGGAACATGCAGAGTGATAAAGTCAGCGCGGGCCAGCAGCTCGTCCAGCTCGACCTTTTCAACACCCATCTGCGCGGCTTTCTCTTCACCCAGATAGGGGTCATAGGCCACAACCTTCATCTTCAGGCCAAGCGCGCGTTCACAAACGATGCCGCCGATATTGCCCGCCCCGATCACGCCGAGGGTCTTGTTGGTCAGCTCGATGCCCATGAACTTGGACTTTTCCCACTTACCCGCATGGGTCGAGGTGCTGGCCTCGGGGATCTGCCGCGCCACTGCGAACATCATCGCAATCGCGTGCTCAGCGGTGGTGATCATGTTGCCAAAGGGCGTGTTCATCACGATCACACCCTTCTTCGACGCTGCATCCTTGTCGATATTGTCGGTCCCGATCCCGGCACGACCGATCACTTTCAGTTTGTCGGCTTTCTCCAGAATGGTCGGTGTAACTTTTGTGGCCGAACGGATGGCAAGGCCGTCATACTGACCGATCACCTCGGCCAGTTTGTCTTTGTCCTTACCCAGATCGGGCATGAAATCCACGTCGATGCCGCGATCGCGGAAAATCTGCACGGCGGTTTCGCTGAGCTTGTCAGATACGAGTACTTTGGGGGCCATATTCTCTGGTCCTTGAATTGTATGGAAGGTCCGGGCCTTGGACGGCCCGGTGAAAAGTCAGGCAGCCTCCGACTGCGCCGCGATCTCGGCCTCAAAGGCCCATGCCAGCCATGGCAGCATCGCCTCGATGTCCGAGGTCTCGACCGTACCACCGCACCAGATGCGCAGGCCCGCAGGCGCGTCGCGATAGGCACCGATGTCCAAAGCGATATTCTCGGCCTCAAGCCGTTTGGCCACGGCTTTCGCGAATGCAGCACCGTCCTGAATGCGCCCATCTGTGAATTTCAGGCAGACCGAGGTGTTCGATTGCGTCGCCGCATCCTCGGCCAGATTGGCGATCCAGTCGTTCTGGTCGCAGAAGGCATGCACCGCACTGGCATTGGCATCGGCACGAGCGACCAGCCCCTGCAACCCACCAACTGAGCGCGCCCAATCCAGCGCAAACAGGTAGTCCTCGACGGCCAGCATCGAGGGCGTGTTGATCGTAGCCCCGGTAAAGATACCGTCGATCAGCTTGCCGCCTTTGGTCAGGCGGAAAATCTTCGGCAGTGGCCATGCGGGGGTATAGCTTTCCAGCCGCTCAACGGCACGGGGCGAAAGGATCAGCATCCCGTGGGCCGCTTCGCCACCCAGCACTTTCTGCCAGCTGAAGGTGGTCACATCCAGCTTGTCCCATGGCAAATCCATTGCAAACGCCGCCGAGGTCGCATCACAAATCGTCAGGCCCTGACGATCATCGGCGATCCAGTCGCCATTAGGAACCCGCACGCCCGAAGTCGTCCCGTTCCACGTAAACACCACGTCATTGGCGAAATCGACCGAAGCAAGATCAACGATCTGCCCGTAATCTGCTGTCTTCACCTCGGCATCTATCTTCAGCTGCTTGACCACGTCAGTCACCCAGCCCGCGCCGAAGCTCTCCCAAGCCAGCATTTCAACCTTGCGCTCACCCAGCAGCGACCACAACGCCATCTCAACCGCGCCGGTGTCCGAGGCGGGAACGATGCCGATTTTGTAATCTGCCGGAATGCCCAGCAGCTCACGCGTGCCTTCGATGGCCGCTTTCAGCTTATCCTTGCCGACAGCAGCACGGTGCGAACGACCCAGCACGGCATCGGCCAGTTTGGACAGATCAAATGTGGGGGGTTTGGCGCAGGGGCCCGAGGAAAAACGCGGATTCGCCGGCCGCGTCGCCGGTTGTTCAGTGCTCATCTGTATTACCCTTCCAGATACACGCCCCTCGTTGGGGAGGGGTGTCCCACGGACAGAGCTATGAGGCCTTCGCAGACGCAGCAAGCGAAAAAGACGCTTTCACCGCAAAAAACGACGCCAAAGATGAGCGCAAATGAGAACAGAGGTTTCCGATAAGCGAAAACCCCGCCGATTTCTCGGCGGGGTCTTTTAGTTTTATTCTGCGGCTTCTTCGTATGCTTCCATTGGTGGGCATGTGCAGACAAGGTTTCGGTCTCCGTATGCGTTGTCGACGCGGTTGACGGGGG
>NZ_JBQFXO010000017.1:0-52351 GCF_056540865.1 Ruegeria sp. AL11
GCTCGTGCAAAGCCCGAGCGCTGCCGGGCCCAAGGCCGCTCAGGGTGATCGGCTTTAGCCGATTGCCCGTGGCGGGCGCGGGAGGGTTTTGCTTTTTATAGAGGTCAGTCTTCTTCGAAAGGATCCCATTCATCTTCGACCTCGGGCAGGGCTTCGGTCTCGACTTGGGCGGCGCGTTGTTCCGGTGTTTCGATACGGGTGATTTTGGCCTTGGGGAAACTTGCCAGAACGGCCTGAACCAGCGGATGCGCCGAGGCCTCTTCTTTCAGAGCCAGTTCCGCTTTATCGCGGATTTCGGCGATCGTCGGAGCGTCGCCATCCGATACAATGGACACCGCCCATCTGTTGCCAGTCCAACGTTGCAAGGCCGATCCCAGCCGTGGTGCAAGATCAGTCGGGGCTTGCGCTGAAGGGGTGAACTCGATCCGTCCCGGCTGGTAAGAGACCAGCCGCACGCCGTTTTCGACCTCGACCAGAAGTTTGACGTCTCGGTTGTTCCGGATCAGCTCGACCACATGTTCGAAACTCGGGTATCGCGCCAATGCGGTCTGCGTGTCTTGCGCCAAAGCGGCGACTGGAGCGCCGCCGGACCTGCGTGGCGCAGGGGCGTAGCTTGTAGCGGCGCGGGCTTCAACCGGGGCCGCGCCGTTGCTTTGGATTGGCATCCCGCCGCCTGGGCCGCCGTTGGGGGGCGGAGGCGTATCCTGCAGCCGTTTGATCAACTCTTCCGGGCTGGGTAAGTCGGCCACGTGAGTCAGGCGGATCACAGCCATTTCGGCAGCCATCATGGCGTTGGGGGCGGCTGAAACTTCCTCAAGCGCTTTCAACAGCATCTGCCACATCCGAGTCAGTACCCGCATGGGGAGGGCCTCAGCCATCTGCTGGCCCCGGGCGCGTTCATCCGGGGAAACTGTAGGGTCTTCGGCTGCGTCCGGAGTGATCTTTACAACAGAGACCCAATGAGTGATTTCGGCCAGATCACGCAGCACGGCCAGTGGATCAGCCCCTTCGGCGTATTGGCCACCAAGCTCGGTCAGCGCCCCAGCTGCATCGCCCCGCAGGATCATGTCCATGAGATCCAGAACCCGGCCACGATCCGCCAGGCCCAGCATCGCGCGTACTTGATCTGCCGTCGTCTCTCCGGCCCCGTGCGAGATCGCCTGATCCAGCAATGAGGTCGCGTCGCGAGCAGATCCCTCGGCAGCACGGGTGATCAGCGCCAGCGCATCCTCGGCAATCTCTGCGCTCTCAGCTGAGGCGATCTTGCGCAGCAGGCCGATCATATCCTCGGGCTCGATCCTACGTAGGTCGAAGCGTTGGCAGCGCGACAGAACCGTGACGGGAACCTTGCGAATCTCAGTTGTGGCGAAGATGAACTTCACGTGCGCGGGAGGTTCTTCAAGCGTCTTGAGCAGCGCGTTGAAGGCGCTGGTCGACAGCATGTGGACTTCATCGATGATGTAGATCTTGTAGCGGGCCGAGGCTGCGCGGTAGCGAACACTGTCGATAATCTCGCGAATATCATTCACGCCGGTGCGGCTGGCGGCGTCCATCTCCATGACGTCGACATGACGACCTTCCATGATGGCGACGCAGTGCTCACATTGGCCGCAAGGCTCGGTCGTGGGTCCGCCAGTTCCGTCCGGTCCGATGCAGTTCATGCCTTTCGCAATGATCCGTGCGGTCGTGGTTTTACCGGTTCCGCGAATGCCTGTCATGACAAAGGCTTGCGCGATGCGATCCGCCTCGAACGCGTTTTTGAGCGTGCGGACCATCGCATCCTGACCCACCAGATCGGCAAAGGTTTCCGGGCGGTATTTTCGGGCGAGAACCTGATAGGCGGGGCTGTCTGAGTCGGTCATGTCTGCTCTGGCGGATTCGGAACGTCACCGCAGCGTAGAGGCCCGCGCCGCCCGCGTCCACATGAGTTGAAGAACGATTTTGTTTTGGAAACTGGCGCGTCAGGGGTACACTCTTCAGATTGTGAATCAAGCCTAGAGTCAGGATCAACGCTTCCGGGGGGATGCTGTCATGACGAATTTGGTCATTCATGCTTTGCAAGTGGGCGGGGGCACACTTGCCCTAACGTCGATGCCGGGAAAGGGCGGCGACTATGCAGGCGACCTTGAAACGATTGGAGATTGGAGGCCGGGGCTCGTGCTTTCGATGACAACCGAGGCCGAGCTGGTCCAGTTCGGAGCCCGCGATTTTGGCCGCGACGTTCAGGGTCGCGCCAGCCGCTGGGTGCATCTGCCGATTCAGGATTTCGGCGTGCCACCGTCAGAGGTTGATGCGCAATGGCCCGATGTCAGTGCCGCGGCGCGTCAGGCTTTGTCTGGCGGAGGGCGCGTGCTTGTCCATTGTCAGGGCGGATGCGGTCGCTCCGGCATGGTGGTGCTTAGGTTGATGATCGAATGCGGCGAGGCTCCAACCCAAGCACTGGACCGGTTGCGCAAGCTGCGCCCCTGCGCAGTCGAAACCGATGCACAGAAGCACTGGGCCACCTTGCCCGCCCGAGCTTTGGCGGATTCTTAAGCCGACAGTTGCAGTTCCGCCGGGGCCGGTTTGCGTGGCGCAATCACTGATGCCTCGAGCATGGCGCAGGGCAGGGAAGTCATGGCTGCGGCAGGCAGGCTGCTCGTGTCGGTACCGAACATCAAATCGGCATAGAGATCGAGGACCTCACTGTCGACATCAGGGTCCGCTCCGCAATAGACCCGCACCTGAGACTGGCTGGCCCGAAACCGGGCGTGGCAGCCGTCCGTGCAATGGGTCAGGTCGCTGCTGCCTTCTATTTCGAAATCCGATGTGGTCGCCGGACCGGCTTGGTCCAGCGCGTCAACCATCGAACGCGCCAGCCGTGCAAGTGCAGGGCATGTCTTGCCGGTATGTTGGCAGATGGTTGCTGAGAACCTATGTGTCTTCGTCTTCCAGATCATCCTGCGCCCTCCGCGCGGTGGACAGGGGCTGGGATCAGGTGGGGCAGATAGGGTCTGTCACGGCCTGCCCGGACACCCCGCCCGAGTTTGGGTTATGTTGACGATGGCAGGTCTCCTGACTTGCGGGTCATCGCTTTGCCGACCTTCCCGGCCTTTCGGCCAGTGGCTCTTCGACATCGCTCACCGCTTACAGTTGCGGGGGCAGTCGCGGATTTGGTTCGTCCCGAGCAAGCCGGGGAAAACCGCACCGTGTTCCCTTTTCATCCCGACTTCTTGTGAAAGCCGGGAACCATCGAACCATCGCTAGCGTTCATAACCATTCTGAGTCAAGTTGAACTTTCTGCGCTGCGGAAAGACGATCCGCAAAGTGGACGCGTGGTCAAGCGGGATCGCAGTTGACTTGCATGGGCTGTCTGGGGTCAAGTTGCAATGTGAACTCATCAGTTCAGTTTTCCACCGAGGATGCCCATGTTGGATGCAAACCAAACAGTGCTGATCGAAGATGTTCAGATCCCGGTGGGGGATGGTGCCCTGTCCGGGCGGATCTACCGGCCCGTGGCGCAGCCCGAAACCGTAGTGGTGGTCAACAGCGCGACAGGGGTTCCGCGAGACTACTACAAGCATTTCGCACAATGGTTGGCCTCGGATCGTGATATCGCCTGTCTGATCTACGACTACCGGGAATTCGGGCATTCGAAATCGGGCCCACAGCGTTGGTCGAAGATTTCGATGGCCGATTGGGCGTTGCAGGACATGCCCGCCGCGCGGGCCGAGATGCGCCGACGGTTCCCGCTGGCGCAGCATTGGTCGATTGGCCATTCGCTTGGAGGGATGTTGGGACCGGTACAGCCGGATATCGACAAGATTGATCGCATGATCTGCGTCTGTTCCGGCCTTGTGACACTACGCGATCATCCTTGGCCGTACCGCGCTTTGGCAGGGTTATTCTGGTACGGGCACGTGCCTCTGGTCGTGCGCGGTTTGGGCTACTTGCCCGGCAAGGCTCTGGGGTTCGGGTCGGACCTGCCGCCTGCGGTCTATTGGCAGTGGCGCAAGTGGTGCACCGCGCCGCACAGCTACCTGCCCGAGATGGGAGACACCCTGCCGCATGCCACATGGCAAGATGCGGACACTCCCGTCGACCTGTTCGCCTTCACGGATGACGAGATGGTCCCAGAAGCTGCCGTTTGGCGGTTGGCTGAACTTTACGGGCCAAAGGCGCGCCGTAACCTGCTGTCACCAGAAGAGTTTGACGTTCCGGAAATCGGCCATATCGGTGTGTTTGCCCGCCGCAATGCGGCGCTCTGGCCTCGATTGATCGCTTGATGGGGGGCGCCGGTGGACCGGCGCCCCTGTTTCAGCCCGTGTTTCAATCGCCGCGCCGCGCGGATTTTCCGTGCATCGCGGATCGGACCATCTTGCCGAAAGCCTTGTCGCGTGCCCGCGCCTCGGCCACGGTCTCGGAGTTGCGCTGATCCTCGCGCCGCAGCTTGCGCCAGCGGTCCAGCCGATCTGCATCCAGCGTGCCGACCTCAATCGCGGCCTGCACGGCGCAACCGGGCTCGGCCTCATGCTGGCAATCCGAGAACCGGCAGGCTTGGGCCAGCTCCAGAATGTCCGAGAACACCTCGTCCACCCCGTCCTGCGCATCCAGCAGGCGCAAGGCGCGCATGCCGGGAGTGTCGACCAGCCAACCGCCGTTTTGCATCGGACGCAAGGCACGAGACGTCGTGGTGTGACGGCCGCGGGCGTCATCCTCTCGGATTGCGGCTGTTGCCTGATCCTGCCCGGTCATTCCGTTGGCGAGCGTTGTTTTGCCAACCCCGGATGACCCGACCAAAGCCGCTGTCTGACCTGTCGGACACCATGCCAGAACCTGCTGCAGGTCTAACGCGTCATGCGCGTTGACCGTCAGGACTGTCAAAAACGGTGCCAGCGCTTCGGCCTGTTTGGCGTAGGCTGCTGGGTCCGAGCAGCTATCTGCTTTGGTCAGGACCACGACAGGATAGCAGCCCGCCTGATGCGCCAGTGCCAGATACCGTTCGAGCCGGGGCACATTGAAATCCGCATTGCACGAGCTGACGATGAACAGCACGTCAACATTGGCTGCGATCAACTGCGCCTCGGCCCCGGTTCCGGCAGCACGGCGTTGCAACAGGCTGCGCCGGTCAAGCAGATGCTGAACGCGATTCTTGTCATCGGCCAGCACCCAATCTCCGACAGCAAAGTCGCCGGTAGAGTGACCAGGGGCAAACAGAGATGCTTCACCAGCCTCGTTCATCCCGACCAGACGGTCCCGGTGAACGGCGGTGATACGAAAAGGCGTGAGCTGCGCGTGCGCCGTGTGCTGTGCAGCAAAGTGAGAGGACCATCCCAGGTCCGAAAGAGTAAAAGACATTGGTTTGCCTGTGTTCAGATATAGCAATCCCATCTGATGGCAGACGCGCATCCGTTGGTGATGTGTTCAGGCAATCGGAGAGTTGGGTTTAGAACCGATCTGCCCGAAGGGTGTTTACTACAATCACGAAGCCCTCCTGCGGCTGATGGTTTCTATAAAGTGAGAGGTTGGACATCGACCCAAGCGGGGCTCGTTGTGGCTGCTTCCTTCCGGACCTGACCAGGTTGGCGAGGCGCTCGCCCGCGCCAACCTCTCAGGGCCTGGTATAGGGAAACGATGTGAAAATGACAACCCGTCACAAAGTCAGTCGTATCCTTTCAAAGCCATCGGTATCAGGCCCCAGCAATTCCGGGGAGTACTCGTTTAGCTCGGGCAAATACTTCAATGCTCCGCTGCCGGTTCTTAGGATCGTGTGCGTTCCATAAAGCGGGGCTAAGGAGAATGGGTAAGGAGCCTGATCCAGAGGGTCTGCGAGCAGTCGATCTGACAGGTAGTCCCGCAGTATCTCTTTGATATCCCTGGACGGCAGAGGAATGGCCCGGGCTTTTGTGACGAAAGGGAAATGCCCACCACCGCTGGCGCGATAGTTGTTGAGGGCGACCACAAAGCTCTGGTCGTCGCGGACTATTTGCCCGCCAAAGCACAGGTCGCGTACGCGCTGGGCGGTTGGATCGGTCAAGGCGCCGTTGCTATCGAACCGCGCCGGGCTGGACAGGTCGATCTGATAGGTCACGCCAAACACGACGTCAAAGTTATGCCCCGCCCGGCGGGAATCGGTTATCTCGGTTTCGGCGTCTGGGTGGATCTGGTTGAAAACACCCGCCGACATCTCAAGCCAATCCCGCAGTTGCGCGCCAGTGATATCGACGGCCCGCAACTCGTTGGGAAAGACATGCAGGTCAGCGACGTGACGCAGGCAAATCTCACCCACAGGCACGTCCGTGTAGTTTCGGGGTCCAGCCCGGCCGCCGAATTTGTAAGGAGACACTGCTGACAGAAGTGGAACTCCAGCGAAGGCGTTGCCGTGCAGAAACGGGCGCAAACCCGCAGCTTGCGCCGCAGCCACCAGGGCCAGCCCTCGATCTGGCGCGCAGAAACTGAAATAGCTGTGCAGGCTCTGCTTGGTATGGCTGACAGGTTCGGCCATCATCTTGCGCGTGGCCAGATGAGCGGGCTTGAACATCTCGTTCAGGTCTTTGTCTTCGACCTCATCGGCTGTTTCAACTAGGTCACAGTGGCGATCAGTGATCTGCCAGCGCCCCTCGGGCGACTTGGTCAGGCGCAGGTCCATCACCCCCAAAAAAGATCCGGCAGACCCGGCCATGACCACAGGTGTGCCGTGGACCAGAGCATTTTCGGCATCAACGCCGTCAAGCCCGAGATGCCCCGCGCCCGGCAGTGTCAGGTGCGTGTGACCGGCAACAATCGCGTCAATGCCCTCAATCTCGGCGAGGGGAATCACCGCATTCTCAAGCCCCGGCTGAGTCGTCGATTGCTCCAACCCCGAATGGGCCAGCGCGATGACCAGATCACAGCCTTGCGCGCGCAACGCCTCAGCCGTTCGTCGGGCGGCGGTCAAGATATCCTCGGCAATGAACGTGTCTTTTAGGTGATGCGCCTCCCACATCGTGGTTTGAGGCGGAAGCACTGAAAATACGCCGATTCGGATCGTTTCTTCCTGCGCAACGGACCGGGTCAGAACGACACTGCGCAGCCAAGGCTGCCGGTCGTTCACATGGTTCAGATTGCTGCAAATCACCGGGCAAGGGGCTTGGGTTATTACGCGCTCAAGTACATCCAGCCCGAACCCGAAATCATGATTGCCCAAGCCGATCGCGTCATATTCCAGCGCCTTGAAGGCCTGCATCATCGGGTGCGGGCCATCGTTTTCCACCGCCCAGTCCCCAATCGGTGTTCCTTGCAGCGCGTCGCCATTGTCGAACAAAAGAGTCAAACCGTCCTCGACCTGTTGACGGGCGTTTCGGATCGCCGACGCCGTACGAGTCAGCCCGATGGTCGGGTCTGGTTTGTCCGCATAGTAGTCGAACCCGGTCAGGGTCATATGCAGATCTGTGGTTGCCAGAATGCGGATATGCATTCCTGCGTCCTGCGCGTCTTTCATGCGCGGGGAGATTGCGGTCACGTTTGATTGTCTACTTTTGCGCTATGAGAGCTAAGAAAATTTACCAAGAGGACAAATAAGTGAAAAATCCGAGGCGGTCATGCGGTGTTTCGGTGGCACCTGTCGATATGCCGCAGTAGTGAATTGACATTGCAACACCTGCGCGGACATGGCAGCCCTAGGCGCAAAAGGCCGAGGGGACCCCAATGAAAAACGCAGAAAACGTGACATTCGGCAGCTCGGGCCTTGATCGTGCGGCCCATCTGCGGGGGGATGCGGACAAGCTGGCTGAGGCGGCCCAAGATCCAAACGCCCGCTGCTTGTTGCTGTGGCGTGGAAAAGTGCTGGTGCAGGGCGAGGCTCTGGATCGGTTGGGTCTGGTCAACATGGCGCATCCTCTGGTCGCCAATGGCCCCGGTGGAGTGGTTGAGGCTCCGATCTTGCTTGGCTGCTCTGGTGACGGGGCGGCGATGTTTGCCGCAGATATCTCTGAATGGCAGGCCGAGGGGCTGGATCTGTCGAGCTTGGGCAATTTCATCGACCCGTCCGAGCAACAGCATCCCGATCTGCCCGAGGGTCACGTGTTTGGCGAGCTGCGCCGGATCATGACGCGCCTGTCCGCCCGCGATGCCGAGCTTGCGGCGACAGCCAAGGCGGTGATCGGCTGGCACGAGACGCATCGCTTCTGCGCCCGCTGCGGTGCGCCAAGCGACGTATCGCAAGCCGGATGGCAGCGCAGTTGTTCGGCCTGTGGTGGCCAACACTTCCCACGCACCGACCCGGTTGTGATCATGTTGATCACCCACGGCGACAGCGTGCTGATGGGGCGCTCACCGGGGTGGCCCGAGGGCATGTTCTCGTTGCTTGCAGGGTTCGTCGAGCCGGGCGAAACGCTGGAATCCGCGGTGCGGCGCGAGGTGATGGAAGAGGCGGGCGTTCCCGTCGGCGCAGTGTCCTATCTGTCCAGCCAGCCCTGGCCGTTTCCGGCGTCGTTGATGTTCGGCTGTGCCGGTGAGGCTTTGTCTCGGGACATTCAGATCGACCCGGTTGAAATCGAAGAGGCAATGTGGGTCAGCAAGTCCGAGATGATGCAGGCCTTCGCGGGGGAGCATCCGCGCCTGCTGCCCGCTCGCAAGGGGGCGATTGCGCATTTTCTGCTGCAGAACTGGCTTGCAGATACGTTGGACTAACGAAACACTGGCAAGCAAGAACGAGCAGCAAGGGCCCACATGCAGTTTTCAGCGCGCGAAGATATCGAGGCTCCCATCCACTCGGTTTTTGACATGGTTGCCGATTTTGATCGGTTCGAACGCATGGCGATGCGCCGTGGCGTTGACGTGCGCCGTACCACCGGCGGGGTTGCGCCCTCCGCAGGCATGGCGTGGGAGACCGAATTCAAGTTGCGCGGCAAACCCCGCCAGATGTCCGTACTGCTGACCGATTGCGACCACCCCTTGCAAATGCGATTCGAGGCGACAGGCAAGGGCATGACCGGGGTTACAGTGGTTGACTTTATGGCCCTGTCTCAGCGTCGGACCCGCTTAAGTGTGGATTTGTCACTCAGCGCCAAGTCCCTACCTGCGCGGTTGCTAATTCAGTCGATGAAGCTGGGCCAAGCACGGTTTCGCAAACGCTTCCAAATGCGCCTTGCGGAATTCGCCCGAGAACTGGAGCAGCGCCACAGGCATGGCGCTTAAACTCACATTTACCTGAAGCGCGGGCCTAGCCGCGTGGCTGGGCCGCCGGGTAGACGCCAAGTATTTCCACATTGGTGGTGAAATGCTCAAGCTCTTCCATCGCCAGTTGCACGTTCCGGTCTTCCGGATGCCCGACGATATCGGCATAGAACTGGGTCGCCGTGAACGAGCCATCGACCATGTAGCTTTCCAGCTTGGTCATGTTGATCCCGTTAGTCGCAAACCCACCCATCGCCTTATAGAGCGCCGCTGGAATGTTGCGGACCTGAAAGACAAAGCTGGTGATCATGCCGTGCTCGCCCCGACGCGACAGGTCGGCCTCGGGTGACATGACCAGAAAACGCGTGGTGTTGTCGCCATGATCCTCGATATGGCGGGCCAAGACGTTCAGGCCGTAGATCTCTCCGGCCAGTTCACTAGCCAGAGCGGCGGAATGGATTTCACCCGCCTCGGATACCTCGCGCGCGGCGCGGGCGTTGTCGGGGCTGACCCGCCCATGAATACCGTGCTGGCGCAGGAAGCCCGCGCATTGGGGCAGCAGCACCAAATGGGAATGCGCCTCGGTGATGTCGTCCAGCGTCGCACCGGGCACGGCCAGCAGGTTGATGTGGACACGCACGAAGGCCTCATCAATGATTTGCAGACCACTATGCGGCAACAGCCGGTGGATATCGGCCACCCGCCCGTAGGTCGTGTTTTCGACCGGCAACATCGCCAGATCAGCCGCGCCGGACCGAACTGATTCGATCACATCCTCGAAAGTACGGCAGGGCAGCGCCTCCATTTCCGGGCGCGCGTTGCGGCAGGCCTCGTGGCTGTAGGCGCCGGGTTCGCCTTGAAAGGCAATGCGTTTGGTCATTTGGTCGGTCCCGTGCAACAAGTTACAAAATTGGGCGTTTCGTCGCGGTGTCTATACCTTGCCTCTCGCAAGGGGAAGCCTTAGACACCTTTTCAGACAGCTGAAATGGACTAGCGATCAATGTTCGACACGATGACAGTTACCAAGGCCGCTGCGGGCCTGTTTGGCACGTTCCTTGTGCTGCTTCTTGCCAAATGGGGTGGTGACATCCTGTACCATTCGCATGGGGGCCATGGGGATGCACAGGCTGCCTACATCATCGAGACCGAAAGCTCGGGTGAAAGCGCCGATGGCGAAGAGGTGGTCTTTGAAGACCTGCTGGCCGCCGCGGACCCTGAAAAGGGCGCCAGAGTTTTCCGCAAATGTACTGCGTGCCACAAGTTGGAAGACGGTGCGAACGGCACCGGACCCTACCTATACGGCATTGTAGACCGGCCCGTTGCGTCGGCCAAAGGCTTCACCGGCTATTCGGCGGCGATGCAGGCGCATGGTGGCAACTGGACCCCCGAAGCGCTTGATGCCTTCGTTGAAAGACCCAACGCATATATCTCGGGTACATCCATGAGCTTTGCCGGCCTGAAAAAGCCTCAAGAACGCGCTGACCTGATTGCCTATCTGCAAACCATCGGCAACTGATTGCCATCACGTTTGTGAAAAAACCCAAAGCCGCTGCCTTGTGCAGCGGCTTTTTTTATGTCGAAAATCTTCACAAAGCGTTCACGCATTCTAAACTTGAATCAGCCAGGACTGGCGATTTAGCTGGCGGAACAAACATAGATGACGACAACAATCCAGAGGATGAGCCATATGAAACCCCTCCTGCCTGCTGCGCGCGACATGAGTATTCGGCATTGGGGGGTGGTCTTAGGGTTGGTCGCCGTAACGCTCGGATCAGCCGAGGTCGCCCAAGCAAATGATGAAAACGTTACAACCAGTCATGGGTACTCCTATTTTGGAAATCTGGACTACCCGGCGGACTATCCGCATCTGAATTACGTCAATCCCGACGCTCCCAAGGGCGGTGAGATGTCACTGGCAGCCTCTGGAACCTTTGACTCGCTGAATCCTTACTCACGAAAGGGTCGGAGCGGAGCGTTAACCACAATCCAATATGACCGCCTGTTTGAAAGCGCGGATGACAGCGTCGGTCAGTACTACGGTGTTCTGGCGGAAAACCTCGAGTACGACGAAGGGCGCAACTATGTCATTTTCAACTTGCGCCCTGAGGCCATGTTCTGGGATGGAACACCGGTCACGGCTGAAGACGTTGTTTACAGCCACCGTTTGTTTATCGAGCAGGGCCTGCCGTCTTACGCGCAGGCCGTCGGGCGTATGGTCACCGGGGCTGAGGCGCTGGATGATCACACCGTGAGGTTCACTTTCAACCCAGAAGTCACGCGCCGTAGCTTGATCGAAACCGTAGGATCGACGCCCGTTTTCTCGAAAGCGTGGTTTGAAGCCGACGAGTCGCGTCGTCTGGATGAACCTCGTCTGGAAGTGGCGGTGGGGTCGGGCCCATACAAACTGGACAGTTACGATATCAACCGCCGTATCGTCTACAAGCGCCGCGACGACTATTGGGGCAAAGACCTGCCATTCAACGTAGGCCGCAACAACTTTGACACTATTCGCGTCGAATATTTTGCTGACCAGACTGCCGCGTTCGAAGGTTTCAAGGCGGGCGAATATACGATGCGGATCGAGAGCGATCCCAAGCTCTGGGCGACAAGCTATGACTTCCCCAAGCTGACAGAGGGTTCGGTTGTGCGCGACGAAATCATGGATGGCAGCCCGCCGACGCCGTCTGGTTTTGTGTTCAATCTCGGCAAGCCCCAATTCGCAGATAAGAACGTCCGCAAGGCGTTGGCACTGGCATTCAACTTCGAATGGGCAAACGAATCCCTGTTGTTTGGATTGAATTCGCCTCGCAACTCTTTTGTGCAAGGCACACCGCTTGAAGCGCAGGGCGCCCCAGCGGGCCCAGAGCTGGCCTTCTTGGAAACGCTTGGCGATGTCGTCCCAGCCGATTTTATATCCGAGGATGTCGTTGTCGCTCATGAATCCAACCCAGCGCGCCTGAACGACCGGCGCAACCTGCGCAAAGCGTCGAAGATGCTGGACGAGGCGGGCTGGCCCGTGGGCGAAGGCAACGTGCGTCGCAATACCGAAGGGCAAACACTGAAGGTGAATATCCCATACCCTTCGAACTTGCCGACATCGACGGCGACGATGATCGAAACCTATGTTCAGAATCTTCAGGCACTGGGTGTAGATGCATCTGCTGAAAAGGTTGATCCGGCACAATATACATTGCGTAGCCGAGAGCGCGACTACGACATGGTCTATTCCACGCGGTATGGTTCGTTCCTGTCGACCGGCGGCGGATTGAGCCAGATGTATGGGTCCGAAGAGGCAGCCTTTAGCCTGTTTAATCCCGCTGGCCTGGCAAGCCCGTTGGTCGACGCGATTATTGAAGCGTCTTTTGAAACCGACAATCAGGCTGATCAGGACGCAGCACTTATGGCTTTGGATCGTGCCCTGAGGTATGAGTTTTTCGTGATCCCCGTGGGATACATCGCGGACTACTGGACAGCCTACTACGACATGTACGAATACCCTGAAAACCTGCCACCCTATTCATTGGGTCATTTGGACCTTTGGTGGATCAACCCCGAGAAAGAAGCCGATTTGAAGGCAAAAGGCGCGCTGCGGTAAAATGGGCGCCTATATTCTAAGACGCCTGCTTTTGGTCATTCCGACCTTGCTGGGCATAATGGTCGTCAACTTCACGCTTGTGCAGTTTGTTCCGGGTGGACCCGTTGAACAAATCATCGCTCAGATCGAAGGACAGGGCGATGTCTTCGCGGGCTTCGCTGGGGGTGGAGACGCCGGTGCAGGGTCCGAGCCTGCAGGCGGTGTATTCGACGACAAATATGTGGGTGCGCGCGGCCTACCTCCGGAGTTCATTGCCGAATTGGAAAAGGAATTTGGTTTCGACAAGCCGCCGCTTGAGCGTTTTCTTGGAATGATGGGCAACTACCTAACGCTCGATTTTGGCGAGAGCTATTTCCGGTCGATCAGCGTGATTGATTTGGTGTTGGAAAAGATGCCTGTGTCCATCTCGCTTGGCCTGTGGTCGACCTTGATCGCCTATCTGGTCTCTATCCCGTTGGGCATCCGCAAAGCCGTAAAGGACGGGTCGCGGTTCGATACGGTGACGAGCGGCGCTATTATCGTGGCCTACGCGATCCCCGGTTTCCTATTTGCCATCCTGCTGCTGGTGCTGTTTGCCGGTGGATCCTACTGGCAGATCTTCCCGCTGCGAGGGCTGACCTCGGACAATTGGGACAGCCTCAGCCTTTTGGGCAAGATCGCCGACTATTTCTGGCATATCGCGCTGCCGATCATTGCCTTGACCATTTCGGCCTTTGCGACGCTGACGCTGCTGACCAAGAACTCGTTTCTGGATGAGATCAAGAAGCAATATGTCATGACCGCCCGTGCCAAGGGATTGGGGGAACGTAGGGTCCTCTATGGTCACGTCTTCCGCAACGCTATGCTGATCGTGATTGCGGGCTTTCCGGCAGTTTTCATCGGTGTCTTCTTCGGCGGGTCAATTATTATCGAGACGATCTTCTCTCTGGATGGTCTGGGTCGCCTCGGGTTCGAGGCCGCCGTGGCGCGGGACTATCCGGTGATCTTTGGCACTCTGTTCATCTTTGGTCTGATGGGGCTGGTTGTAGGTATCATCAGCGACCTGATGTATGTGCTGGTCGACCCACGCATCGATTTTGAGAAGAGGGAGGGGTAAATGGCGCTTTCCCCTCTCAATCAACGGCGTTGGCGCAATTTCCGCCGCAATGGCCGGGCTTTCTGGTCGCTGATCATCTTCTCGGTGCTGTTCGGCCTGTCCCTATTCGCCGAGTTCATTGCCAATGATAAACCGATCCTCGTGCAATACCGTGGTCAATTCTACACGCCGATTTTTAACTTCTATCCCGAAACTGAATTTGGCGGCGATTTCCAGACCGAGGCGATCTATCGCGACCCCGAAGTCCGCTGCCTGATCGACAGTGGCGGGCTTGAGGACTGTTTCGACGACCCAGAAGGTATAATCGAGCAGATCGAGGCAGGGACATATCAGGCCGAAGGGTTCGAGCGCGGCTGGGCCATCTGGCCGCTGATCCCCTATTCCTACAACACCAGTGTTGATCGCCCCGGTGCGGCCCCCTTGCCGCCGAATGGTCAGAACCTGCTGGGAACGGATGATACCAAACGGGATGTGCTGGCGAGGGTGATTTATGGTTTCCGCCTGTCGATCCTATTCACGTTGATGGTGACCGGCGTAGCCAGCCTGATCGGTATTTTCGCCGGGGCCATACAGGGCTTCTTTGGCGGTTGGCTCGATCTTACATTTCAACGGGTCATCGAGATATGGTCCGCGACCCCGTCTCTTTACGTCATCATCATTATGTTCGCCATTCTCGGCCGAAGTTTCTGGCTTCTGGTGATCCTGATGATCCTGTTCAGCTGGACCGGCTTGGTCAGCGTTGTAAGGGCCGAGTTCCTACGGGCACGCAATCTGGAATACGTCCGCGCCGCGCGGGCGCTGGGAGTGGGCAACATGACGATCATGTTCCGCCACATGCTGCCAAATGCGATGGTTGCGACGCTGACTTTCATGCCTTTCATCGTGACCGGTACAATCGGCGGGCTGGCTTCATTGGATTTCCTTGGTTTCGGTTTGCCCTCTTCGGCGCCGTCGCTAGGTGAGCTGACCTTGCAGGCCAAACAGAACCTGCAGGCCCCGTGGCTGGCCTTCACCGCTTTCTTTACCTTCGCTATCATGCTGTCGCTGCTTGTCTTCATTTTCGAAGGCGTCCGCGATGCATTTGATCCCAGAAAGACCTTCTCATGAGCCTTTTGGATGTAAACAACCTCAAGGTCTCATTCCGCCAGGACGGAGAGGTATCAGCTGCGGTCAAAGGCGTCTCTTTCACCGTGGATCGGGGGGAGACGGTTGCCCTGGTGGGTGAGTCCGGCTCGGGCAAGTCGGTGACGGCATTGTCGACCGTGTCGCTGCTGGGCGATAGCGCCATGGTCGAAGGCTCGGTCAAATATGACGGGGCCGAGATGATCGGGGCGTCCGAGGACAAGCTGATGGAGGTGCGCGGCAATGATATCAGCTTCATCTTTCAGGAGCCGATGACCTCGCTTAACCCGCTGCACACGATCCAGAAGCAGATGGCGGAATCGCTGGCGTTGCATCAGGGCCTGGCCGGGGATGCCGCGCGCGACAGAATTGTGGAGTTGCTGAACAAGGTTGGCATTCGCGACCCCGATGATCGTCTGGATAGCTATCCGCACCAGCTTTCGGGCGGGCAGCGACAGCGTGTGATGATTGCCATGGCGCTGGCCAACAAACCGGATGTTCTGATCGCGGATGAACCAACGACCGCCTTAGATGTGACCATTCAAGCGCAAATTCTCGAACTATTGGCCGAGCTGCAAAAATCCGAGAACATGGGGATGCTGTTCATCACCCATGACCTTGGCATCGTGCGTCGGATCGCCGACCGGGTCTGCGTGATGAAAGACGGTGAGATTGTCGAAACCGGAATCACGGCTGAGATTTTCAACAACCCACAGCATCCCTACACGCGCAAACTGCTGGAGGCCGAGCCTTCGGGGCACCCCGATCCAGTCGCTGCAGACGCGGAAGAGGTCGCCCGGACCGACCATCTGAAGGTTTGGTTCCCTATTCAGCGCGGCTTTCTGAAACGCACGGTCGGTTATGTGAAGGCCGTCAACGATGCGACGTTCAGCGTCCGGGCCGGGGAAACCCTTGGCATCGTCGGAGAAAGCGGCTCGGGCAAGACGACGATGGCGCTGGCCATCATGCGGTTGATCGCGTCCGAGGGTGGGATCACCTTCCGCGATCAGGATGTTCGCCGCTGGTCCACGCGAGAGTTGCGGCGTCTGCGCAAGGACATGCAGATTGTGTTCCAGGACCCGTTCGGCAGCCTGAGCCCACGTATGACATGCCAGCAGATCATCGCTGAGGGGCTGTCCATTCACAATGTCGACCCGCATCGCGCCCCGCGCGAGCTGGTGGCCGAAGTGATGACAGAGGTGGGCTTGGACCCGGCCTCAATGGATCGCTACCCGCATGAGTTTTCGGGCGGGCAGCGTCAGCGGATTGCAATTGCGCGGGCCATGGTGCTGCGTCCGAAACTACTGGTTTTGGATGAGCCGACAAGCGCGTTGGACATGACGGTGCAGGTTCAAATCGTTGATCTTCTGCGCGATCTGCAGCGGAAATACGGTTTGGCGTATCTGTTCATCAGCCACGACCTGAAAGTTGTGCGGGCGATGTCCCACAAGGTCATCGTCATGCGCAACGGCGACGTGGTCGAAATGGGCGCATCCGAGGATCTGTTTGAAAATGCGCAAACAGATTACACCCGTGAACTGATTGCGGCGGCGGGCTAAAGCCCGCCTCGCGTTTCCCTTAAGCGCTGGCTTTCTCGCGATCGGCGGATTTGGGGACCGGTCCGCGCAACTCTTCATAGTGATCGAAGCTCAGATTGACCCACCCCGTTCCCCGCGTGGCACTGGCGAGGGTTCGGTGAAGCTCATCCTGCGCTACGGCAGGAAGTTGGGCGTTGAAGATTTCCCAACCGGAGGCATTGGGATTGCCTTCGAACCCCAAAACCTGACCTTGCAGAGAACTGATCGTAGGGACCAGATCGCCGACGAAATCTGACGGCAGATGAATCTCGGCCGTGAGAATCGGCTGTAGCACCACGGGCTTGGCCTGCGGCAACGCCTCGCGCACCGCATTCTTGCCCGCCGTCCGGAACGCGTAGTCCGAACTATCGACATTGTGGTGTTTGCCGTCGCTGAGGGTGATTTTGACATCCACGACCGGGAAGCCTTCGGGGCCTTGTACTAACGCGTCTTTGGCCCCGTGCTCCACGGATGGGATGTAGTTCTTCGGTACCGCGCCGCCCTTCACAACCTCTTCGAATTGAAAGCCCGAGCCACGGGGTAGAGGCGCGACCGAGATCACAACGTCGGCGAATTGTCCGGCGCCGCCCGATTGCTTGCGATGACGGTGGCGATGTTCGACCGGCGTACGGATGGTTTCGCGATAGGCGGTCTCGACGGGGTCGGTTTCGATCTCGATGCCGAAATCCTCCAATAGCTTGGCCGTCACGCGCCGCATATGTTGCGGACCCTGCGAACCCAGTACGGAATGACCGCTCAGCTCGTCTTGCTCCATATGCAGCCCCGGGTCGATCTCGACCAAACGGCTCAGAGCGTTTGATAGGCGCACGTCGTCGCGCTCATGCGCGGGTGAGACGACCTGCCGGTGCGCAACCGGATGCGAAGACGCCCAATCCGGAAGCGGTGTAGCCGACCGGCTGTCATAGATGTATCCCGGGTTGAGATGATCAGATTTGACCGCAAGACCGATTTGCCCGGCCTCCAACGCGCCGATCTGTGTTTTGGCGTCGAGGCTCGTCAAATTGCCGACCGTTTCGCCTCCCAAAGCCTCATGCGCTTTGACGCCATCGCCCAACCCGCGCAGCACGGTGATCTTGCCGATATGTTTCTTCACATCGGCAAAGCCCGCAATCGCGCGCGCATTGTCCGCGGCCTCATCCCGCCCAGCGGCGATATCGAACTCGGGCGCTTCGTGCCGCAGGGCTTTCATCAAGCGTGTGAGCCCATTGCCATGTTGCGCAGCCCCCAGGCAGGCCGGAATCAGCTGATGATTTTGCAGAACCTGAGCGGCCAGATCGTAAATCTCGGCGCTGGGGGGCTGCTTGTCCTCTATAAGCTGCTCCAGCAGATGGTCGTCGAAATCCGACAGCGTTTCCAACAATTCAGTGCGGGCTTCCTGTTCACGGTCCTCGACGGATTGAGGCAGTTCGATCAAGGCCGAGGGCTGGCCCTCCTGATACTTCCAAGCGCGTTCCGAGATCAGATCGACCGCGCCTATGATTGTATCGCCGTCACGGATCGGGACCTGCCGCAAGGCGATGTGATGGGTGCAATAGGTCTGCAGGGCCGCGATGATGTCACGGATACGGCCGTTGGGGTTGTCCATTCGGTTGATGAATAGAAAGCAAGGGATGCCCGCCTCTTCCACCAGCCGCAGGTACGGCGCGCATAGAACGGCGGCATCGGGGTCTGGCGGGACGACAACCACGGCGGCGTCCGAGATCGCCATAGCTGGTCCAACATAGGCCAGCGCATCGCCGCCGCCATCCACGTCAACCGCGCACCACGGTTCGTCCAAATAAGAAAAACCGTGCAAATGCACGGTTCCGGAGATGTCGAATGTTGTCGGGCGCCCGTCGAGGCGGCTGATGGCCTCGACCAGAGTGGATTTGCCCGATTGACTGGGGCCTAGGACGGTGAAAACGCGCATATGTGCTGTCCCTCTTTCAGGTTGCAGAGTGGCTGCACGAAAGGGGCTGCCTTGCGCAAATGCGTTGGCATGGTTTGTCTGCGGATTTGCCTGCCTCGGGCTGTGGACCTGATCGAAGACCCACGCCCCGAGTGTGGAGAAAACACCAGCCTTGCGTCAAGCCCCCGTTCGGGATCGGCTTGGGTCTGCCGAAAACCGGGCCGCTTGCCCGAGGTTAGATCGCAGAGCTATGTCCGGCTTTGCTCAGGTCATAGGCATCGAAACTGCGGGCGATCATCCGGGTCAGAGCACGCGCCTCGGGCGGGATAAACAGCCCGTCATCGGTGACGCGCAGCAGGCCGTCAAATCTTGCGTTTACCTCAGCATACATCTTGTTCAGCTCTGCGATGGATACATCATGGCTGCGCAGAATCTCGGCCGAGTCGACCCGGAAATCGCACATCAACGCTTCGATCAAGCGGGCGCGCAACACGTCCTGTCCCTTGAACAAATGCCCACGCGAGGTCGAGAACTGACCTTCACAAATTGCCTTGGTATGGGCCGAGGTCGCGGGGTTGTTCTGTGCGTAGCCCTGAGGAAAGCGCGAGATCGAGCTTGCTCCGACGCCGATCAGAACCTCGGCCTGATCGTCCGTATAGCCCTGGAAGTTGCGTTTCAGTTGGCCCGCTTTCAATGCTTTGGTCAGCCCGTCTTGTTGCGTCGCAAAGTGGTCGATTCCGATTTCGGCGTAATTGTCCCACATGAACAGGCGGCGGGCGGTGTCGAAAAGATCCAGACGCTGCTCGGGTGTTGGCAAAGCCTCGGACGGGATCAGTTGCTGCCGTTTCGCCATCCACGGCACATGGGCATAGCCATAAAGCGCGACGCGATCCGGGCTGAGCGACAGAAGCTTCTGCACGCTTTCAGTCATCCGCGCCTTGGTCTGATGCGGCAGGCCAAACAGGATATCGGCATTCAGGCTGGTGATCCCGCGCGCGCGGATCATATCCACCGCATCCCGCGTGGTATCGTAGCTTTGGATGCGCCCGATGGTTTTCTGGATCTCATCATCGAAATCCTGCACCCCGATCGAGGCGCGGTTCATGCCCGCGTCTGCGAGGACATCCAGACGCGCTTCGTCAATCTCATTCGGGTCGATCTCGACCGAGAACTCGGCATCCGGTCCCAGCGGCACGATATCCAGAATGTAGCGCGCCAGATCGCGCATCAGGTCGGCATTCAGCAGGGTTGGGGTGCCGCCGCCCCAATGCAGGCGGGATAGAACCACCCCCTCGGGCAGGCGCGCAGCCAATAGGTCCAGCTCGGCCTTCAGCACGTCGACATAGGCGACCACGGGGCTGTCGGTTTGCGTGCCTTGCGTGCGGCAGGCGCAGAACCAGCATAGACGCCGACAGAAGGGGACATGGACATAAAGCGAAATGGCGCTGCCGGGTTTAATCCGGGCGATCCAGTCACCAAAAAGATCAGCCCCCACGTCATTGCTGAAATGGGGGGCGGTCGGGTAGCTGGTGTAGCGAGGCACCTTCGCGTCAAAAAGTCCAAGCCTTGCCAATTGTGATTTATCTATCATGGAGATACCTTTAAGGGACCCAAGTCTTGGTTGCTTTGATAGAGATCAAGTAGGAAAGCGAATGTCAGTAGAGATAAAGTTTGATCATTCCAACTGTGACGAATGCCCGATTCGTCATCGGGCCGTCTGCGCCCGGTGTGATGCGGATGAGCTGCAGTCCCTTGAAGAGATTAAATATTATCGCAGTTTCGAAGCGGGTCAGACGATCATCTGGTCCGGCGATCAGATGAACTTTGTCGGCTCGGTCGTCTCGGGTATCGCGTCTCTGACCCAGACGATGGAGGACGGGCGGACCCAGATGGTGGGTCTGCTGCTGCCCAGTGATTTTGTCGGGCGACCGGGGCGTGATTCTGCGCCTTATGACGTTCAGGCCACCACAGATGTGGTGATGTGCTGCTTTCGCAAGAAGCCGTTCGAAGGGTTGTTGAGTGAGACCCCTCATATCGCGCATCGTCTTTTGCAGATGACATTGGATGAGCTGGACGCCGCGCGGGAATGGATGCTTGTTCTGGGCCGCAAGACGGCGCGGGAGAAGATCGCCAGCCTGCTTTCGATCATCGCGCGCAGGGATGCTTCGATTACGCAGAAAGGGCTGTCAGGCCCGCTCGTGTTTGACCTGCCGCTGACGCGTGAGGCGATGGCGGACTATTTGGGTCTAACGCTGGAAACGGTGAGCCGGCAGATATCGGCCCTGAAAAAGGACGGGGTTATCGTGCTGGAAGGCAAGCGCCACGTGACCATCCCTGATCTTGGTCGCCTTATGGAAGAGGCCGGAGACGACTCGGACGGAGGTTTCCTCGTTTAGACGCCACCCGCCAGTCACATACCAAAGCGATCGAGCCGCCCCGCAGGGCGGCTTTTTTTGGTTCAGGACGCGATCAGTGTGCCATGAAGACCGGTACAGCGGATTGTTCCAGCATGTTGCGCGTAGCACCGCCAAGGATCGCTTCGCGAAAGCGGGAATGGCCGTAGGCGCCCATGACAATCATATCTGATTCCGTATCCGTAGCGTGGCGGTTCAGAATGTCAGACACCCGTGTCATGGTTTTGCTGAGGACTTCGATATCGCACCTGACACCGTGCCGCGCGAGCATCTGGGACAGCATGCCACCTGGGTCAGAGCGGTCGGGCCCATGCCGTGGCGGGTCGATCACCACGATACGTGCCAGATCGGCATCTTTCAGAAATGGCAGGGCGCAGCGCACCGCACGCATAGCCTCGACGCTTTCGTTCCACGCGATCATGATGTTTTTAGGCTTCGAAACAGGTTGCCCCGCGTTCGGGACGACCATGACCGGAGCGTGACCTTCGAACATGGCGGCTTCGACAATCGGTTCCGCTTCGGCACCGCGCCCTTCGCCATAGGGGTGCGGTAGGACAACCAAATCCGAGAACCGTGCCCGATGGGCAACGTGGCGTCCAATGTCCGCGATCTGGGCGACTCCGTTTTCGGCCGACCACCGCACACCGGTTTTTCCCAGAAAATCCTCGGCATAGCTTAGCAGTTCATCGGCCTCGGCATTGGCCCGGCTGAGGGTTTCCTGAAGGATAAGTGCGTTCGCCCCGGCGTAGTAATACCCTGTCTGACTGCGATCGACGCCCAGGCACAGGGCCTCGGCATGACCATCCTGCGCTTCGGCCAATGCCGCTGCCTGAGACAACGCTGCCTGCGCATTCGTAGTTTCCGTCATGATGGTGAGAATTGATTTGTAAGCCATATCGACCTCGTCTTTCGAGCAGCCGATCCAATGCGACCAGCGCCCCTCCACTTGACAATGGGTGTCACAGAAAACAACGGATTGTCTTGACTCAGATCAAAGCGGCAGAGGGTGTTCTTCTACATTACGGTGGACAGTCAAAAAGGTTCTGTGCGGCACGTAAATCGCGCAGGGCAGGGTAAAGGGACGCAATATGTCGAATTACATCAAGCTGATCGTGCTTGGTCTGGTCGTGCTGTTTGCCGCGATCGGGTCCAATTATGCACGCGATTTGGCGTATCAGGTGCATGCGATACTGGTGATGATCATCGCCGGTGGTCTGTTCATCTGGACGCTTCGAAACACGGATGAGCCAGATATTCTTGTCGATCGCTCCGGCGAGTACATGGACGGCGTGATCCGCTACGGCGTGATCGCAACTGCCTTCTGGGGCGTGGTCGGGTTCCTGGCGGGAACTTTTATTGCGTTCCAGCTGGCATTTCCAACGCTCAACTTCGAATGGGCGCAAGGCTATCTGAACTTTGGGCGGTTGCGTCCGCTGCACACCTCAGCGGTGATTTTTGCCTTTGGGGGCAACGCTCTGATTGCGACCTCGTTCTACGTGGTGCAGCGCACCAGCGCGGCGCGTCTGTGGGGCGGAAACCTGGCATGGTTCGTGTTCTGGGGTTATCAGCTGTTCATCGTTCTGGCAGCAACCGGATATGTTCTGGGTGGCACGCAGTCCAAGGAATATGCCGAGCCTGAGTGGTATGTGGACCTGTGGCTGACCGTCGTCTGGGTCGCCTATCTGGCTGTCTATCTGGGCACGATCATCAAACGGAAAGAGCCGCATATCTATGTGGCCAACTGGTTCTACCTTGCCTTTATCGTGACCGTTGCGATGCTGCACCTGGTCAACAACATGACCATCCCGGTCAGTATCTGGGGTTCGAAATCGGTTATCGTCTGGTCGGGCGTACAGGATGCTATGATCCAGTGGTGGTATGGCCACAACGCTGTGGGCTTCTTCCTGACTGCGGGCTTCCTGGGCATGATGTACTACTTCATCCCGAAACAGGCCGAACGTCCCGTATTCTCGTACAAGCTGTCGATCATCCACTTCTGGGCGCTGATCTTCCTGTATATCTGGGCCGGTCCGCACCACCTGCACTATACCGCGCTTCCCGACTGGGCCTCGACGCTGGGCATGGTGTTCTCGATCGTGCTGTGGATGCCGTCTTGGGGTGGTATGATCAACGGTCTAATGACGCTCTCGGGCGCATGGGACAAGCTGCGCACCGACCCGATCATCCGTATGATGGTCATCTCGGTCGGCTTCTACGGTATGTCCACCTTTGAGGGTCCGATGATGTCGATCCGTGCGGTGAACTCGCTCAGCCACTACACCGACTGGACCATTGGTCACGTACATTCGGGCGCGCTGGGCTGGAACGGCATGATCACCTTTGGTGCGCTGTACTATCTGGTGCCTGTCCTGTGGAAGCGTGAGCGTCTGTACTCCTTGCAGATGGTCAGCTGGCACTTCTGGCTCGCGACGATCGGCATCGTTCTCTATGCCGCGTCGATGTGGGTCACCGGTATCATGGAAGGCCTGATGTGGCGCGAAGTGGATGCCAACGGCTTCTTGGTGAACTCGTTCGCTGACACCGTTGCCGCCAAGTTCCCGATGTATGTGGTTCGCGGTCTGGGTGGGGTTCTGTTCCTCGCTGGCTCGGTGATCATGTGCTACAACCTGTGGATGACTGTGCGCAAGGCGCCGGCTAAAGAGGCCAGCCTGACCGTCGCAGTCCCGGCTGAATAAAGGAGGCCGGAGCAATGGCAATTCTTGACAAACACAAAGTGCTTGAGACCAACGCGACCCTTCTGCTGATCTTCAGCTTTCTGGTCGTGACCATCGGTGGCATCGTTCAGATCACCCCGCTGTTCTATCTTGAGAACACTATCGAGAAGGTGGAGGGTATGCGCCCTTACACCCCTCTCGAGATGGCGGGCCGTGAGATTTACATCCGCGAAGGCTGCTATGTCTGCCACAGCCAGATGATCCGTCCCATGCGGGACGAGGTCGAACGCTATGGCCATTACTCGCTGGCGGCTGAGTCGATGTATGACCACCCGTTCCAGTGGGGATCCAAGCGGACCGGACCTGATCTGGCACGTGTCGGCGGCCGTTACTCGGACGATTGGCATGTTCGCCACCTGCGCGATGCGCAATCAGTGGTGCCGGAATCGGTGATGCCGAAATATGGCTTCCTCGAAAACCGCAAGATCGATGGCAAGTATATCGGCGACATCATGGCGGCAAATGCGGTGGTCGGTACACCTTACACCGACGAGATGCTGGAGAACGCGCAAGCTGACTTCCGCGCTCAGGCCGATCCCGACAGTGACTATGACGGGCTGCTGGAGCGTTACGGTGACAAGGTCAACGTCCGCAACTTCGATGGTCAATCCGACCTGACCGAAGCTGACGCGCTGATCGCCTATCTGCAAATGCTGGGCACGCTGGTCGACTTCTCGACCTTCACGCCTGACGCAAACCGCTGAGGGAGGGTGCAATGGAAGAATATACCCTCCTGAGGCAGTTCGCAGATAGCTGGATGTTGCTTCTGTTGTTCGCCTTCTTTGTTGGCATCATTGTCTGGGTGTTCCGCCCAGGCGCCAGCAAGGAATACAGCGACACCGCCAACATCCCTTTCCGGCACGTTGATGCACCCGCACCGCAGCAAGACCAACCCGCCACATCCGAGGAGGCGCGGAAATGACTAAGACACCTGAAAAACAGCCGGGTGACCCGAATACAACCGGTCACAGCTGGGACGGCATCGAAGAATTTGATAATCCGATGCCCCGCTGGTGGCTGTGGACCTTCTACGCCACGATCTTCTGGGGTGTAATTTACACGATCATGTATCCCGCATGGCCACTGGTTCAGTCGGCAACGGCAGGCGTCATGGGTTGGTCATCTCGGGCCGAAGTCCAGCAAGAGCTGGTCTCGTTCGAAGAGGCCAACGCTCCGTGGAATGCCAAGCTGGTGGACACCCCGCTTGAGGAGATTTCGGCTGACCCTGAGTTGCAGCAATATGCCGTCAACGCAGGCAGCGCTGTGTTCCGCACCTGGTGTGCACAGTGTCACGGCTCGGGCGCGCAGGGCGCGGCTGGCTTCCCGAACCTTCTGGATGATGCATGGCTGTGGGGTGGCACGATGGAGGATATCCATTTCACCGTCAGCTATGGGATCCGGAACGAGGAAAGCGACGATGCGCGCTATTCCGAGATGCCGGCCTTTGGTGAGCTTCTCGAAGGCGAAGAGATCACTCAGGTGGTTCAGTACGTGATGTCGCTGACCAATGCGCAGACCGATGATGCGGCCGCGCAGGCAGGCAAGGTTGTCTTCGAAGACAATTGTGCCGCCTGTCACGGCGAGGACGGCAAAGGCGACGTCTTCCAGGGCGCGCCGAACCTGACGGATGCCATCTGGCTCTATGGCGGCAGCGAAGAGGCCCTGACTGAAACGGTGACCTACAGCCGTTTTGGCGTGATGCCCCCATGGGATACCCGCCTGACCGAGGCGCAGATCCGCGCCGTGACTGCCTATGTCCACCAACTGGGTGGCGGTCAGTAAGGCTACAAGAATACCTCGGGGCGGCTCGCTGCCCCTTGGTCCCGGCACCGGCTGTTCCATCTGTTCGCGCGTTTCCTGAACAGCCGGTGCCTATTTCCAAAACCATCATAGAGCCATTGGCCAATCCAGAACAGGCCGCGTTTCAAAGGTCCTCTAGATCGACCGTGCGCGGGTGTTTCCTCCACCAATGATGCTCGGGCAACCAGCGCGATTTGTTGCGGGTTGGTTTTGGTGCATCCCTGAGATTTGGCTCGTTGATCCGTGTCGCGGTCATGAACGATTTTGCAAAAACACTCAGCATGAGGCTTTCCTTTCGCGTTTTCTGTATGCGCCTAGGATGATGTTTCCCTGTACAGGATGCGAGCCAATTGCTATTTCTATATGTAAGTTGGGATTACATATGAACTGGTTGAAACTGCCTCCTCTCTCGTCCCTTCGCGCTTTTTCGGCTTTTGCTGAGAAGGGTGGTGTGGTGCAGGCCGGAGCGGCGCTGAATGTGAGTCACGCTGCCATAAGCCAGCAGTTGCGTGTGTTGGAGAAGCACATGGGCGTCGCTCTGGTCCGGCGCGATGGGAAGTCGCTCTCCCTGACACCCGAAGGCACGCATCTGGCGCGTGCGGTGCAGCTTGGTTTCGGTTCAATCGGCGCAGCCGTGGAAGAGGTGATGAGCGCAGGCGGCGCCCGTCCGGTTCACGTGTCGCTGACACCAACGTTCGCCGCCTCGTGGTTAATGCCGCGACTGCCGGAATTTCAGGCCAAATACCCTGAAATCAGTCTGACGATCGACCCTTCTCCGCATCTGGTGGAATTGACACCGGGCGGCGTCGATGTCGCGATCAGGTACGGCTCCGGAGGGTGGCCTGGTGTGGATTGCGAAATGCTGCTTGAAACCCCTTTTGTTGTCGTTGCGGCCCCCAGCCTGCTGGGCGGTCGGTCGGATTGGACACCGGAAGAGTTGAGCCAGCTGCCTTGGCTGGAAGAGTTTGGCACCACCGAGGCCTCGACCTGGCTGGCCAGACGTGGAGTTGATCACCCGCCTCAGGGGCGGCGCATCTCGCTGCCGGGGACCTTGCTGCTTGAAGGGCTGCGGGCAGGGCAGGGTGTCACAGCCACGGTGCGACATTTCGTCGAGCAGGACATCAAGGCGGGCCGCCTTGTCGAGCTCCATACTGAGCCTGAAAGCAGCGGATACCACGTTTTGACGGCAAAAACGCCTCTTAGACCGGCGGTAAAGACTTTTGTCAGCTGGTTGAGGCGGCAGGCGAGTGACGCACGGTAAAAGGTGTTTGTCCGATGCGCGTTTTGACCCATGTCAATGTTTGCGCGTCCATGATCTGGAAGAACACACTTCCATAAGACCCATCCTTGGAGCCAGCCAGTGAGCGATTCCGATCCCGCCCCCAGCTTGTATGCCGCCCGAGAACCTATCTTTCCTCGGCGTGTCTCAGGTCCGTTCCGGAACCTGAAATGGATTATCCTGATTGTGACCTTGGGGATCTACTACGTCACCCCTTGGATCAGATGGGACCGAGGGCCCAGCCTGCCGGATCAGGCTGTGTTGCTGGACCTGGCAAACCGCCGCTTCTATTTCTTCTGGATCGAGATCTGGCCGCACGAATTCTACTTTGTTGCGGGCCTTCTGATCATGGCCGGTCTTGGGCTTTTCCTGTTCACATCGGCCTTGGGCCGGGTGTGGTGCGGATATGCTTGCCCGCAGACCGTCTGGACCGACCTGTTCATTCTGGTCGAACGCTGGATCGAGGGCGACCGCAATGCCCGCTTACGCCTGCACCGGCAAGAAAAGATGGACCTCCGCAAGGCCCGCTTGCGTCTGACGAAATTGACCGCATGGTTCCTGATCGGCCTCGCAACCGGCGGAGCCTGGGTCTTCTACTTTGCCGACGCGCCAACCCTTCTGCATGATCTGGTGACCGGCAACGCACACCCGGTTGCCTACACGACCATGTTGATCCTGACCGGCACAACTTTCTTATTTGGTGGCTTCGCGCGCGAACAGATCTGCATCTATGCTTGCCCTTGGCCGCGCATTCAGGCCGCGATGATGGACGAGGACACTCTGGTCGTCGGCTATCGCGAATGGCGCGGTGAGCCGCGCGGCAAAGGCAAGCGCACGGCCGATTCCGAACTGGGTGATTGCATCGATTGCATGGCCTGTGTGAATGTCTGCCCCGTTGGTATCGACATTCGCGATGGTCAGCAGTTGGAGTGCATCACCTGCGCCCTTTGCATCGACGCCTGCGACGACATGATGGCCAAGATCGGTAAACCGCGGGGTTTGATCGACTATATGGCGCTGAGTGATGAGGCGCATGAGCGCGCAGGTCAGCCACCTAAGAATATCTGGAAGCACATTCTGCGTCCGCGCACGATCATGTACACCGCGTTGTGGTCTCTGGTCGGTTTCGCGCTGCTGTTTGCCCTGTTCATCCGGTCCGATATCGACCTGACGGTCGCGCCTGTGCGCAATCCGACCTTTGTGACTATGTCGGACGGCACCATCCGCAACACCTACGACGTGCGCCTGCGCAACAAACATGGCGAAGAACGTCCGTTCAATCTGTCTCTGACCGGCGATCCGGCCATGTTACTGGAAATCGAAGGCGTTGACGGGCAAACTGTTACTGTGGCCCCCGATACCGCGCAACTGGTACGCGTCTACATTACGGCGGCGCCTGACACGGGGCCTGCGCGTGCGGATACCTCCGCCGTCCGGATCTGGGTTGAGGATATCGACAGCGGCGAACGCGCCTATAAAGACACAAGCTTCAACGGACGAGGGAACTGATCATGTCCGAGCGGAAATTCACCGGTAAACACGCCCTTGCGGTGTTCGTATGTGCCTTTGGTGTGATCATCACGGTGAACCTGATCCTGGCCTATAGCGCGGTCAAAACCTTCCCGGGGCTGGAGGTCAAAAACTCCTACGTTGCAAGTCAGGAGTTCAACGACCGTCTGAAGGAGCATCAGGCGTTGGGCTGGGAGGTGCGCGCAGAAAACACGGGCGGTCTGCTGATCCTGCACATCACCGATGCCACCGGCGCGCCGGTTCAGGTGGCTGAGTTGCAGGCCGTTGTGGGCCGTGCAACCCATGTGCGCGATGATTTCTCGCCCGATTTCACCTTTGACGGGCTTGCCTATGCAACGCCTGCGACGCTGGGCAAGGGGAACTGGAACATCCGTCTGGTCGCCCGCGATCATTCAGGGGCCGAGTTCGCTCAGCGGGTACCCCTGTACGTGAAAGGGTAGGGCGGTGACGGTTCAGCTATCCTCAGGTACGTCGGCTTGTCCGGGGTGTATCGCCGCCCCGGCGGAAGCTGCGCGGCCGATCCCTGAGGATGTTCAGATCGCGTTGTCTCTGCCCGGCATCCATTGCTCGGCTTGTATCGCCAATGTCGAGCGGGCTTTGAACGCCCATCCGGGGGTCGGGGACGCGCGCGTCAACTTGACCCTGAAACGTGCGATGATCAAAGCCGCGCCTGAAATGCGCGCTGCTGATCTGATACCGGTGTTGGAGCACGCGGGTTATGAGGCGCATGAGCTGGACGCTGGTGCCCTGTCGGCCACCAGTGCGAACAAGGCGGGGCGTGACCTGCTGATGCGCTTGGCGGTGGCCGGGTTTGCCTCGATGAACGTGATGCTGCTGTCGGTCTCGGTCTGGTCGGGGGCGACGGACGCGACGCGGGATATGTTCCACTGGATCTCTGCCGCAATCGCCCTGCCTGCGATAGCATTCTCGGCCCAGCCCTTCTTTGCCAACGCTTGGTCGGCCCTTCGCGTGCGTCGGCTGAACATGGATGTGCCGATCGTTCTGGCGATTCTGCTGGCGCTGGTGACGTCGCTTTGGGAAACAGCGCTGAGCGGCGAACACGCCTATTTCGACGCCGCGCTGACGCTAACCTTCTTTCTGCTGGCAGGTCGATACTTAGACTACCGCACCCGCGCCGCCGCGCGGTCCGCGGCTGAGGAGCTGACAGCGCTAGAGGTCCCTCGTGCCCTTCGGCTGATCGACGGCTCTGAAGAAGAAGTCGCTGTATCCGCCCTGGCCGTCGGAGACCTGATCCTTGTGCGGCCCGGAGGGCGGATGCCGGTGGATGGCCAGATTGTCTCAGGCCAGTCTGAATTGGACCGCTCCCTGCTGACGGGTGAGACCCTGCCTGTATTTGCTGAGGCAGGCCAGATCGTCAGCGCTGGCGAGGTCAACCTGACCGGCCCTCTGACCATCCGCGCCACGGCGGTTGGCGAAGATACATCCCTCCATCGTATGGCTGATCTCGTGGCCATCGCCGAATCCGGCCGGTCTAGATACACCTCGCTAGCGGACAAAGCGGCCAAGCTTTACGCCCCCGGCGTTCACATCCTGTCGGCGCTCAGCTTTGTGGGCTGGTACATCTATTCCGGCGACCTGCGCACGGCTCTGAACATCGCGGCAGCGGTGCTGATCATCACTTGCCCTTGCGCTCTGGGGCTGGCGGTTCCTGCGGTGACCACGGCGGCCTCGGGTCGGTTGTTCCGCAAGGGGATGCTGATAAAACACGCCACCGCGCTGGAGCGTCTGGCCGAGGTCGACACGGTCGTCTTCGACAAAACCGGCACTCTAACCTCCGGCGCGCCCGAGGTGATCAATCTGGGCTATCACACCACGGCCGATCTTGAGATCGCACTGGCTCTGGCTGAGGCATCGGCGCATCCCTTGTCGGTCGCTCTGGCCAAAGCGGCGCGTGAGGCCGGGATCAAACCCGCTAAGCTGCGCGATATCGCCGAGGTTCCGGGCTTTGGCACCGAAGCCCAGTATCGAAACCAGCGCGTGCGCCTTGGACGTGCGGCTTGGGTCGGTGCGGAACAAGGGGTCGAGACCTCTGCATGGCTGTCAGTTGGATCGAACGCGCCGGTGGCCTTCCGGTTTACCGATGCCTTGCGGCCGGGCGCGGCCGAGGCCGTCTCGGGCTTTGCCAAGGCCGGAAAGCAGGTGGTCCTGATTTCAGGCGATTCGACGGGGGCGGTGAAAGCACTGGCCGTGAAACTGGCGATCGAGAACTGGATTGCCGAAGCGCTGCCTCAGGACAAGGCGCAGCGCATTCAGGACCTCAGCGAGCGGGGCCACAAGGTCCTTATGGTGGGCGATGGCCTGAATGATACGGCAGCCCTCGCGGCAGCGCATGTGTCGATCTCGCCTGCCTCGGCCCTGGACGCGGCGCGCGTTGCGTCTGACATCGTACTTCTGGGAACTGACTTGTCCCCCATCGCGGATGCCTGCGACACAGCCGTCAAAGCCACGAAACGGATTCGCGAGAATTTCCGGATTGCCACGGTCTATAACGTGATTGCGGTGCCGTTGGCGGTGATCGGGCTAGCCACGCCATTAATCGCAGCGTTGGCGATGTCGACCTCGTCGATTACCGTATCTTTGAATGCCCTGCGGCTGAGGTAACTGTCATGGAAGTGCTCGCTTATCTGATCCCGATTTCCCTGTTTCTGGGCGGAATTGGCTTGGTTGCTTTTGTCTACACGGTCCGCTCGAACCAATACGAAGACCCCGAGGGCGATGCGCGCCGTATCCTCAGCGATGAATGGGATGACAAACCCAAGCAGTAGCTGGCTGAGGGTGCAAAATCACAGTTGATCCCAACCGCCCTTGAAATTGCCGCAATGCCCGGCTATGTCCGGCCTATCCGCTAGCAGAGAGAACCCGCCAAATGGCCACCACCAACCCGATCCAGTTCATTCAGCAAGTTCGAGCCGAAGTTTCCAAGGTCATCTGGCCGACCCGGCGCGAGGTGCTGTTGACCACGGTCATGGTGTTCATCATGGCTGCTCTGACCGCTGTTTTCTTTGCTCTGGTCGATCTGGGCATTCGTGGCGGTTTGCAACTGATCCTGGGCGCGTTCAGCTAACGCCCCTCAAGCGCGGAAACACCGCAGCCCCCCTTGCACAGCACGGAATCTCAGAGTACTTCACACGGGACTATTCGGAATGGGCGTGTGGCGATTCGGGCTGCGCGCCGCTTTTTATTCCGGAACACGCGGACAGGCCGCGACAGGATTTTAATACAGGGTGAACCCGCGATGCGGGGCTTGGCCCAAGACAAACAAGGACGACAGGTTCATGGCGAAACGGTGGTACTCGGTCAGCGTTCTTTCGAATTTCGAAAAGAAGATCGCAGAGCAGATCCGCACGTCGGTGGCTGAACAGGGTCTTGAGGACGATATCGACGAAGTACTGGTCCCCACCGAAGAGGTGATCGAAGTCCGTCGCGGCAAGAAAGTCACGACCGAGCGCCGGTTCATGCCCGGCTACGTGCTGGTTCACATGGAAATGTCGGATCAGGGCTATCACCTGATCAACTCGATCAACCGCGTCACCGGTTTCCTTGGTCCCCAAGGCCGCCCGATGCCGATGCGCGACGCCGAAGTGAACCAGATCCTGAACCGCGTTCAGGAAGGTGAAGAAGCGCCTAAGCTGATGATTAGCTTCGAGGTCGGCGAGAAGGTCAAGGTCAACGACGGCCCGTTCGAAGATTTCGACGGCATGGTCGAGGGCGTGGACGACGAGAACCAGAAGCTGAAAGTCTCGGTTTCGATCTTTGGTCGGGAAACGCCGGTCGAGCTGGACTTTACGCAGGTTACCAAGCAGGGCTGATTGCCCGGACCGGGCAACCTGAGTTGGTCCTGATATCAGTTTGCTTCGTCGGGCTTCTCGGCGGGCAGACTTTCGCTCCATTTGCGCAGTTCATCCAGAAAGCCAAGGGCGGTACGTCCGAAATCGGTTATCTCGTAGTCCACGGATAGTGGTCTCGTATCCAGCACGTTGCGGCGAACCAAGCCTTGTTGTTCAAGCTGTCGTAGCCGCTCTGTGATCATCTTTTTGCTGGCGCCACTGATCATCCTCGACAGGTTGTTGAAACGCACCGGGCCATCCTTGAGATGCCAAAGGATTGATCCTGTCCATTTACCCCCGATGATACGCATACCTTGTTCAATCGCGCAGGGTGCTTCGCATGCGTCTTTCACCGTTTTTCGGCCATGTTGATCTTGGTGAATATGCGCTTCCATCGGTGCATCCTTTGCCCTGACTAGGTTACAAAAAGTAAACTAGTTGATTTTTGATATTTAGTGCGCAGCTTTTGAAAGGTCCATTGGATTAACGATCTCTATTGGAGAACTTAAATGTCGCAACCTGCAATTCACCTCTACACCGCAGCAACTATGAACGGATATAAACCAGTCATTTTTCTGGAAGAGGCTGGTATCCCCTACGATCTGACCGCTATCGACTTTTCAAAACAGGAGCAGAAAACGCCTGAATACCTGTCGTTGAACCCAAACGGGAAAATCCCGACAATTGTTGACCGCGATCAGGACCGCGCAATTTTCGAGAGCGGTGCGATCCTTTGGCACTTGGCCGAGAAATATGGGAAATTTCTTCCTGATGATCCGGAAAAGCGCTTGGACGTGATGCAATGGATGTTTTTCCAGGTTGGTCACGTCGGACCAATGATGGGGCAGGCCATGTACTTTCAACACATCGCAGCGCCGAACGGCCATACAGAGCCATTTTCGATCAAGCGCTATGTTGATGAATCGCGACGGCTGCTTGAAGTTCTCAACACCCGACTGGACGGCCGCCACTGGCTTGCCGCAGATGAGTATACAATCGCGGATATGATGACGTACCCTTGGGCGCGTGCCTATGTTTGGGCACGGGCGAGCGTTGAAGGTCTCCCGCATTTGCAGGCTTGGTTCGATCGCATTGACGCGCGCCCGGCGGTTCAAAGAGCGTTGACCATCCCGAAAAGCAACCCGCAGTTTTGGGACGTTAACGCAGATGCCAGTGCGTTTTCGAAAGAGAACGCCGCCCGATTTGCCAGCGATGTAAAGAAGTAGGGCATCCCCAATGCTGGTTCTGCGCGGCTTTGGGCTGTGCCGGTCTTGCTGCGCCTGGCAAGACTGCATCCAAAGTGGTCGTCGTTGAGAGCGCGTCGACCACTTGCCAACCCCGCCATTCCACTGTAGATGCCGCCTCTATCGTCTTCGGGCGAGATTCTCTCGTGGGAGGTTTCAGGGATCGCGATCCCGGATCGGACCACGCAACATAAACCGGGTGGGACGCGTCCTGCCTACGTTGAAAGGAAAGCCAAATGGCTAAGAAGCTTGCTGGTACAATGAAACTGCAGGTTCCTGCAGGTCAGGCGAACCCGTCGCCTCCAGTTGGTCCGGCGCTGGGTCAGCGCGGCATCAACATCATGGAATTCTGCAAGGCGTTCAACGCCAAGACCGCAGACATGGAGCAAGGCGCTCCTTGTCCGACCGTGATCACCTACTATCAGGACAAGTCCTTCACCATGGACATCAAGACGCCGCCCGCGTCTTATTACCTGAAAAAAGCAGCTGGTCTGAAGCCGGTTGGCAAGCGTAACCGCCCTCGTGGTGCGGAGAACCCTGGTCGTGAGACCGTGGCCACCGTAACCACCAAACAGGTTCGCGAAATCGCCGAAGCCAAAATGAAAGATCTGAACGCCAACGACGTCGAAGGCGCAATGCAGATCATCCTGGGCTCGGCCCGCTCTATGGGCATCGAGGTGAAGTAAGATGGCAAAACTCGGTAAACGTACCCGCGCTGCGCGCGAAGCTGTCGCCGGCAAGGAAAACCTGTCGGTTGAAGAAGCAGTTGCCCTGGTAAAAGGCAACGCGACCTCGAAATTTGACGAAACCATCGAAATCGCGATGAACCTGGGCGTGGACACTCGTCACGCAGACCAGATGGTTCGTGGCGTTGTTGGCCTGCCGAACGGCACCGGTAAAGCGATGCGCGTTGCTGTATTCGCGCGTGGACCCAAGGCGGACGAAGCGAAAGAAGCTGGCGCAGATATCGTTGGCGCAGAAGACCTGATGGAAACCATCCAGGGCGGCACCATCGAATTCGATCGCTGCATCGCGACCCCTGATATGATGCCGATCGTTGGCCGTCTGGGTAAAGTTCTGGGCCCGCGCAACCTGATGCCGAACCCCAAAGTTGGCACCGTGACCATGGACGTGAAAGCGGCCGTGGAAGCAGCCAAGGGCGGTGAAGTTCAGTTTAAGGCGGAAAAAGGTGGCGTTGTGCACGCAGGTGTTGGCAAAGCGTCCTTCGACGAAGCCAAACTGGCCGAAAACGTCCGTGCCTTCATCTCGGCCGTGGCCAAAGCCAAGCCGTCGGGCGCCAAAGGCACCTACATGAAGAAGATCGCGCTGAGCTCGACCATGGGCCCGGGTGTGACTCTGGACGTGGCGGCTGCAGCAGGCGAATAAGCCTTAACGCAGATGAAACAATCCTTGAAACCCGAGTAGCGCAAGCTGCTCGGGTTTTTTGCTGCCTTAGCGAAAGGCCTGTTGCAGTCGTATTTGCAGCCGGTCGCGTTTGCGCAGTTCGAACTCGCTGCAGGTGATGTCGGGTTGCCAGAGGCGCAGCCAGTCCTTCAGTAGTCGGCCCCGCAGGCAGCAATCGAGGATCTGAGTGTCAATCGGGTGGCGATACTGGCGGAAGAACATCTTCTTGTTGCGGGTCAGAGCGCCGCTTCGATCGATGTCCCTATCCGCCCCGTCCCGGAAGATATCCGCTTTCAGAAAGTCGACGATATCGTAGACGGCCAGCTTGTCGCGGGCCTCGGTGAAATCCAGCCCGATGGCGGTGCCTTGGCCCATGATCAGGTTCAGGCCGTGAAAATCCCCATGTGAAAACACGCGCAGGTCGGGGCGGTTTTTCAAGGATGCGGCTTCGGCCAGAAACACCTCGACCATGGGCTGGCTGACGTCCGAGATATGCGAGGGCACTTGGGTGGACTGCTCGCGTATGCTGTCGGTCATCCAACGCGGCCGAAACGCGTAGTCCGTGGCGGTGTGAACCCCGTGCAGGTCATGCAGCCACGACCCCGCACGGCGATAGACTTGTGCCACCTGGGCGTCGTCTTCGCTGTTGTAGATGATGTCTGTCGCGGTCGGACGCGCGACAAACTCGGTCACCATGAATGCGCCGCTTGGTGACATGTAGACGGGGCGAACGACCCGATTGTTTTTGGACGTCTTGAAGTGATCGGTCAGTTGCACCAGCAGATCGAACTCTTTGCGCAAGCGCCCTGTTTCCGGCGACAGTGTATCAAGTTTCAGCGCGTAGGAACGGTTCGAGGTTTCGACCTTCCACACCAGACGGCTATCGGGAAATGCATGGGATCGGCAGTGGAACCGGATCTGCGTGATGGGCGTGCACAGACAGTCCTGCGCCAACTCTTGGGCGCAGGCACTGGCCTTGTCGAATTCTTCCAGAGTAACCGCTGTCATTTTGCCTCAAGCCCGGAGTGTTTTCGGGCATTCATACCGGAGGTGACCGTAGCTGAAACCCACTGTCAATGACATTGCTGGCGTCTATTGACCGCTCTGCGGGTCGCCCCGCATACAAAGGGCGGTTCGGACCTGATGCCGCAAGTGCAAATAGGGGCAATTTACCCCTTGGAAACCCCCTCCATCTGCCCTAAGTAGGGCTGCGAAGTAAAGCGTGCGATTCGTCGTGCGCTTTATTTCGTTTCGTCCAAGACGGTGGGTGGTGCCAGATGGCCCTTAATTCCCTGCCTGAGACGGGTAAGACCAAAGAATTCTGAGGGTCCCACCCTCGGGCGCATTTTGGCCAATCCCGTAACAACGGACCTGAACGCTGGGGTTAACCCCTCGGCAAATATGAGCCGGGGTGAGTGATCGCCCCAAACTTGGAGAGAACTGTGGATAGAGCCCAGAAAGAGAAAGTGGTCGAGGAACTCGGCCAAATCTTCGAAAGCTCTGGCGTCGTAGTGGTTGCTCACTACGCCGGTCTGACAGTTGCCGAGATGCAGGACCTTCGCGCACGTGCTCGTGACGCGGGCGGCTCCGTGCGTGTTGCCAAGAACAGGCTCGCCAAAATCGCCCTTGAGGGTAAGCCGTGTGAAAGCATGGCCGACCTGCTGACAGGGATGACCGTTCTGACCTATTCCGAGGACCCCGTGGCAGCAGCCAAGGTGGCCGAGGACTTCGCCAAAGAGAACCAAAAGTTCGAAATCCTTGGCGGTGCAATGGGCGAGAACGCTCTGGACCGGGCTGGTGTTACAGCCGTGTCGAAAATGCCGTCGCGTGAAGAGCTTATTGCTACGATCGCTGGTATGCTTGGCGCGCCTGCTTCGAACATCGCCGGTGCAATTGGCGCACCTGCAAGCAACATCGCAAGCATCCTTTCCACCATCGAAGAGAAGGCGGAAGCTGCGTAAGCGGTTGGCACTGAATGATCTGCGTATGGGATACCCCCTGACGTTGGAACACACACTGTAAACGGAAAGAGCTGATAAAATGGCTGATCTGAAAGCACTCGCAGAAAGCATCGTGGGTCTGACCCTGCTGGAAGCACAAGAACTGAAAACCATCCTCAAAGACGAATACGGCATCGAGCCCGCAGCAGGCGGCGCAGTTGTCATGGCTGCTGGTGGCGACGCCGGCGGTGCAGCTGAGGAAGAAAAAACCGAATTCGACGTCGTTCTGAAGAACGCCGGCGCATCGAAAATCAACGTCATCAAAGAAGTTCGCGGCATCACCGGCCTGGGCCTGAAAGAAGCCAAGGAACTGGTCGAAGCCGGCGGCAAGATCAAAGAAGGCGTGGACAAAGCAGAAGCAGAAGACGTCAAAGCCAAGCTGGAAGCAGCTGGCGCCGAAGTCGAACTGGCCTAAGCTTAGTCTCTGGCGCATCGCTGATGTGCCGAAAAATTTGGCTGGGTCCGGAGAAATCCGGGTCCAGCCGAACCTGTCTTAGAAAGGGCCTCAATTCGTGGGGCGTTTTCTAAGACACGGTTTTCGGATCGGGAGGCCGCCTTCGGGACGGTGGCCACGAATTGATCCGGGCGTGTCGTCTCGAATGTGCAAGATGCCGGGGCCCGACGGTGTCTTTGCCCGCTGAGAACATCGAAAGGTGACATCTGACATGGCTCAAACGTTCCTTGGCCAGAAACGTCTTCGTAAATATTACGGCAAAATCCGCGAAGTGCTGGAGATGCCGAACCTCATTGAGGTACAGAAATCTTCTTATGATCTTTTCCTGCGCTCCGGCGATGCAGAACAGCCCACGGACGGCGAAGGCATCAACGGTGTGTTCCAGTCGGTTTTCCCGATCAAGGATTTCAACGAAACCTCCGTTCTGGAGTTCGTGAAATACGATCTGGAAAAACCGAAATACGACGTCGAAGAGTGCATGCAGCGCGACATGACCTACAGCGCACCGCTGAAGGTCACTCTGCGTCTGATCGTGTTTGATGTCGATGAGGACACCGGCGCGAAATCGGTCAAAGACATCAAAGAACAGGACGTATTCATGGGCGACATGCCCCTGATGACACCGAACGGGACGTTCATCGTGAACGGCACCGAGCGTGTGATCGTGTCCCAGATGCACCGCTCGCCCGGTGTGTTCTTTGACCACGACAAGGGCAAGACCCATTCCTCGGGCAAACTGCTGTTTGCCTGCCGCATCATCCCGTATCGCGGCAGCTGGCTGGACTTTGAGTTCGACGCCAAAGACATCGTCTTCGCCCGTATCGACCGTCGCCGCAAACTGCCTGTGACAACCCTGCTATATGCACTGGGTCTGGATCAGGAAGCGATCATGGACGCGTATTACAACACTGTGTCCTACAAGTTGGACAAGAAGAAGGGCTGGGTCACGCCGTTCTTCCCCGAGCGTGTACGCGGCACCCGTCCGACCTATGATCTGGTTGACGCCAAATCTGGTGAAGTGATTGCCGAAGCGGGCAAGAAAGTCACCCCGCGCGCGGTCAAAAAGCTGATCGACGAAGGCACTGTCACCGACCTGTTGGTTCCGTTCGATCACATCGTTGGCAAATACGTCGCCAAGGACATCATCAACGAAGAAACCGGTGCGATCTATGTCGAAGCCGGTGACGAGCTGACGCTGGAATATGACAAGGACGGCGATCTGATCGGCGGCACCGCGAAAGAGCTGATCGACGCGGGTATCACCGACATTCCGGTTCTGGACATCGACAACGTCAATGTTGGTCCGTACATGCGCAACACCATGGCGCAGGACAAGAACATGAACCGCGAAAGCGCGCTCATGGACATCTACCGCGTCATGCGTCCGGGTGAGCCGCCCACCGTCGAAGCCGCGTCGGCTCTGTTTGACACTCTGTTCTTCGATAGCGAGCGTTACGACCTGTCCGCAGTTGGCCGTGTGAAGATGAACATGCGTCTGGCTCTGGACGCGCCGGACACCCTGCGCACCCTGCGCCGCGAAGACATCGTGGCCTGCATCAAGGCACTGGTGGAACTGCGTGACGGCAAAGGCGACATCGACGATATCGACCACCTCGGCAACCGTCGTGTGCGTTCGGTTGGCGAGTTGATGGAAAACCAGTATCGCGTTGGCCTGCTGCGCATGGAACGCGCCATCAAAGAGCGTATGTCGTCGGTCGAGATCGACACTGTCATGCCGCAGGACCTGATCAATGCGAAACCTGCTGCGGCTGCTGTCCGCGAATTCTTCGGCTCGTCGCAGCTGTCGCAGTTCATGGACCAGACCAACCCACTGTCGGAAGTTACTCACAAACGCCGTCTCTCGGCGCTTGGCCCCGGTGGTCTGACGCGTGAGCGTGCAGGCTTTGAGGTGCGCGACGTACACCCGACCCACTATGGCCGGATGTGCCCGATTGAAACGCCGGAAGGTCCGAACATCGGTCTGATCAACTCGCTGGCCACATTCGCCCGCGTGAACAAGTATGGCTTCATCGAAACACCCTACCGCGTCGTCAAAGACGCAGAGGTGACCGATGAGGTTCACTACATGTCCGCGACCGAGGAAATGCGTCACACCGTGGCGCAGGCGAACGCGACGCTGGATGCTGATGGCAAGTTCATCAACGATCTGGTCTCGACCCGTCAGGCTGGTGACTACACCCTCGCCCCGCGCGAGAACGTGGACCTGATCGACGTGTCGCCGAAACAGCTGGTCTCGGTCGCCGCATCGCTGATCCCGTTCCTTGAAAATGACGACGCCAACCGCGCTCTGATGGGCTCGAACATGCAACGTCAGGCGGTTCCGCTGCTGCGCGCCGAAGCGCCGCTGGTCGGTACCGGGATCGAGGAAAAGGTCGCGATCGACTCGGGCGCTGCGATTCAGGCGAAACGCGCTGGTATCATCGACCAGGTCGATGCCCAGCGTATCGTTATCCGCGCGACTGAGGATCTGGAACTGGGCGACGCTGGCGTTGACATCTATCGTCTGCGTAAATTCCAGCGTTCGAACCAGAACACCTGCATCAACCAGCGTCCGCTGATCAAGGTGGGTGACACCGTCCAGAAGGGCGAGGTCATTGCTGATGGTCCGTCGACCGATATGGGTGAACTGGCCCTTGGTAAGAACGTGGTCGTCGCGTTCATGCCGTGGAACGGTTACAACTACGAAGACTCGATCCTGATCTCGGAACGTATCGCGCGTGATGACGTCTTTACCTCGGTCCATATCGAGGAGTTTGAAGTCGCCGCCCGTGACACCAAGCTGGGCCCGGAAGAGATCACCCGCGACATTCCGAACGTCGGTGAAGAAGCGCTGCGCAACCTCGACGAGGCGGGCATCGTTTACATCGGTGCGGATGTTGAGCCGGGCGATATTCTGGTCGGCAAGATCACTCCGAAGGGCGAAAGCCCGATGACCCCGGAAGAAAAGCTGCTACGCGCCATCTTTGGTGAAAAAGCGTCTGACGTGCGCGACACCTCGCTGCGCGTGAAGCCGGGTGATTACGGGACGGTCGTTGAGGTCCGCGTCTTCAACCGTCACGGCGTCGAGAAAGACGAGCGTGCGCTGCAGATCGAGCGTGAGGAAGTCGAACGCCTGGCCCGTGACCGGGACGACGAGCTAGCGATCCTTGACCGTAACATCTATGCGCGTCTGCAAGGCCTGATCCTGGGTAAAACCGCTGTCAAAGGCCCGAAAGGCGTCAAGGCAGGGTCGGTGATTACCGAGGAACTGCTGGAAACTCTGACCCGTGGTCAGTGGTGGCAGCTGGCATTGGAAGGCGAGCAGGACGCACAGATCGTTGAGGCTCTGAACGAGCAGTACGAAGTGCAAAAGCGTGCTCTGGACGCCCGTTTCGAAGACAAGGTCGAGAAAGTCCGCCGTGGTGACGACTTGCCGCCGGGAGTGATGAAGATGGTCAAAGTCTTCATCGCCGTGAAGCGCAAGCTGCAGCCGGGCGACAAGATGGCCGGTCGTCACGGGAACAAAGGTGTGATCTCCAAGGTTGTTCCGATGGAAGACATGCCGTTCCTGGCCGATGGTACTCCGGTAGACTTCTGTCTGAACCCGCTTGGTGTGCCTTCGCGTATGAACGTTGGTCAGATCCTTGAAACCCACATGGGTTGGGCCGCGCGCGGTCTGGGTCTGAACATCGACGACGCTCTGGGTGAATACCGCCGCTCTGGCGACCTGACCCCGGTGCGCGAAGCGATGAAGCTGGCCTATGGCGAGAATGTCTACGAAGAAGGCATCACCGGTCTGGACGAGGATGGTTTAATCGAGGCTGCGGGCAACGTGACCCGCGGTGTTCCGATCGCAACCCCGGTCTTCGACGGTGCCAAGGAAGCAGACGTCAACGACGCGCTGGTGCGTGCGGGCTTCTCGGAAAGCGGTCAGTCGGTTCTGTTCGATGGTCGCACCGGTGAGCAATTCGCGCGTCCGGTGACCGTGGGCATCAAGTACCTGCTGAAACTGCACCATCTGGTGGACGACAAGATCCACGCGCGTTCGACCGGGCCGTACAGCCTGGTTACCCAGCAGCCGCTGGGCGGTAAGGCGCAGTTCGGTGGTCAGCGCTTTGGTGAGATGGAAGTCTGGGCTTTGGAAGCTTACGGCGCCGCCTACACCCTGCAGGAGATGCTCACCGTGAAATCGGATGACGTCGCCGGCCGGACCAAGGTCTATGAGTCGATCGTCAAGGGCGAGGATAACTTTGAAGCGGGCGTACCGGAATCGTTCAACGTTCTGGTTAAAGAAGTCCGTGGCCTCGGCCTGAATATGGAACTCCTGGATGCGGAGGTTGAGGAGTAAGGGCGCTGCCCTTTCTCCCGTCCCCCCTTCCGCAAGATTTGAGGTAACAAATGAACCAGGAAATCACCAACAACCCGTTCAACCCGCTGACGCCCCCGAAGGTCTTTGACGAGATCAAGGTCTCGCTGGCGTCGCCCGAGCGGATTCTGTCTTGGTCCTATGGCGAGATCAAGAAACCCGAAACCATCAACTACCGGACGTTCAAGCCCGAGCGTGACGGTCTGTTCTGCGCGCGTATCTTTGGCCCGATCAAAGATTACGAATGCCTGTGCGGCAAATACAAGCGGATGAAGTATCGCGGCGTTGTCTGCGAGAAATGCGGTGTGGAAGTCACCCTGCAGAAAGTCCGCCGTGAGCGTATGGGCCATATCGAACTGGCCGCGCCTGTTGCACATATCTGGTTCCTGAAATCGCTGCCGTCCCGCATCGGTCTGATGCTGGACATGACGCTGCGTGATCTGGAACGCGTTCTGTACTTTGAAAACTATGTCGTCATCGAGCCCGGTCTGACCGACCTGACCTATGGCCAGATGCTGACCGAAGAAGAGTACATGGATGCGCAGGATGCTTACGGCATGGACGCGTTCACCGCCAATATCGGTGCCGAAGCCATCCGTGAGATGCTGGCCCAGATCGATCTGGAAGCCGAAGCCGAGCAGCTGCGCGCTGATCTGGCCGAAGCAACCGGCGAGCTGAAGCCCAAGAAAATCATCAAGCGTCTGAAGGTTGTTGAATCCTTCCTCGAGTCGGGCAACCGGCCCGAGTGGATGGTGATGACCGTGATCCCGGTCATTCCGCCGGAACTGCGTCCGCTGGTTCCGCTGGATGGTGGCCGTTTCGCGACCTCGGATCTGAACGATCTGTATCGCCGCGTCATCAACCGGAACAACCGTCTGAAGCGTCTGATCGAACTGCGCGCACCTGACATCATCGTCCGTAACGAAAAGCGGATGCTGCAGGAATCCGTGGATGCTCTGTTTGACAACGGCCGTCGTGGCCGCGTGATCACCGGTGCCAACAAGCGCCCGCTGAAATCGCTGTCGGACATGCTAAAGGGTAAGCAGGGTCGCTTCCGTCAGAACCTTCTGGGGAAACGCGTCGACTTCTCGGGCCGTTCGGTCATTGTGACCGGTCCGGAACTCAAGCTGCACCAATGTGGTCTGCCCAAGAAGATGGCGCTGGAGCTGTTCAAGCCGTTCATCTACTCGCGCCTTGAAGCCAAGGGTCTGTCTTCGACCGTGAAACAGGCGAAGAAACTGGTCGAGAAAGAACGCCCCGAAGTGTGGGATATCCTCGACGAGGTGATCCGCGAACACCCTGTCATGCTGAACCGTGCGCCGACGCTTCACCGTCTTGGCATTCAGGCGTTCGAGCCGGTTCTGATCGAAGGCAAAGCCATCCAGCTGCACCCGCTGGTCTGTTCGGCCTTTAACGCCGACTTCGACGGTGACCAGATGGCTGTCCACGTCCCGCTGAGCCTTGAGGCCCAGCTGGAAGCCCGTGTTCTGATGATGTCGACGAACAACGTTCTGTCGCCTGCAAACGGCGCGCCGATCATCGTTCCGTCGCAGGATATGATCCTGGGTCTCTACTACGTGACCCTGGAACGTGAAGGCATGCCGGGCGAAGGCAAAGTGTTCGGTTCGATCGACGAAGTTCAGCACGCGCTGGATTCTGGCGAAGTGCATCTGCACTCGAAAATCACCGCGCGGATTACGCAGATCGACGACGAAGGCAACGAAGTTCAGAAGCGTTATGAAACCACTCCGGGCCGTCTACGCTTGGGTGCACTGCTGCCGATGAACAACAAAGCGCCGTTCGATCTGGTCAACCGCCTGCTGCGGAAGAAAGAAGTGCAGCAGGTGATCGACACCGTCTACCGTTACTGCGGTCAGAAAGAGTCGGTCATCTTCTGTGACCAGATCATGTCGATGGGCTTCAAAGAAGCGTTCAAGGCGGGCATCTCGTTCGGTAAAGACGACATGGTCATTCCGGACGACAAGTGGGGCATCGTTGATGACACCCGCGGTCAGGTGAAGGACTTTGAACAGCAGTACATGGACGGCCTGATCACTCAGGGCGAAAAGTACAACAAAGTTGTTGATGCCTGGTCGAAGTGTAACGACCGCGTGACCGAAGCGATGATGAGCACGATCTCGTCGTCGGATCGGGCTGAGGACGGCTCCGAGCAGGAACCGAACTCGGTCTACATGATGGCCCACTCGGGTGCGCGTGGCTCGGTCACTCAGATGAAACAGCTGGGCGGTATGCGCGGCCTGATGGCCAAGCCGAACGGTGACATCATTGAGACGCCGATCATCTCGAACTTTAAAGAAGGTCTTACCGTTCTCGAGTACTTCAACTCGACCCACGGTGCCCGTAAGGGTCTGTCGGATACCGCTCTGAAGACGGCGAACTCGGGTTACCTGACCCGTCGTCTGGTGGACGTGGCACAAGACTGCATCGTTCGTGAGATCGACTGTGGCACCGAGCGTGCGATCACTGCCGAAGCCGCCGTGAACGACGGTGAGGTTGTTGCCTCGCTGGCCGAACGTGTGCTGGGCCGTGTGGCGGCTGACGATGTTCTGCGTCCGGGCACCGATGAGGTGATCGTCGCAGCAGGTCAGCTGATCGACGAACGCATGGCCGACACCATTGATGAAGCCGGTGTTGCGTCGATGCGCATCCGCTCGCCTCTGACCTGTGAGTCCGAGGAAGGCGTCTGTGCAACCTGCTACGGTCGTGACCTGGCCCGCGGTACCATGGTGAACACAGGTGAAGCTGTCGGCATCATCGCCGCGCAGTCGATCGGTGAACCCGGTACACAGCTGACCATGCGGACCTTCCACATCGGTGGTGTTGCGCAGGGTGGTCAGCAGTCGTTCCAGGAAGCCAACCAGGAAGGCGTTGTTGCGTTCGAGAACCCGCAGATCCTGGTCAATGCCGCAGGCGAAAGCCTGGTCATGGGCCGGAACATGAAGCTGGTGATCAACGACGAACACGGCGAAGAGCGTGCCAGCTTCAAGCTGGGCTACGGCTCCAAGCTGTTCGTCAAGGACGGCACCAAGGTTGCTCGTGGCGACAAGCTGTTCGAATGGGATCCCTACACCCTGCCGATCATCGCCGAAAAAGCCGGTACTGCGAAATATGTCGATCTGGTTTCGGGCCTTGCTGTCCGCGACGAGACCGACGAAGCAACCGGTATGACCCAGAAGATCGTGATCGACTGGCGCGCGGCCCCCAAAGGCAGCGACCTCAAGCCCGAGATCATTCTGGTCGGCGAAGATGGCGAACCGGTCCGCAACGATGCGGGCAACCCGGTTCACTATCCGATGTCGGTGGATGCGATCCTGTCGGTCGAAGATGGTCAGAAGGTCGAAGCCGGTGACGTTGTTGCGCGTATCCCGCGTGAAGGTGCCAAGACCAAGGACATCACCGGTGGTCTGCCGCGTGTGGCCGAACTGTTCGAAGCGCGTCGTCCGAAAGATCACGCGATCATCGCAGAAGCCGATGGTTACGTGCGCTTTGGCCGCGACTACAAGAACAAGCGTCGCATCAGCATCGAACCGGCTGACGAGTCCATGGAGACCATCGAGTACATGGTGCCCAAGGGCAAGCACATCCCGGTCGCCGAAGGGGACTTCATCCAGAAGGGTGAATACCTGATGGACGGTAACCCGGCTCCGCATGACATCCTGTCTATCATGGGTGTCGAAGCGCTGGCGGATTACATGATCGACGAAGTGCAGGACGTCTATCGTCTGCAGGGCGTGAAGATCAACGACAAGCACATCGAAGTCATCGTGCGCCAGATGCTGCAGAAGTGGGAGATCCTGGATTCAGGCGACACCACCCTGCTGAAAGGCGAGCATGTCGACAAGCAAGAGTTCGACGCGGCCAACGAGAAGACCATCGCCCGCGGTGGTCGTCCGGCACAGGGCGAGCCGATCCTTCTGGGGATCACCAAAGCCTCGCTGCAAACACGTTCGTTCATCTCGGCGGCGTCGTTCCAGGAAACCACACGTGTGCTGACCGAAGCTTCGGTTCAGGGCAAGAAAGACAAGTTGGTTGGCCTGAAAGAGAACGTCATCGTTGGCCGCCTGATCCCCGCCGGTACCGGTGGTGCAACTCAGGCCGTCCGCCACATCGCGCAGTCGCGTGACAATGTGGTCATCGAAGCCCGCCGGGAAGAGGCCGAAGCCGCTGCTGCTCTGGCCGCGCCCAGTTTTGACGACGACATGGTAGGGGATGAACTGGACGTTCTGGTGGAAACACCGGAAAGCCGCGAGTAACCTTCGGATATGAGAGAAAGAAAAGGCCCTGCGATTTCGCGGGGCCTTTTTGTTTGCGCCCCCCGAAGCGCTCTTTCGCAAAGAAAATTATCAATGTGACCCGGTTTGTGGCATGGTTGCGCAAAGCAGAGGAGGGGGCCGCCATGACAACTCGGCAAACGCAAGGGCGCAAGCGCCTGTATGACAGCATTCTGGACACTGTCGGAGACACGCCCTGCGTGCGGATCAACAGAATCGCGCCCTCAAACGTAACAGTCTATGTGAAGTTCGAAGCGTTTAACCCGGCCAGTTCCGTCAAGGACCGACTGGCGCTGAACATCATCGAAGCGGCCGAGCGAGACGGTCGGCTGAAACCAGGTCAGACGGTGGTTGAGGCGACCTCGGGCAATACCGGGATTGGGCTGGCGATGGTCTGTGCGGCCAAGGGCTATCCTCTGGTTGTGACCATGGCCGACAGTTTTTCGGTCGAGCGGCGCAAGCTGATGCGGTTCCTGGGGGCCAAGGTTGTCCTGACTCCGCGCGCCCAGAAAGGGTTCGGCATGTATACCAAAGCCAAGGAGCTGGCCGAGCAGAATGGCTGGTTCCTCGCCAGTCAGTTTGAAACCGCGGCAAATGCCGACATTCATGAAAACACCACCGCGCGGGAGATTCTGGCGGATTTCGACGGGCAGAAGCTCGACTATTGGGTGACGGGTTATGGCACTGGCGGAACCGTCTCGGGCGTGGCGCGGGTTCTGAGGAAAGAACGCCCGGACACGAAGATTATCCTGACGGAACCTGCGAATGCGGCGATTGTCTCTTCGGGCTATGTGAACACCCGCAACGACACGCATCAGCCGACCGAAAGCCATCCGAACTTCGAGCCGCATCCGATTCAGGGCTGGACACCTGATTTCATTCCTTGGGTCCTGCAGGAGGCCATAGACAACGGCTTCTATGATGAATTGATCCCCGTGCCCGGCGCTGACGGTATTGCCTGGTCGCGCCGTCTGGCTGCGGAAGAGGGAATTTTCACCGGCATATCAGGTGGATCCACATTTGCGGTGGCGATGAAACTGACTGAGACCGCTCCGAACGGATCAGTGATGCTGGTGATGCTTCCAGACACAGGAGAGCGGTATCTTTCGACCCCGTTATTCGAAGGGGTGGAGGAAGAGATGACGGATGAGGAGATCGCGATTTCCAAATCGACGCCCTCGGCCCAGATGACGGGCTGAAGCGACTGGAAAACAACCGGTTACAGTTGCTCTTCGTGAAAAAATTTTAGGATTGAGACGCGCGAATTGACTTTGCGTGAGATTGAAGCGTGAATACCGCCATTGTTTGAAGGCCGAGTATTGTTTGAATGAGTCCGAATGTTAAAGGCGCGCTGCTGATGATGGCCAGCATGGCCGCATTTACAGTGAATGACACGCTGGTCAAAATCGCCCTGCGAGAGCTGCCCTTGTTTCAATTGGTTGCGATCCGAGGGGCTTTGGCGACTCTGCTTGTTTACGGGTTGGCGCGCCATCTTGGGGCGTTGCACCTGAATTTTTCACGGCATGACAAATGGCTGGTTTCCATTCGCTGTGTTGCTGAACTGTTCGCGACGTTTTTCTTTCTGACCGCGCTCAAGAACATGCCACTGGCGAATGTGACAGCGGTTCTTCAGGTGTTGCCGTTGACCGTGACGCTGGGGGCGGTCCTGTTCTTCTCGGAACATATCGGCTGGCGGCGCATTATGGCGATTGTCGTCGGGTTCATGGGCATGTTGCTGATCGTACGGCCCGGGCCGGACGGTTTCAGCGTCTATGCGATCTATGCGTTGCTGGCTGTGGTCTCGGTGACGATCCGAGACCTGATCACCCGGCGCATGTCACCGCAAGTACCGTCACTGGTGGTAACCCTTGCAACCTCGCTGTCGATCTCTGTCGCCGCAGGGTTGGTGTCGGTGTTTGAAGGGTGGGTCAACCTGTCCGGCGGGAATGCTGTTCTGGTGGCCTCGGCGGCTGTGTTTGTCCTGATTGGTTATCTGTGCAGCGTGATGGTGATGCGAGAAGGCGAGGTCGGTTTTATTGCCCCCTTCCGATACTCCAGCCTGATCTGGGCCTTGGGCTTGGGCTGGGTTGTGTTTGGCGAATGGCCCGATGCGGTGACCTTGTTCGGCGCCGGGCTGGTTGTCGCGGCTGGCTTGTTTACTCTGTTCCGCGAAAGGACAACTCAGGGCGCGCCGTGAACCCGCCGGACGATGCTTTGATCAATGGCAAAACGGGCGATGAACTCTCCCTCAAGTTCGGGGCTGAGGGCCGAGAGTTCGCGGTCATAGTTGCGCGCCCCGCGTGAGTCGTTGAACCCGTTGAGCGAACGCACCCACATTGGTGCATCGGTATAGCTGACGATCGGCATGAAGCGGCCCATGCGATGATGGGTAAAGCTGATGATGGTCTGTTTGCAGCCGCCTGCGATATGCATTCCAAGACCCACGCCCAAAAGCGGTTTATGCGTCGGTTTCGCTGTAATCCCATCGGTGTTGAGACGGGCAAAGAAGCCCTGATTGAAATCAATGCCGACAATGGTGCTGCGCTCCATCAGGCCCTTGCTGTCGCGGACGGCTTCGCGCAGACGCTCAACGAAATCCACGGATACGGCGTCGTCATCGTCGTGGCGGAATTGGATGCAAGGCTGATCCGGATCCTTGCGGGCCGCGTTCAGGATATCCTTCATGATATGGCGATGCGATTTGTCGGCCCGGGGCGATTCCTGAACGATCCGAACCTGTTTCACGTCGGCCGTCAGGTCGTGCAGCCTGTCATAGGCTTCTTTGGGCAGGCAGTCTCCAATCACCACCAGCAGCTCGAAATCCTCGTCGGTGTGTTCGCGAAAACAGGGCAGGGTCGAGGACTCGAACAGTCGGAACCTCTCTTCCAGACGGGTAGAGCTGTAGAGGTGACGACGCCGATCATCCAGGGTTTCATGTTCGGTCTGAAAGCTGCCAAGGGCCGGAAAGGAAAAGCGGCAAAGGCCGATAACCTGCATCTGTCATCCATAGCTAAGAGGTCTGCGCGCACTATGCCGGGCTATGCCTGCACCCGCAACGCCAGAAGAGGCTGGCCCGTGCTCGCAATCGTTGATATCACAGCGCAATCCGGCCAGTTTGGTGCCCAGATTTTCGCGCTGGGGTAAGTGCTGTTGACACTTGGGCCGACTCCCCCTATTACGCGCGTCATCTCGGTACCGGGGGCCGCCCCAAAACCGATTTCAGTAATGAACTGGTCAAGACCCGGACAATTTTGCAGTTCGCGTCCTCTGATAACAAACCGCGACGTTCACCTCGGAATGGGAACGCTCGCGGGTTTTGCGCTTGTGGACGCATAAGTGCAGCAAGTTTAACCGCACGCAATGCGCGTGCATGTCATGTGTGTTGCAAAACGGGGAAGAAACCGGAATGCCAACTATTCAACAGCTGATCCGCAAGCCGCGGCAGCCCAAAGTAAAACGCTCGAAGTCCATGCACCTGGAGCAGTGCCCGCAGAAACGCGGCGTCTGCACCCGTGTGTATACCACCACACCGAAAAAGCCGAACTCGGCTATGCGTAAGGTTGCCAAGGTGCGCCTGACCAACGGGTTCGAGGTCATCTCGTACATCCCCGGTGAAAGCCACAACCTGCAGGAACACTCGGTTGTTCTGATCCGTGGCGGCCGTGTAAAAGACCTTCCCGGTGTGCGTTACCACATCCTGCGCGGTGTTCTGGATACTCAGGGCGTCAAAGATCGTAAGCAACGTCGTTCGAAATACGGCGCGAAGCGTCCCAAGTAAGAAGGAGAGGCTGATATGTCACGTCGTCACGCCGCCGAAAAACGCGAAGTCCTGCCCGACGCCAAATTTGGCGACAAGGTACTGACCAAATTCATGAACAACCTGATGATCGACGGCAAGAAGTCGGTTGCAGAGCGCATCGTTTACAACGCGTTTGACCGCGTTGAGAACAAAATCAAGCGCGCACCTGTCGAAGTATTCCACGAAGCACTCGACAACATCAAACCGTCGGTCGAGGTTCGCTCGCGCCGCGTTGGTGGTGCAACCTATCAGGTTCCGGTCGAAGTGCGCCCCGAGCGCCGCGAAGCACTGGCCATCCGTTGGCTGATCACTGCTGCGCGTGGCCGCAACGAAAACACCATGGAAGAACGCCTCGCCGGCGAACTGCTGGACGCTGTACAGTCCCGCGGTACCGCCGTGAAGAAGCGCGAAGACACCCACAAGATGGCCGAGGCGAACAAAGCCTTCAGCCACTACCGTTGGTAATTCAGAGGCTTATCAAAAATGGCACGCGAATATCCGCTCGAACTATACCGTAACTTCGGTATCATGGCGCACATTGACGCAGGTAAGACCACCTGCTCGGAGCGTATCCTGTATTACACTGGTAAATCCCACAACATCGGTGAGGTGCACGATGGTGCAGCCACCATGGACTGGATGGAGCAGGAGCAGGAACGCGGCATCACCATCACTTCGGCTGCGACCACCACTTTCTGGGAGCGCACCGAGGACGGTCAGACCGCCGATACCCCCAAGCACCGCCTGAACATCATCGACACCCCCGGCCACGTTGACTTCACCATCGAGGTTGAGCGTTCGTTGGCGGTTCTCGACGGTGCCGTCTGCGTTCTGGACGCAAACGCAGGTGTTGAGCCCCAGACCGAAACCGTGTGGCGTCAGGCTGACCGCTACAAAGTTCCGCGTATGGTTTTCGTCAACAAAATGGACAAGATCGGCGCAGACTTCTTCAACTGCGTTCGCATGATCGAAGACCGCACCGGCGCACGCGCTGTTCCGGTTGGTATTCCGATCGGCGCCGAGTCCGAGCTGGAAGGTCTGATCGACCTGGTCACCATGGAAGAGTGGTTGTGGCAGGGTGAAGATCTGGGCGCAAGCTGGATCAAAGCTCCGATCCGCGACAGCCTGAAAGACATGGCTGACGAATGGCGCGGCAAGATGATCGAAGCGGCCGTCGAAATGGACGACGACGCGATGATGGAATACCTGGAAGGCAATGAGCCCGACGTTCCGACCCTGCGCGCCCTGCTGCGCAAAGGTACGCTGGACATCGCGTTCGTTCCGGTTCTGGGTGGTTCGGCGTTCAAGAACAAAGGCGTTCAGCCGCTGCTCAACGCTGTGATCGATTATCTGCCCAGCCCGCTGGACGTTGTTGATTACATGGGCTTCAAACCCGGCGACGAGGAAGAAGTTCGTGACATCGCACGTCGTGCAGACGACGAAATGGCCTTCTCGGGTCTGGCGTTCAAAATCATGAACGACCCCTTTGTTGGCTCGCTGACCTTCACCCGGATCTACTCGGGCACCATGAACAAGGGTGACTCGATCCTGAACTCGACCAAAGGTAAGAAAGAGCGCATCGGTCGTATGATGATGATGCACTCGAACAACCGGGAAGAGATCGAAGAAGCGTTTGCAGGCGACATCATCGCGCTGGCGGGTCTGAAAGACACCACCACCGGTGACACCCTGTGTGACGCGAAGGATCCGGTGGTTCTTGAAACCATGACCTTCCCCGATCCGGTGATCGAGATCGCGGTTGAGCCCAAAACCAAGGGCGACCAAGAGAAGATGTCCCAGGGTCTGGCCCGTCTGGCCGCCGAAGACCCGTCCTTCCGTGTGGAAACCGACCTGGAATCGGGTCAGACCATCATGAAGGGCATGGGTGAACTTCACCTGGACATCCTGGTTGACCGTCTGAAGCGTGAGTTCAAGGTTGAAGCGAACATCGGTGCTCCTCAGGTGGCCTATCGCGAAACCATCTCGATGCCGGTCGAGCACACCTACACCCACAAGAAACAGTCGGGTGGTTCGGGTCAGTTCGGTGAGGTTAAACTCGAGATCACTCCGACCGAGCCGGGCGAAGGTTATTCGTTCGAAAGCCGCATCGTTGGTGGTGCCGTTCCGAAGGAATACATCCCGGGTGTCGAAAAAGGCATCCAGTCGGTTATGGACAGCGGCCCTCTGGCTGGCTTCCCCGTGATCGACTTCAAGGTTGCCCTGCTGGACGGTAAGTTCCACGACGTTGACTCGAGCGTTCTGGCGTTCGAAATCGCGGCCCGTATGTGTATGCGTGAAGGCATGCGCAAAGCTGGCGCGAAACTGCTGGAACCGATCATGAAGGTCGAAGTGATCACCCCGGAAGAATACACCGGCGGTATCATCGGCGACCTGACCTCGCGTCGTGGCCAGGTGTCTGGTCAGGAACCGCGCGGCAACGCGATCGCAATCGACGCGTTCGTTCCGCTGGCGAACATGTTTGGCTACATCAACACTCTGCGTTCGATGTCGTCGGGCCGTGCCCAGTTCACCATGCAGTTCGACCACTACGATCCGGTTCCGCAGAACATCTCGGACGAGATCCAAGCGAAATACGCATAACCAAAGATTTGAGGGAGCGTGGGTATCACGCTCCCTTCATTACCGAAAAAGGAGGCCATCATGGCAAAGGAAAAGTTTGAGCGTACAAAACCGCACGTCAACATCGGCACGATTGGGCACGTTGACCATGGTAAGACGACGCTGACCGCAG
>NZ_JBQFXO010000018.1:0-38752 GCF_056540865.1 Ruegeria sp. AL11
TCGACGCTCCGCCGGCCATCTGCCACAATGGTGCATTTCGTGTTTTGCCGCGAATATCCCAAAGGGCAATATCCACGGCCGAAATGGCAAACGAGGCGATCCCGCCCCGCGCGACGTAGTGCACATGCCACTGCATGGCGTCGTACAGGCTTTCGATCTGTTCAGCGTCTTGTCCTACAAGGAACGGTGCCAGATCATGCTGGATCATCGCCAGGATGGCATGACCACCCTTGCCCCCCGTATAAGTATATCCGACCCCCTCGACCCCATCCGAGGTTTGAATAGTAACTGTGATCAGTTGAAAAAACGTGTGATCCCCATGTTTGGCATCGACGAGGACCTCTGCGAGCGGAACGTTGAACAGCCGCGCTGAAACACTTTCTATGCGATTCACGAACCCAAGACCTTCTGCTGCCTGGCAATAACCCGAGACTGTAAAAGGATGACCGCAAATAGAAAGCCTCCACGTATGACCATCTGCCAATAGGCACTGAAACTGATGGTGCCCTGACCGTTTTCAAAGTTTGGAACGTTGAAGACCAGCCCCAGCAACAGCGCTCCGGCCACCGTCGCAAGGATCGAACCCATCCCACCCGTTAACAAGGTGCCGCCCACCACGACGGACGCGATGGCCGACAATTCCCATCCGATGCCCTCAAGGGGTTGTCCGGCTCCAAAACCCAAGGCCAAAAAGACTCCGGCCAGCCTCCGGCAGCGCAACCTGAACTGCGTTTGGGCTGAGATACTTAGCAACAACCGACGTAGAGGCCGCAACGGATCCGACCGACAGATCACTCCCGCCAGTCATGATCACGAAACGTATGCGCAGCGCGATCGCAACGAACATCGCGTTGTAATTCAGGAAAGACGAGAAATTGTAGGCGCTGCCAAAGTTTACACAGCGCATCAGCCCGAACAGGATCAAAGCCAGCAGTGCCATCCAAACCGTCACCGAGGCCGAATTGCACCAAAGGAACTGTCAGACGCATATTGAGTGCCATCGCCCTCACTCTCAAAGTGCCTACCTGATATCGAAACACCGCAGCTTTGAGCGGTGTATCTGCCAATCGCAGGATTTCATAATGGTAAAAGCAAAAGCCGGCAACGAGCTGGACGGTCCAATTCACAAGGCGCCATTACTCATAAGCATAATTATTCAACTTCCCTGAGCTTCTTCAATGATTTTGTGATCCGGCATTTCTGATGCATAATTAGTCAATTGCATATCCGATCAATACTGTCGGGAGCGATTGCATGACTGCCGAAACTTCTGATTTCGTGAAAGCCGCAGATAGCGCAAAAATAACCTCTACCAATTCGCCCAGCGGGTTTCACATCAAGATAAGAACCAAGTTGCTGGTCGCGCTACTTGGTATTGTCGGGTTAATGCTAATACTGGCGTTCACCGGGCTATCCGAGTTGCGCAAAGCGAACCTTCGAACTGCTGAGTTGCTTCAAGATCAGGTACGGCTATCAAATCTAAAGGTGTTTGAAAGCAGTCTGCAAGAAATCTGGTTGAATGGAACGGCAATTTTTGCTGAGACTGGAGGCAACACCATGCTTGGCGACAGTGCAGGGTTCTTTGAAGCTAAGCTGCATGTTATTCAGTCGCTTGGTCATCTCATTGAGACAAGGGATCAACCGGATCTTAGCCTTTTTTCCAACGATGAAATCGCGGATGTGTCGCGAAAGACTCGAGAAATAAAACGAATAGGACTTGATATCGTTGAGCGATATGAAGCTGGGCAGATTGTAGTTGCCAAATCAATATTCGAGTTGCAGCTGGTCCCAATAATTAAGTCTTTGGACAATCTGATTGAGAAACGATACCTGCTTTTGCGCGATGGTATGCGCTCGAAAGCTTTGATTAACCAAAACGCGTTTGATCAATCGTGGCGAATGGTGCTTGCTTCAGCTGGGATTGCAGTCGTTATTGCGATTTTGCTTGGCTTCCTGCTCAGCAAATCTTTGATCCGCACGATTGAGCAAATCCGGGTCACGCTAAGAAAAGTTGCTCAAGGCGACTTTACCGCCCGAGCTAATATCAAGAGCACCGACGAGCTTGGAGATCTCGCCCGCAGCGCCAATCGTATGACAGAGCGTTTGGGTACGTTGTACGATGAGCTTGAGACTGCAAACCTGCACAAGTCGCAATTTCTCGCCAATATGAGCCATGAATTGCGAACTCCGATGAATTCGATCCTCGGATACACCGAAATGATCCGGGATGGAATTTATGGTCCGGTGCCCCAAAAAATCGACGATCCGCTGCATCGGGTTCAAGTGAATGGTAAAATACTACTGTCATTGATCAATGATGTTCTGGATCTTTCAAAGATTGAAGCCGGAGCACTCGAACTGGCACTGGACACATATTCGATGTCTGAGATCCTCACAGACGTTGTTTCCACGATTGAGCCTATAGCAGCGAGCAAGGGACTGGAAATCCGCACCAAAGTAGAAGGCGGACTCCCCACTGGGCATGGCGACGCGGGTCGAATTAGACAGGTCTTACTTAACATCGTCGGAAATGCGGTAAAGTTCACCGACAAGGGCTACGTCGAAATAAACTTGGCGCGTCGTGATCAACGGTTTGTAATAACCGTAACTGATACAGGAGTTGGAATCTCCGCAGAGCAAATTGATGAGGTTTTCCTGGAATTCAAACAGGCTGACGCCTCGTCTACGCGTGCCGCCGGGGGTACTGGCCTCGGTCTGTCTATCTCTCAAAAGATCGTAGAAATGCACGGTGGGCGAATTGAAGTCGCCAGCAGCCTTGGCAACGGTTCGACTTTCACTGTTGTACTCCCCGTCCAGGCCACGAGGAGCTGAGCATGTCGAAAAGAATACTTGTCATAGAAGACCAGGCTGACAACAGACGCATACTCCGAGACCTTCTAGGCAGTCACGGCTTCGAAGTGCTGGAGGCCGAAAACGGAGCGCAAGGAGTAGACCGAGCGATTGCTGAAAAGCCCGATCTAATCTTGATGGATATCCAGATGCCAGAATTGGACGGCTACGATGCCACCCGCCAGATAAAGCAGCATCCAAAAGGCGCGAACATTCCAATCATCGCGGTAACATCCTTTGCTTTGTCTGGCGACGAAACAAAAGCACGGGAAGCCGGATGCGACGATTACGTTACCAAGCCCTACAGTCCGCGTGCTCTGTTGGCCAAAGTCATTACCTTTGTTGGACAGGTCTGAATGAAAAAATGAAAGACCCACCACTCATTTTGATTGTCGATGACCAGCGGGACAATCGCAACCTGCTGACCATGCGACTTAGCGCGCATGGTTACAGTACTGCCGAGGCCATAGATGGCGAAGACGCTATAGAAAAAGCTACTGATTTGTCGCCCGACTTGATCTTGCTAGACGTAATGATGCCTAAGCTGGACGGTTTCGAAGTCTGTCGAAGATTGAGAATGGATCCAATACTCCCCTTTATTCCGGTGGTTCTGATAACAGCTCGTTCGAACACTGAAGATATGGTGCAAGGGCTTGAGGCTGGTGCAAATGACTATCTCACCAAACCAGTTGACACAATTGCACTCATTGCTCGTGTACGTTCCATGCTCCGAACAAAAGCTTTGCATGACGAAGTGCAGGGCTGGAACAAGGAACTCGAGAAACGAGTAAATCAACAGATTGGTCAGATTGAGCGGTTCAATCGTTTGCGCCGCTTTCTACCAAGGCAAGTGGCAGAAGAAATTATTTCGGTTGGTAATGACAGCGCTATTCTTAAGAACCGAAGAGCGGACATCGTCGTTTTGTTTGCGGATCTAAGAGGATTCTCGGCCTTTACGGAAGCCTCTGATCCTCAAGTAGTACTGGAAGCCCTCAACGTATTTCACAATTGCGCTGGACCACTGATTGAACGGCATCAGGGCACACTTGAACGTTTCTTGGGCGACGGCATCGTTGTTTTGTTTAATGCCCCGCTGCGGGCACGCGATCCTACAGGCCAGGCTGTCACCTTTGCGAGCGAGCTGCATGTTGCGGTCGCAAACGCGCTTGGACCCTTTCAAAAGGAGGGATCGAGCTTGGGTCTCGGGATCGGTATCGCCAAGGGTGAAACCACTATTGGCTGTATCGGATTTGAAGGCCGGATTGACTATGCGGCCATTGGAGAAGTGCCAAATCTTGCAGCTCGCCTATGTGAACACGCGCGAGCTGCCGAAACACTAGTCGATGCGTCGGTTGTCGAAGCGTTAGGAACATCCAAGAAAACACGATTTTTACGGGATCAAGAATTTAAAGGACTGACCGGAAAGGTACCTGTGTTTCAGCTTCTGAGTTAAGGTGCTGTCGATCAATTCGAACCAGTCTTAGCGAGGCTGGCAATGCTGCCCTCTATTCCAAACGTCGAGAAACACCCGACGGTGCTTGAGGACAGCTATTCTGTGTCCAAGTGGAGAATTGGGCTACGGCAAAAAGTTTCCAACGAAGAAGCGGGTTCGACATCCGTGGCTTGCGGATCAACAACGAGATTGAGCCGCATGAACGCTAACTGAACTTGTCAGCCTGTATACATGATGCCTCTCTACGCCGCAGGATTATTTTTGCATGTATTGACGCGCGCTATCTTGGCCAAATGGTTGACAGCTGCCAGACGGTCGATGGCTTGGATTATCAGGTTTTCAACGTATCAAACGACAACCACTCTGTGAGTTTAACAACATCAGAGTTGGTCGTGCCGATTTATTAAATAATTGAATTTAATAAGAAAATTAAGCTGGATCAAACCTTCCATTCAAAACGCCAAGGCAAAGAAACTTCTCGGTTTTAATCCTCAGCATGATTGCGGGGACTACCTGAAATCCAAGTTCCTGCATCTTAAAGATTTCGCTCTTAATTGCGCGTACAACGCGACCAGAATTACGCCTTGGATACGCCGTTTCTCGCAGCTACGAAATCGACAAGGTGAGGAACATAGTCGTTCGGCCCATCACCTCCAGCGGCGAGCGCCATAGCAAAACTGTTCTTTGCGGCGTTTCCGATTGGATTGGACAGCCCCACTTCATCTGCCATGGCTTCGAGGTAACGCAAATCTTTTAGAGCATTGGACAGAGTGAATTTGTGGGACTCTCGATTGCCTTCAACCGCGTAGCCCATAAAGGTTTGATAAAACCCGCAATCCATCCTGCTGCCACGAATGACCGAGTCGAATTCCTTGGTGGAAATTCCGACTTTTTCGGACAATGCCAACGCTTCTGAATAGAGCGCCGCGTATCCCAGTGAAAGAAAGTTATTCAGAAGCTTCATTTTGTGCCCTGCAGCACATGGGCCTATGTGAACGATGGTCTTTGCCCAAGCTGCAATAACAGGCTCCAACCGCTCAAAAACAACTGGGTCAGCGCCGACCATGGTCGCCAGCTCTCCGTTCTGTGCCTGCACAGGTGTCCCGCCCAACGGCGCGTCCGCCATATGGTGACCGGCCTGCGCTAACTTATTTGCGAGTGCCGTAGTGGAATTCGGGTCTGACGTGGAACAATCCACAATGACGCTACCGGCTTGCATGGTTGGCATCATGGCCGCGACAATTGCCTCGACCTGAGGTGAACCGGGTGCACAAATATGGATAACTGAGGAAACTGCCGCAAGCTCCGCGAGGCTTTCCGCCTCCGTCGCACCCTGAGCGACCAAGTCATCGACAGGGCCACGATTTCGATGAGCAACCACACTAACTGTGAAGCCTGCTTTTAGCAGATTTGCGGCCATACCCTGACCCATCAAGCCAACACCAACAAATCCTATCGTTTCTTCGCTCATCGAGGCCTCCATTCAACTCTTACTGAGCATCACTTTGGACCAGTACGGAATGCAAACGCAATGACGGCTTCTTTGACGTTGTCGAAGTGACATTGTCTCGCATAGCTTCTTTAGTAGCTACAGGATCAAGACGGGAAAACTCGCACTTTAGCGATTGGGGAAGCATCCCGGCAAGGCGGTGTCGACTTTGAAACGATCCACTACAATGAACGCGAAGGGATCGTGCTCAAACCAGAACGGGCACCGAATATTCGGCGAATTTATTGCCCATACGATGTTGGAAGGCTTCGCTTTCTCAAGAATTGCCGCAATTTGGGCTTTCCACAAGCCGAAGCAAAAAACGCTTCTTAAACTTTCCGAAGGCGACGGCGAGAATTACCGATCCGTCGAAGAGCTGGCTGAACTCCATGTCCTTAGTGTGTGCTCTAGAATAGGCAAACTTGGGCGCTTGGAAGCTGCATTTGTCGAGCTTTCAGCCAACTACGACACCAGGATTATTTCTTGCCCAATGCTTTCTAAATTGCGCACTAGAAAACGGAACTTTGGGCTAGATGGGTCGTTCGTTACCGGAAACAGATGTCCACCGTGCCGACTTTGCGACCTTCCCACTTTGTGCTTCAACGACCGATTTCGAGTTTCTAGACCAACTATTCCTGTCGGCCGTGCCAAATAAATGGAGGCCTGACCCGAGCTCTGAAAGCTTGTTATCTTCATTCGTTAGCGGGCATTCAGCAACGCCGAGACATCCGCTTTCGATGTAACCAATGCTTCCCGAGATCGCACGATCTTTCAGGAGAGCGTCAAACACGCTCGTAGTTTATGCCAGCGATAGCCCTGCCCTTTGTGCGATCCGAATGACCGTGACGCGGCGGATGATAATGCTCGGGTAGCTGATTTCCTGAGTCGGCTAGAAAAGAATATATTTTGTCTGATTTGACCAAATCTTTGACCGTAGCCGCGAGTAGAAATCAGTTAGCTAGCATTTCCGAAAGCTCGCCTGCTCCTTTTTGCAGGATGTTCAGAAAGGACAGCAGGCTGTTGACGTCGTGGCGTTGGGTTGGGGCATGTACCGAAAGTGTGCCTACTAATCTGCCTTGACCATCACGAATAGGCACAGCGATGGCCGTCATTCCAGCCATGAATTCCTCATCATCTGTCGAGTAACCGTTCTCAGCGATTCCGCGGATTTCTTCGCGTAGTGCTTTGGGGTTCGTTAGGGATTGTTCGGTCCGCGGTTGTAAATTGCCTGCAGAGAGAAACCCATCCAACGTCTTCTGACGCAGGGTAGACAGGTACATTTTGCCGCTAGCAGTGCAATGGAAGGGCACCTGAGTACCGATTGGCAATTGAATGCGTAGCGGCCATTTCGTTTCAACCCGGTCGAGGTAGATCATCCCTTCCCGGTCTGGGATGGCTATGTTACAAGTCTCACCCACGTTTTCGGCGACGCTGCGCAAGATTGCCAAACGCGCCGTGCGCAGGTGTTCGGAAGACATTGTATTGACCGAAAGCGACCTCAGCCGGTGCCCAGGACCAAATGAGCGGCCATCCAGATCTCGTTGTAGGAAACCTTCGGCCTCAGCGGTTTGCAGCAGACGGTGGATTGTGGGCTTGGCCAGTCCCAATGTCTCGATTAGGTCCGATGGTTTGACGGCGACCCCGCGCCGCGCCACCTCCTCAAGGATGAGAAGAAGGCGCAGGTTGGTCGGGATCTGAGTTTCTTTGTCTTGTGTTTCCGTCTCGGCCATCCCGCAACATTCTAGTTATTTGGCAGCAGGATCAAGGCCAGATCGGGCACAAGCGACACCAATATCCATACGGACAGCAAAGCCACCAGATAAGGCACCGTGTATCGCAAGAGACGGAAGTAGGGTACACCCGTCACGCCTGATGCCACATAGAGGTTCAAACCGTAGGGCGGAGTGATAAAGCCGATAGACGCGCCCACCAGGAAGATCACCGAGAAATGGATCGGATCTATCCCAACCGAGGCCGCGATCGGCGCGAGGATTGGCGCAAGGATGATCGTCACCGGCAAGCTTTCCAGCACCATACCGGAAAAGAAGACGATCACCATCGAGGTAAATAGAACCGCGTGGTAGCCGCCCATTGAGGTTACAAAGTTCCCAATGGTTTCTTGCGCCCCCAGCAGCGACAGGATTTGCTGCATCACCACTGAAATTGCGATAAGCGGGGCAAGGATACCTGTGATCTGGGCTGACCGGATCACAATTGAGGGGATCTCGGGGATCGTAAAGCCTTCGACCACGAACATCTCGGCGTAGCTTTTTTCGGTCGGCGGAATATCGTTCCGTGCGCCCATGATCCGGTTGATCGGATAGCTGACCAACCCGGCGATCACACAGAAACCAACGGTCACACCCGCCGCTTCGGTGGGTGAGAACTTACCTGTGTAGATGCCCCACAGAACCAGCCCGATGGCGAAGAAACCCAGCCATGCGCCGAACGCGGTTTTCAGCACCCGGTTCAGTTGCAGCGGGATCAAGTGGCCCCAGCCGTTCATTCGGCAGATGATCCAGCAGGCAAACTGCATACCAAAGACCATCAACGCACCGGGCAGGATGCCCGCGACGAACAGCTCCGAGATCGGCAGGTTCATCAGGAACCCATAGACGATGAAAATAATCGACGGCGGAATGATGATCCCCACCGTGCCCCCCGCCGCCGCAGTGGCCGCACTGAACCGCTCATCATAACCGCCCTTGACCATCTCTGGGTGCAGCATAGAACCAATGGTGGCGGTCGTGGCCGAGTTCGAGCCCGAAATAGCGGCGAACAATCCGCACGCCCCCAGAGAGGCCATCGCCAGCCCGCCGCGTATCCAACCCAGACATGCATAGGCGAAGTCGCTGAGCCTCCTCGCGATGCCGGATTTGTTGATCAGGTCTCCGGTCAAGATGAACAGCGGCATCGCCAGCAGGGCAAAACCCTTGTTGAAGACGTTCAAAAGCTCGGCGCCCATATTGTCGAGCGTCAAGCCGAGGACAAAGGAACAACCGATGACCCAGTAGCCGATGACCAGCAGAACCGGTACGCCCAGCATGAATAGAAAGGTGACCCCAAGCGAGATCAATGTGACCATGGTTCCATCTGTCATTAGTCTGCTCCGATCACGGCCTGCTTGATGAGAGGCTCGCCTGTTTTCCAATTGTGCAGATCATCCGCGAGGTTTTGAAACACGCGCCCGACCATCAAGAAGAAAGACAGCGGCGCAGCCAGAAGGAACCACCACTGCATGACGTTGTCGGTACCCAGTACGATCTGGAAATTTGACGCAGACAGGGCCACCAGTCGGGTTGTGGTGACAATGACAATCACCGCAAAGATAAACCACAGAACCGCATCAAGTATCAGGCAAGTAAGTTGCCCTGCCCTCGGCATCGCGGTGCGGAATTCACTGAAACTCAGATGCGTGCGAAGGCGTACGTTGTAAGACGCCCCGAACCACGCCATAACCATAAAAAGCAGGGGTGGAATGGTCGTTGACCAAGGCTCTTGATCGTTAAACACAAAGCGGTCGATCACGCCCCAGAAGATGATCAGTGCAATGGCAAGATACGAATAAACCATCACTGATCGTTCCAGATGGCGTTCTATGAAGGGCACCTTTCGATAGACCAGCATGACCAGAAGTCCGCCAATTGCAGAGGCCACTGCACCCAGAACCCAAGCAGCGTCAGATTCCAGAGCGGATTGAATCTCGAACGAATCCTGGCTGAGAAAGGCGCTGAAGATCGCGCCTATGTCTGCCCATAACGACATGTACCCCGTCCTCCCAGTCGGTGTGTCTTTTGGAACCGGCCCGTTTGAGGGCCGGTTCACATCAGCTTATCAGGCTTGGCCCATCCACCAACGGCGCGGTTCGACGTTTTCCGGCAGGGTATCGGCCGGAATTTCACGCGCGATGTCGTAGATTTCCTGATACGTATCGATGCCGCCAGCCCATTTATTCAGGCGTTCACGCCACTGCGCCCAAGGCTCAGGGTTGTAGTTCGGAGCGCACATCTCTTCGGCCAGTTTGATCTGATCGTCCGGCAGGAAGGCCGGGCGGACACCGTTTTCGGCAAAGATCGTGTTGGGAAGCTGCGGCTCCGAGAAGCCAACTGTGTTCAACAAAGCAGCCTCATTCGCACCTTGGATCAACGCCTGAGTGAAGTAGGAAGACTCCATCACTGCGTCCTGCAACTCGCCTCCGAGGCTATCGAAGACCTTGGCCGACATCGAGGTGTGCTCGGTGCCGCAGAAGAACTTCAGGTTCACCGACTGCGATACCACCGGCGCCATATTGGCGTAAGCCACAGCAGAGGCCCAAGTTTCGGCCCCGTCAATCAGACCTGTTTTCAGAGCGTCCAACGTCTCTTCCCAGGCCACCGGAACCGGGTTCAGGTTCAGCAACTGCATTGCAATCCGGCCCAACTGCGTGCCGGTCACGCGGTTCTTGGTGCCGAACAGCTCTTCCAGTTTGGTTACTGTGGGCTTGTCCGCAAAGGTCGAGCCCATTTGCAGGCCGCGCAGTTCGCAATGGGTAAACAGGAACTTCAGCCCATGCCGTTTCTCCAGGGGGTCGCGGAGAATGCGCTGGCTCGCGGGGCTGTAGAAGAAATGGTACTGCGCCGCACGGCTTGGGAACATATAGGCGTAGTCCAGCACGTTCAGATAAGGCGCGCCACCAGCCGAGTTCTGGGTTGAAGCAGCGTAGATATCGACGATTCCCTGCTGCGTTTTTTCAACACAGCTAAGTTGTCCGCAGATCTGATTGTCGCCGATGAACTCGATCCGAATCTCACCATCTGTGCGTTCTTCCAGATCACGCGCGAACTCGATAGCCCCGGCGCGTTCGATCAGAAGGTTGCGAGTGTTGAAGCCTGAAGCGCCAAACTTCAGCGTGTGCTTGGGCTCTTTTGAGAACCGCTTTTCATACGTGGATTCAGCCGCTTGCGCCAGGTTGGCTAAGCTCATCGCTCCACCAAACCCGCCGGCTGCCAGCAGAGTCGAACTCATACCGTAACGGCCAGCCACACGGAAGAAATCCCGCCGCGAAATACCACTTAGTTTCTTACCGATCTCCATTGCTTACCTCCCTGATCGCAATTATTGAGACGTTTTGTATCAAAAAAGGCTAGTATATTTCTTACATCTTGCATAGAGTTTTTTCGACGGCGTGAGGAGGAGGCAGTCATGGAAGTGGATTATGCGGTTGTGGGCGCCGGGTCTTCGGGCTGCGTCATTGCCAACCGGCTGAGCGCTAATCCTAACACGACCGTTGCGCTACTTGAGGCAGGTGGCCGCGATACAAACCCATGGATTCACATCCCCGTTGGCTACTTCAAAACCATGCACAACCCATCGGTCGATTGGTGTTATCGCACCGAACCTGATCCTGGTCTGAATGGTCGATCCATCGACTGGCCACGCGGCAAGGTACTGGGCGGGTCATCCTCATTGAACGGTTTGCTCTACGTTCGTGGGCAGAAAGAGGACTATGATCGCTGGCGGCAAATGGGCAATGAGGGCTGGGGCTGGGACGATGTCCTGCCCCTTTTCAAGCGCTGCGAAGACCAGGAGCGAGGTGAAGATGAATTCCACGGCGTTGGTGGGCCCTTGTCCGTATCCAACATGCGTATTCAACGCCCGATCTGTGACGCGTGGGTGGCCGCAGCGCAGGCGGCGGGCTATCCGTTCAACCCCGATTACAACGGCGCGGAACAAGAGGGGGTGGGGTATTTCCAACTAACCACCCGCAATGGCCGCCGGTGCAGTGCAGCCGTTGCCTATCTGAAACCCATTCGGGATCGACAAAACCTAAACATCATTACAAATGCGCTCGTAACGCGCGTGGTTCTGGAGGGAAAGAAAGCAACCGGTCTGGTGTACCGGGATCGCTCTGGAACAGAGAAAACTCTGACCGTCCGGCGCGAAATCATTCTGTCCGGCGGAGCGATAAACTCGCCGCAAATCCTGATGCTTTCAGGGATCGGAGACCCAGACCACCTGAAGGAAAACGGTATCGAACCCCTGCACGCCTTGCCTGGTGTTGGCAAAGGACTGCAGGACCACTTGCAGGCTCGATTAGTGTTCAAATGCAATGAACCGACACTGAATGATGAAGTCCGCAGCCTGTTCAATCAGGCGCGTATCGCCCTAAAATACGCGCTGTTCCGTGCAGGCCCTATGACCATGGCCGCCAGCCTTGCCACCGGGTTCATGAAAACCCGCGAGGATGTAGAAACCCCCGATATCCAGTTTCACGTTCAGCCCTGGTCCGCCGACAGCCCTGGCGAGGGCGTTCATCCGTTCTCAGCCTTCACCATGTCGGTCTGCCAACTGCGCCCTGAAAGCCGGGGGGAGCTACGCTTGAACGGCCCGGATCCCTCTAAATATGTCAAGATTATACCGAACTATCTGTCCACTGAAACGGATTGCCGAACCATTGTTGACGGAGTGAACATCGCCCGCAGAATAGCCAAGCATAATCCTTTGGCCTCAAAGATTTCAGAGGAATTTCGGCCAACGGCTCAGCTGAGTTGCGACGACTATGAAGGCACGCTGGACTGGGTCAGATCAAACACCGCATCCATCTATCATCCTACCGGTACTTGCGCGATGGGAAGCACCGAAGCATCGGTCGTAGACGCAAAACTAAGGGTACACGGTATAGCAAACCTGCGTGTGGCAGACTGCTCTATCATGCCGGAAATCGTCAGCGGTAACACCAATGCGCCAGCCATCATGATCGGTGAAAAAGCTAGCGATTTGATACGTGCGGATGCGTGACCTAAAAATGGAGGTAAAGATGTTTGATCCCTCGGTTTGGCTGTTTGCTCTTCTCTCTGGAAATAGAAAACCGACGTTGGGTCTCCAGTTATTCACCATTGCGGCATTCGCTTTTAGTGGGATTAAACTGGTCAACATGATCCGAAAAGGCAAATTCACGCCCGGAGTCTCGGTGTTCCAGTAGTTCGCCAACTTGGCAGGATAATTGATCCACTTGGCAACTCCGTTCAGTGGAACGAACCTGCCCTGCGCCGGGGTTGTATTGAAAATAAATAGCGCGGACGAAGCTGCCAATTTCAGGCCGTTCAGTTGTGTATATACGGTCGACACTATTGGCGATGGTTCTGCCCAACTAAAGCCTAGACGAGTATATTCTCACTACCCATTGAGCTTGCTTCGCTACTCTTGCGGTTTCTTACCAGACTCTTCTTCATTGGACAGGAAGCTTACTGTAAGAATTGAATCCGCGACCCACAGCTTGCAAAGGTAACTTGTGTGATCAAGGGCATTTCGAAGCGGACCATCATCGCCGGCTTGCTAGGTGTGACGGTGGCAATCAGCGCCGGAGTTGTTTGGTTCATAAAGTATGGACCGGGGTCTTGGACTGACAACATATCCAATCGCGACCTCATTGACACGACGCCAGATGCTGGCCTGCCTAGAGAAATGAACAGCCAATCCGCCAATCTCCTCTCGGCCTTCCACGGGCTTAATGCACTTCCACGCGTCTCCAATGTGATTTGCAGGGGGTCTGCGGGCAACACCGGAATGCCAGTGATCTTTTCTACTGAGATAGATATCGCGACTATGCAGGCCGGAGATTTCAAAGTTACAACTCGGTCAGGCGCGTCGGGGAAGATGCACTGCGCGTCCGTGCTGCCAGCCACAGACCCTGGTGAGTTGCGCACGGTTCTTTTGATAGGGCAATTGGGACCCGCCGAAACCGACCCACCGGTTAGAGTTGACGTTGTCGGACATTTGCATTCGATCGACGGCATGCTTGATTTTCAGGGAGTGAGTGCGTCGGTGATACCCTTAGAAGACGGACCATCGATTGTTTTGGCCGAAGTTGTGGAGGACTGGACATTAGTCGGCACTTTGGGCCCGCGTCGCGTCAGGGGCAGCCTCTGCCCGACGGACGGTGTCGTTCAGGCGGTCCGAGTGACGTGGGAAGGGGGTGTGACGCTTAAGGATGGCAGCGAACCAGGTGAGACAGAACGCGATCTTTATACTATCACCGTCGAGGCACCCGATGGGACCCGTCGTGAAGTGAAGCCGCTCACGCTCGCCAACCTGGGTGACGGGGACAACAATCATATGCTGTGCATGGACACGACAGATCGGCCTATCTCAGTGTCCTTTCCAGAAGGCGTCTTTACGGACCCGAACGATGATTTGAACCCAGCTACAAAGATTAACGTAACTCCGTATCGGTAAGCATCCTGGCATGACCACTCCGCAGTCTTAGGGTATATGGATACATCGTCTCGTGCTGTTGCGTTATTAGGTACAACAGGTTTCATCGTTGGAAGCGGAATAGAAGTTCCGCTTTGGCTCAAAGTGGACCTTCGCTGTATCTGCGATGAATGTCTGCTTTTCGGGTTCAGCTACCATCCATCAAACTCCTTACCTAAAGCGTCAAGACGGCCCAAGCAGCGACAATTGGCTTTCCCAAACTTAAGTATTTTTCACGCACATACGAAGGTGAACATCGAGACAGGCTATTGTGATAGTCTGACAACACCACCGGGTAAACTTAGGAGGAGAAAATGTCGGATGTTGAAAGTGTAAAGGCGCTCGACGCTTCCATCATTGAAGGAATAAATGCTAAAGACGCGGGTATGGCGACAGCGGCTTACGCCGAGGATGGAGCCCTAATGCCACCTGGTGCTCCTACAATGTCTGGCCATGCTGCCATTCGAGAGTATTGGCAGGCGGCAATTGACGGGGGCTTGGAGAACGTTTTGGCCAATCCGACAGCAGCTCATGTCAGTGGCGATTTTGCAGTTACGATGGGGACTCTCACAGGTTCAATGGGCGGGCAAGAACTTGCTGGGAAGTACGTTCTTTACTTTCGAAAAGGCAACGACGGCTGGAAGGTTCAGCGCGACATCTGGAACTTCGACGCATGACGCTCAGAGATTGCGGTTTGCCCCGTCTCTGATTGACAACGCAATCGCCAACTCGCTGGAATCGCATCGCAATTCCAGATCAGTGAAGACAACTGATGTGAAGCGGGCGTGAGTAGCGGTGCTGTCAGACAAATTCGAACCAATCTCAGCTAGACCAGTATAACTACCCTTTATGCCGCACCAAGTTCGCGCCACTCGGCGGGAGCGGCGGAACGCGTCAGCCTGAAGGTATCTCTGCTGGCGAGCGATCTTTCTTAGCTGAAGTGGTTGTAGACGGAAGAGTGGATGGCGGCGAATTTCTGCGGACTTCACACGCGCCTGATACGCTGAATGGCGCGTTCGCGCTGGCGAAACCGCAGGTGCAAATTCTCAACGCGGTTATTAAACCACCTACCCGTCTGCTGTTTTTCGGAAGCACCAAGATCTAGGAGAGCGGCACGGTACGATGCGAAGCGATCCGTGACAACGTTTTCCGCTTTTTCGTGTGGCTTTATCAATTTTTTGAGGAATTTCAGTGCTGCAGCTTTGTTCCGGCGTTTGGTGACAACGGCTTCCAGCACTTCACCTTCGTGATCGACGGCACGCCAGAGATAGAGGCGTTTGCAATTCACCTTCACGAAAACCTCGTCCACGTGCCACCTCCATTTTGAAAAAGCTCGGAGTTGCTGAACCCGTTTTCTTCGGATCTCTCACGCAAACATCGGACCGAACCTGTTCCGCCTTTCTCGGACAGTTTAGTGGCTCACATCAATGCCTCGCTCATGAAGTAGATCTTCGACATTGCGAAGCGAGAGTGGAAACCTGATGTACAGCATCACCGCCAAGCGGATGATCTCGGGGCTGGTTTAGAAGTACTTGAAGGAGGCAGGTTTAGTCATTCCTAAATGCTATGCAACCGCCCTGCTCCGCTCAAGCAAAGTTCTTGTGACAAGACCTTCTGGTTTACCGAAACTTATAGGGAGCCAATGTAAGTCAGGGGCTTGCGCCCCTCGTCGTGCAACAGCCAACACTTCGATCCTTCGAAAACCGCAACCGTCAGAGGTTTGCCATATCCCGCCCCGGTATCGATGTTCACACGGTTTCCATGGTGTTCAGGGTTGGCGACGTGGGTGTGGCCGTGAACAACCAGCCACGGGTGAGGGTCCGGACAGTCCAGAAACTCGTCTCGGATCCAGATCAGGTCGTCGGGGTCCTGACGATGCAAGGGGATGCCGGGCTGTATGCCTGCATGGACGAACAGCACGTTGTTGCGCAGGTAGTAGGGCAACAGACCTGCCAGAAAATCGATATGGGCCTGCGGCACGGCGGCTTTGGCCTGAGCATGGACCTGATATATTCGATCCCCTTCGCTGACCTTAACGCCATAGGAGTTTAGCGTCTCAACGCCGCCTATCCGAGGATGCAGCCAATGATACCCGACCAGTAGACGCGCGTCGTTTCGCGGGTAGTCCTCAAGGAACATTGCGCACATCTGATCGTGGTTGCCGCGCAGGAATGTCCAGTTTCTGCCTTCGGACTGTCCTTTCACCAAAAGGTCCAGAACCTCCCGGCTGTGGGCGCCGCGATCCGTATAGTCACCGATAAAGACGACTTGCGCATCATGCCCGCCGTCCTTTTCGATGCGGGCCAGCGCGTCTTCTAGCATGTGCAACTGACCGTGGATGTCACCAATGGCATAGATAGGTTCTGGCATTTTTTTGGCGCTCTTACTCAGACCATTGGATACGGAGCTCTTCCCGAAAGGCAAAACGCACCAGGTGGGCTTCGATCACGCCTTTCCACTGCTCCAAGTCCCCGCGCGGCCCGGTCGCAGCGTTAATCGTCAGCCTGTCGTCATTCGCTTCAAGGGTCACGCTGTCGCCATCCGCAAAGGCCACGCTTCCCTTCTTTTCGTCAAAAAACACCTCGGCCTTGTGCGACCAGTGTTTACACAGTTGCTGCAGATATTTGCTGGCCGCAGCGGTTTCCGCAACGCCTGAGGCGGTCTGATCCGGCAGCAGGCCCAGCCCGATTTCGGCGGCGTTACGCATTGCAGTTGCAAATAGAGTCACGTCAATATTGGTGGCCATGAATGTGGCCCCTAGATCCAGGCATTTGCGTTGCATTGCCGGATCAAGGGTCAGGATACCCGCCGCCTTACCCGCCGCCACGATGCGGGCCAGCGCGTCCAAAACGGCCGCAACCACATCGGGGTGACCGGCATTTCCGATATGCCCCATATCGGCGGCCAGATCGGATGGGCCGATGAACACCCCATCCACATCGGTTGTTAGAATATCGTCCAGCGCCACCAGACCCTTTTTGTTTTCCACCTGCACCAGCAGGCAAATCTGTTCGTCCGCCGTTTTCAGGTAGTCCGGGATGGCTGAAAACCGCGAGGCCCGCGCCAGTGCCGATCCAACGCCCCGCACGCCATGCGGTGGGTATTGTACTGCCCGAACCAGCTCACGCGCGTGATCCCCGCTTTCGACCATGGGCACCAGAAGGTTCTGCACGCCCGCGTCCAGATACTGCTTGATCATCCAGGTTTCGCCTATCGGCAGGCGCGCGACCGGGGTGCTACCTGATCCTTCGATCACCTGCACCTGTTCGAGGATCGAGCGTAGATCATTCGGCGCGTGTTCACCGTCAACCAGCAGCCAGTCGAACTGCGCGGTTGCTGCGATCTCAGCGGTATAGGCGTTGGCCATCCCGATCCAGCAGCCGATCTGCGGCTGCCCCGCCTTGAGAGCGGCTTTGAACGTATTCTTTGGCGCTGGCATATGCGGCTTTCCTTTCAGGCGAAATTGATATCGACCGAGCCAAATGGCCCGAAATCGGCATGGATTTCAGTACCTGACGGGCACTCGACCGGGCGGATAAAGCTGCCGGACAGGATGATTTGACCGGGTTCGATGTATTGTCCGTATTGCGCCATGCGGCGGGCCAGCCAGACAACGCTTTCGACCGGATCGTTCAGAACGCCCGCGCCTAGGCCGGTTTCCTCGATTTCACCATTGCGGAAGGTCAGCGCACCGACCCAGCGGAGATCAAAAGCATCCACGGTGTGCCGGTCCGCGCCCAGCACGATACCTGCATTGGCGGCATTGTCGCTGATCGTGTCAAATACTGTGCGAGATTTGCCGGACTCGGGATCCACACGTTGAATACGCGTGTCGAGGATTTCAATGGAAGGCGCTACATAGTCCGTAGCAGCGATGATATCCTCGCGCGTGACGTTTTCGCCTCCAACGGCAGACTTCATCACAAAGGCGATCTCGGCTTCGATGCGCGGCTGGATGAAACGACCTTCCGGAACCGTTCCACCGTGTTCAAAGGCCATGTCATCAAACAGGATGCCACTGTCAGGGATGTCGATGTTCAGCGCATATTGCATCGCTTTCGAGGTCAAACCGATCTTCCAGCCAATCACCTTGCGCCCCTCGGCTAGTTTCTGGCGATAGATGGCGTTCTGCACCTCGTAGGCATCGTCCATGCCCATCTCGGGGTGGCGCAGGGTTAGCAGGCCGATCTGATCTCCATTCCGTTCAGCCATCAGCAGATCAGCAGCTGCGCGGGAATGATCTTCGGGCGTCATCGCATTTCGTCCTCTACAGTGTTGCGCAGCGTACCGATGCCCTCGACAGCGACCTCAACCACATCACCCGGGGCCAAATATTTCGGAGGATCAAACCGAGCCCCTGCCCCGGTCGGCGTTCCGGTAACAATGATGTCGCCCGGCTGCAGGCTCATAAAGGTCGAGATGTATTCGATTTCGCGCCGGATCGGGAACATCATGCGGTTCAGGGTGTCGTCCTGACGCAATTCGCCGTTCACGTGGGTCTGAATACGCGCATCGTCCAGTTGCGCGGCGTCGGTGAACGGCACCAGCCACGGGCCGATGGCACCCGTGTTGTCCCAGTTCTTGCCTTGCGTGACGTTGAACTTGGCGTGACGCACCCAATCCCGGATCGTACCTTCGTTGCACAGCGTCAGGGCTGCGATGTGGTCGTAGGCGTCCTCCTGCGAAATCCGACGCCCAGTCTTGCCGATGATAATCGCCACTTCGCCTTCGTAGTCCAGCGTGTGGTTTTCCGGCGGACGGATCAGAGGGCGGTTGTGGCCGGTGAAGCCGCTTGCGAAACGTGGGAACAGCGACATGTATTTTGGCTGTGCGCTGCCGTCTTTGTATTCGGCGTTGCGGTCCGGGAAGTTAACGCCGACGCACAGGATGCGGCGGACATCGGGCATCACCATCTCGTAGGTGAAATCCGTGTGGGTCACGTCCCTACTATTGGCGGCTGCTGCCAGTTGATCAAACGCTCCAGCAGCGATTACCTCATAAAGGCTCGCATGATCTGGGAAAGCATCATTCAACGCAATTGCGCCGACATCCGCGATCGCACCAAAGTAAGTCTGCCCATCGGCAGAGAAGGTTGCGAATTTCATTTAAGTGTCTCCCAAACCTCACGAATAACGTCTGCTGCCATCAGTACATCGTCGCGTGTTGTATCGAATTGTCCGACCTGAAAACGAATGATCTTGCGACCATCAAACATGCCTTGGGTCAGATAAATTCGGCCGTCATCATTCAGCGCATCAACCAGACGCTGCTGCATCGCATCGTCACCCGGGCAGCGGAAGGAAAACAGGCTGAGTATCGGCCCAGTCGTGATCTCGAACCCCTCCATCGCGCCAATCTTCTCGGCCACTTGATTGGCCCAAACCACGTGATTTCGGATTCGTGTACGCAGACCGTCCAACCCGTAAGAGCGCAACAAGAACCAAATCTTCAGCGCACGGAACCGACGTCCCAACGGGATAGTCCATTCCGAATAATTCGTCACCTCTGCACCGGTTGTCTTGAGGTATTCGGGTTCGATCTTAAGCGTGTTGAGCTGCGGTGTGGCGTCACGCAGAAACTGGATGGCGCAATCGAACTGAGCGCCCAGCCATTTATGTGGGTTGAAAACAATGCTGTCATAGCGATCAGCCCCGTCCCAAAGGGCCTCGCGGAACTCCGGGCAAATCATGGCCGATCCGGCCCAAGCCGCGTCGAGATGGGTATAAAGGTCGTATTTCTGCGCGATGTCAGCCACAACTTCCAGATCATCACAGGCCCCAACGCCCGTGCCGCCGGTGATCGCAATGATCCCGGCTGGCACATAACCGGCTTCGATGTCATCGCGGATAGCGGCCTCAAGCGCGACGGCGTCAATCGCGTAGGTCGGTCCCTGTGTCGGCAGCTTGACCAAGTTATCCTGGCCGATTCCAGCAACCCAACAAGCACGGTCAATCGAGGAATGCACCTGGTCTGAGCAGTAGATCCGCAGCGCCCCTTTGGTGTTCAGCCCCTGGCGATTGCCTGTGTACCCAGTGGCGCGTTCGCGCATCGTCAGAACCGCAGACAAAGTCGCCGAAGACGCGCTGTCCTGAATGACGCCGGTCATACCATCCGGCAGACCTAGCGCTTGTCGCAGCCAGTCCACCATAACGCCTTCGACCTCAGTCGCCGCGGGTGCGGTTTGCCATAGCATGCATTGCGCGGCGATGGTGGTCACCAGCATCTCCGCCAACATTGAAGGCGGGGCAGCATTCGCCGGGAAATACGCAAAGAACCGAGGGTGCTGCCAATGGGTGATCCCGGGCATCACGATACGTTCGAAATCGGCCATGATGGCCTCCATCGGCTCACCAGATTCCGGGGGTGAGACCTCAAGCTGCGCGGCAATTTCCCCCGGCGTTGTCTGCGCCCGAACAGGCCGATCCGCCAAAGTCTTGTGGTAGTCAGCAGCCCAACTGGAGATCTGCTGCCCCCAATGAGAAAATTCGTCCCAATTCATGCACTAAGCCTCCTCAGAAGGGGAAATTCCGCCCATGCAGATGTACTTCAACTCCATGAAATCATCGAGGCCATATCGAGATCCCTCGCGTCCAAGACCCGACATTTTGACACCGCCGAACGGAGCCTCTGCCGTTGAGATCAGACCGGTGTTCACACCGACCATCCCGTATTCCAACGCCTCGGATACGCGCCAGACACGCGCCATGTCACGGGAATAGAAATACGAGGCCAAGCCGAATTCGGTATCATTGGAAGCGGCGACAACCTCGCTTTCGGTTTCGAATTTGAACAAGGGAGCGACGGGGCCAAAGGTTTCTTCGGTCGCCACCGCCATATCCGAGGTCACGTCGGTCAGAATGGTTGGCTCAAAAAACGTGCCGCCAAGTGTGTGGGGTTTACCCCCAAGTGCGACCTTAGCCCCTTTTGAAGTCGCGTCACCGATGTGTTCGGCGACTTTGTCCACGGCGGCATGGTCGATCAGAGGACCGAAAACGATACCTTCATCAAACCCATTCCCGGTTGGCAGGGCCGCAACTTTTGCAGCCAGCTTTTCAGCGAAGGCGTCATAGACCCCGGCCTGCACGTAAATGCGGTTTGCGCATACGCAGGTCTGACCGTTGTTTCTGAACTTGGCGATCATGGCGCCTTCGACGGCAGCATCCAGATCGGCATCGTCGAATACAATGAACGGCGCATTGCCACCCAACTCCAACCCTAGCTTCTTGATCGTTGGCGCGCATTGCGCATAAAGCATCGCTCCGATCTCAGTCGAACCGGTGAAGGTCAGCTTTTGCACGATCGGGCTTGAGGTCATCTCGCCACCTATCTCCCGCGCCGAACCGGTAATGACCGAGAACAAACCAGCGGGCAGTCCCGCTCGTTCGGCGAGAACGGCAAGTGCGATGGCCGAGAACGGCGTCTGGCTAGCAGGTTTCAACACCATCGAACAACCCGCCGCAAAGGCCGGTCCAGCCTTCCGGGTGATCATGGCGTTGGGAAAGTTCCACGGCGTTATCGCGGCCACAACGCCGATGGGTTGCTTGACAGTAATGATCCGCTTGTCCGGCGCATGGCCGGGTGTGACATCGCCGTAGGCCCGGCGGGCCTCTTCCGCGAACCACTCGATGAAGCTGGCGCCATAGGCGATCTCGCCCTTGGCCTCGGCCAAAGGCTTACCCTGTTCAGCGGTCAGAATGGCACCCAGATCATCCTGGTTTTCCATCATCAGATCATACCAGCGACGTAAGATTTGGCTGCGCTCTTTCGCGGTACGTTTGGCCCAGTCTTTCTGCGCGCGCTGCGCATCGGCAATCGCCTCGACCGTCTCGGCAGCACCCAGATTGGGCACACGCCCGATCACCTCACCCGTCGCCGGATCTATCACGTCAATCGCGCGCTCACCGTCTGAAGCATCAACCCATCTGGACCCCACCCGCGCCCTTTCGGCAAGCAGGCTTGGATCGTTAAGACGCAGTTCAGTCATTCGAATTTCCCTGTGTTTCCGGTTTTAGACCGAGAAGCTGACATTTGCCTGCCCGGTCCCGGAGCTACCGAAATACGGGGTGTAGATGTCGATCTTGCCCTTGTAGCTGCCCCAACCGAGGGCGCCGAACAGCAAGGCGGTATCGTTCATGGCGCACTCGCCCGCGCATTTCTTCGCGTAGTCGGGCAGAAGTTCGAGGAACTCTTCGAAGCGGCCTTGTTCCCAAAGATCCAGCACGCGCATATCCATCTGGCGATTGAATTCGCCGTTTACCGAATTCAGTCCATCGACCGATCGTTCATTGGGGGTGAAATCGTGGCTCAACGACCCAGAAGCCAGGATCGAGACGTTCCGGTCCGAGCGTCGGATGCCTTCGGCGATGGCTTCACCCCAGACCCGATTTTCAGCGATGGACGAGAATTGGTTGACTGCCACGGGCAAAACCCGCGCATTCACGCCTTCGTTGATGAAGTGCATCGGAAGCAGGGTGCCGTACTCCATACCCATATCGGGGTGCGAATGCCCAAGGGCCCGTTCGCCACGTTCGCGCAGAACATCAAGGATGGTTTCCCCAAGCTCGTGATCGCCGCGATAGTCGAACTCCATATCCGCCAGCATGTGCGGCAGTTCATGACTAATGAACCGGCCCTTGTGGTGCTCTTTCGTGTTCAGGTGGAACCCCTGATTGGTGATCCAGTGGGTGTCAAAAATGACAAACGTATCGACCTTGCGGTCGATCGCATCCTGACGAAGGCGCGCATAGCCATCGATGGCAGGTTGGCGGATGCCTTTGTATTTCGGCATCGTGTGGGACATCCAGATGCTTGGCACATGCGTTATCTTCGCGGCCTGTACAATCTTTCCCATGGCAGTTCCTCCTCGCATTTGTAATGCCTGGCAACCAAAGTTGAAGCTACCTGACATCCTTCGGTCCTGCAGTAAGCGTAAAGTGCCGGACCAGTTTGTGCGCGTTTACTTCTATCCTAGCTTTGTCCCCGCCCAATGGGGACAGTGCCGCTAATTTACTTCCCCAATTGCATGATCTTGTGTTGACCGGTTGCAAAGCCAATGTGCTTTTGCTCCATATAAAACTCGAACGACCAGTCGCCACCGTCGCGCCCGATACCGGACGCTTTGACGCCACCAAAGGGCGTCGGCAGGTGGCGCACATTTTCCGAGTTCACCCAGATCATTCCGGCCTCAAGCTTGTCGGTAAAGCGCAGCGCCCGCGTCAGGTCGTTGGTCCAGACATACCCGGTCAGACCATAAGGCGTGTCATTGGCCATCTGCAGCGCTTCTTCCTCAGTTGAGAACGGGATTGAGGTCAGGACAGGGCCAAAAATTTCTTCACGCGCAATGCGCATCTGGTTGGTGGCATTAGTGAATAGGGTCGGACGAATGAAGTACCCCTCGTCACCCAGCTTCACACCTCCGGCTGCGACGGTCGCGCCGTCCTCTTTGGCGATGTCGAAATAACTGGTCACCTTGTTGTAGTGCTCTTCCGTCACCAGCGGACCGATTTCGGTTGCCGGATCCAGAGGGTGGCCAACCTTGATGTTGTTCACACGTTCGATCAGCTTGGCCTCGAACTCTTCCTTGATGCTGTCCTGCACCAGCAAGCGCGAGGACGAGGTACAGCGCTCGCCGTTGATTGAATAGATCATGAAGATCACGGCATCCAAAGCGCGGTCCAGATCGGCATCGTCGAACACGATGACCGGGTTCTTGCCGCCGAGCTCCAGGTGCATCCGCTTCAGCGTGTCCGCGCCCTGTTTGGTGATGATGCTACCTGTGCGGCTTTCGCCAACAAAGGCGATGGCCTTGATCATAGGGTGCTCGGTCAACGCCTTACCCGCATCGGGGCCAAAGCCGTTCACAGTGTTCAGTACACCTTTGGGCAATCCGGCCTCTTCGGCGATTTCGACTAGCAAGCGGGCTGACAGGGGCGAATCCTCGGCGGGTTTGTGAACCACGGTACAGCCTGCAGCCAGAGCGGGCGCGATCTTCCAGGTCGACAGCATGAACGGCGTGTTCCACGGGGTGATCACGCCAACCGGACCAATCGGCACGCGGGTGGTGACATTCATCAGGGTCGGCGATTTCAGATGCTGACCGTCGCGCGCCTGCACAACCTGATCTGCAAAATAGCGAAAATTCTCGGCTCCGCGCAGAGCCGCCTTGGACATAAAACGCAGGGTCTGACCCGTGTCCCAGCATTCGCACAGCGCGATTTCCTCGGCACGTGTTTCGATGGCATCCGCCACGTTCAGCAGAATACGGCGGCGTTCGCTGGCAGGCATGTCGCGCCACTCTGCAAAGGCGGCATGGGCTGCTTTGGCCGCGGCGTCGATGTCATCTGCTGTACCGTGTGCTACATCGCAGATCACAGACTTGTCGACTGGCGAGGTAGACTGAAATACGCCAGCGGAACCAGCAACATCCTCGCCCGCGATACGGTTCTTGATGCCTGCCTCTTTGAACCGCGCCAGAAATCCCGCCAGTTTTTCGATGTTGGTGTCCAGTGCGCTCATGGGTCAGGTCTCCTGCGTAGTGGCGCCAAGGTGATCGCGGATCGTACCAGTCTTGGGCGAAAGCTTCGGGTCGATGTCGCGCATCTCAAGCGAGAGCGCGATCGAACGATGTTTGAAGGCTGGTGCCAAATACGCTTTGACCGCCTCAAAAATACGCTGCGTGGCATCCTGCTTTACGTCATCGGACCGACCGGCGCGCAGGCGGATCGAGATATCGATAAAGCCATGCGCCGGATCACCGTCTGCAATTGCAAAGTGATTGACCCGCACAGCGCGGACACGAATTCCCGGCATCGGAAAGGTGTCAATCTCAGCAGCCGTTGCTCGGATGCACTCACACAAGCCATCCATGTCGACCTTGTCCTCTAGGTTCCCGGAATACTCGACGTGAAAATGTGGCATGTGCCCTCCCCTATTGGTTAACATGTTTACTTTTTTGCAATCTCGCTGTCAAGAACTTGCCTTGTTAATCTTTGCAATTTCGAAATTGGCGATTTAGAAGGCCGCATGACCACACAAAGCCATACAAAAAGCACCACCCGATCCCTTCCGATTGCGCTGTTGCGCGCACGGGAAACCGTCATGGCACCGATCCGGGATATGCTTCATGACATTCAGCTCACCGAACAGAAGTGGCGCATCCTGAGGGTTTTGGACGAGCTGGGCGAGGTTGAGCAAAGCGCAATTGCCCACGAGGCCTGCCTGCTGCTGCCCAGCCTCACCCGCATTCTGCGCACAATGGAGACCGATGGCCAGATCACCCGTCGCCAAGACAAACAAGACAAGCGCCGCACCATGGTTCGGATCACCGATGCCGGCCGCGCGGTATTGGAAGACAACCTTGCCACATCGCTGGCGATCTCAAACAATATCGAAGCGCAGATGGGCCGCGAGAAGCTGAACCAACTGCTGGACCTGCTTGAAGAGTTGCAGGCGGTTAAAGTCTGACCCCGCCCGGGACGGGCGAGGTCAGGTGAGCGGTGATTAAAGAGTCGCCAGACCGGTATCCAGCGCCGATAGGATCTTGGCCACGTCCTCTGATGTTATGATCAGCGGCGGAGACAGGATGATATTGTTGCCGGACACACGCACCATCACACCGTCTTCATAGGCCGCTTTCTGAACCTGCAGCGGCAGGTGTTTCGCGATGGGTGCCTTGGTCGAGCGATCCGAGACCAGTTCCAGCGCACACATCAGCCCCTCGCCGCCGCGCACATCTCCGATCACGTCGTATTTCTCGGCCAGTTTTTGCAAACCGGCAAACAGCTCATCCCCGCGCGCGGCAGCGTTTTCCCAGACGCGCAAGCGCTTGATCTCGGACAGCGCGGCGAGCGCTGCTGCTGCCCCAACCGGGTGACCGGAATAGGTATAGCCCTGATCCACCGACGCCTTGCCGGTCGTGTCACCTTCAAAAACCTCGGCAACAGCACCCGAAATCATCGCCGCCCCGAACGGGAAGTAACCATTGGTAATGGCTTTGGCCGTCGTCATGATGTCGGGCTGCACCCCCCAGTGCCGTACGCCGCTTTCGCTGCCGGTACGCCCAAAAGCGGTGATGATCTCGTCCGAGATCAGCAGAATACCGTGTTTTGAGCAAACCTCACGCACCATCGGCATGAAACTCTTATGCGGCGGGATTACGCCCCCTGCCCCAAGGACCGGTTCCATGATGAAAGCCGCAACCGTGTTCGCGCCCTGGAATGCAATCTCGGCCTCAAGCGCTTTGACGCAAAGCTGCGCCAAACGCTCAGGGTCGGTCTCGTCGAACGGGTTGCGATAGGTCCATGGCGCGGGCACATGGAAACAGCCCGGCATCATCGGCTCATAAGCCGCGCGGAACTTCTGATTGCCATTGACCGAAGCGGCGGCGAAATGGGTGCCGTGATAGCCCTGTTTCAAGCTGATGAATTTTGTGCGCCCGGCTTCGCCTCGCACCTTGTGGTACTGCCGCGCCATTTTCAGCGCGATCTCAACCGAATCTGAGCCGCCCGAGGTAAAGAAAGCGCGGGTCAGGCCGTCGGGTTCAAAAAACTGCGCCAATTCATAAGACAGCTCGATTGCCTTGTCGTTGCTTGTGCCACGGAAGGTCGAATAGTAGGGCAGCGCATTCAGCTGATCGGCGATGGCCTGCTTTACCGGCTCGCAGGAATAGCCCAGATTGACGTTCCAAAGCCCGCCGACCGCATCGAGCGCCTTGTGACCATCGACATCGACAATACTGACGCCCTCACCACCGTTCAGAATCGTGGGCGGATTCTTCTGACTATCGGCGGGATGCGCCATCGGGTGCCAGAAGTAACGCGCGTTGTTTTCTTTGAGAAAGTTCGAGTCTTTCATTTCTCAGGTCTCCGGGTTTTGCGTCCACCCGCTTACGGATGGAATTCGGTTGGAAAAGTGTCGGGAAGCTGACCGCCGAAACTTGCGGTCAGGTCAGTTGAGAGGGCGTGCAGGGCGGTCAGGATTTCCGGCAGCCGGTCGTCTCCGGCGCGGCCTTCGGGAACGGCAATCGCAATGGTTCCCAGCGCCACTTGATCAATGCCGAAGATGGGCGCCGCATAGCCATAGACGCCATCTTCATAGCTTCCACTGCTATTCGCCCAACCGGCCTGGCTGATTGCCGCGACCCGCTCTTTGATCTTGGCCGGGTCGGTCAGCGTGGCGACCGTGTATCGTACTTGTTCTTTCTGACCGATACGGTCCAGCAAGAAGGATGGCCCAAAGCTGAGCATACAAAGACCGGATGCTGTCGCATTGATCGGAAGAATCTCGCTGGGGTCGAGGCTGACGCGCACGCTGTGACGGTTCGTTTCGACCACCAGCGCTGTTTGAAGCCACTCTTTTTCAAGCAGCGAAAGATGCAGGCTTTCACCAACGTCCTGCATCGCGATGTGCATTCTCTGACGGGCACTCTCGATGCCGGGACGGGCGATCTGGCGCAACGCGGCCAGGCGCAAAGCAGCAGGTCCGACCGCATAGGATTTGGTCATGGGGTTCTGCTCGATCAACCCGTATTCCTCAAGCGCCCGCAGGTGGCGCAGCGCCGTAGCTTTGTTCAATCCAGACAGGCGCGCAAACTGACTCAACCCAATTTCTGGCCGAGCGTTTGAAAAGTAGTTGAGCATTTTCAGGGCGTTCAGGGCAGTACCCATGCGATTCACATCCTCCTGTTAAGGTAATACTTGACAGAACAAGCTTAACAAAGCAACATTATTATTGTTAACGCGGATCAAATAATGAACCACTGACGGGAGGTGTCAATGAAGAAAGTTCTAACAGCCGCCGCTTTTGTAGCTTCTGCGACGGCCGCACTAGCCGAGTATCCAGAGAAACCGGTTTCCTTTGTCGTTCCGTGGCCTCCGGGTGACTTGGAAGACGTTCTCACACGGATGATCGCCGACGAGTTTCAGGCCATGTATGGTGTTCCTGCCGCTGTCGTGAACAAGCCCGGTGGCGGCGGTGGTCCGTTCCCCGGAGCGGTGGAAGTTGCGACCGCTCCGGCAGATGGCTACACCATTGGCTCGTTCGTCATAGGCGTGCCGGTCATTGGCCCGGACATTGGCATTCCCGAGCTCAACCCCAACCCGTTCGAACCGATTGGCATTTTTCTGACCTATCCCTTCGTCATTGCCTCCAGCAAGGATGCCCCCTTCTCGACATGGGAAGAACTGGTGGAACATGGCAAAGAAAACGATGTCGCGCTCGGTCACTTCGGCTCGGTTCTGCCGCCCACACAAGTCACCTTCGCCGCCGCAGTCAGCAGTGGCTTTGACTTCGCCAGTGAAGCCGCCTTCGACGCGCTGGACTGCAACACACTGGCTTCGGGCGACGTAGACGTTATCAACACGACGCTTCAACTTGTTCTTCCCTGTCTGGACCAAGTGAATGTTCTGGCCAGCATCGGTGGCGAACGGATCTCATTGGTCCCGGAAACGCCCACGGTTACCGAGTTGCACCCAGAACTGCCATTGGCGCTGTGGAATGGTCTGTTCGTCCACAAGGACACTCCGGCTGAAGCACGCGAAAAGATCACTGCGGCTGCACAGAAAGCGCTGGAATCTGACAAGGCCAAGCAACTTGCCGAAGAAACCGGAGCCCTGATCTACTGGCAGGATCCGGATGCCTCGAATGCACAGATCGAACAGGACAAAGCCTCGTTCTCTAAAATCGAAGAGATTCTAGGCGAATAACGCGAAACTGGCCCGGCGTATTGCAATACTGTCGGGCCTTTTTCTATCCAGCAGGAGGCCATAATGATCGCAAAGACATTGCAAGACATGTTCAAACGATACCGTCGACCCGGGGATGTTGTTTTTGCTTTGGCCTTCCTGGTGTTTTCGGTTTTTCTGCTGAGCCAACTGGGCACGCAGACCGAGGTTGTCAAACGCACCAAGTGGTTTGCGCAACCGAGCTTCTGGCCAATGGTCTCGCTCTGGGCAATGGCCGCCTTTGCTTTTCTGCACTGGCTTAGCTCCGCGATGTCAGACCGCATTCCGGGTCGCTGGCCCGAAGTCGCGTTCTGGCTGCGGTCCCTTGAATACGTCGCCTATTTTCTGATCTATGTCGCCGTTGTCCCGCTTCTTGGATACCTGCCTTCGACCGTTCTGTTCGCGGTATTCCTTGCAGTCCGAACCGGGTTCCGAAGCGCTGGGGCAATTGGCCTTGCGGCGGCTTTCGGTGTGGCGGTTACCATTATTTTCCGAGCCTTCCTGCAAGTGAAAATCCCGGCCGGTGCCGCCTATGAATACCTGCCCGATTCCGTGCGCGCCTTTGCGCTGACTTATCTCTGAGGTTCGCAAATGGAAACGCTTCTGTCCGGTCTTTCGATCCTGACTCAATGGCAGGTGATCGTCGCCCTTCTGATTGGCTCGATCGGTGGGGTCATCATTGGCGCGCTGCCCGGTGTTGGCGCTGCGGTTGCCATCGCCATCCTTTTGCCTGCCACCTTCGCGTTTGAACCCATTGTCGGCCTGACGCTGTTATTGGGGATCTATGGCTCATCCATGTACGGAGGCGCCATCCCCGCCATTTTGATCAACACGCCTGGTACGGCGGTGAACGCGTTGACTACCTATGACGGCTATCCCATGACCAAACGCGGTCAGGGGCATCGTGCTCTGTCACTGGCCTATTCCGCATCGTTCTTCGGCGGTGTCTTTGCCATCATCTGCCTGATGATCCTGTCACCGGTTCTGGCGTTGATCGCACCGCATTTCGGCAGCCGAGAGATATTCCTGGCCGCTCTTCTGGGGATCATTCTGGTGATCCTCGCCCACCGCGGCCAGATTTTTGCCGCCGGTATGTTGGCCGCTTTCGGGATTTTCCTGAACACTGTCGGGCTTGAGCCCGTGAAATACACCCGCCGCTTTACCTTTGAACAAAGCTGGCTGGCTTCGGGAGTCGATCTGATTGTGGTCGTTCTGGGCCTGTTTGCCATCAGTCAGGCCCTGCTCTTGCTGCTTGAAAAGAACCACGCCCCGGGCGAAACGCATGTCAGTGGCAACATCTTCGCCGGCCTCAAGGAACTGCTGGGCATCAAGCGCGTCGCAACAGTGTCCTCTAGCATCGGCGTTTTAATGGGCATGGTGCCGGGCACGGGTGAGTTCACATCGCAATTTCTGTCCTACACCTATGCACAGAAAACCTCGAAAGACCCCGACAAATTTGGCGATGGCTCGCCAGAAGGGCTGGTCGCGTCTGAAGCCGCCAACAATGCAGTGCCTGGCGCGGCCATGATCCCACTGCTGGCACTGGGCATTCCGGGCGAAGCGCTGACCGCAATGATGCTGTCGGTGTTCTACGTGCATAATGTCATCCCCGGCCCACAGCTGTTTGAGAACCAGATGGATTTTGTGATGGCGCTCTATATGGCGCTGATCCTGCTGAACGTCATCGTTCTGGTTTTCCTACTGTTCTCGACTAACCTGCTGCTGAAGATCATCCAGATCCCCACACGGTTTCTGGGCATTATGATCCTGATCCTCGCCTTCGTCGGCGTCTACAGCCTGCGCAACTCGATCACCGACTGCGCCATTGCGGCTGGGTTTGGTGTGTTCGGCCTGATCCTCAAACGGCTGGACCTGCCGATTGTGCCGATCATCCTGGGTATGGTTCTGGGCGGGATCATGGAGGTCAAGCTGCGCAGCGCCATGGCACGGGTCAAATCACCGCTCGATTTCGTCGACCGCCCGATTGCGGCGATCCTAACGGCGCTGATCGTTCTGATCCTGCTGCTGCATTTCCGAACGTTGTACTACGAGTTCCGCAACAAGCTGAAACCCGAGCCGACCGCGCAACCAGTCGACTCCGATCACCCCAATCAGCAAGGGTAACTCTGCCATGAACCAGTCCGATATTGACGCCCTTCGCTCTCAGATTCTGTCCCCCCGATCTCACTTCATCGGCGGGCGCTGGGTCGCCGCTTCGGAAGGTGGACATCGGGAGGTGCTATCGCCTGTCGATGGCGCAGTATTGACCCAAATTGCCGAAGGCACTCCGGCAGATATGGAGGCCGCGATTAGCACTGCGCGGGCTGCGTTCGAGGATGGCCGCTGGTCGCGCCGCTCCCCTGCCGAGCGCAAGAAGGTCCTGCTGAAGCTGGCCGACCTGATCGAAAAACACGCGCTTGAACTGGCGGTTCTGGGTGTGCGCGACAACGGCACCGAGATCACAATGGCCATGAAGGCCGAGCCTATGTCAGCAGCCGGGACATTCCGCTATTACGCCGAGGCGATCGACAAGGTCTACGGTCAGATCGCCCCAACGGCAGAAAACGTACTGGGCTTGATCCATCACGCACCGGTTGGCGTCGTCGGAGCGATTGTGCCGTGGAACATGCCGCTGATGATCGGCAGCTGGAAACTGGCCCCTGCGCTGGCTACCGGCAACTCGGTCGTGTTGAAACCCGCTGAAAGCGCATCCTTGTCGCTGCTGAAACTGGCTGAACTGGCCGCCGAGGCCGGAGTGCCCGACGGCGTTTTGAACGTCGTCACCGGGTCAGGCCGGGTTGTGGGCGAAACGCTGGCGCTGTCGATGGATGTGGACATCATGGTGTTCACAGGCTCGGGGGCCACAGGCCGACGACTGTTGGAGTATTCGGCGCGTTCGAACATGAAACGCTGCTATCTGGAACTGGGCGGCAAATCCCCCAACATCGTCTTCAACGACGCCCCGGACCTGAGCGAGGCCGCCAAAGTGTCCGCAGGTGGAATCTTCCGCAACGCAGGTCAGATCTGTATCGCAGGATCACGCTTGTTGGTCCAAGAGGACATCCACGACGATTTTGTTGCCGAACTCGTCAAACATGCCGAAGCGATGCGGGTCGGCAATCCGCTCGATCTGGACACACAAATCGGCGCAATTCATTCACTGCCAGAGCTGGAATCCAATCTGGACTTTGTCACCAAGGCCGAGGCCGAAGGCGCCGAGCGTCGCACTGGTGGCGGGCGCATCCTTGAGGAAACCGGTGGTTACTATATGGCCCCGACTGTAATGACCGGGGTCAAATCCACTGACAATCTGTTCCAGAACGAGGTGTTTGGCCCGGTTCTGGCCGTGACCCCCTTTAAGGACGAGGACGAAGCGATCAGTTTGGCCAATGACTCGGTTTATGGCCTCTCCTCGGGTGTGTGGACATCCAACCTGAGTCGCGCGCATCGCATGATCGCTGGCATCCGTGCTGGCGTCGTGCATGTGAACACCTATGGCGGCTCTGACTTGACCGTGCCGCTGGGTGGTGTGCGCCAGTCGGGCAATGGGCACGACAAATCCCTGCATGCGTTCGAGAAATATCTCGACCTTAAAACCGCCTGGATAAAACTCTGACCAAAGGTCTTCTGAATGACACTTCCTGCGAAATCCGCCGAGCTTGTTGAACGCCGGACCAAGCTGCTGGGCCCGAATGTCTCGACCTTTTATGACGAGCCGCTTCATATCGTGAAGGGCGAAGGGGTCTGGCTTTGGGATGCAGATGGGCGCAAATACCTGGATTGCTACAACAACGTCCCGCATGTCGGCCATTGCAACCCCCGCGTGGCCGAGGCGATCTGCCGCCAGGCGTCAACGCTCAACACCCATACTCGTTATTTGCACGACGGCATTCTTGACTATGTTGAGAAGCTAACGGGCACGATGGATGCCTCGCTAGACACCGCCATCCTGACCTGCACCGGGTCCGAGGCCAATGACATCGCCCTGCGCATGGCCGAAGGCATGACCGGCAAACGCGGTATCATTGCTACGGATGCAACCTATCACGGCAACACTTCTCTGGTCAGTCAGTTGAGCAAATCGAACGTGCCGACCGTTGGCTTTGGTCTGGATCAGTATTTCCGGTTTGTGGAGGCACCAGATAGCTATCGCAACCCGGACCCGGACGGCAGCAAGTTTGCCGATGCTGTGGCCGAACAGATTGCTGAGCATGAAAAATCCGGCATCGGCTTTGCCGCTTTGGTCCTCTGCCCCTATTTCCTGAACGAAGGCTTCCCCGACCATCCCAACGGCTGGCTGAAACCCGTGGCCGAAGTGGTGCGCAAGGCCGGTGGCCTACTGATATGTGATGAGGTGCAATCGGGCTTTGGCCGCACAGGCACCCATATGTGGGCGCATCAGAAGATGGGCGTGGTACCGGACATCATGACCATGGGCAAACCCATGGCCAACGGTCATCCGGTGGGCGGTGTCGTAACGCGCAACGAAATCCTTGCCACGTTCCGCAAGGGCTATCGGTACTTCAACACGTTCGGTGGCAACCCGGTGTCCTGCGCCGCGGCCATGGCGGTATTGGAAGAGATTGAGGACAAAAACCTTGTCATCAACGCCAAATCCGTGGGCGATCACGCCCGCGCGCGCATGACAGCTTTGCAGCAGAAGTACGAGTTCATCGGCGATGTGCGCGGCTCGGGCTTGATCTTTGGGGCCGAGATGGTGCTGGATCGTCAAACCAAGGAACCGGCCAGCGAATTCACCGATCGGGTCATCAACGCGATGCGGCACCGGGGGGTCATCCATTCAAAACTCGGCCGCCATAAGAACACGCTCAAGATCCGTCCACCGATGCCGTTCTCAAAAGAGAATGCCGATCTGCTGTTTGACACATTGGACGAGGTTTTGGCCGAAACCCCGCTGACCCTATGACCCCGGTTGTCGAGCAAGCCCTGACCATTTGGGGCATGGACGGTGCTAAATGGTCGCTGGTCGCGGCCCGCGAAAACCATGTCTACCGGGTTCAGATCGGCGCGAAAAGCTATGCCCTGCGCCTGCACCGCAAAGGCTTGCATTCGGATACCGCCTTGAGGTCCGAGCTGCAGTGGATCGCCGAGCTGGGCGCAAAGAGCGTCGGTGTACCCACACCGGTACCGGCCACGGATGGCCGCTACCTACAACTGCTGGACGGGATCCAGGTCGATATGCTTGACTGGTTGCCCGGTCGCCCGCTGGGATCGACCGAAACCGGGATCGACCATAGTGATCGTACCGGGCTGTTTCGGGCCCTCGGGCATGAGATGGCGAAGCTGCACGAAGTCAGCGATGCCTGGACGCGTCCCGATGACTTTGAGCGCTGGTCCTGGGACCGCGCGGGACTTCTGGGCGATGCCCCATTGTGGGATCGGTTCTGGGAAAACCCCACGCTTTCTGGCGAGGATCGTGCCCTGTTCACTGCGTTCCGCGAGAAAGCTAACAATCACTTGCTGCAGATCGAAAACCAACTGGACTACGGCCTGATCCACGCCGATCTGGTACGTGAAAACGTGATGGTCCGAGGCGACAAGCTCTGGCTGATTGATTTCGACGATGCCGGGTTCGGGCTCCGTCTGTTCGATATCGCCACGACACTGCTGAAAAACCTGCGCGAGCCGGACTACGAAGCCCTGCAAGCGGCCCTGCTAGAGGGATACTGGTCGGAACGTGCGCTAGACACCGAGCATCTTGATCTGTTCATGGCCCTGCGCGCGGTGACCTACGTCGGTTGGATTTCATCCCGCATGGGCGAAGATGGATCAGAGGCACGAAACATGCGGTTCAAAGATACCGCCCGCGAGTTGCTGACGCGCTACCTCGGATAAACCGCACGCACAGGAGGAAACCATGACCAATAAAACGATCCTGCTGATTGGAACATACGACACCAAAGACCCCGAGATGCGGTTCATCGAAGACGCCGTAAGGGCGCAGGGAGCAGATGTGCTGACAATGGACGTGTCCGTTCTTGGCGATCCTGAAACACCGACCGATATCTCGAAACATGACGTCGCAGCTGCGGAAGGCAGAACCATCGACGAGGTGATTGCGCTGGGGGATGAGAACCGGGCCTTTCGCGTCATGTCCTCCGGGGCTGCCAAGGTAGTGGCAAAAGCCTATGCCGAAGGCCGCTTTGACGGGATGCTGGCCACTGGAGGAACTATGGGCACCGACCTTGCGCTGGATTGTGCACAGGCCCTGCCCATGGGTGTCCCGAAATACATCGTTTCAACAGTCAGTTTCTCACCGCTAATCCCCCCACATCGGTTGGCCCCGGACATACAGATGATCCTGTGGGCCGGTGGGTTGTACGGTATGAACTCGATCTGCAGGTCTTCGTTGGCACAGGCCGCGGGGGCCGTGGTCGGTGCTGCCAAAGCCGCCATCGCGCCGGATCGGAGCAAACCGCTGATTGGAATGACCAGCCTTGGATCGTCCTGCCTGCGTTACATGAAAACCCTTAAACCAGCGCTGGAAGAGCGCGGTTTTGAGGTTGCTGTATTCCACTCGACAGGCATGGGTGGCATGGCCTTTGAAAAACTGGCCGCCGAGAAGGCCTTTGTCTGCGTGATGGATTTCTGCATGCAGGAGTTTGGCAATCTGCTGGCCGGTTCCGTGGTTTCAAGCGGAGAGGATCGCGTTACCAATGCCGGGCGCGTTGGCACGCCGCAGATGGTTGCACCGGGCGCTCTGGACCTGCTGGATTTCGCGGGCTGGCAAGAGATCCCGGACCAATATGCAGATCGCCCGTTTCACGAACATAACCGCCTGATCAAAAGCTCGGTCTTCAATGGCGAGGAACGCCGCGCCTGGATCAGGGAACTTGCAAACCGGCTGGAAGCAGCAACCGGGCCGGTTCATTTCTTTCTGCCGGTGCAAGGCGTTGAAGCATGGGACAAGGAAGGCGAAGAGGCACATGACCCCGCAGCCCTTGCTGACATGGTCGACGAAGCCCGAAAGGCCATGCCCGGTCGGGTGCCGTTGACCGAGCTGGACGCCCATATCAACGACGCCGCATTTTGCAATGCCGTTCTGGCCAAGTTTGACGAGTGGGTTGAAAACGGGATTGTCAGCCGTGGCTAGCCGGCTTCCCACTGAGTGCCAGAGTGTTCGTGAAGCTAATCGCACATGGCTTCGAGGGTAAACAAGTTGCTCCACAAGGGAGTTTCCACCGCCACTTAAACCACACTTTTTCGCAGAAGGCGGCTAAGATATAACGCCCGGACAAGCGGGCGTAGCAGACAGCCCGAGAAACGACCGAAACCGTGTTGTTGTCGTCCAGCACAACAACTGTGATCCCTTGCGCGGCAAGATCCAGCGCGGCGGTCAATCCAACCGGCCCGCCCCGACGATCACGACTGGATGGCGAACCGTCTGGCCGGATTTCAGTTCGTCTGACTGCACATAAGGAAATTCGGGAAAATCGTAGGTGTTCAGCATCACTTTTTCCCCAACTCTTTGGCATGAAGCCAGTCCGCATGCTGAGGTGCCTTCTTGGTACGCGACCACTCTTCGAGCATATCCCACTTCACCGCATCCAGCCGTTTGATCATTTCCCCTTCCTCTGGGTCAGGACAGGCCAATTCCACGCGATGGCCATTGGGATCAAAGAAATAGATCGAATGGAATATCGAGTGATCGGTGACGCCAAGCACGTCGATACCGTTGGCTTCAAGGTGGTCCTTAAATCCGATCAGCGTATCACGGTCTTTGACCTTGAACGCGATGTGCTGGACCCATTTCGGGGTATTCGGGTCACGCCCCATTTCAGGCTTGGTCGGTAGTTCAAAGAACGCCAGCACGTTTCCGTTTCCCGCATCCAGAAACAGGTGCATGTAGGGATCAAGTTCATGCGTCGAAGGAACATGATCTTCGGCGATAGCCAGAACAAACTCCATATTCAGCATCTTGGTGTAGAACTCGACGGTTTCCTTCGCGTCTTTGCAGCGATATGCGACGTGATGAATTTGGTCGAGCTTGAGATTCTGAGCGTTCATTGAAACCCCCTCCGATTTCGCTGCATATGCAATGATTATCCGAGCCCACCTTGAAGTAATTTGATCTAAATCAAATCGTTGCACTTGCAACGACTTATAATGCTTGAAGAAGAGGCGATCCTATGAACCTTGAGACTTATTTCCCTTATCAGCTTGCATCGACCGCCGAAGCGTTTTCTCGCCAGCTTGTTCAGGTCTATGGTCGAACCTACGGCCTCTCGCGAGAGGAATGGCGTCTGCTGTTTCTATTGGCCAGCGCGGGGCAGTCGAACTCGCTCCAACTGGCGCAGCGCACCACGTTGGACAAAGTTCAGGTAAGCCGAGCTGCGACCCGGTTAGAGAACAAGGGCCTGATTGGCCGCGCCGTCGCGGACAGTGACCGGCGGCTGCGCCAATACTCCTGTACCGAGGCTGGGAAGTCCCTATTCAACGAAGTTTTTCCAGCCGTGCAGAACTGTGCTGACTCGATTTTGGAACGCATGAGCGATGAGGACATAGACAAGCTTAAGGATGGACTTCGCGCCCTTGAAAAGGCTGTGGCTGACTATGGGCAGAGTCAGGTGAACGAAAACAGTTAACGCGGACTGTTATCCGGATGGGCCATTTGAAAGGCCGGGATCTGATCCAAGCTGTCCTTGATCCGAGAAATCTTGGGCAGGTGTGCCAATTCAACACCCCACCTTTGCGCATTGTAAAGCTGAGGCATCAGGCAAACATCGGCAAGCGTTATACGGTCACCGTAGGAAAACGGACCGCCCTGCACCATGCCTTCGTAAGCCGCCAGACCTTCGCCGATAAAATGCTGCATCCAGCCTTCGTTCGAAATCTGGTTCCCTGAGTGTTCGACGGCCCATTTCACTACTCGAAGGTTACAAACCGGATGGATATCCATTGCCACAGCATAAGACAAGGCACGCACCTCGGCGCGATCCACAGGATCCGAGAGCAAAAGGCCAAGGCCTCTTGTTTCGTCAATATACTCGATCTGCGCTAGCGACTGGGTGAACCTATTCCCGTCTATCTCCAACACCGGCACCAGACCCTGAGGGTTTCTCATCAGATGCGCGTCGGACTGCTGCTCAGCTTCCAGCAGGTTCACGATGACGGTTTCCCAGCTTTCCCCAGCAAGGCCCAGAGCGATCCTCACACGATAGCTGGCTGAAGAGCGCCAATAGTCATAAAGCTTAATCATTCATTCTTCCGACAGGAGATCGAGGGCGGCATTCAGCGCTTCCTCAGACTCACCAAGTTTGGTTTCCAGGCTGGATTGAAACGACAGTGCAATAGGAACCAATTGGCTGAGAAGATCCGCGCCTTTTTCCGTAAGGTCGAGTTTGACAAGTCGTCTGTCGGCAGGATCCTCAACCTTAGTGATCAGTCCGCGGGATTCGAGCCGTGCGGCCGCCCGACTGACCTTTGACTTCTCTAGACTGACCCGCTTTTCGATGTCCCGAACTGACGGGTTTTCGGCGTATCCAACGTTCACAAGGACGCGCCATTCCGGGTTCGAAACGCCAAACTCATGTTTATACTGCTGCGCCATTTCTGCGCTCAGTCTCGCGGCCAGCACCGTAAGCCGGTATGGCAAGAACCCTTCCAAATCGAACTCGGGCAAGTTTTTGGTGCTCATACAGCGATTTCCTTTCGGCGTTATTGAATTCAGATTTTCATTGCATCTGCAACAAAAATATTGACAACGTTGCAAATGCAACAAATATTTACTGCGAACCCAAAGTCTTGCCGAATCGAGTGAGCAGGAGATCCAGATGAATGTGCTCGTTGAACATAGCGGATTGACCGTTGCTGAAGATGGGAACACCATTTCAAAGGGTTACATGCCTGGCTTCGGCAATGACTTTGAGACCGAGGCGCTGCCTGGCGCGTTGCCGCAGGGCATGAACAGCCCGCAGCGCTGCAACTATGGCCTCTATGGCGAACAGCTCAGCGGCACGGCCTTCACCGCGAATCCACCCGAGCGGA
>NZ_JBQFXO010000019.1:0-37443 GCF_056540865.1 Ruegeria sp. AL11
GCGCGGGCTGCGCCCGCGCCTGCCCGGACCCCCTGCCGTCCGCAAGACGCAAGGCCAAAGGCCGCGCAGTTTTTTACTTGGCGGCTTGTTCGGATATCTATGTGATTTCCGGGTCCAGCTGCCGTTCGAGCCATGCTCGAAATGACTTCAACGGTTCGGATTCGATCCTGTTCTTGGGCCATACCAGATAGTACGCGCCCAAGCTGACCTCTGGCCCGTCCCAAGCCAAGGCGAGGCGGCCGGTTTTGAGGTGCTCTTCGACCAAATAGCTGGGGAACAAGCCAACGCCTAAGCCATGGATCGTGGCCTGTATCATCGTTGAAAACTGATCGAACAGCATCCCACGCGACCCGCTTGCAGGATGGTCCTGAGCGGTAAACCAGCGCTCCCAGCCGTCGGGGCGGGTTTCCATGTGCAACAGGGGCGCCTTTTCCAGCCAATCGATTTGATCACTCTGGTCGGGCAGAAGGTCAGGTGCGCAGACGGGCACGACATACTCTGTCATGATCTTTAGGTAGTTTACACCGCTCCAATTCTGGCGACCAAAGTGAAAACCCGCGTCGAAGGCCTCGGTCTCGAAATCGAAGGGTCGCAGCCTTGTGTTCAGGTTGACTGTCACCTCAGGGTGATTTCGGGCGAAGTCCTGAAGGCGCGGGGCCAGCCAATGCATCCCGAATGCCGGCAGAATGGACAGGTTGAGGGAACCTCCGGTTGGGTTGGCCTTTAGTTTCAGCGACGCCTGCGCCAGTTGATGCAGGGCCGTGCGGGCCGTTTGGACATACTCTTGCGCGGCCGGGGTCAGGTTCAGCCGCATTTGAGTGCGCTGGATCAGTTCGATGCCCAGCTGTTCCTCCATCGTTTTCAGCTGGCGGCTGATGGCGCTTTGGGTCAGCGATAGCTCCTCGGCCGCAGCCGAGGCGCTGCCCAGCCTATCCACAGCCTCGAGCGCGAGCAGGGATGAAATCGACGGAAGAAAGCGGCGGGGCGCGATCATATTACATTTCCTCATACCTTTGGGTTTGATTATCACTGGCTTTTTCCCGACACCAGCCGGATATACTGGCCTGTGACGCGCGCGCCCGCGCCGTTCGAAAACAAGACCCGCGGACAGCCCCGCGCTATTTGAAAAGGTCGAGCTATGGATCGCGCGCAGATCGTCCATGAGAATTTCCTGACCCGCGTGGCAAACCAGGATTTTCCCGAAGGTGCCCCCCCGGTCGTCGGGCTGAGCCATGAAGATGCGGTGTCACTTTATCGCTCGCAGGTCCTCAGCCGGGCGCTGGATCGCACCAGCCGGGCGATGCAGAAGGCGGGGCAGGGGTTCTATACCATCGGCTCATCCGGACATGAGGGCATGGCTGCCGTGGCCCACGCTTTGCGCCCGACGGATATCGCCTTTTTGCACTACCGTGATGCGGCATTTCAGATTGCTCGGGCCGAGCAGGTCCCGGGCCAACAGATCGCCTGGGATATGCTGCTGAGCTTTGCCTGTTCGAAAGAGGACCCGACCTCGGGCGGGCGTCATAAGGTACTTGGCTCGAAAGCCCTGATGATCCCGCCTCAGACTTCGACCATTGCCAGCCACCTGCCCAAGGCGGTCGGCGCGGCCTATGCGTTGGGGGCCGCCCGGCGGCATGACCCCGAGCATCGGGTGCTGCCCGAGGATGGCATCGCCATGTGTTCCTTCGGGGACGCCTCAGCCAACCATTCGACCGCGCAAGGGGCGATCAACACGGCGGGTTGGACCAGCGTGCAATCCACGCCACTGCCCTTGCTGTTCGTATGCGAAGACAATGGCATCGGGATCTCGGTGAAAACACCCAAAGGCTGGATCGAGGCGTCGATGGCGCATCGCCCAGGCATCAAGTATTTTCAGGCCAACGGGCTGGACATCTACGAGACCTACGCCGTGGCTCAGGAAGCCGCGCATTATGTCCGCACGCGCCGTAAGCCCGCCTTCCTGCACCTGAGGACCGTGCGCCTCTATGGCCATGCGGGGGCGGATGTGCCGACAACATATCTCAGCAAGGCCGAGGTCGAGGCGGATGAGGCAAATGATCCGCTTCTCCATTCCGTTCGGCTGTTGCATCAGGCGGGGACGTTGGCTCCGGAAGAGGCGTTGAAAATCTATCAGGACAGCTGCGCCCGGACGGATCGTGTTGCTGCCGAGGCTGCCACGCGCCCGCATTTGTCGACCGCGCAGGATGTTATGGCCAGCCTGATCCCGCCCAAACGCACCTGCAAGCCGACGAACGGCCCCAGTGCGGATGAGCGCGCAAAGGCGTTCGGGGGCGACATGCGCGCGATGTCCGACCCGCAGCCCATGAGCCGCCTGATCAACTGGGCGCTGACCGATCTGATGCTGGAACATGGCGAGATCGTCTGCATGGGCGAGGATGTGGGCCGCAAAGGTGGCGTCTACGGCGTGACGCAGAAACTACAGCAGCGGTTCGGTCAGGACCGTGTGATCGACACTCTGCTGGACGAACAATCCATCCTCGGCCTCGCCATTGGCATGGGCCACAACGGGTTTGTTCCGATCCCCGAAATCCAGTTCCTCGCCTATCTGCACAATGCTGAGGACCAGATCCGCGGTGAAGCCGCTACCTTGCCCTTCTTCTCGAACGGGCAATTCACCAACCCGATGGTTCTGCGAGTTGCCGGACTTGGGTATCAGAAAGGGTTCGGTGGGCATTTCCACAACGACAACTCTCTGGCCGTTTTGCGCGACATTCCGGGTGTGATCATTGCCTGCCCCTCGACCGGGGAAGACGCGGCACAGATGCTGCGCGAATGCGTGCGGCTGGCGCGGGAAGAGCAGCGGGTCGTTGTGTTCCTCGAACCGATAGCGCTCTATCCCATGCGGGATTTGAATACGGCGCAGGACGGGGGCTGGATGACGACCTACCCCTCGCCCGACCGGCGGATTGCGCTGGGCGAGGTCGGTATCCATGGTGACGGCACTGATCTGGCCATCGTAACCTATGGCAATGGCCATTACCTGTCGCGTCAGGCGCTGCCTGAGCTGGCGGCGGCCGGGGTGAACGCTCGCATCGTCGATCTGCGCTGGTTGGCCCCACTACCGGCCGAGGCGCTGCTAGAGGCGACCAGGGACTGCAAGCATGTTCTGATCGTGGACGAATGCCGCCGCACAGGTAGCCAGTCCGAGGGGCTGATGACTCTCTTCCGCGAAGAAAGCGCCCAGACGCGGGTCGCCCGCGTTGTGGCTGAGGATTGTTTTATTGCGACCGGCCCGGCCTATGCCGCGCCCCTGCCGTCCAAGGACAGTATCGTCGCCGCGGCCCTCAACCTGACCGGAGTGCAGAAATGACCCGAACAGCTGTCGTGATCTGCCCCGGTCGGGGCACCTATAACAAGCCTGAACTTGGCTATCTGCACCGCCGCCATGCGGACAAGATGCCGATGTTCCAGCGCTTTGACGCCCTGCGCGCCGAGGCCGGGCAAGAGGGGGTAACCGCGCTGGACGGGGCCGCGCGCTTTGCGGTCAGCACCTATTCGCGCGGCGATGTGGCCTCACCCCTGATCTATGCCGCCGCGCTGGCGGATGCGCAGTCGCTAGCGGATGATATCGAGGTGGTGGCCGTGACGGGCAACTCGATGGGTTGGTATATCGCTCTGGCCGCCGCTGGCGCGCTGAGCGCTGAGAACGGGTTCCGCGTGGTGAACACCATGGGCACTCTGATGCAGGCCCATCTGATCGGGGGGCAGTTGGTCTATCCCTTCACCGACGACAACTGGGTCGACAGCGCGCACCAGAAACAGGCGTTGTTGCAGGACGTCTCTGACATCAACGCGGTCGAGGGGCAGGATCTGGCGCTGTCGATTGATCTGGGCGGTATGTTGGTGCTGGCCGGGAATGAGGCTGGTCTGGCCGCATTTGAGGCATCTCATCCCACCGTTCAGGACCGCTTTCCCATGCGGTTGCCGAACCATGCGGCGTTCCATACCTCTCTGCAGGCTCCGATTGCCGCCGAAGGTCGGGCGCGGCTGAAACCCGATATGTTCGGCCAACCCCGACACCCGATGATCGACGGACGTGGCAAGATCTGGTGGCCGGGCGCCACCGATACCGAGGCGCTGTGGGACTACACGCTGGGCCATCAGGTGACCGAGCCCTACGATTTCACCCACGCCATTCAAACCGCCGCACGAGAGTTCGCACCGGACCTGTTCATTGTGACGGGGCCGGGGGCGACACTGGGTGGAGCGGTAGCGCAGTCTCTGACCATGGCGGGGTGGAGCGGCATGACCGGCAAGACCTCATTCGCGGCGCGGCAAGAGGACTCACCTATTCTGGTGGCTATGGGGCGTGAGGATCAAAGGGCGTTGGCGACAGGCTAGGCCCTGCTTCAGGTCTTGGCCTGAATAGCGCTGGCGAGGGTTTCGATCCGGTCACGCAGCCAGCGATGGGCCGGATCATTGGCCGAGCGCTGGTGCCAGACCATGTAGATCGAGACAGGCTCGCAGTCGAACGGCAACGGCGCGCAATCCAACGTGGCCAGTGGTCCGTTTTTCATCAGCGCCGTGTCAGTGGAAATCATGGAACTCCCCGTGATAAATGACGGGATCGCGTTGAAATGCGGCAGGACGACGGTTGGCGGGCGGATCTGGCTTTGATCCACGCCGCGCATAACGGCGCGTGCATTGCGACCGTCCGGAAAGCGAACCTCGACATGTTCGCTCTGGCAATAGGCCTCCCACGTCTTAGGCGCGGTGCGTTGGTTGCTGTCATAAAACACCATCAAGGAACTTGAGATCAGGCGCTTTTGAAAGATGTCCGGCCCGTCCGGAGGCAGCGGCGTCAGCATCAGCTGGCACCGATCGCTGCGCAGCAGATCAGGCGCCGGTACGCCGGATGAGATAAATTCCAACTGCAACCTGATCCCTTCGGCGCGGGTCGCGCGTAGAAGGTCAGGAAAGATCAGCTCACGCGGCATATCGTTGGTGGCGATGCGGATTTCCATCTGCTCTGACAGGGGATCGAAGGGGCGTTCATCCGTAAGGGCGCGCATGCCGTCCAGAACGTTGCGGACCGGCTCTTGCAAGGCCAGAGCACGCTCGGTCGGTGTCAGGCCCTGGCCGGATCGCACGAATAGCGGATCGCCCAGCACCTGCCGTAGCTTGGCCAATGTGTGGCTGATGGCCGACTGTGTGACCCCCAGCCGATCCGCCGCTTTCGAGACCGAGCTTTCCTCGAGTATCGTCAGAAAGATGCGCAGGACCTTGCCGTCCAGGTCAGTAAAATCGATTTTGCTCATACAATCTATGATTAAGTATGAATGGTTTTGCTGTCGAGAGGGCGCTAGGTCAGTCGCAAACAAGGGGCACGCATATGGGACTTCGCTTTTTCTCGGACAAGAACCGACCGGTTCACATGGGGTCGTACCCGTTGGAGCGTCTGGCGCGTCAGCAGGCGATGCCCGACCTGTTCCAACTACCCCCGATGCCCGAGCTCAGCTTTCACCGGCCTAACCTGCCTGAGAGCATCGTGAATGCGATGGGCGAATTTCAGGCCATGTTGGACACGATCCGCGATGGGCTGGTGAACCCTGTCGCCTCGGACATCCCGCAGGACCCGCAGGCGCGGGCGGATCACTTCAAGGCGTTTGGGTATTTCAACGATGCCTCGATGATGGGTTGCGGGCCGCTGCCACCCGAGGCGCTGTTGGACGATCCGCGGCGCAACCCTGATATCGACCGTCTGGCGCAAGCGTTGAAGACGCGCCAGACCAAAACGCTGGCCTCGGGGATCGACGTCATCATGGCCGATCTGAAGGAAAGCATGGAGGCCGCGCCGCGTCCGATGGCCTCGCATAGTCATGCTCTGGTGTTCCTGTATGAACATAACCGCGACCCGAACCCGGACGAGCCGGGGGCCGAGTGGATCATGGATGCGCAGGACCATCGGGCCTGCCTGCTGGCGACCGAGAATGCCGTTGTGATCGCCAATTACATCCGGTTGCTGGGGTTCGATGCGCGGGCGCATACGGCGATGTCTACCGAGGTGGATCTGGGCAAGCTGGCGGTCGCGGCCGGTTTGGCCACTGTCGAAGACGGTGCGCTTGTCGCACCATGGCTGGGCCGCCGTTTTGGTCTGGCCGCTGTCACGACCGAGATGGAGATTGCCCACGATCAGCCCCTGCTACCGATGGCGCAGCAACCATGGTTCCGGACCCAAGGCCCTGCGTGGTGGCTGGGCACCGGGTTCGCCAAGAACGCTCTGAACCGCGACGCCTATGCCAAACGCCGCTATGTGGATGGGGCGCACCCGTTTGAGCGGCTCAAGCGGGTCGAGACGCCCACCACTTATATTGATGAGGCCAACGTCGCGCGCGTTCCCAAGCGCGCCGACATGTTCGCGCGGGCGCAGTTTGGCGATATGGGCAAACACCTGCAGGACGCGGCCAAGGGCGGATATTACGTTCGCAAATCAGCCCCCAGTTTCGCGCAACGCCGGGCGCTGGGCGCGTTTGTTCTGTTGCAGGATGGCGAAAGCGCAAAGGTTTCGCCCCCAACCGATGCCGAACGCAATGCCGCCAATATCAAGGCCACCAGCTACTTCCTTGGGGTCGATGCGGTTGGCCTGAGCCGTTGCCCGGACTGGGCGTGGTATTCGCACGACGCGACAGGGGAAGAAATCACGCCGCCGCATGATCAGGCCATTAGCATGATCATCGACCAGGGCTATGAGACGATGGAGGGCGCAAGCGGTGATGACTGGATCAGCGTTGCACAATCCATGCGCGCCTATCTGCGGTTTTCACTGTTGGGTGGCGTAATCGCGCAGCAGATCCGCAACCTCGGCTACAAAGCCAAGGCCCATACGGTGATGGATGGTGAGGTGCTGCAGCCACCGCTTTTGCTGTTGTCGGGGCTGGGCGAGGTCAGCCGGATCGGTGAGGTCATCCTGAACCCCTATCTCGGCCCACGTCTGAAATCCGGGGCGGTGACGACTGATATGCCGATAACCCATGATAAGCCGATCGACTTCGGCCTGCAGAGTTTCTGCGAAAGCTGCAACAAATGTGCCCGCGAATGCCCCTCGGGAGCGATCACCGCCGGGCCAAAGCTGATGTTCAACGGCTATGAAATCTGGAAATCCGACAGCCAGAAATGCGCGACCTATCGCGTAACAACGCCCGGTGGGTCGATGTGCGGGCGGTGCATGAAGACCTGCCCGTGGAACCTTGAAGGGATTTTCAAAGAACGCCCTTTCCGATGGGCGGCGATGAATATCCCTAAGGCCGCCCCGGCATTAGCGAAATTGGACGATGCGGTGGGCAATGGTGGTCTAAACGATGTCAAAAAGTGGTGGTGGGATATCGAGCTGCAGTCGGATGGCGCCTATCGCCCCTCGGTGCATCCGCTGAATCGGCGCGATCTGCAGCCCGATCTTGATCTGAAATACGAAGATCAGACGTTGGCCGTTTATCCCGCCTATCTGGCCCCACATCCGTGGCCTTATCCCTTTGCCATGGACCGCGAGGCGGGGATTGCAGCATATGAGGCGATGGTCAACGCCGAGGAATACAAGGCACGCAAGGCGGCTGGCGATATGTCGGTTGTCCATCGCTACGAGATCGCCGGCGATGCGCCCGTCATGCGGGTCGAATTGACCAAGGTCGACAAGATGACGGCCGATGTGACCAAGTACGAATTCTCGACGCTGGACGGCTCTCCTTTACCCGAATGGACAGCGGGCGCGCATCTGGATGTGTTGGTCGCGCCCGAGTTCCTGCGCCAGTATTCGATGTCCGGTGACCCCTCGGATCGGGCGAGCTATCAGATTGGTGTCTTGCGTGAGGATGAGGGTCGCGGCGGTTCCGCTCTGCTGCATCGCATCTTCAACGAAGGCCGCAAGGTTTTCGTCTCGAAGCCGATAAATCATTTCGAGCTGGATGAGACAGCGACCAAAACTTTCCTGATGGGCGGTGGGATCGGCATCACACCGATGATCGCCTTTGCTCATCGTCTGCATGCGCTGGGCAAACCGTTCGAGCTGCACTACTCGGCCAGCACCCGCGCCGGGGCCGGGTATCTGGAAGATCTGGCCGCGATGCCATGGGCGGATCACGTGCATTACCATTTCTCAGATGAAGGCACGCGGGCCGATCTGAATGCGATCCTCACAGGCTATCAGGACGGCTGGCACGTCTATACCTGCGGACCCGATCGCTTCATGGATGGCGTCGTGCAAGCGGCCGAACGGCAGGGTTTCCCGGACGAAGCGCGGCATCTGGAGTATTTCTCGGTCCCCGAGCAACCGGAGTACGAAAACTTCCCATTCACCTTGAAGCTGGCGAAATCAGGCCAGGAACTGACCGTGCCGGAAGACAAGGACGCTGCGCAGGTGTTGAATGAGGCAGGTATTCACGTGGATGTTAAATGTGCCGATGGCATCTGCGGCGTCTGCAAATGCGGTGTTGTTTCGGGTGAAATCGAACATCGCGATTTTGTCCTGTCCAACAAACAACGCGAGAGCGCTATCATTTTGTGTCAAAGCCGCGCCGCGCAACCGGATGGCGTGATTGAGATCGATCTCTGACCCGAGGTCGAAAAACGACATGAAGTTGTAGAAAAATTGGTCGCTGCGGCCATGGACGCCGCTGAGGCACTGCATTACCTTCCCCCAGAACCCAGTGAATCCTGATTGACAGGTGCGAGGTATTTTCATGGATTATCACAGCCCCGCCAGTTTTGCCGAGGCGTCGGCTCTGGCTGCAAAAGCGACGGGTACGACACGGTTTCTGGCAGGCGGCACCGATGTGTTGGTGCAGCTGCGTTCGGAATTGGTGACGCCCGATACGTTGATCGACATCAAGAAAATCAACGGTGTGGATCAGATCACGCAAAACACCGATGGCAGCTGGACACTTGGCGTCGCTGTCACCGGCGCTGAAATGAGCGAGCACCCCCAGCTGGGCCGCGACTGGCCCGGTGTGGTCGAGGCGATGGATCTGATCGGATCGACTCAGGTGCAGGGCCGCGCGACGTTGACGGGCAACCTGTGCAACGGCTCGCCGGCGGCGGATTCGGTGCCCGCGATGGTTGCTGCGGGCGTGACGGTTACTGTGACCGGCCTTGATGGCGCGCGCGAGGTTGCTGTTGAGGACATCCCCACCGGACCGGGCAAGACCGCGCTGGCGAAGGGTGAAGTGGTTTCAGCCGTCAACCTCCCCGCGCGGGGCGAAAAAGGCGGTGACGCCTATCTGCGCTTTATCCCGCGCACCGAAATGGACATCGCCGTGGTCGGCGTGGGCGTCAGCCTGCGTCTGGACGGCGACATGATCACCGAGGCGCGCGTGTCATTGGGCGCGGTCGCCCCGACCGTTTTGCTGGTTGAAGACTGCGCCAAAGCCATCATCGGCAGCACGCTGGATGACGCCGCGCTGGACGCGTTGGCGGCTGCGGCCTCGGCGGCCTGCAACCCGATTGACGACAAACGCGGCACGATCGAGTTCCGCACCGAGGTCGCTGGTGTTCTGGCCAAGCGCGCCGCGAAAATCGCCTATGCACGCGCGAAGGGAGAAGACGCATGAGCAAGCTCCACGTATCCACCACCGTGAACGGGGACACGGTCGAATACCTGTGTGACCCGCGCGAAACGCTGCTGGACTGTCTGCGCGACAAGCTGAACCTGACCGGTGCGAAAGAGGGCTGCGGCACCGGCGATTGCGGCGCGTGTTCCGTCACCGTCGATGGCCGTCTGGTCTGTTCCTGCCTGATGCTGGGTGTTGAGGCCGAGGGTAAGACCATCGAAACCGTCGAAGGCATCGCGGATGGCGACGTTCTTCACCCGCTGCAGAAGAAGTTCATCGAACATGCGGCGCTTCAGTGCGGGATTTGCACCCCGGGCATTCTGGTGGCGGCCAAGTCGCTGCTTGAGAAGAACCCAAACCCGACCGAAGAGGAAACCCGGTATTGGCTGGCAGGCAATCTCTGCCGCTGCACCGGCTATGACAAGATCATACGCGCCGTGATGGAAACGGCGGAAGAGCTGCGGGAGGCTTCGTAATGGCACTCGACGATCGCAAATCTGTTTTCACTTTCGTTGGCACGCGCCCGGATCGCCCTGACGGGTTAGACAAGGTCACGGGCCGCGCCAAATTCGGGGCTGATGCCTATGCGCCCGGCATGTTGCACGGAGCGGTTCTGCGCTCTCCCCATGCCCACGCGCGGATCGTGAAGATCGACACCTCGAAAGCCGAGGCGCATAAGGACGTCAAAGCTGTCGTCACCCGTGCGGATTTCGCCGACGTCCCGTTCAAACCCGGTCTCGAGGGCGAGTTCTGGAACGTGTTGGAAAACGTCATGGCGGGCGAAAAGGCGCTCTATGATGGTCACGCTGTCGCTGCGGTTGCAGCCACATCGGCGCTGGCAGCGCGGGATGCGCTCAAACTGATCGAGGTCGAATACGAAGTTCTGCCCCATGTGACCGACGTGGACAAAGCGATGGCGTCGGATGCGCCGGTTATTCGGGAAGGCGCTGCGGACTATTCGGTGCCCAAAGGTCTGCACCCGAACGTCGTACGTTACCACGAAAGCGGTCACGGAGATGTCGAGGCGGGGTTTGCCGAAGCGGATCTGGTCATCGAAGACAGCTTTGTCACCGAAGCGACCCATCAGGGCTATATCGAACCGCACGCCTGTCTGGGCATGCTGGGCAATGACGGCAAGGGCGAGCTGTGGTGCACCACGCAAGGCCACTGGATCGCGCAGAAGACATGCGCCGCGCTGCTTGGCATTGAGACCTCGCAACTGCGCGTCACCGCGTCCGAGATTGGCGGCGGATTCGGCGGCAAGACTACTGTTTTCATCGAACCCGTTGCGCTTGCGCTGAGCCGGAAAGCCAACCGTCCGGTCAAGGTCGTAATGACCCGATCTGAAGTTTTCCGGGCGACCGGCCCAACGGCGTCGGCGTCGATGGACGTCAAGATCGGCATGAAGAAGGACGGGACCATCTCGGCAGCACAAGGCGTATTCCGCCTGCAGGGCGGGGCGTTCCCCGGCGCGCCGGGCGACATGACCGCCATGTGCGCCTTCGCGCCGTACAACCTGACAAACGTCAAGCAGATCGGCTATGACGTGATGTCGAACCGTCCGAAACAGGCCGCTTACCGCGCGCCGGGCGCACCCATGGGTGCCTTTGCGGTTGAGTCCGTGATTGATGAGCTGTGTAACAAGCTGGGTCTCGACCCCGTAGATGTCCGCCTTAAAAACGCCGCTCATGAAGGGACCAAGGCAAGCTATGGCCCGACCTACGAACGCATTGGTCTGGTCGAAACGCTGGAGGCCGCCAAGGCGCACCCGCACTATTCGGCCCCGCTGAAGCCGGGGCAGGGGCGCGGGATTTCCTGCGGGTTCTGGTTCAACCACGGCGGTGAGACCAGCGTATCCTTGGCCCTGTCCGAGGATGGCTCGGCCCAGCTGATGGTGGGGACGCCCGATATCGGCGGTTCTCGCGCGTCTATGGCGCTGATGGCGGCCGAGGTTCTGGGCATCCCATACGAGAACATCCGCGTTACCATCGCGGATACGGCGACGCTGGGTTATAACGACGTCTCACACGGCTCGCGTGTGACCTACGCGTCGGGCCTGGCGACCATCAAGGCGGCCAAACACGCGGTCGAAAAACTGTGCGAACGTGCGGCAGCCAAGTGGGGTATCCCAGTTGAGGCGGTGAAGTGGGAGGACGGCTGCGCCGTGCCCTCAGGCCCCAACGCAGGCGATTTCGACCCGCTGGCCCTGTCCGACATCACGGCAGATATGGGGCGCACCGGCGGCCCGATCTCGGGCCATTTCGAGGCAACTCCGGAAGGCGCAGGCGTGTCCTTTGGCACCCATATCGTCGATGCCGAGGTTGACCCGGAAACCGGCAAAACCAGCGTGACCCGCTACACGGTCATTCAAGACGCCGGCAAGGCGATCCACCCGACCTACGTAGAAGGCCAGTTCCAGGGCGGTGCCGCGCAAGGCATCGGCTGGGCGCTGAACGAGGAATATATCTACGGCGAGGACGGGCGGTTGCAGAACTCAATCTTCCTCGACTACCGGATCCCCGTCGCCAGTGACCTGCCGATGATCGACACGGTGATTGTCGAAGTGCCCAACCCCGGCCACCCGTTTGGGGTACGCGGTGTGGGCGAGACCGGCATCGTGCCGCCGCTTGCCGCCATCGCCAACGCGGTTTCCAACGCGGCGGGTGTGCGGATGAAGCAACTGCCGATGTCACCTCCGCGTATTCTGGCCGCGCTCAAAGGCAATGGTTGAGGTTCACCTCTGGTCCGGCCTCCGGTCTCTGACCGGGGGCTTGGCCGTTGTCGAGGTCGAAGCCAAAACAACCGGAGAGTTGCTGCGCGCCCTTGTGCGCGCGCATCCGCAATTGCAGGCCCCCATTGATGCGGGCGTCTCAATCGCGATCGACGGGCGCGTGATTGCTACGGGCCTGACGGAGCCAATCCCGGAAGGCAGCGAAGTCTATCTAATGCAGAGGCTGCGCGGCGGTTAAGGTTTAGGCGACCACGGTTCGCGCCCGACCATCCGGTCGGCCTCGGCCGTGATGTCGTTCATGTGCTGCTCAAGGTTTTGGCGCAGGGTTTCGATCTGCTCTTCACTGGCTTTGCGAGGCACAGTCTCGGTCCATTCGCGGCATAAAAGTACACCTTCGTTGCGCCAGGGGCGGGGCATCAACAAGCGGTCCCATGTACCGGCCTCTCTGCCATGACGGGCCGAAAAGGTGATTCCGAACACCCGTTTGCCCGATGTGCGCGCCCAGACCAGAGGCACGGTTGACAGCACCCGCTCCGGCCCGCGGGGTCCGTCGGCGGCAATACCAATAGAAATCCCCTGTTTCATCTTGCCGAGAACTTCACGCGACACGGCGACGTTGCTTTTGTGTTTGCTGGCCATGGCGATCGTGTCCATGCCGAACAGCTTCTGAACGCGGCCCACCATGCTGCCCGCCCGGGCCGAGGACGTGATCGAGCAGATTTGCGCCTTGTCCAGCGGGAAGAAATAGGGTGACTGCGCCAGCCGCTGATGCCACAGAACAACGATGACCGGTTCGCCCTGTTCGGCCAGCTGGTCCAGTTCTTCATAGCCGATGCGCTGCCATTTGGTGTTGCGGTTGACCATCCGAATATAGCTCGCAATACGGCGCGCCGCCCAGTTTAACACGGCTTCGCTGTCGGCGATCTTTTTGCGGATACTCACGGATGGGTCCCTCTTACTGACCAAAACGTGTCTTATAGAACTCAACGCCGCGTGCAACTTGTTTGTCTTGTCGAGAAGTGGTTGAGAATCTGAAAAAGCCTCTTGAGTCCGCCGCGCGGCTGGCATATCTGAGGCTCAGCCTAGGGGTATAGCTCAGTTGGTAGAGCGACGGTCTCCAAAACCGTAGGTCGCGGGTTCGAACCCTGCTGCCCCTGCCATTCAAAACTTCCCAAAACTTGTACATTCGCTTTTGCGGCTGCGTCGAATCCTATTTTCGCCGCGCGAAATTCCCTTTGAGGTTCCTCAGGGGCAGTTTGAGCGGCGGCCATATTGCGCAGTGGGTAGAGATTTGACGTAGCGTCCGGAAATTTCTTCCGCTTCGGTGTAGTTGACGTAAACGTAAGATGCTGCTCAATTTTTTATTTTGCATGCACAAAAGTGACGAAAACCGGGGTTTTCTTCCCCCTTACGTCTCAAAATGAAATCCCTAAATGCACCTCGTCGCTGCGGGGTGCCACTCACGGACTGTGATCCTTGAGCCTCGGCCAACCACTGAGGTTCGGATCGGCCCCGCAGTGACAAGGTTTGCAAAGTTCGTTGGGAGGGAAGGAATTTGATACAGAGCTTTTTGTCGATCTTTCGCGACCACCGTTGGCAAGCAGCACGGCAGACGCGGCCTCGGCCCGAAGAGCTTCGCGCCGCGGATGAAGAAACAAGCGAACCCACCGTGAAAGAAGCCGAGTTCCGGAGCCTGTTTCAAACGACATTGTTGGAAATGAAACAGCCGCAAACACACGATGAAGGCTCTGACACGTGCCGAATGTAAGCGTGCTGTGAAGCTGCCTAGCCCGATAGGGCGCAAATGCACCATGTTTTGTATCAAATCGATGCCTGTGTTGCTGAACGGCGAACGCAGAGATATGCACTAAAGGCAATATTTGATTTGCATTCAAGGGTGTTGAATGGGATTGCGAAGCCTGATTGCCGAAAAGACTGCCTCACGTGTTCTTGGCAACGGCAAAACCCTGCGCGCGGTCATGAATCAGCTGCTTGATCAGGATATTTTGTTGTTTAGGGACTTGGGCGATCATGCTTTTGCCTTCTTTCCAACGGATGCAATCGGACGTTCCCTTTGCCAGAACGGTGAATTCGCCCGCGGCTCGGTCACGAATCTGCGGGCGTTTCTTGAACAGAACAATGCCTTTAAACCCGGAATGTCTGTTCTGGAAGTTGGAGCCAATATTGGCACCCAAACCGTCTATTTCTTCCTAGACCTGCAGTGTGACGCCGTGGTGTTGATCGAGCCGGACCCGGACAACATGAACCTGTTGCGTCACAATCTTGCGTTGAACGGGCTGACAGAAAAAGTGACGATCTTGGGTGTCGCAGCTTCGGACACGAATGGAACGGCTGAATTTACCCGTAATCTGTTCAACCGGGGCGGCTCGCGTCTGGGCGCCAGGCGAAAAAGCGGCAAGACCCGAGAGAGTTTTTCAGTCGAGATCGTTCGGATTGACGACCTGGTGCAGTCAGGCACCCTTCAGGCTGATCAAATTGGGCTGGTCTGGATGGATGTTGAGGGCCATGAGCTATCCGCCCTGAAAGGGATGAAGCAACTCATCGCAGAATACAGGCCACCCATATTTCTGGAATACACTCCGGACGGACAGCACAGCACCCAACAAAAGCTGTGTGACCTGTTGTTTGAAAACTACCGGAGCGTTTATCGTCATGCTGGGGGCTTTCATCCCGTGTCGCGTGAAGCGTTCGCGCAGATCAAACATCAGGTCGATCTTCTGGTCGTCTGAAACCCCACCCGATCTCAAAGCAGGGCGGTGACCGTCTTTCCTCTGCTTGCGGGATAGCCTAAAGTCCCCGCAAATCGCAGACACCGGGAATGAGGGTACATGTCGCGTTTCGATGGTTACTTCCTGCGGCAGTTGCTGGTGCTGTTCGGCTTTTTCACTCTGGTCCTGGTCGGTGTTTTCTGGATCACGCGGTCTGTCAGCCTGTTTGACAGGGTGATCAGCGGCGGCCAGTCGGCGGTTGTTTTCCTCGAATTCACTGCTCTGACGCTTCCGACCCTGATCCGAACAGTGATGCCGATGGCTGTGTTCGCTGCGGCCGTCTACGCCACGAACCGCCTCAGCCGGGAAAGTGAGATGACGGTCATGCTGGCGACCGGCTCTAGCCCTTGGCGGCTGGCCCGGGCTGTGGTGCTGTTCGGTCTTGTTACAGGGATGATGATGGCGGCGATCAGCGTTTTCCTGCGCCCTGCCTCGGTCGAGCAGCTCGAGATCCGGCAGGCCGAAGTTGCAGGTGACGTGACCGCCCAATTGCTGAATGAGGGTGAGTTTCTGCACCCGGCCGACGGTGTCACGGTCTATATCGGTCGGATTGATCTGGACGGGACCCTGCACGAGGTCTTTGTCTCAGACCGGCGAGACCCAGCGAATTCTGTCAGCTATTCAAGTTCAACAGCGTATCTGGTGAACAATGCGGCCGGCATCAACCTTGTCATGCTGGATGGGGTGGCGCTGCGTCTGGACAAGGACGGGCGCACCCTGTCATCGACGCTGTTTCAGGACGCCTCATACGATATCTCGGCGCTAACCAGTACCGGAGGGATGAGCGCCCGCAGCCTTGAAGCGATCCCCACGATGGAATTGATCCGGGACCGCGAGGCTATCGCCAGCGCAGAAGGGTTCAGCCCGGGTGAACTGACTGATGAGTTGCACCAACGGTTCTCGTGGATCGCGATTTGCGTGGCGGTTGGGCTGGTCGGATATGCCACCCTGATGCTGGGAAGCTTCTCGCGGTTCGGGTTGTGGCCGCAGATTCTGGGGGCGTTTACCATTCTGGTTCTGCTGGAAGGAGTTCGGGGGTTTGTTTCTCCGATCGTGATAGATGAGCCGGGTCTTTGGATCGTTCTCTATGCACCGGCGGTCATTGGTATCCTGATTTCGTGCCTGTTCTTGGCGGTTGCAGGGCGTCCAATTTGGCGCCGTTCCAGGGCCGAGGTCGCTGTCTAGGCAGGGTCTCGCAAACCCTGCAGGCAGTCTAGAATATCCTCGAACGCAGCGCTGTCTGGGCGGGTTACGAGATAGAGCGGCAACATCAGGTCCGGGCTTTGGTCAACCCGTACCAGCGCGCCAGAGCGAATATGCTCTGCGACCAAATAGGCGGGAAAAAACCCACGCCCCCCTCGTTTGAGGACATAGCGCAGGGCCATCATGCAATTGCCCAGAAAGACCGTCTGCCCCTCTGCCTTGCGGGCCGTGGTCCGCACATGGTCCTGATAAGCTGCGCCAAGTTCGAGATTGACGAATACCGAGTTGTCGACCACCGCCTCAGCGGTTTCGACCAGAACCAACCGCTCTGGCGGCAGGGTTTCAAACATTACCCGCCGGTCTGAGGGCTTTTCGTGGGTCAGAGCGGCGTCCAGCACATGTGTTGCGACCGCGTCCACCATATCCAGATCATGATCATAGTTCAGCGTCAGCAGTAATTGGCCAAGATGCTGTTCGAAACGTATGGCTAGATCGACCAGCAAGGGATCCCAAACGCTGAGCTGCGCCCCCAGCCTCAGTGCCGGGCGATTCTGGTTTTGCGAGGGTAAATCAGTCGAAGCAAAAGACCAGAGTGAGAGCATCTGCTCGGCGTAAGGACGAAACTGGCGTCCAAAATCCGTTAGTGCCGTGCCTCCGGCCCCGCGGGTGAAAAGGGGCTTTCCTGTGGCGTCCTCGATCTGCCGTATGCGCGCGCTGACAGCTGTTTGGGTCACATTCAGCTTGCGCGCTGCTGCGTGAAACCCTCCGGTCTCGGCCACGCATAGAAACGTTTCAAAAGCTTTTATCTGCATAGCGGCAGTATTTTTTGATCGCTATGATAAAATCAATTCATTTTTTTGCAGCATGCAAGTCGAGATATCCTATTCCCGATCAGGACAAAGGACATGCCATGCTGGACAAAAGCCACAAGCCGACCTGGACCAGTTTTGAAGAGGCCACAAAAGCCGATTGGGACGCCGTTATGGACTATGAAGAGGCCTACAATGCCGCCCTGCCAGACCGAATTCTGGATGCGATCCGTTCCTTGGATGAGGAGTGGACGCCGTATCCGGTGAACCGCTACCAACATTCTCTGCAGGCCGCGACGCGGGCCTATGAAGATGGCGCGGATGAGGAGCTTGTGGTCGCCGCGCTGATCCATGACACGGGCGATATCCTGTCGCCATACAACCATGGTGAGCTTTCAGCGGCCATGATGAAGCCCTATGTCAGCGAGAAAACCCATTGGATTCTCAAGCATCATTGTGTGTTTCAGGGCTACTACTACAACCACCATCTTGGCGGAGACCGCAACGCGCGCGACAAGTATCGCGACAGCCCCTATTGGGAGGACTGCCGCTATTTCTGCCATGAATACGATCAGAAGGCGTTTGACCCGGACTATCCGACCAAACCGCTGGAGTTTTTCGAGCCCATGCTACGCCGCGTGTTGAACAAGGGCGAAGGGCACATGGAGCTGAACGAAACCTCAGAGAGTTAACAGGCCGCCATCAGGCGATAGACGATCTGAGCTGCAGTGAAATCCCAGGCGGCATTGCCGTCGGGGGCCAGTTCGACAACGTCGAAGCCCACGCATTTGCGGCCTTTGAGGGCGTGCTCGACCAGCCGCAGCGCCTGATAGTATCCCAAACCGCCCGGTACGGGTGTTCCTGTGGCGGGCATTTGGGACGGGTCCAAACCGTCCACGTCAAAGCTGACATAAACCAACTCAGGGAAGTCCTCGGGTAGGTCGACGGCGTGGATATTGCCGGTGACCAGTTCCTCGGCGTCGAAGTGGAAGACATGGTTTTTCAGACGGCTTTGGGCCTCTTCGGTTGAGAATGCACGCACGCCGAATTGCGCCAGACGGACGCCCTCTTCGGTCAGCAGGTGCATGACCGAGGCGTGGGAGTGTTTCTCGCCCTGATACGCGTTGCGCAAATCGGCATGGGCGTCGATCTGCACGATCCCAACAGGCTGGTTCAGCGCCCGCGCCACGCCCATCACCGCGCCGTAGCTGAGGGAATGCTCTCCACCTAGGGTCACGGGCACCTTGCCCGCACGAATGGCGGCTTCGGTCCGTTGGGCGAGGCGTTCCATCACCTCGGGCAAGGGGCCGTCACAATCCAGCGGGGCTTCGGTATAGATTCCCTCGACGCAGGGTTCTGCATGGCCGGTGATGCGCTCCAGCTCATTGCTGGCCTCGATTATGGCTTCGGGGCCTTTGGCGGTGCCAGAGCCGTAAGAAACCGTGCATTCCAGCGGAACCGGGATCACGCGAAAGCGCGCGTCTTCAGATCGCTCAGCGGCGGTCAGTTCACTGTCGAGGAAAATGCTCATGAGAGGCGGTCCTTAAAGTCGTGATAACCGAACTGTTTGATGATCTTCAGCTCGTCCGTTTCGCTGTTCCACAGGGCGATGGTCGGCAGGGGAACACCGTTGAAGGTATTTGTCTTGACCATCGAGTAATGTGCCTGATCGAGGAAGGCAAAGCGTTGCCCGACCTCCAGCGGCTGATCCCACGTGTAGTCGCCAATCACGTCGCCTGCCAGGCAGGAGGGTCCGCCGAGGCGATAGGTGTGGCCCGCCTCGGCCTCGTCCATCAGGGCGGGGCGATAGGGGGCCTCGATCACGTCGGGCATGTGGCAGGTGGCCGAGATATCGGTGATCGCAAGGGTCATACCATTGGTGGGCAGGTCGAGGATTTCTCCGACCAGAATACCCGCGTCCAGCGCGACGGCCTCCCCGGGTTCGAGGTAGAGGTCGACATTGTATTTCGCGCGGATGGACTTGATGAATTCCACCAGCCCGTCACGGTCATAGTCATCGCGCGTGATGTGGTGGCCGCCTCCGAAGTTCAGCCATTTGAGCTGACCGAGGAAAGGTTTGAGTTTCGGCTCAACAGCAGCCCATGTGCGTTGCAGGGGTTCGAATCCCTGTTCGCAGAGCGTGTGCATGTGCAGGCCGTCTACTCCGATCAGAGTGTCTTCGGACAGTTGGCTTACGGGTGTCCCGAGGCGCGAACAGGGGGCGCAGGGATCGTACTTGGGAATCTCTCCTTCGGAGTGTTCCGGATTGATGCGCAGGCCGATCTGCACATTGGCCGCTTGGGCTTTGGCGAGGAAACGGTCTTTTTGAGCGGGCGAGTTGAAGATGATGTGGTCGGACAGCGACAGGATCTCATCGATATCCGCATCCTTGTACCCGGCGCAGAAGGTTGCGACTTCGCCACCGTATTCCTCGCGGCCCAGCCGGGCCTCAAAAATGCCGGAGGCGCAGGTGCCGCCGAGGTGTTCGCGCACCAGCGGGGCCAGCGAGAACATAGAAAACGCCTTGAGCGCGCTAAGGACATGTGCGCCAGAGCGGGTACCGATTTCGGAGAGGACGGTCAGGTTCCGCTCAACCGCTTTTTCGTCGACCACGAAGCAGGGTGTGGGGACGCGGCTGAGGTCGAAGTTGCGGAAGGCACCGGCGTCACCGGCTTGGGTTGTCATCATGTCGGACATGTCAGGCGTCTCCGATTGTGGAGAGGCCGGGGGGCCAGCCCCCCGGACCCCCCGGGATATTTTTGGCCAGATGAAGTTCCGGATCTAGAACTCGATGGGGCCGTCGAGTTCGTGCACCTGCCATGGGAGGCCTTGGGTGTTCAGCATGTCCATGAAGTCGTCCGGGTCGAGCTGTTCCATGTTCCACACGCCCGGCTCGCGCCAGTTGCCTTTCAGAACCTGAGCCGCACCGATCATTGCTGGGACGCCGGTGGTGTAGCTGACGGCCTGAGAACCGACCTCGGCGTAGCATTCCTCGTGGTCGCAGATGTTGTAGATGTAGTAGGTCTTTTCGCCCGAGCCGTCCTTGGCCTGACCCGTGGCGATGTCGCCGATGCAGGCTTTGCCCTTGGTTTCCGCGCCCAGATCGCCGGGGTCAGGCAGCAGGGTTTTCAGGAACTGGATCGGGATGATTTCCTTACCGTCATGCATCACCGGATCGATGCGGGTCATGCCCACGTTTTCCAGCACCTTGGCGTGCATGATGTACGCGTCACCGAAGGTCATCCAGAAGCGGGCGCGCTCGATCTCGGGGAAGTGGGTGCTGAGCGACTCCAGTTCCTCGTGATACATCAGGTACATGTTCTTGGGGCCAATGGCGGGGAAGTCGAACTCGACCTTGTGGGTCATGGCAGGGGAGTGTTTCCACTCCCCACCTTCCCAGTGGCGGACCTCGGCCAGCACTTCGCGCAGGTTAATCTCTGGGTTGAAGTTGGTTGCGAATTCCTGATCGTTGCTGCCGCCATTGGCGTCCAGTACGTCGATCTGGCGGATTGTGTCCAGCTTATGTTTTTTGAGCCATTTGGCAAACACGCTGGTTACACCCGGATCGAAGCCCGAGCCGAGGATGGCGGTCAGGCCGGCCGCTTTGAAGCGCTCTTGATAGGCCCATTGCCAGTGGTATTCGAACTTGGCCTCGTCTTCGGGTTCATAGTTCGCGGTGTCGAGGTAGTGGATGCCGGCCTCAAGGCACGCGTCCATCAAAACCAGATCCTGATAGGGCAGGGCGAGGTTTACCAGAATCTCGGCCCCGGTTTCCTTTATCAGCTTGACCGTGTCTTCGACCTTGTAGGCGTCCAGTTCGGCGGTCTTGACCTCGACTCCAACGCGGTCTTTAACGGCTGCTGCGATGGCATCGCATTTTGACTTCGTGCGGCTGGCCAGTGTGATCTCGGTAAAAATGTCCGAGTTCATCGCCATCTTATGCACGGCTGCGTGGGATACGCCGCCTGCGCCGACAACCAGTGTTTTGCCCATGGTGTGTCTCCTTCTTATTCGTAGTAGGTGTAGCCGTTTATGGAGTCGCGATAGGCGCTCATCAGGGTTTTGCGGTCCTTGGCTTGCAGAGTACCGGTCGAGATCGCCTCGTCCACCATTTTGCGGAAGGCGGCGACGCAGTCTTGGGGGTCGAATTCGACGTAAGACAGGACCTGGCTGATCGTGTCGCCCTCTTGTTCGTGCAGCAAGTCGAACCCGCCATCTGCCCGCAGGTCGATGGTGACGACATTTGTGTCTCCGAATAGGTTGTGCAAGTCGCCGAGTGTTTCCTGATAGGCGCCGACGAAGAAGACGCCCATGAAGTACTCGCCTTCATCCGGCAAAGAATGTACCGGCAGGCTGGGTGAGACACCGTCGGCCAAAATGAACTGATCGATCTTGCCGTCGCTGTCGCAGGTTATGTCAGACAGCACGGCGCGTCGGTCAGGCGTTGTATTCAATCCCTGCAGAGGCACGATCGGGTGCAGTTGGTCAATGGCCCAGACATCGGGCAGGGATTGGAACAGCGAGAAGTTGCAGTGGTAGATATCGGCCACTTTCTCAAGCTGGTCGTCCACATCCGTTTCCAGATCGTCGCTGGCCGCCAACGCCTTGAGGCGGGCCATCAGCGACAGATAGATACGCTCAGCCCGGGCCATCTGGCGCAGGTCTACGTAACCACGGCGGAACAGGGCGCGCAGCTCATTGCGGTAGAAAGTCGCGTCGTTCCAGCATTCCTGCAGACGGTCTTTGCTGAGATAGCCATTGATCGCGGCAAGGTCCGAGACCAGATGGTTGTCATCAGGCTCCACATCCGGTGCGGTGGGCGCATCGTAAAGCGTGGTTTCCAGCACGTTGAACACCAGCATGGATGAGGTCGCCACTACGGCGCGGCCGCTTTCGGTGACCAATGTTGGGTGCGCAATCTCGGCCTCGTCCATGGCATAGGCGACGGTTTCAACCACGTTGCTGCAATATTCCTCGACCGTGTAGTTGATCGAGTTCTCAGCGGCCTTCTTCTCGCCCGTATAGTCCACACCCATGCCGCCGCCGAGGTCAAGATGGGTCAGCGGTACGCCTTCGCGGGTCAACTCGGTGTAGTAGCGACAGGCCTCACCCACGGCGCGGCGGACGTCGTTCACGTCCTGCACCTGGCTGCCCAGATGCGAGTGCTGCAACTTCAGGCAATGCAAAAGACCCGCCTCGCGCAGTTTGTCCACTGTAGCTACCAACTGGTCGGTGTTCATGCCAAAGGCCGAGCGATCGCCCGAGCTTTCTTCCCACTTGCCGCTGATCTGGTTGGTCAGCTTCACCCGCACGCCGATCAGAGGTTCGATACCGAGTTCCCTGTAGACCTCAATCACCGTATCCGCCTCTTTCGGGCTTTCCAGCACGATGACCGTATTAAACCCGATCTTGCGGGAGAGGATCGCCAGTTGGATGAACTCGGCATCCTTGACGCCGTTGCAGACGATCAGTGCCTCGGGGGCCAGCCGGTGGGCCAAAGCCACGACCAGTTCGGGCTTTGATCCGGCCTCGAGGCCATAGTTGTATTTCTTACCGAACTCGACGATGCGATCTACCACCTGCGCCTGCTGGTTCACCTTGATCGGAAACACGCCACGATAGGGGCCTTTGTAGCCCACCCGCGCGATGGCGTCGGCAAAGCTCTCGTTCAGATGGGCGATCTCATGTTCCAGATACGAACTGACTCGCAGCAGCATCGGTGCCTTAATCCCCCGGTCATCCAGATCGCTTAGGATACCGGGTAGGCTGATCGCCGCCGTGTCCGGAGACATCGGATTGCGCAGACCGATCTCGCCCTGCTCCGTCACCTCGATGAGGTCTTTGCCCCATTTCTCAACCCCGTAGATGGAATGCGGTGCGTCGGGCGTCTGTTTCAATCAAGTCAGTCCTTAACTCAGAGGTGCCGGGTTCGCGCCCGCCAATACGGCAGCATTTTGATTCGTCCAAGTGTAAACTATGTGACAGGGATTGCCGAACGTTACGCGTGCGAGCGGATCGGGATCAGGTGGTTGTCCCATTGGCAATCGGGGCGGGCTAGAACCCGTGCGTTCTGCCAGTTTACACTGCCAAACGTGCCTGTGCCGGTGGTAAAGACCAACCCGTCCGGACCTGCGCCCAGACCGCAGACATCCTCTAGCGCGAAGGCATTCGTGAAGCTGCGACCTGCTACGTCGAAAAGATGCAGTGCGTTTCCCCGTGGGCAGGTTATGGCGACCTCGGCGCCACTGGCCGAGAAGGCGATGCTGCCAGCGTATCCTTGCAAGGTGTTTTGGAGGTCTTCTGGTGCGGACAGAAGTTGCGGCGGCGCGCCCCGACGGTGCAGGCCCAACAATGGCGGGTGCTTGGTCTGGCTGCCCTGCCACTGCATCGCGAACCCCACCAGCCCGTCGTTGCGCACGCTGAGGTGGCGGATGGAGTTCTTGTGCAGGGCGTTTGGCAACTCGACCCGTTCAAGCAGGTTCCCGGACAGGTCCAGATAGGTCAAGTTCGGCTGCATGACGGGTAGGTTCAGCTTGGTCCGCCCAGTCTCGGGGTGGGTTTCGATCCCGCCATTGGCGATCACAAGGCTCTTGCCATCCGGCATCAGGCGCATGTCATGCGGACCAACACCGCCCGACGAAAACTCTCCCTGACGTTCAAAGCTGGTGGCATCCCATAGGCTGATACGGCCTTCGCCAGCCTCATAGTCGTTTTCGGTGGCAAAGAACCGGGTGCCGTCTGCTGTGAACGTGCCGTGACCGAAGAAATGCCGCCTCTCGGGGGCCTGTAGCCGTGCAAGCTCCCGCCCGTTTGCGCAGTCTATAACCAGCGCAAACGTGCCGGGACGACGGGCAAAGGCCACGGCCTGCGCCCTGCGGGGATGCGCGGCGGCGGCGTGGCCCCTCGCGGGCAGAGGCAGTGAGAACAGGATGTCTCCGCCTTCATCCAGACCGGCCAGACGGAACGAGCCATCCGGAAACAGCCCGGCGGCCAGAAAAGCAGGCGACCCGACCGATGCCCACCCGGTTGCGGGCGCAAGGCTTGCAGCCGCGAGACCGGCTAGGAAATGGCGGCGGTTGGTCATGGTTCAATCCCCGTCGAGAGAGTTGAACCCGGCACTGATGCCGAGGGTTGGGCCAAGCTCGGTCGTGGCGATGGTGCGGATGTCATTCACCGCCTGTTGCAGCGCTTCGACCCGGAACCGGCCTGCGGGATCGGCCACGCCAGCGAAGGCGGGATCGTCGATGGACCGGGCGTTTTTAATTACGCGGTTGAAGGCCACGTCCAGATCCTGCGCGATCTCGGGATGGTCGGCGGACAACCGCGCTGCAAGGTCCCGCAGGGCAATCAAGGACAGCTCGACATGACGCAAGGCGCGTTCGGAGCGGCGGGCTTCGGCTCTGTTGGGGCGGGGGCGGTCGAACGTGCCAAGGGGTCGGCCCAATCGGGTTTCGGCAGTGAATTGCAACCCGGTTGAGAGCGCTTTGAACAGCTCCTGCATCGCCTCATCCTGCGTGCGGTACGGGCTGTCGCCCCCCGGCTGTTCCAGCTTCACCGCATAGCTTAGCCATTCTTCCGCCATCGCATCGGCATTGGCGTCGATATCCGCCGTGATGGCCCGGATCAGCGCACATCGGTATTCGGCACTGCCCTGATCGGCAAATTTGGGATCGTACAGCATCTGTTCAAGCGCAAAAAAACCACGCCCAGCGACCGAGGTTTCGGCATATGCGGCCGTGTCATTTACCGCAGGGTCTTCGGCAGCGATATGCTTTAACAGGGCCTTGGGCGTGAACCCTTTCGTATCTGGCCAAAAAGCCATGGCGAAGGCGCGGTCGTTGGCCTCGGTGGGGCCAAAGCGTAGATGGCTGGCGGATATCCACGCGTCAAAGGCGGTGCCATAGGCAGTACGCAGAGCCTCTGACTGCGGAGCGCAATCGGATTGGGACGATGCGGCCAAAGCCTTGGTCGCGTCTGCCAATTCAGCAAAGCGCGGCAATATATGCGCGGCAGGCACATCCGTCAGGATCGCGGCACGATCTTGGGCTGAGACGGCCAGAGGGGCGACTAGGGCAATGGCAAAAGCAAACAGGCGCATGAGTCAAAGACTTTCAAGAAAACGGATAAGGGCGTCGCGGTCGGCTTTGGGCATGGTCACGACAGTGTCAAGGGCGGATTGCGCCTCGCCCCCGTGCCAGAGCACAGCCTCCAGCAGGGTGCGGGCGCGCCCGTCATGCAGGAATTTGGTATGGCCGGACACACGGCGGGTCAGGCCAATCCCCCAAAGGGGTGGCGTGCGCCATTCGCGGCCTGAGGCGCGGGCTTCGGGGCGGTTGTCAGCCAAGCCTTCGCCCATGTCATGCAGCAGCAGGTCGGTATAGGGCCAGATCAGCTGAAAACTGTGCTCGGGCCGGTCCTCCAAGCGGTGGGTGACATGGGCTGGCGTGTGACAGGCGGCGCAGCCTGTGGTGTGGAACACCTCTTTCCCGCGCAGCACTTGCGGGTCATCCACATCCCGGCGACCCGGGACGCCCAGATTGCGGCTGTAAAAGGCCACGAGGTCCATACCGACCTGATCAACCTCAAAGACGCGCACATCGCCGTCGCCGTGGGGGGCCTTCACGCAATTGCGCTGCGCATCGGTGCAATCTCCGTAAGGGGCCGGAAACAGCGGGGTCGAGATACCGATATCCCCTGCAAACGCCGCAGCCGATTGCTCCATGACCGTGGGCATACCGGCTTTGTGGCCAAAGCGGCCCATCATCGGGGCGTCAAACTCGGTCGACCAGACAATGTTCGCGCGGCCCGAGATGCCATCGCCATCCGCATCATCGGGGTCGGCATTGGCCAGCAAGTCTTCGACCGGGATCGCCTCAAGCAGACCGAGGCCGATCATCTGCGGCGCAACGCGCGGGCTAAGCATGGCGTCGGGGTGCAACGGGCCGTATCCCAGATCGGCAGCCGTGTAGGTGGGACGGCGGAGCGAGGCGGTTTCACCCTCTGACAGCGCAACCGGGATCTCTTCGTAGGTAACCTCTAAACGGTATTCTGCAGGATGCCCGGCCAGCGCGAAATCCTGCATCTGGCCGCCATAGTTAGGCTCGGGCAGGGTAGCGAGATAGTCTTCGATCCCTTCCGGCGCGTCCTGAGGGCTGCCGGGAATGGACACGCGCAGGAACATCGAGATGGCGTTGTCATCCGGCCCGTTCGGTGTATGCCCGCGCCCATCCTTGATGTGACAGCGCTGGCATGAACGCGCGTTGTACAGCGGCCCAAGGCCATCAGACGCGAGAGTCGAGGACGGCGACGAGACCCAGATCTTCTTGAACAATCCGTTGCCGACCTTGAAGTCCAGCTCTTGTTCAAAGCTCAGATTCTTTGACGGTTGCGAAAACGCATCCGCGTTGTTGCGCACACGCACGGTTGCGGCCCCGGCAGGCAACTCTTCGAACCTTTGCGGCGCGCTAAAATCCTGCGGCGGTGCAATGACACCGGCAATGCGGGCGCGTTCGTCTTCGGTACGTGGGGTGATGTTGAGGTGAAGGTCCCTCAGCTCGGCTGACAGGGAAGGGGTGGCCGCAGTTGCGACCACCAAGAGGGCGAGAATACTATTCTTCGGCGTCCATTTTCGCGGCGTTGAGTTGCGCATAATTGGCGTCGCCAATCCGTTCGTACAGATCGAGTTGCGTCTCGAGGAAGTCGATATGACCTTCTTCATCGCTGATCAGTTCCTCGAAGAGCGACATTGAGACGTAGTCGCCAGCCTCGCGGCAATATTCCCGCGCTTCGACATACAGTGCGCGGGCGTCGTGTTCGGCGGCCAGATCGCATTCCAGCGTTTCCTTGGGGTTCTGCCCGATCCGTAGAGGATCGAGCTTTTGCAGGTTCGGGTGGCCTTCCAGAAAGATGATCCGTTCGATCAGCTTGTCCGCATGACCCATCTCTTCGATGCTTTCTTCGCGGCTTTTCTTGGCCATGTGGACTAGGCCCCAGTCCTCCTGAAGCCGGTAGTGCAGCCAATATTGGCTGACGGCCGTCAGCTCATGCCGCAGGGATTTGTTGAGATACTCTATGACCTTGGGATCGCCCTTCATCTGCCTTCTCCTGTGATAGGCCGGTGCGTAACGCACGCAGCTGCATGGGTACTTCCAGATTATCGTCGGTTCGCATCGTGTCTAGGAAAAGCGGCATGCATCCGCCACAGTCGGCAGATTTCCCGAGCGCGTGGTAGATCTTGCCCGGGGTAATGATTGCTTGCGGGTCAGAGGTCCGCATCCAGTCGATGGCGGCCCGAATGTCGTGGTCGGAGATGTTTGTGCAGTGGCAGACGATCATGGCGAATCGAGGCTCGTTGATTTTCCTACTAATTTAGTAAGGTAATTCCTTCAAGTCCAGTCACATTGTGGTGGTCGGGTTGCCGGAGGCGCCGTTTCGCCGACGCCTCTGGCCCCTTTTATGCGTCTAGTGGAAAACCGCGTCAGGGTTGTCCAAGCTGTCCGATCCTTCGAACTCGATACCATCGAGGTCGAGGGTCGATACGATACGCTCGATGGTTTTGGTCTGGTCGACCAAACCGTTGACCCCATTCATGATCAGCGCTTCGCCACCGGCGTTGCCGCGCTCCAGCATCTGGTCATAGGCGAAACCGGCCTCGGCGGTCGATTTGATCCGGCCCAGAGCTTGCATCGTGGTCGACAGCTTGGCTTTCATCTCGGTGTCAAGCGCCGGATCAGCGGCCATCACCAGATTCGACAGCGAGGCGCCCGAGATCGGGGTACCATCGATCCGGGTGTAGCTGCCCAGATAGACGTTCTGGATGCCAAGGCCATCATAGTAGTGGCTGTTGTGGGTGTTGTCGGCAAAGCAATCATGCTCTTCCTCAGGGTCGTTCAGCATTAGTCCCAGACGCATACGCTCACCAGCCTGTTCACCGTAGGACAGCGAACCCATGCCGGTCAGAATGGCGCTGATGCCAGCGGATTCGTTCTCGGACAGGGCGGCGCGTGCATCACCACCTTCGGCCCATTGTGCTGTCATCCATTCCAGATCGCTGATCAGCAGGTCGGTTGCGGCGCTCAGGTATTGCGCGCGGCGGTCGCAGTTGCCGTTGGTGCAGTCGTCGCCTTTAGCATAATCGGTTGCAGGGCGGTTGCCTGCGCCCGCGCCGTGACCGTTCAGGTCCTGCCCCCAAAGCAGGAATTCGATGGCGTGGTAGCCGGTGGCGACGTTGGCCTCGATCCCGTCGGCTTCGTGCAGAGTGTCTGCCAGCAGTTCAGGGGTGATCTCGGTCGCATCAATCGCGGTTCCCGAAAGCTCGAAGTTCGGGTTTGCGATGACGTTGAGAACGGCGAATTCGTTCTCGTCAGTGGCGCCGCCGTAGGAGGCGTCGACATAGTCGATCAGGCCTTCGTCCAGTGGCCAAGCGTTCACTTTGCCTTCCCAGTCATCGACGATGGCGTTGCCAAAGCGGTAGACCTCGGTCTGCTGATAGGGGACGCGGGCAGCAATCCAGGCCGCGCGGGCGGCATTCAACGTGGCGTCCGACGGGTAGGCTATCAGTGCGTTGACGGCGTTTTGCAGCGCTTTGGCGGCGATCAGGCTGTCATCATATTTGGCTTCTGCAATATCGGCGTAAGTGTCCAGCACGTCCGCTTTTGCAAGGGCGTCACCGGCCGATGCGGCGGTGGCCACGCATAGGGTCAGAGTGCTGGCGGCAGCAAAGAATTTCGTCATTGGGTTCAGGTCTTTCATGTCAGAAATCTCGTTCAGGTGCGTCCAAAAGGGGCTGCACTTGCACGCGTATAGCTGAGTGAAATAGTCGACAATGTCAACCTGAGTTTTATTGTCGGATTTACTGCATGGGCGCTACATCCCCATATCTGGTGGGTCTGATACACGCCGTCGCGATTGCGCCATGTTCGTATAAAGTTAGACTAATCCATGTGATTCTATTGCGAGTGGTGTGAGTTCATGAAGTGGTTGAGTGCTTCGATCGGTTTGTGTGCAGTAACCGTCCAGGCATGGGCAGGGGATCAGGTTCCCGCGCAGAGTGCTGTTGCGGGGTCATTGGATATTTCCTTTGAGGAAACTCAGTTCAGCGTGTCGTTAGCGGTTCCGAGCGAGGATATTTTGGGGTTCGACCATCGCGCAGCAGATGACGCGGATCGGTCCGCGATCGCGGATGCCATTTCGTCCTTGTCAAAGCCGTTAACCCTTTTTGTTGTCCCTGAACAGGCTGGGTGCGCCACGGCATCGGCCAATGTGTCTTTGACGGGCGAAGGGCTGGGGTCGGATGCAGACGCGGTGGGCGCGCCCGAGTTTCTGGCCGAGTATGTTATTCAGTGTTCGGACATGGCCGCTCTGGATATGATCGAATTCGCGTATTTTGAGCGTTTTGATCAAGTTTCGACGCTCGATATCACCGCATCGTCGCAGGGTGTTACGCGGCGCGTCCATGTGACCTCGCAATCGCCGGTCCTTGATGTCTCGGCTTTGCAAGGCTCGGACTAACACTGCCTCCACGCTTATCGAAAAAGGTTTCGGCAGGATGGGTCGACCAGCAAAGTAGACAAGCTCGAAAGTCGGATCGGAATCACCTGGGGCCTGAGCGGGTACATGGGTGCTTATGCGTGCACAAAACACTCAACTCTGACCTGGATTCTGATCAAATTCCGCAAAATTAATGTTTGTGTCGGAAAGAAACCAAGATCTGACACGAATTGGCAATAGTTGTGCCAACATTCGTCGGTACCACCACACTATCCTACCGAGGTGTTGACTAGTCCGATTTTAATGAGGGGGTTCTCGAAGGGATCGGGGGATGAGCGTGGATGTGCCCAGTTTCGGGCAGATCAGGATGCTCTCCCCCAGTGGTGGGTTTGCTTGATTTCAGTCAATCTTGTTGCGCTGTGCGTGAGGCGTGACGCCAAAACTCAGGCGAAACACGCGTGAGAAATGGCCGGGATTCTCAAATCCGCATGCCATGGCGACCTCGGTCACAGAAGCCTCGGTTTGCAACAGCAGTTTTTGCGCGCGTTCCAGACGCATCTCCATAAAGTACTTTTTGGGCGAGGTATTCAGGTATTTCCCGAAAAGCCGTTCGAGCTGCCGTGTCGAAATGCCAAGTTCATCGGCAATTGCAGAGGGCGAGACCGGCGTTTCGATGTTGTTGCGCATGACTTCAATCGCTTTGGCCAGATGGATGTTGCGCATGCCGTTTCGCGATTGCAGCGAAACGCGCTGTTTGGCCGTTGCGTTGCGCACGGCGTTGTAAACCATCTGATCGGCCACATCCATGGCCAGCTCGACCCCGTGGTCTCGTTCGATCAAGTGCAACATAAGGTCGGCTGTCGCCGTGCCGCCCGAGGCGGTGATGTGCTTTTCGTCGGCGACGAACACGCTGCGCACTAGGTTCACATCGGGAAAGGCCTCGGTGAAAGCGTCATGGTATTCCCAGTGAATGGCGGCCTGCATTTCGTTCAGAAAACCGGCCTCGGCCAAAAGCCAGGCGCCCGAACAGAGCGCTCCGATCGCAGTCCCTCTTGCCCGTTCACGCCGCAACAAAGCCAGCAGAGGTTTGGAGGCGTGGTTCCGCATGTGGATTCCGGACAGTACAAATATCTGATCGGATTTGGGGAGGTTGTCGAAGCCCCCATGCACCAAAGTCACTGAGCCGTTGGAGCAGACAGCGTGTTCACCATGCTCAGACACAAAAGACCAGCTGTAGAGATCCTGGCCGCTGACGAGGTTCGCGATCCGCAAAGGCTCGACCGCGCAGGAAAACGCGAGGTGCGAGAACTCCTCGATCAGAATGAAGGTGATGTGGCTGGGATCGGGCATGGCGGTCTTTGCGCTTCCGGGCTGCTGGGTGGTTTCGACATTATTCGCAGGTTGCCTATGCTGCACGAAAATAAATTGTATACAAGTTGTATTTTAATCGCATACAACACCCTTGGCCGGGCGATCTCGATTCGCTTAGCGGCTGCGACAAAGGAATGGGCGGATGAAGGACGAGGCGCGCTCGCGCAAATCTGAGCTTGCAGAACACCTCAAGGTCTCGATTCTGACCTTGCGGCTACAACCCGGCGCAGATCTCGATGAGGCGCATCTTTCCGAGGCATTCGGCCTGTCGCGAACCCCGCTGCGCGAAGTGTTCCGGCAACTGGCCGGTGAGGGATATCTGGATCAACGCGCCAACCGCAGCACGCGCGTATCTGAGATGTCGCATACCACGCTGCGGGATTTCTTTCTGGCGGCACCGATGGTGTATGGCGCCATCCTGCGGCTGGCCGCGCGCAACGCTCTGCCAGATCAGATTGACGCTTTGAAGGATGCCCAACGGTCCTTTTGTTCGGCTCTGCAGTCGGGCTCGGCCGAGGATCGCGCGCTGGCCAATAACCGGTTTCACGATGTCACGGGGCAGATGTCCGGCAACGTATATCTTTTGCCGTCGTTCAACCGTCTTTTGATCGACCATGCGCGGATCGGCATGACCTTTTACAGACCGCGCAACACGGGTCTGACCGAAAACCTGTCTGAGGCCAGCCGTCAGCACGACGCCATCATCGCCGCCATCGAGGCGGGCGATGAGGCGGCTGCTGCGCAGCTGGCCGAGGACCACTGGAACCTATCTCGCGATCAGATTGAGCTGTTCGTGATGCCTGATGCGCTGGATGTCCCGATGGGCATCCCGCCTCTTTCGAAACCTGCATGAGGACGGAATGAATCCGATTTTCAAGTTTGAGGGGATCTATACCCCTGTGGTCACGCCCTATCACGAGGATGGCAGCGTGAATTGGGACGCTTTGTCCGACGTGATCGAATACCTGATCGCCAGCGGTGTTCACGGGGTGATCTCAGGCGGCTCGACCGGCGAAAACTATGCCCAGACCGTGGAAGAGCGGCTGGAACTGGCCAAGTTCACGCATGCGCAGTTGAAAGGTCGTCTGCCTATGGTCGTCGGGACCGGAGCGATGCTGACACCGGACTCGATTGCGCTGGCCTCTGGCGCGCGTGAGATCGGAGCAGACTCGATCCTGCTGGCAAGCCCGCCTTATTCGGTGCCCACCGATCGTGAGAATGCGCTGAACGCGCTGGCCATCGACAAGGCCGCTGACCTGCCGGTGATGCTGTACAACTATCCGCACCGTACCGGAACGATGATGGGCGAGGAATTCCTCGACCGTGTGGGCCGTAGCCGGAATTTCTGTGGCATCAAGGAAAGCTCGGGCGATATCAACCGGGTACATCTGCTGGCGCGCGACTACCCGCATATCCAACTGGGATGCGGCATGGACGATCAGGCGCTGGAGTTCTTTGCCTGGGGCGCGCCCTTCTGGGTGTGCGGTGGGTCGAACTTCCTGCCGGAAGAGCATGTGGCGCTGTACAACGCCTGTGTGATCGAAGGTGATTTCGCCAAAGGCCGCAGGATCATGAGCGCGATGATGCCTCTGATGCGGGTGCTGGAGCAGGGCGGCAAGTTCATCCAGACCATTAAACATGGCGTCACCATGAACGGCATTGAGGCGGGCGCAATGCGGGCTCCGCTGAAGGGGCTGAACAAGGATGACAAGCGCGCGCTGGAACAGGTGACGCGCGTGTTGAAGAAAACAATCGCTGATATCGTAGCTGAAAACAAGATTGGGGGCTAAGGCATGGAATTGCTGACACAGGACGAATACAAATCCATCGCCGCAGACCTGACTCTGCCGACCGGAGCATTCATTGACGGCGCGTACCGCCCGGCGATCTCGGGTGAGACATTCGAGACGGTGAACCCCGCGACCGGAGAGAAGCTGGCTGATATAGCCGCTTGTGGCGCCGCGGATGTTGATTTCGCGGTCGAGAAAGCGCGCGAAGCGTTTGACGATGGGCGGTGGTCGAAACTGCACCCCTCGGACCGCAAGGACGTTTTGATACGGCTCTGCAAACTGATGACCCGTAACGCCCGCGAACTGGCTGTGATGGAGAGCATCGACAGCGGCAAGACCATCTATGACTGCGAAACCGTGGACGTGCCTGAAACGATCCACTGTTTGAAATGGCACGCGGAAGCGATCGACAAGATCTACGATCAGGTCTCACCTGCCAGCGATGACCATATCGCCATGGTCGTACGTGAACCGATTGGCGTGGTGGGGCTGGTGCTGCCTTGGAACTTCCCGCTGCTCATGCTGGCCTGGAAAATCGGACCAGCTCTGGCGGCGGGTTGCTCGGTCGTGGTGAAGCCTGCTGTCGAGACCACGCTGACCGCACTTCGTCTGGCTGAACTGGCAATGGAGGCGGGCCTGCCGCGTGGCGTTCTCAACATCGTCCCCGGCGGCGGTGCCGCGGTGGGTGAGCCTATCGGGCGGCATATGGATGTCGACATGGTCTCGTTCACCGGCTCGACTGTGACCGGAAAGCGGTTCCTGACCTACTCGGCGGAAAGCAACGCCAAAGAGGTGGTGCTGGAGATGGGCGGCAAGAACCCCGCCATCGTTATGGACGACGCCGAAAACCTGGATCGCGTGGCCGCGCATATCGTCAATGGTGCGTTCTGGAACATGGGCGAAAACTGCTCGGCCTCGTCACGGCTGATCGTGCACAAGGATGTAAAGGCCGAGTTGCTGGAGCGCATCGCCCATCACGCCAAACAGTGGAACATTGGCGACCCGCTGGACCCGGAAACCCGCATGGGTGCGCTGGTCAGCGAAGGGCACTATAACAAGGTATGTGGCTATCTGGATCAGGTCGAGAATGTGGTGATCGGCGGCAAGGCAGAAAAAGGGTTTGTCGAAGCCACCGTCGTCGAAGTCTCGGGCAATGACGCCACTCTGGCGCGTGAGGAGATCTTTGGCCCCGTCCTGTCGGTGATTGAGGTCTCGGGCTTTGATGAGGCCATCAAGATCGCCAATGATACCGAGTATGGCCTCTGCGCCTCGATCTTCACGGCCAACGCGAAACGCGCGATCCGGGGCGCTCGGGCGATCCGGGCTGGCACCGTCACGGTGAACAGCTTTGGCGAAGGGGATATCACCACGCCCTTTGGCGGCTACAAGCAGTCCGGCTTCGGCGGGCGCGACAACTCCGTCCATGCGCATGATCAGTACACCCAGTTGAAGACTATCTGGATTGATCTGGCCGATGATGCGGATGAGGCCGTCGATTGAGCGCATACTCAGCACGCAAACTGCCAACCCATCGCGGCCCTGCGGCTTGGAGCGCCATCCTCGGCGCCCAGCCGCCCGCGGTGGAGTTGGACAAGGACCTGACGGCTGATGTCGTGGTCGTCGGCGCCGGCTTTGCCGGTTTGTCGGCGGCACGGCGTCTGACGCAATTGGACCCCAAGGCTCGTGTGATCGTGCTTGAAGCAGGTCGCGTGGCCGAAGGGGCCGCAGGGCGAAACTCGGGCTTCATGATCGATCTGCCGCACGACCTGGCATCGGATGACTATGCCGGTGCGGGGGATGACAAGACCATGATCGCGCTCAATCGGCAGGCCATCGCATTCGCTCGGTCCGCAGTTGAGCAATACCAGATCGACCGCAACTTTTTCGACGAAGTGGGCAAGGTCAACGGAGCGTTTGGCGATACGGGCCATGCCCACAATGTCAGTTATGCGCGGCATCTGGAAACCTTGGGCGAAAACAGCGAGATGCTGGACCCCGCGCAGATGCGCGAGCTCACCGGATCACGGCACTATCAATCAGGCCTGTTCACGCCCGGAACGGTCATGCTGCAACCGGCGGGCTATGTTCGTGGTTTGGCTGCTGGGCTGGCCGGGGATGACGTTGCCATTTTCGAAAACTCGCCCGTACTGGGATTTGAAAAAAGCGGTAGCGATTGGGTGGTGCGGACTGGGAAAGGCACCGTCAGCACAGGCAACGTCATCCTGACGGTCAATGGTCATCTGGAAAGCTTCGGGATCGAACGTGACCGGTTGATGCAGCTGTTCCTCTTTGCCTCCATGACGCCCGAGTTGGACGCCCATGCGCTGGCCCTTTTGGGAGGGCAGCCGCGCTGGGGCGTGACGCCCTCGGACCCCATGGGAACGACCATGCGCAGGATCGACACCGGCCAGGGCGGCAATCGCATTGTCACCCGGACCTGCGCGGCGTTGCGGCCAGGCATGGCAGCAACCTCGAGCGATCTGGCACGCGCCGCCAAAGTGATGCAGCGCAAATTTGATCAGCGGTTCCCTCAACTGGCGGGGCTGAGGATGGAGCATCAATGGGCCGGTCACCTGTGCCTCAGCCTCAACGGTGTCTCAGTCGCCCGAGAGATCGAGCCGGGCGTTTACTCCGGTTGCGTTCAGAACGGGCTGGGCACTGCGCGCGGGACCCTGACCGGGATCGCCGCAGCCGAGAGGGTCTGCGGCCACACTTCTAACATCACGGGCTTTTTCGAGGCCGAAGGTGTCCCCAAACGCCTGCCGCCCCAGCCATTCCGTGAAATCGGGGCGAATGCCGTGTTGCGGTGGAAAGAATGGCGCGCGAGGGACGAATGAGTATTGCGGGCTCAACTGAGCCTGCCGCCATTGAGCGGCCTGATACAAGCAAGTTCTCTCGCCTGTTGCGGCTTTGCCGGTTTTGCAAAAAAGGCCCGCCCTGAATGGTGGGCGGGCCAGTAGGGGAGTTGGTATCAGTAGGTCTGGTTCAACTCATCCGCCGCCGGAATTTCCCGTTCCCGGCGCGCGATATAGTCCAGAAGCTCTTCGTTCTTGGCCTCGTCCAGCTTTGGTTCCTGATACTCGGCCAGCAGTTTCTTGGCGTGTTTGAGGGCGCGTTCCGTGATCTCAACGCTGCCTTCGGCCTGCCATTGCTCGATCGAGTTGTTGTCGAACAGCTCCGGCATGAAGAACGCCGTCTGGAAGTTGTCCTGCGTGTGCGGATGGCCCAGATAGTGGCCGCCCGGGCCGACGTCCGGAACGGCGGCCAGTGCCTGATCAAAGTCGCCCCATTTGGGACCTTCCGCCATGCGATAGGCCATGGCGCATTGTTCCGAATCCACGATGAACTTGGCGACCGAGCAATGCATACCGGCCTCGTTCCAGCCCGCCGAGTGCCAGATGTAGTTCGCGCCGGCATGCAGAACCGCGCTGAGCGTCGTGGCGGACTCGTAGCCAGCCTGTGCGTCGAAGGTCTTGGCCCCGCCCAACGTGTTCGAGGTGCGCCAAGGAACATCGTAGAAGCGCGCCATCTGACCGATCATGAAGTTCATCAGGCTGATCTCGGGCGTGCCAGCCATCGGCGCGCCGGATTTCATCGACACGGTCGACAGGTAGTGACCCCAGATCGCGGGCGCTCCTTTGCGGACCACCTGCGTATAGGCCAGCGCTGAAAGCGCCTCGGCCGTCAATTGCGCTACAGTGGCAGGCACGGAGGCAGGCGTGTTTGCACCCCCCAGAACGAAGGGTGAGCAGAGGACTGGCTGATTGCGGCGGCAGAAAGCACGCATCGCGCCCAGCATCGTCTCATCCCAGACCAGAGGGCTGTTGCCGTTGCAGTTGCCGGTGGTCACGGGGTGAGTGTCGATGAACTCATCCCCGAACAGAATCGCGCACATATCCATCACGTCCTCGGCATTCTTGGGCGAGGTGGTCATACCCATGAACATCTTGTCCGAGTATTTCATCGACGAGTAGGTAATGCGCAGGTGGCGCTGGCTGATCGGGTGATCATAAGGCTCGACGATATGGTGGGCCGAACTGTGCAGCGCGGGCATCATATGGCTGAGCTTGTGGAACATCGCCAGATCTTCCAGCAGCGGGTTGCGGCGCACATCGTCCAGATCGCGCAGGAAAGGCGCGCCGGTCATCGGCACAAAAACCGAGTGCTTGCCGCCCAGCTTGACGTTATTGGCCGGGTTCCGCGCGTGATAGGTGAACTGTGCCGGAATGGTCGAGATAAGCTCACGCACCATGTTGCGGTCCAGATAGACCAACTCGCCGTCGACCTTGGCGCCAGCCTTTTTCCAGTCTTCCAGCGCGATCGGGTCGCGGAACTGAACGCCGACATTTTCCAGAATGTCCATGGCGGCATTGTCGATCATCTCGACCTGGCTGCCGTCCATCACCTCGCATTCGGGGATGGCGCGGGTCAGGCCGGGCAGCATTTCAAAGTTCGGAGCTGTGCGTTTTGCACGCCGCGCTGCGCGGCCTCCGGAACGTGATTGGGTTCGAATATTCAAAGGACAATCCTCCATCTTGGAAACCAAAATGACGGATTCGCGGCGCGCCGACCTCTCTGATAGCGATATGTGTTTGCAGGATGCGACACGCAAAAGCGCCGCCCTGTGTTTGGGCGGCGCTTTGATTGTTTGTGTTTTGGTGGGTTTATTCTGCGGCCTGTGGTGCCTCGGCGTGTTTGTCA
>NZ_JBQFXO010000020.1:0-37250 GCF_056540865.1 Ruegeria sp. AL11
GCGGGCGCAGCCCGCGCCTGCCCGGACCAACGGGAGGAGATGTTCCGACAGGAACTTCGACGACGGGCGGGAGAGCCTCAGACGTCTATCGAACGCGCGATGAGTTCCTTCATGACCTCATTGGTGCCGCCATAGATCATCTGCACGCGCGCATCGGCGTAAAGGCGGGCGATCGGGTATTCCATCATGAAGCCATAGCCGCCAAAAAGTTGCAGACACTCGTGCATGATCTCGTTCTGGACCTCAGACCCCCAGTATTTGACCATGGACGCGGTGGCGGCATCCAACTCGCCCGCATCCAACTTGCCAATGCAATCATTCACGAAACTACGCAGCACTTCCGCCTTGGTTTTGCACTCGGCCAGTTTGAACCGCGTGTTTTGGAAATCCATGACGCGCTGACCAAAGGCCTTGCGCTCCTGCACGTATTTCACTGTCTCAGAGATGGCGAAATCAATCGCGCCCAGTGCCATGATGCCGATGGTCAAACGCTCCCACGGAAGCTGTTTCATCAACTGGTAGAACCCCTGCCCCTCATCCGGGCCGAGCAGATTGGTCATCGGCACTTTGACATCTTCAAAAAACAACTCGGCGGTGTCATTGCCCTTCATACCCAGCTTCTTGAGGTTGCGCCCGCGCCGGAAACCCTCGGCCCCGTCCGTCTCAACCACAATCAGAGATACCCCCTTGGCACCCAAGGTCTTGTCCGTCTTGGCGGCAACGATGATCAGATCCGCGCTCTGACCGTTGGTAATGAAGATCTTAGACCCGTTCAGGCGGTAGGAATTGCCGTCCTTTTCAGCCGAGGTCCGCACCGCCTGCACATCCGAGCCTGTGCCCGGCTCGGTCATGGCCAAAGCCCCTACCATCTCGCCCGAGGCCAGCTTGGGCAACCAACGCTGTTTTTGGTCTTCGCTGCCATAGGCCGTGATGTAGTGCGTCACGATTGACTGGATCCCATATCCCCATCCGGCGTCCCCACGCGCCGTCTGTTCGTACAGAGTGACCGAGTCAAAACCCATGTCCCCGCCGACGCCGCCATATTCTTCCGGGATCGCACCCGCCATCAGACCGGTTTCCCCGGCTTTGTGCCAGAATGCACGGTCTACGATGCCATTCGCGGCCCAGGTTTCCGCGTTGGGGACCAGTTCATCATCCAGAAACCGCCCTGCCATTTCGGCAAACATCCGGTGTTCGTCAGTGACCCAGGCTGCGGTCGAGGTAAAAAGCGACATGTGGTATTCTCCGATCAGGTGTTACCTGAAAGGCTATCGCGGCACCGTAGATAGGCCAATCCACGTAACGCCGCGTTCCGTCAATGCAACGCAGCGTTCTTTCGGCTCAGCGCAGCATCCAGCAGCATTTGCGCTGCGGCCTTTGCGTCTTCAGCCGGATTGCCGTTTTTCGACAAAACGGCCGAGACGATCGCGCCCTCTTGCAGCAAGACGATCTGACGGGCCAGAAGCTCTGGCGCATGTGCGCCGGATCGGCGCGCCAATGAGGTCAAGTGTTCCAAAATAACCCGTTTATGTTCTGCTGCCTGCACGTGGATCGGATGGCTGGCATCCTGATACTCGGCCGCGGCTTTCAGAAACATGCATCCGCGGAAATCGTCCTCTTCGAACCATTCTTTAAAAGCATCAAAAGTGGCAATCAATTGCCCGGCTGGCGTGTCCGCCAGCTGCTCAACCCGTCGCAGGATCCGATTGCGGAAACTCTCATCCCTTAGGCGTAGAACGGCCAGGATCAGATCTTCCTTGGTGCGGAAGTGTTTGTACATCGAAGTCTTGGACACTCCGGTTTCCACCACCAGTTTATCCATGCCGGTCGCGTGAAACCCGTCTCGGTAGAAGACCTCCATCGCTTTGCGCACCAGTTCATCGCGTTTGTTAGGACGCATCAGAAAGCACCTGAGTGTACCGGGCTGTACATTTCTATCCCACTTCCATTGCGGTTTCTTCACGTCACTGAATGTCGTGAACCCAAAGCATCACAACGACTTCACTTTTTTGCAACGTGAGCTCTTGCAAATCATAGCCAGTGAGAACACTTTTTAAAGAGTAACCGATCTGTACACCCAAGGATCTGACGATGAAACGCCGCTCCAGCTTTGTAGCCCCGCGATATGTGCCGATCATTTTGGTGCTCGCTTTGCTGACTGCGGCGGTGACAACATGAAAGGGCAGTAGTATGATACGCTCAGCTTTGCAGATCGCCTCGGCGTTGATCATCGGATCTGCCTTTTTGTTCCTTGTTGTGCTGTTTGGCTTCTTTGCCTCACCCAATGCGGTGCGGTCGGCCCCCGAGAGCCCCAATGCCCAAACCTTGCTTGAAAGCCTATTTCGGCGCGAGGGCCGCTAAAAATCACGCAACACCTCTTGACCTTCCCGTCACTGGAACCCCCATGTGGTCGGTAAGATATCTGTCGGGATGAGTCGCATGACCCAGAGCACTCAATTGAAAATCACGGGCATGAACTGTGCCTCTTGCGTTGGGCGCGCCGAGGCTGCCTTGCAGTCTGTCCCCGGCGTACAGGACGCCTCGGTCAATTTTGCGACCCAGACGGCTCAGGTTACGTTTGACGGACCGGTTTCGGCCCTCAGTGATGCATTGCAGGCCGCCGGCTATCCTGCGGCAATGCATCAGACCGCTTTACAGATCACCGGGATGAATTGCGCCTCTTGCGTGGCCAAGATCGAGCGCACTCTGAAAGACAGCCCCGGCGTTCTTGAGGCGAGTGTGAACCTTGCCAACCAAAGCGCATCGGTCACCTACATCGAGGGCGCGACCACGCCGCAGGCGCTGGCACAGATCACAACTCAGCTTGGGTTTCCCGCGCAGCTTAAGACATCTCCGGGGTCGGAAACCCGATCCGATGATACGCCGGATGAGGCGCGCAACTTGAAGCGTGCGACAGTGCTGGCCGCTATTTTGGCCCTGCCCGTATTTGTTCTCGAGATGGGCGGGCACATGGTTCCAGCCTTCCACCATTGGGTTCACGCAACCCTCGGACAGCAGAACAGTTATCTGATCCAGTTTGCCCTGACCACCGCACTGTTGATTGGCCCGGGACGTGTGTTCTACGCCAAGGGCATTCCGTCGCTGTTGCGCGGGATGCCGGACATGAATGCTCTGGTCGCTTTGGGGACGGGGGCGGCCTATCTGTTCTCCATCATCTCGACTTTCGCGCCCGGCCTGCTGCCGCAGGGTACAGCGAATGTGTATTTTGAGGCCGCAGCCGTGATCATTGTTCTGATCCTTCTGGGCCGCATGATGGAGGCGCGCGCCAAAGGCAAAACCGGCGCGGCAATCCGAGCGCTGATCGGGCTTCAGCCCAAAACCGCGCGCGTCGAACGAAACGGAGCAGCAGAAGATCGCCCTATTGCCGAAATAGCGGTGGGTGACCTTCTGCAAATCCGTCCCGGAGAACGCGTTCCGGTGGATGGAGATATCCTCGACGGAACCTCTTACGTCGATGAAAGCATGATTACGGGAGAGCCGGTGCCGGTTGGCAAATCCGCTGGCGACCCGGTGGTGGGCGGCACCGTGAACGGAACCGGCGCGCTGCGTGTGCAGGCGACTCGCGTTGGGGCGGACACGGTTCTGGCCCAAGTCATCTCGATGGTGGAACAGGCGCAGGGGGCCAAACTGCCCATCCAAAGCCTTGTCGACCGGCTGACCTATCGCTTTGTTCCTGCAGTGATGTTGGTGGCGGCTTTGACCATCACTGCTTGGCTGATCTTCGGGCCTTCTCCCTCATTGCCGCTGGCACTGGTGGCCGGGGTATCGGTCCTGATCATCGCCTGCCCCTGCGCCATGGGTCTAGCCACGCCGACCTCGATCATGGTGGGAACAGGCCGCGCGGCGGAGTTGGGTGTTTTGTTCCGCAAGGGAGATGCGCTGCAACACTTACAGCAGACCAAGGTCATCGCCTTCGACAAAACCGGTACGCTGACCCTCGGGCGCCCCGAACTAGATCACGTGACAACCACCAACGGCTTTGAGCGGGATCAAGTCCTACGACTGGCCGCCGCGATCGAGGCGCGCTCGGAACACCCTATTGCTACTGCGATCACCCGCGCCGGGCCTTCTGATCTGCCCGAGGTTTCTCAGGTTCAGTCCCTCACCGGTCTTGGCCTTCAGGGCCGCGCAGAGGGGCACGACCTGCTGATTGGATCATACAAATTGATGCATCAGAAGGGTGTGGATATCTCGGACTTGAAACCAGACGCCGATGCAAGGGCCGCGCAGGGCGCGACCCCACTATTCTTGGCCATTGATGGGGTGGCGGCAGCGAGTCTGGCTGTATCGGACCCTATGAAACCGGGCACGGCCGAGGCGCTGGCAAAACTGCACAATATGGGCCTGACGCTTGCCATGGTAACCGGAGATAACGCGCAGACGGCGCAAGCGATGGCCGACAGGCTGGGCCTTGATCACGTGGCCGCCGACCTACTGCCCGGCGACAAACAGAAAACGCTAGAGGGCTTGCGCAGCGAATTCGGCGCGCTCGCCTTTGTGGGCGATGGGATAAACGACGCACCGGCGCTGGCGGCAGCTGATGTCGGCGTCGCCATCGGCACCGGAACGGATGTCGCGATCGAGGCCGCCGATGTAGTTCTGATGTCCGGCGATCTGCGTGGCGTCGTGAACGCAATCGACATCAGCCATCGGACGATGCGCAACATTCGCCAGAACCTCGGATGGGCGTTTGGCTACAACACATTGCTGATTCCGGTGGCTGCCGGAGTGCTGTACCCCTTTGGCGGGCCATTGCTGTCCCCGGTGCTTGCGGCGGGCGCGATGGCCCTGTCCAGCGTCTTTGTCGTTACCAATGCGCTGCGTCTGCGATGGGTCCGCCCCAACGTCGCGGAAAGCGCGCAAAAAACCACGAAGGAGGCCCACGCATGAATATCGGCGATGTCTCAACCCGGACCGGACTGCCCGCGAAAACGATCCGCTACTATGAGGATATCGCGCTGATTAAACCTCTGCGCGATGACAACGGCTATCGCCGGTTTCGCGAACAGGACATCCACAAGCTGACTTTTCTGGGCCGCGCGCGCGCCTTGGGGTTCACCATCGAAGACTGCCGCACGTTGCTGGCGCTCTATGAAGATGAAAGCCGGGCGAGCGCGGATGTAAAGCAAGTTGCACGGGATCATCTGGCGCAGATTGACGCAAAAATCGCCGACCTCAAGGCGATGCGCGACACGCTGAGCCATTTGATCGAAGCCTGCGCCGGAGACGACCGACCTGACTGCCCGATCCTGAAGGATCTGGGCGGGAACAGCTAACACGGGGTTGCCCTTTCGCGCAGGCTTTGCTTTGTCAGTGCCAAATACTCCGGCAATCAAGCAATGCCGGTCAGCGGAGAGGATCATCCCATGGCAAAAGTCGCGTTTCTTGGTTTGGGTGTTATGGGTTATCCCATGGCTGGGCACCTTCAGGCTGCAGGGCATCAGGTCACCGTTTACAATCGGACCGCCTCCAAGGCCGAGGCCTGGGTGGCCGAACATGGCGGCGCAAAGGCGACGACCCCCAAAGGTGCTGCGGAGGGGGCCGAATTCGTCATGTCCTGCGTTGGCAATGATGACGACCTGCGGATGGTCTGCACCGGCGCGGATGGCGCTTTTGCCGGGATGTCGGATGGCGCGATCTTTGTGGATCACACCACCGTTTCCGCCAAGGTGACGCGTGAGCTTTATGAGGCGGCCAAAGGGCAAGGGATCTCATTTGTCGACGCGCCGATCTCGGGCGGGCAAGCCGGGGCCGAGAATGGCGTTCTGTCGATCATGTGCGGCGGCGATCAGGCGGTGTTTGATGCGGCAGAGCCGATCATGCAGGTCTATTCGAAAATCTGTCGCCGGATTGGTGATAGCGGGGCAGGTCAAATGACCAAAATGTGCAACCAAATCGCGATTGCCGGTTTGGTTCAGGGCCTCAGCGAAGCGCTGCATTTTGCTGAAAAGGCCGGTCTGGACGGGCGCGCGGTGGTTGAGGTGATCAGCCAGGGTGCGGCAGGTAGCTGGCAGATGGCGAACCGGTATGAGACCATGCTGGACGACCATTTCGACCACGGCTTTGCAGTGGACTGGATGCGCAAGGATCTGGGCATCTGTCTCGACACCGCCAACGAGACGGGCGCGTCCTTGCCTGTCACGGCACTGGTGGATCAATTTTACAAGGATGTGCAAAAACTTGGTGGTGGGCGGTGGGATACCTCGTCGCTGATCAAGCGATTGCGGGCGTTGGATTAAGGGGGCTGTCTGCCCCCTCTTGGCCCTGTATGCCAATTCACCCCCGAAGATATTTTTAGCCAGATGAAGAGATCCGCGTTGCGCGGCGGATAGGGATGGGAATGAAAGACATGCATGATTTCTGGGCGGATGCCCTGCGCAAGTATTGGGGGCTGGATGCCCGTCTGACACGGCTGGACGGAGAGTATGACCTGAACTTTCTGGTCGAAGCGAAGAACGGACAGGACTATGTCCTGAAAGTCATGCGCGCGGGGTGCGAACCAGAGTTTGTCGATCTTCAAGTCAAAGCGCTCGAACATATCACGTCTGAGGCGCCGGGGCTGCCCTTCCCCAAGGTATTCCCCTCGCTGGATGGTGCTGTCCTGCCCGAGATCGAAGATAAGGACGGTCACCCGCGTTTGGCTTGGTTGTTGGAGCGCCTTCCGGGTCAGTGCTACGCCAAAGTCGAGCCAAAATCCGAAGATTTGATCCTGAAACTCGGACGCGTTCTTGGCGCGACCGATCGGGCTCTGACTGGGTTTGCGCATGGCAGCCTGCAGCGGGACGATTTCAAATGGGACCTGGTGAAAGGCGGTTGGATTGCGGATCAACTGGATGCGGTCAGTGACCCGTCCCGCCGCGCGCTTTTGAACGAAATTGTACAGGGTTTCACTGCGATCTCAGATGCGCTGAACAGCCTGCCCACGCAAGCCATTCACAACGACGCCAATGACTACAACATTCTCGTCGAAGGAGAGCTGAGCGAACGGCGTACCATATCCGGCCTAATCGACCTGGGCGACATGTGCGCCGCGCCGCGCGTATGCGAGGTGGCCATTGCCGGGGCCTATATCGTTCTGGATTATCCGAAACCCGAACGCGCTCTGACCGCTCTGGTCCGCGGCTATCACGCCACCAATCGGCTGAGCGCTGAGGAGGTCGATCTTATCTGGCCCATGTTGCGGATGCGGCTGGCGGTGTCCGTAGTGAATTCGACCCTGATGGCGGCTGAAAACCCCGATGATCCTTACGTGACCATCAGTCAGGCCCCGGCCTGGCGGTTCCTTGAGAACGAGGCCGTCAATGGCGGCTTGATGTCCGCCCGCTTGCGCAGCGCCTGCGGCTTGCCGGTGGTCGATGGGGCTGAGCGCATCCACGCCTACCTCTCCGAGCATCGCGGCCATTTCGCCGAGATGTTTGGCCAGGACCTGAGCGATGTGCCGATGGGCTCTCTCTCAGTTGAGAACTCCACCTGGCCGCAGAACCCGTTTCACATGCCGCTCGAAGAAGCCGCACGGGTGGGCGAAGAATTCGGTGAGGGCCTGTGGCTGGGCTATTACAACGAACCCCGCCTGATCTATGCCGAGCCCGGGTTCCGTAAGGGGCCGTGGAAAGCCTCGGACCGGCGCACAGTACATCTGGCCGTGGATGTCTTCGCCCCTGCTGGCACGGTTTTGCGCGCCCCGATGAGCGGTCGGGTCGAAGTTGTCGAGAACCGGGACAGCCATCTCGACTATGGCGGCGTGGTGATCCTACATCATGAAACGCCCGAGGGGGATCCGTTCTACACGCTTTACGGCCATCTGGACCCAGAGGTTTGTGACCGCTTGAAACCGGGCGATCCGGTGGCACAAGGCGCTGCGTTCGTGCGCCTTGGGGATGCCTCGCAGAATGGTGGTTGGGCCCCGCACGTGCATTTCCAACTCGCCTTGACAACCGATGGCATGGAGGCTGACTGGCCCGGTGTCGCCGATCCCGATGAGCTGGAGCTTTGGAACGCGGTCTGTCCGAACCCGGCGGCCTTGCTGAATCTGGCCGATGACAAGGTTTGCTATCAGCCGACCGACAAACAGGCCGTTCTGCAAGGGCGTCACGATCATTTCGGCGGCAATCTGAGCCTGACCTACAATGACCCGGTCATGCTCGTGCGCGGTTGGAAACACCACCTGTTCGACGAGTGGGGTCGCCCCTATCTGGACGCCTATAACAACGTCCCGCATGTGGGCCACGCCCACCCGCGCATTCAGGCCGTCGCGGCGGATCAGCTGAAGCGGATGAACTCGAACACCCGCTACCTGCACCCGGCGCAGACCGCGTTTGCCAACAAGGTGCTATCGAAACTGCCGGATCATTTCGAGGTCTGCTTTTTTGTCAACTCGGGCACCGAAGCCAACGAGCTGGCCCTGCGTCTGGCCCGCGCCCATACCGGCGCCAAGGGGATCGTGACGCCGGATCACGGCTATCACGGCAATACCAACGCCGCTGTCGCGATCTCGGCCTATAAGTTCAACAAACCTGGCGGGATCGGTCAGGCTGATTGGGTCGAGCTGGTTGAGGTCGCGGATGACTACCGTGGCGCGTTCAAACGTGACGACGCCGACCGCGCGCAAAAATACGCAGATCTCGTTGACCCGGCGATTGCTGCTCTGCAAGAGAAAGGTCAGGGCGTGGCCGGTTTCATCGCCGAGACCTTCCCTTCGGTCGGTGGGCAGATCATTCCTCCGAAAGGCTATTTGCCTGCAGTTTATGAGAAAATCCGCGCCGCGGGCGGTGTCTGCATCGCGGATGAGGTACAAACCGGGCTTGGACGGCTGGGCGAATTCTATTTCGGTTTCGAACACCAAGGCGCGCTGCCCGATATCGTTGTCATGGGCAAACCGATTGGCAACGGCCACCCGCTGGGCGTGCTGGTCACAACCAAGGAAATCGCCCAGAGCTTTGACAACGGGATCGAGTTCTTCTCGACCTTCGGCGGCTCCACCCTGTCCTGCCGCATCGGGAAAGAGGTTCTGGACATCGTTGATGACGAAGGCCTGCAGGACAATGCCCGCGCCATGGGCGGCCGCCTGATGAAGGGCCTGCGTCAGATCGAATCCGAGTTCGGCTGCGTTGGCGACGTACGTGGGATGGGTCTGTTTCTGGGGGTAGAGCTGATCAACCCGGATGGCTCGGAAGGGACCGAGATCTGCAGCTTTGTGAAGAACCGGATGCGCGATCATCGCATTCTGATCGGCAGCGAAGGTCCGAAAGACAACATCCTGAAAATCCGCCCACCTCTGACCATTGAGGTCGAGGATGTGGACATGATCCTTTGGACGTTGCGCGATGTCCTGAAAGGCGCAGGCGACTATGCCCCTGCCCCGGTTTGCGACCAAGATCACCACCACGCAGGATGTGGCTGCTGCTAAGTAGAAACCCCGGCGCAACCGCCGGGGCTTCATTTGCCGATCAATGCAACACGGCTGAGGGGGTTTGATGACCGGTTGTCGGCATTGGAACGGCGGCTGTCATGCGGCGCAGGGCCATCCCCAGCTCTTCTGACAGTGAGGCAAGGGCCGGCGCAAAATCCGGGCGCACGATCAATGAGGCCATCATCATCGCGTCTTCCCGCGCGCCCTCAGATGCGGCCGCAATCATCTGGGCAAAACAATTCTCATCCGCGCCCAGACAGGCACATCCCAATCCATGACGGATCAATGGGCGGCGGCCATAGCTGGCACACAGCGAGCATAGACGATCCAAGGTCAGCATTGCGGCGCGCCCCTGATCTGCGCCCAAGGCGATGTCGAAATCACTGGCAGCATCTACGCGGCCTCTGGCACCTTCGCTCCAGAGGCGCAGATACATCACCGCACCTGCTTCGATTGGGGCAAGGTCTGTCAGGCGGCCAACCGCTGCGCCACCCCGGGACGACGGGCTGCTCATTTCGTCAGGATCAGTTTGCCTGCACGGGTAATGCGCAGCGTATAAAGCTGATCACCCAGTTCGATATGGGCGAGATTGCCGCCTTTGGTCAGCTCTTCGGCCTTGTGCGAAGGCAGCACGGATACGGCAAAGGACTGGGTGGCGATAGGGGTCTGCGCGTTCATTTGACAACTCCGGAGTATCTCAGGCAAGGGCCTGATCTGTTCGCTTTCTCAATGACCTGGCTGACCCTAGTTCGGGGTGGCTGTCGGCTTCTGTTCTTATTCTGATAATTTTAGTAAGGATTGTCAAGCCGCGCATTTGCGCTTGCAGAAAGATGCCGTGTTGCGCCTTCCTGGCGGGCAGGTTAGGCCTGAACGCATAGGCAAACCACTGAGGTCACAATGGGCGCGGCAATTGTATTTGATCTGGACGGAACTCTGGTCGACAGCCTGGGAGACATCGTAGCAGCCGCAAACCAGACACTGAGCGATCTCGACCTGCCCCCTCTGCCGCGCGAGGTGATCGGGCGATTCGTCGGCAATGGTCTGCCCAAGCTGGTCGAGCGTATGATCCGGCACTGCGAATTGCCCTTGGACCGTCACGAAGAGCTGACGAAAGTGACGCTCGCGCATTACACGTCAGGGGCCAGCAAGACGACGGTGCCCTATCCCGGCATTCCTCAGGCTTTGGCCAGCTTGCGGTCGCAGGGGCATACACTGGGCGTCTGCACCAACAAGCCCGAGGCCCCTGCCCGGCATATTCTCGACGTACTGGACCTGTCGCAATATTTCGATGTGGTTCTGGGCGGTGACAGCCTGACCACAAGGAAACCCGACCCCCAGCATCTGTTTGCAAGCTTCGACGCGTTGCCAGCTCATGGGTCGCGTGTTTTCGTGGGCGACAGCGAGGTGGACGCAGAAACAGCCGAGCGTGCCGAGATCCCATTTCTCCTGTTCACGCAAGGCTATCGAAAGTCGCCCGTGACAGATATTCCGCACGACGTTGCCTATGACAAGGCGGAGGAGATTCCGTCCTTGGTCGTGCAGATGCTGCAGCTGTCCGATCAGGTGAAATAGGCCTCAGCGCATACCCTGAAAATTATTGAGGGGCCGGCCGAGGGGGTATGGACCAGCCCCTCATCGGGGAAACTCTGTATGGCCCGTCGGGGCCAGCTGTTGTCTCTTGTTTAGCGGGCCGCGACAGATGGCGAAATTGGGGGATTCCCGTAGGGCTGGATTTTTTTGCCTCAACGCAGCTGTGAAACCTGCGCTTGACCTCAGGCTTGAGAGGCAATCATCCCCTATCCGAACGGCCCAGACGCATCGAATTCGGGCTTCTCCCGGGCGAACCGCATGAGACGACAACTTGGTCGGGAATAGGCCTTTGATAAGATCAGGGGTGAAAACGCCAGAGCCTACTATTCGGGCTCCGCGTAGTTCCGAGCTTTGGACATTTTGCCGATCCCCGGATTGAAAGAATTGGTCGGGTCGCAGCATTTGTAATGGGCAGCTAGATCGGGCTTGGCCTTGTACAGATGCCCCACATTGTGTTCAGCGGGATACTCCGCGCCGCGCGTGTCAAACAACGCCAACATTGCGGCTTTCAATGCCTTAGGATCGGTGCCTTTTTTGACCACGTAGTCCTGATGCATCACGTGGCACATGAAATGACCGTAGTAGAGCTTGTGGACCAGTTGATCCTCAATCTCGGGCGGAAGCGTCTCAAGCCACTCCTGATCATTGCGCCGCAAGGCTACGTCGAGCGCAATGATGTCTTCGACCTCATTGCCGTGCAGTGCCATGTACCTGACGGCAGCTCCCGCGGCGGCAAAGCGGTGCAAACCCGCGATCTTGGCCTCTCGTGGAGTGCATTCAAAGGCATCGCCGTCACGATCTTTCAGGAATATGGGCAGCCATTCGGCAGCCTCGGCAATCCCTTCGTTCTTCATCTTCAGGATCAGATGGTGTTCGAAGCGGTCGCGAAACTCGACCATCCGTTTCGGCAAGACACGCGGCCAGACCGAGACCGCCATCTGCATGAATCGATCAGTGAAATTGCGCAGGAAGGGAATTCGGCGCAGGCGGGCATCGACTGCGCCTTTGAGAGCAAAGAACATCGGCAGCCGGTCGGTGCCCAGCTTGTCGATCATCACGACCGTATCCTTGCCGTAGCGCGCCGTGATGTCGAACACCTCGCGCTGCATGTATTCGGCGGATACTGGCAGCGACTTGAACTCGGATAGGATGTGACGGCGCAGGGCGGCCAGATCATCGGGGCTGTTTGTTCCGATGTAAAAGACCTTTTCGGCATTGTTCTTGGGGAACGTATCAAGCCGTACGGCAAAGACGGCCAGCTTGCCAGCCGAGCCAGCGGATTCGAACAGCTTGGCCGTGTCTGCGTTGAACCGCGCAGGCGTTTCAGCATCCACATCACGCACGATCTGCGCGTAGTCACTAGCCGAGGCGCGTTTGTTCGTGGCCCCCGGGTTACGGTCGAACGTGCCTGCATCGAGATTTGCCAGGATCTCTTCAGGCGTGTCGCCCAGATCGATTCCCAGATGGTTGACCAGCTCCAACTCGCCCTTCTCGGATATCCGCGCGTGGACGGACAGTTCGGTGTAAACGGGGCCACGTTCCACCAGTGACCCGCCCGAGTTGTTGCAGACCCCGCCCACAATCGACGCACCGATACATGAGGAGCCGATCACCGAGTGCGGCTCTCGCCCCATTGGGGCCAACAGTTTTTCCAGCGCAAACAGGGTGGCGCCGGGAAAACTAACGATCTGCTCGCCGTCGTTCAGCGGCACCAGAGTGTCCATGCGGCGCGTGTTGATCAGTACCACGCCCCGGTCATAGCTGCCCGAGGGGGTCGACCCCTCGGTCAGGCCGGTGTTGGCCGCCTGCATGATGACAATCTTATCGGCTGCAACGCAGGCCTTCAGGACCTTCCACTGCTCCACAAGACTGCCGGGCTGGATGACGCACAGCGCCTCGCCCTCGCCCGAACGGAAACCACGCCGGAACCGTTCGGTCGCGCGTTCGCCGGTCAGGACATGCCGCGCACCAACGACAGAGCGGAAATGTTCAATCAACGCGTCATTGGTCATGGCATCCCTCGTGTCTTTATGCAGCCCGGAAACGGATATTCTCGCGGCTCAGTTGGTCGATTCTGGTCACACCCATCAGCTTCATGTCGCGCTCAATCTCGGCCCGCATGAGGCCAAGCGCTCGTTCGACACCCGGCTGACCAGCGGCGGCTAGAGGATACAGGTATTGACGTCCGACACCGACTGCTTTCGCGCCGATCGAAAGCGCCTTCAGCACATGAGTACCGCGCTGAATGCCGCTGTCCATGATCACGTCCAGCTTGTCGCCGACCGCATCTACGATCTCGGCCAGTTGATCAAACGGCGTGCGTGAGCCATCCAGCTGCCGCCCGCCATGGTTCGACAGAATAATCCCGGTACAGCCAATCTCAGCCGCACGCTTGGCATCTTCGACTGTCATGATCCCCTTGAGGCAGAACTGACCGTCCCAATCGCGCACCATCTGCGCGACGTCATCCCAATTCATCGACGGGTCCAACATCTCGGTGAAATAGCCGCCAATCGAGCTGGCGCCGCCGCCCATATCCACATGCTCTTCCAATTGCGGCAGGCGGAATTTTTCGTGGGTGACATAGTTGATCCCCCACATCGGCTTGATCGCAAACTGGATCATGCCTCCCAATGTCAGGCGGAACGGGATCGAGAAACCAGTGCGCAGGTCACGCTCGCGATTGCCGCCGGTGATACTGTCGACGGTCAGCATCATGACCTCAACCCCGGCCTCTTTAGCGCGCTGCATCATGGCCGCGTTCAGGCCGCGATCTTTGTGGAAGTAGAACTGATAGACTTGGGGGTTCTTGTGTTTTTTGCGTAGCTCTTCAAGCGACACGGTGCCCAGCGAAGACACACCGAACATGGTGCCATATTTCTCGGCCGCGGCGGCCACAGCCCGTTCGCCCTGATGGTGGAACAACCGCTGCAGAGCGGTGGGCGAGCAGTAGAACGGCATGTCCAGCTTTTGGCCCATCACGGTGACGGACATGTCCACGTCCTTCACCCCGCGCAGAACCGAGGGCAGCAGATCGCAGCGGTCGAAAGCGGCGGTGTTCTGGCGATATGTCACCTCATCATCCGCACCGCCATCGATATAGTTGAAGATCGGCCCCGGCAGGCGGCGCTTGGCCAGCTGCCGGAAGTCGTGAAAGTTGTGGCAATGCTTGAGACGCATAGCGTGATCTCCTTAGTACGCCACAGAGGGCAGCCAGGTGGCGAGTGTCGGCCATAGGAAGACAAGCGCCAATCCGGTCAGTTGTAGCAGCACAAAGGGGATGATGCCTTTGTAGATATGCATCAGCTTGATCTCGGGCGGGCAGACGCCTTTCAGGTAGAAAAGCGCGAACCCAACCGGCGGAGTCAGGAAGCTGGTTTGCAGCGTCACCGCCACCAAGATCACGAACCAGACCAGCGCGGGTTCATCCAGCACTCCGAAGCCCGGAATGTCGATGCCCAAGCCGTTCACGATCGGACGCATCAGAGGCAGCACGATTAAGGTAATCTCGATCCAATCCAACACAAAACCCAGCAGGAATACGATGAACAGGATGAACAGGACCGTGCCATTGGCACCGAAGCCGGTGGATTGGACCACATGTTCGATCAGTTCATCGCCGCCAAGTTCGCGCAGAACATAGGAGAATACCGTCGCGCCAAGGAAGATCGCGAAGATATAGGCGGTGGTGTTGAAGGTCGAAACCAGCACGTTCCACAATTTCGCAAACGTCAGCTTGCGGTATCCCAGCGCCAGCAGCGTCGCGCCCAAGGCGCCGATGCCAGAGGCCTCGGTCGGGGTGGTCAGACCTCCGAAGATCGAGCCCAGAACCGCGAGGATCAGCAGCAGCGTTGGAATGACCGCGATCAGAACGTCTTTGACAGCATCCCAGTCGGGTGCTTTGGCGCCTTCGGGCACGGGAGCCGCGTCGCGCTTCACCTGTGCGAGGATGAAGATATAGGTCAGGTATAGCCCCCCGATGATCACACCGGGGAAGACGGCGGCCATGAACAGGTCTCCGACGGACAGGGCCATCTGGTCGGCCATGATCACCAGCATGATCGAGGGCGGGATCAGGATACCCAACGTGCCCGAGGCAGAGACCACGCCCGCCGCCAGCGTCGGCTGATATTTCTGCTGCATCATCGACGGCAAAGACAGCACGCCCAGCAACACCACGGAGGCCCCAATAATACCGGTCGAGGCCGCCAGAATGATCCCGATCAGGGTCACAGTAATCGCCAAACCACCCCGCACGGTGCCGAACAGGCGCTGCATCGAGGTCATAAGACGCTCGGCCACACCGGATTCGTCGAGCATCAAGCCCATGAAAATGAACATTGGCAGGGCAACCAAAACCGCGTTCGACATGGTCGCGTAGACCCGGTTCACCACCGCGCCGAGGGTCAGGTAGTCGAGTCCGGTAAAGGTGCTCTCCAACCCGGTCCACAGCATCAGGTCATTGTCGAACAGGTAAGCCAGACCGCAATAGGCGACACCGACACCGGCCAACACCCAAGCCACCGGGTAGCCGGTGAAGAGCAGCGCGATGAAGGTCAGGAACATCGCAATGACCAGTTTTTCCTCGGTCGTTTCGACTAGGAAGGTAAGGCCTACACAGACAGCGGCAAACACAGCCAGAACCAGCAAGATACGACGCAGCGGAGCCCCTTCGCGCTCTGAGGTCGGTCCGTACATCAACGCGTGCCCGTCGTGGATCAGCCGCGCCAGAGCAGCCAGCGCCAACAGAACAAAGCTGATTGGAATGACCGCCTTAAAGGCCCAACGCGCTGGAAGACCAGTAGGGCTGTCCGAGCGTTCGTTGACGCGGAAGCTTTCATAGAAATAGTCATAGCCCTGATCGATCATCAGATAGATGAACGGCGTCAGCAGGGTCAGAATGCCGATCACCTCGATGATCCGCTGCGCCCGGCGGGACAATTGCATATGCAGAACATCGACGCGCACGTGGCTGTCTGTGATCAAGGCATATGAGATGCCGATCATCGTAACGATGCCGTAGAAGTGCCACTGGATCTCATCCAGCTTGGGGTAGTTCTGGCTGAGCAGATAGCGCAACGCGACCTGCGAGAAGATTGCCGCCATCAGCAGAACATTCGCCCACATGACGACATGGCCAACAGCCTTGACGCTGGTATCAATGGCTACGGCGATCTTTTGGCGGTCGGTATCGGGATGCTCCAGGATGCCTTCATAGGCCTCAACCGGATCTTTGGTGGTATTTGGATTGCTCATGGTCATTCCTCGCCCGGCAGCCCTGTGCAAGGGCGGTGAAAGTTTGGAAAAATCCGAAGATCAGAAATCGACTGGGGCAGCAGTGTCCGCTGCCCCAGAGACGTCAGTGAGGAAGTTACTGACGTGGGAGGAAGGCGTTGGTCTTCCAGAGGTTATAGCCGTCACGGAACTCGGTCATGTCGGCCAGAACCTTGGCAAAGAAAGCGTCATTTGCGGCCTCTTCGGCGGCGACCTCTTCCCAAGTGCTGCGGAAGGTATCCAGCATCTCAGGTGACCACTGCTTGAGGGTGACGCCGTTGTTTTCAACGTTGTCGATCAGAGCCGCGTGCTGGATCGCTTCACCTTCGGCAAAGCTGTCGGCCATCGAAGCCTTACAGGCGTTTTCGATGATCGCCTTGTGCTGCTCGCTGGTTTCCGCCCAGACGTCTTTGTTGATCATCAATTCGAACACGGTCGCTTGCTGGTGCCAGCCGGGGAAGTAGTTAAACTTGACCAGCTTGTGGAAGCCCAGACGCGCGTCGATGGCGGGCATCGAGAATTCGGTCGCGTCGATCGCACCTTTTTCCAGCGCCGGGAAGATCTCACCACCGGGCAGCAAAGAGGTCGCAACACCTAGCTTCTGCATAACCTTGCCGCCCAGACCGAAGAAACGCATCTTCAGGCCGCTCAGGTCTTCGGGTGAGTTGATCTCGGTGGCGAACCAGCCCGAGGTCTCGGGTGCAATGACAGCGCAAGGGATCACGTGGACGTTGTAGCCCGCCTGATCATACATCTCTTGGTACAGAGTCATGCCGTTGCCGTAGTAGAGCCACGCCATGTATTCGCCCGCCTCAGGGCCGAAAGGAACGGCCGAGAACAGAGGAGCAGCCGGGATTTTACCCGCCCAGTAACCAGCGGTGGTGTAGCCCGAGTTGATCTTGCCAGTCGAAACCGCGTCCAGAATTTCGAACGGTGGAACCAGTTTGCCTGGCTCATATACCTTCATCTTCAGCGTACCACCCGACATCAGGTCCAACTGCTCGGCAACGCGCGGGATTGGCGAACCAAGACCAGGCAGTTCGGTCGAGAACGCAATCGGGGTTTTCAACAGCAGCTTGTCTTTAGCAACCGCAGGTGCGGCCATCAGGCTGGCGGCTACGGCAAGGCTCGTCAGGGTCTTTTTCATAATGTCTCCTCCTGGTGGGTCGGGCATCTGCCTCAAACACAAACGCAGACCCTTGCGGGTATGCACTAGTGGTTCACTAACTTTACCAATGCTATTCAGTCAATAATTTTGTTTACCAATGGATCAGCAGAAATGTCCCTGACTGGGCGCACTCAATTTGTATGGATCACTTCGTATTTTCGGAAATTTTTATTTTATTGAACGCGTTAAGTTGCATTTCCATGCTGGAACTGAACGCTTGAAAAACGCACCAATATGGTTACATTTATTTACCAATATATATCACCTCGGCATCTTACTTAGGTATATCCCATGAACACCAAGGCGATTTTTGAACCGGTCGGACACGAATCGCTGGCCGACGCCGTGGTGGCGCAGATCGAAGACCTCATCGCGTCGGGTATTCTGAAACAGGGGCGCAAGCTGCCGTCCGAGAGGGATCTGGCCGAGATGCTTCGGGTCTCGCGGCCGAAGCTGCGCGAAGCACTGGCCGTGCTGGAAGAGCGCGGGCTGGTTACCACTCAGCATGGTGAGGGGACCTTTGTCGCTGCCCTAACCGGGCAAGCGATGTTGCCGGCCCTTCTGGCGCTCTACGAACGGCACGAGCCTGCCTTTTTCGACCACCTGGAATACCGCCGCGAACAAGAGGGCTTTGCGGCCCGCCTTGCCGCCCGCAGGTCCACCAAGGCCGACAAGGAGAGGATCGCCGAAATCCTCGACGAAAATGTGCGGGCGTGGGAGGCGAACGATGCCAAAGCCTCTCGCGAGGCGGATTTCGCCCTGCATGCGGCCATCGTCGACGCCAGCCAGAACGCCACTTTGATCCATATGATGGCCTCGATCTACGAACTGACCAAGCGAGGTGTTTTCTATAACCGCAGTTTCCTGAAATCGATTGACGGTTCAGGCAAACAGCTGCTGAATCAGCACCTTGCCCTGGGTCAAGCGGTGATTGACGGAGACGAAAAGCGCGCCGAACAAGCCGCGCTGGACCATATCGACTTTGTCGAGCGCTCCTTCCGGACGGGGATAGAACAGCAACGCCGCGAGGTCATGGCCGAGAAACGGCGTCTTCTGTCGCGCTAGACATGAAGTGCCAAAGCCGCCCGCAAAGGGCGGCTTTGATCAGTGCATTCCGCAAAACCGAAGAGGTGATCAGGCCTGTACGGCCTTCATAAACCGATCTCGGATCACCACAGGGTCCATCGTGATCGGCGGCATCTTAGCGTTGCCGCTATCGCATTTGCTGACAATGATGGTCATCTGTCGAGCGTCCAACGCCTCCTGCAACACACGCCCTGTATCTTCGGCGGCGCATTCAATCACGCGCTCACATCCTGCCGCAGCCGCCATTTTCGCCAGCGACGTCTTCAAACCCGCATAGGTCGGCTGATCCCCCGTGGACCCGTATGAGCCATTGTCGACGATCAGCAGGATGTAATTGTCAGCCACGTTGTTCGCGATGGTCGGCAGCGTTCCAAGATTGGTCAGAACGGAGCCGTCCCCATCAATCACGATCACCGGCTTGGGCTGGGACAGAGCTAACCCCAGACCGATGGATGAAGCCAACCCCATCGTGCCCAGCATGTAGAAATTCGTTGGCTGGTCATCAAACGCGTGCAGCTCTTGGCTCGGAATGCCGATGTTACAAACCACCAGTTGATCCCGCAGGATCGGAGCGATTTCTTTAAGGATTTCAGAACGGATCATTGGTCGCCATAGCCTCCCCAGAAGTTGGCATCGGTCAGAATGGCAACCGGCTTGTTGCACATGAATGTGTATTTCAGGATCGCATCCAGCTCAGCCACATCCGCCTGATGGTGAAAGTGGTAAGTCGGGATATTGAGCTGCGCCAGCAACGCTTTGGTGTGGACCGCCATCTCAACCTGACATGCAATCGGCTCGCGCAACTCACCGCGATACGAGATCAGCATCGGCAGTGGCATCCGGTAGTACTGGATCAGAGTCGCCAACGTGTTGATCGTCACCCCGATTGCTGTGTTCTGCATGATAATGGCCGGGCGCTTACCGCCCATCCATGCGCCTGCGCACAGGCCCATCCCCTCATCCTCTTTGTTCGAAGGGATGTGATAGATGCCTTCGCGCTGGTCGATCTCATCAATGACACCAGCCAGTTGTTTGCAGGGGACGGTGGTCACGAACGAAATGTCATTCGCCACCAGATCGTCAGTGATCTTCTTGTCTATATTCATCTTCCGGCTGTCATTCCTGTTGTTGTCGCCCAAGGGCGTGATTGACGGTTATCACCTACGGTACACATGCACCGCGCAAGGGGCATGACGCACAACGCGCGACGCGGTTGAGCCCAGGAAATAGTCGCTGAGATCGGGCTTGTGAGACCCGATGACGATGCAATCGACACCGTTCTCCGCCGCATAATCTATGATCGTGCGCGCCGTGTGGCCCTTCACGAGTTCGGAACTCACCCCATCCAGCCCTTCGACTTTGCGCGACAGTTCCAGTCGGGCGCGGCGATATCCTTCTGCCACCAGATCCTTGTCCAGAAACGCACTGACCGAGCCCTGCGGCATTTCGTAAACATGCAAAGCAATGATCTCTCCGCCGCCCTGAGACAAGGCACGCGCCACTTCCAGAGTGTGTTGCGAGATATCGTGATCCAGCGCCATTGGAACGAGAACTTTCTTGTACATGTCAAACTCCTTTCGACCCGGTCGGCCCTATCAAGCCAAGGATAGTACCCAGTGCGGTATCAAGGCCAGAGAACAGTTTGGCAGGTGGTGGTTGGACCGATCATCCTTCGGCACGCAGATCAAATTCCTCATCCGGGAAATACTTGGCGAGGCGCACATCGGCCGCCCGTGCATGTCCCTCCATCCCTTCCACGCGCGAAATCCGGGCAGTGGCCAGGGCGATGGGTTTTGAGCCTTCCCGAGTCGCCCGCTGCCATGTCACGATCTTCATGTATTTGTGGACGCTCAGCCCGCCCGTGTAGCTGGCCGCCCCCGAGGTCGGCAGAACGTGGTTGGTACCCGTTGCCTTGTCCCCATAGGATACAGTGGTCTCTTCCCCCAGAAACAAAGAGCCATAGCAGGTCAGGCGATCCAGCCACCATTCCAGATCCTCGGCCTGAACGGTCAGGTGTTCCGGCGCGTATTCGTCAGAACAAGCGGCCATCTCTTCGCGATCCGAACAAACGATGACCTCGGCATAGTCGCGCCATGCAGCAGCCGCGTTTTCTCGGTTCAGGTCAGGAAGATCTGCAATCAACTCGGGCACCAGTGTCATGACATTCTGCGCAAGCGCTCGGTCATCTGTCACCAGCCAGACAGGAGAGTTATACCCGTGTTCCGCCTGACTCACGAGATCGGTGGCCACAACAAGCGGGTCCGCACTGCTGTCGGCGAGGACCAGACTGTCGGTTGGTCCGGCGATCATGTCGATGCCAACCTCACCGTAGAGGATGCGCTTGGCCTCGGCCACGAACTGGTTCCCGGGCCCTACAAGGATGTTCGCGCGCGGCAGGCCGAACAGGCCGTATCGCATCGCGGCGACACCCTGCACCCCTCCCATTGCCAGAATACTGTCGGCCCCACAGATATGGGCCGCATAGACTACCGCTGGCGCAACGCCCTCATCCGGTTTCGGAGGGGAGCACGCGATGATGTGGCGGCATCCGGCCACTTTGGCGGTTGTCACGGTCATGATCGCACTGGCGATATGGCTGTACCGGCCGCCGGGCACATAGCAGCCCGCCGCATCCACGGGGATCGCCTTTTGGCCAGCGATCACTCCGGGCACGATCTCGGTCTGGACGTCGGCCATCGTGGCCTTCTGTGCCTCGGCAAAATGGCGGACGTTGTTATGGGCGAAACGGATATCCGCCTTAAGCTTTTCAGGCACAAGCGTAATGGCGGCGTCAATCTCGTCCTGCGTCATCAGAACGTTGCCGTCGAACCTGTCGAACTTGGCTGCATATTCCAGTGCCTTCGCGTCGCCGCCGGCTTCAATCTCGGCCAGGATGGTCTTGACCGTATCGTGAACCTCGGGCGCATCAGATTGCGCCGTCAGCATCGCCTTTTTGAGATAGTCGCGCGCCATAGTCAGCCCCTGCTCCCGGTTCTTGCCCGGCCACTCTGTCAGAGGCGAAATCGCCTTTGCAAGCGTTTGTGGAGCCTCAGACGAAACTCTTTTCGATCTTCTAACCCCATTTAAGAAAAGACAAATTTTGGGATTGGGAAAGCTGAAACTCGGCCTCGCAAGACGACCTCGGCGCCGTTGTTGCCTACGGATTCAGCGGGACCTACGACCCTCTTCAAGGCGTGAGGTAAGCGGTCGAACTAGGCGATTCGCAGATTCACTTGAGCAAAAGAAAACGCCCCTGACGAAGGTCAGAGGCGGTTCCAAAAGTATTTTCAGAGGGCGGTTAGCCGCGCTCTTCGATGATTTCAACCAGATGCGGGATCTTGTTGACCATGCCGCGAACCGAAGGCGTATCCTCCAGCTCACGGGTGCGGTGCATCTTGTTCAGGCCCAGACCGATCAGGGTTGCGCGCTGTTCGGCGGGGCGACGGATCGGAGAACCGATCTGCTTGACGACGATGGTTTTTGCCATTGCTCGCTACTCCTTACGCTTCGGCTTCAGCCGGTGCTTCGTCCCGCTTGGGCAGGATGTCGGCAACTTTTTTACCACGACGTGCGGCAACCGAACGCGGGCTCTGCTCTTTCTGCAGGCCGTTGATGGTGGCGCGGATCATGTTGTACGGGTTCTGCGAGCCCAGCGACTTGGAAACAACGTCCTTGACGCCCAGCATTTCGAACACGGCACGCATCGGACCACCGGCGATGATACCAGTACCTTCAGGTGCGGTGCGCATAACCACTTTACCAGCGCCGTGACGGCCCTCGATGTCGTGGTGCAGGGTACGACCTTCGCGCAGTTGCACGCGGATCATCTGACGCTTGGCTTGCTCAGTCGCCTTACGGATGGCTTCAGGTACTTCTTTCGCTTTACCTTTACCAAAGCCGACGCGGCCTTTCTGATCGCCGACAACCACCAGAGCGGCGAAGCCAAAGCGCTTACCACCTTTTACGGTTTTCGACACGCGGTTGATTGCGACCAGACGATCTGCAAATTCCGGTGCTTCTTCACGGTCGCGGCCACGGCCCCGACGGTTTTCACGTTCTGCCATTTGGCATCCCTTTTCTCATGTGGCGCTTTCGGCGCCGTTTTCTTCAATCCAAGTGAGCCCCGACTGTCGCCGAGGCCCCCGGATCATCGGGGCGGATCGAAAGCCGCCCGCAAGTCTTAGATCTTCAGACCACCTTCACGCGCGGCGTCGGCAACTGCTTTCACCTTGCCGTGGAACAGGAAGCCACCACGATCGAAATAGGCCTCTTCGACGCCTGCCTTCTTGGCACGCTCGGCGATGGCCGCGCCCACTTTGGTGGCCGCTTCGACGTTGTTCTTGCCAACAACACCCAGATCTTTTTCCAGGGTCGAGGCCGATGCCAGGGTCACGCCACGAACGTCGTCGATCAGCTGAACGCTGATGTTCTTGTTCGAACGGTGAACCGACAGGCGTACACGGCCGGCGTTGACTTTGCGAAGTTTGTTCCGAACGCGCAGGCGGCGCTTCAGAAACAGGGTTCTTTTGCTGTTTGCCATTGTTTGCGTCCTTACTTCTTCTTGCCTTCCTTGCGGAAGATGAACTCGCCCTTGTAACGGATGCCCTTGCCTTTGTACGGCTCGGGACGGCGCCATTCGCGGATTTTGGCCGCGACTTCGCCCACCTGCTGCTGGTCGATACCTTCCACAACGATCTCGGTCTGCTTCGGCGCGGTGATGGTGACACCTTCCGGAGCAGTGAAATCAACATCGTGGCTGTAGCCCAGGTTCAGCTTCAGGGTGTTGCCCTGCATCTGAGCCCGGTAACCAACACCCTGGATCTCCAGCTCTTTTTTGAAGCCTTCGGTCACACCGGTTACCAGGTTGGCAACCATGGTGCGGCTCATGCCCCACTGCTGGCGGGCACGCTTGGACATGCCACGGGGGTCGATCTTGACCACGTTGTCTTCAACCGACAGCGTCACGTCGTCGGTGGCGGTGAAGCTGCGGGTGCCTTTCGGACCTTTGACTTCGATGGTCTGACCCGACACAGAGGCGGTAACGCCGCTGGGCAGCTCGACCGGTTTTTTACCAATACGAGACATTGCAGACCTCCTTAGAAGACGGTGCAGAGCACTTCGCCGCCAACATTGTTGGAGCGAGCGTTTGCGTCCGACATCACACCTTTCGGAGTGCTGACAATCGACACGCCCAGACCCTGACGGACCTGCGGGATGTCATTGACGCCCATGTAGACGCGACGACCGGGTTTCGAAACCCGCTTCAGCTCGCGAATAACAGGGGTGCCTTCGTAGTACTTCAGGCTGATTTCGATGGCCGGATGACCGTTTGCACCGGTCGTCTTTTCATAGCCACGGATGTAGCCTTCGTCCGCCAGCACGTCCAGAACCCAACCGCGCAGCTTGGAAGCCGGGGTGGAAACGGTGGACTTGCCGCGCATTTGCGCGTTGCGGATACGGGTGAGCATATCGCCGATAGGATCATTCATATCTATGTCTCCCTTACCAGCTCGATTTCACCATGCCGGGGATCTGACCAGCAGAACCCAGCTCGCGCAGCGCGATACGGCTGACCTTCAGCTTACGGTAGTAAGCGTGGGGACGACCGGTCAGCTGACAACGGTTGTGCAGACGGGTAGCCGAGCTGTTGCGCGGCAGTTTCGCCAGTTTCAGACGCGCTTTGAAACGCTCTTCCATCGGGCGCCTCTCGTCATTCGCGATTTCTTTCAGCTCGGCACGCTTTGCGGCATATTTGGCCACCAGGCGTTCGCGCTTCTTTTCGCGTTCGATCATTGCTTTTTTAGCCATGTCTCAATCCTCCCGGCGCTTACGCGTTGAACGGCATGTTGAATGCTTTCAACAGGCTCTTCGCTTCAGCGTCGGTTTTCGCTGTGGTGGCAATTACGATATCCAGGCCCCAGACCTCGTCGACCTTGTCGAAGTCGATTTCCGGGAACACGATGTGCTCTTTCATGCCCATGGCAAAGTTGCCCTGACCATCGAAAGACGGCTTAACACCGCGGAAGTCACGAACGCGCGGCAGCGCGATGGTGATCAGGCGATCCAGGAATTCGTACATCCGGTCACCGCGCAGGGTCACTTTCGCGCCCAGCGGCATGTCTTCACGGACGCGGAAACCCGCGATCGACTTCTTCGCCTTGGTTGCAACGGCCTTTTGACCAGCAATAGCAGTCAGATCTTCGACAGCAGCTTTCGCTTTCTTCGAGTCTTTGACCGCCTCAGCACCACAACCGATGTTCAGAACGATTTTGTCCAGCTTGGGCAGCTGCATGTCGTTCTTGTAGCCGAACTCTTCTTTCAGAGCGGCACGGATGGTTTCAACGTACTGAGCTTTCAGACGCGGGGTGTAGGTTGCGGAATCAAGCATCGATCACGTCCCCTGTGGTCTTCGCGAAGCGAACCTTCTTGTCACCTTCCATGCGGAAGCCAACGCGGGTTGCTTTGCCGTTCTTGTCCAGCAGCGCCAGGTTCGACAGCTCGATCGGGTTTGCCTGAGGCAGGCGACCACCTTGCGAGGTTTGAGACTGACGTGTGTGACGGATGGCAATGTTGATGCCTTCGACAACAGCTTTACCGGCTTTGGGGTCAACCGAGGAAATGGTTCCCTCTTTGCCCTTGTCCTTGCCGGCCAGCACGACGACCTTGTCGCCTTTGCGGAGTTTAGCAGCCATGATTACAGCACCTCCGGAGCCAGCGAGATGATTTTCATGAAGTTCTTGCCGCGCAATTCACGAACAACGGGGCCAAAGATACGGGTACCGACTGGCTCGTTGTTATTGTTCAGGATGACGGCGGCGTTGCGATCGAAACGGATCGCTGTGCCGTCTTCGCGACGGACTTCCTTGGCGGTGCGTACGACGACGGCCTTACGGACGTCACCTTTCTTTACGCGGCCGCGCGGGATGGCTTCCTTCACCGAGACGACAATGATGTCGCCAACGGAGGCGTATTTACGCTTGGAACCACCCAGGACCTTGATGCACTGAACTCGGCGTGCGCCGGAGTTGTCAGCGACATCCAGATTGGTCTGCATCTGGATCATGTGGTTTCTCCCGACCTGTGGGGGCTGGTCTCGTTAGATCCCCCAGGGTTTCGACAAATGGGAAAATCCCAGGGGCTTACGCCTCCAGAACTTCCCAACGTTTCGTCTTCGATTTCGGCGCGCATTCGATGATGCGTACGGTGTCACCGACCTTGAAGGCGTTCTTTTCGTCGTGAGCCCGGTATTTCTTGGACTTACGAACGGTTTTGTGCAGCAGCGGGTGCTTGAAACGGCGCTCAACCGAAACGGTTACGGTTTGCTCGTTGGCGTCGCTGGTGACCACGCCGGACAGGATACGCTTGGGCATAGGATTACTCCTCCGATGCCGCAGCAGCGGCCTTTTCGTTCAGAATGGTTTTGACGCGGGCAGCGTTGCGGCGAGCCGCTTTGATGCCAGCAGTGTTTTCCAGCTGACCGGTTGCCTGTTGAAAGCGCAGGTTAAAGCTTTCTTTCTTCAGGTTGGCCAGTTCCTCGCGGAGCTGGTCCGGGGTCTTGTCACGCAGTTCTTGGGCGTTCATCGCCTTTTTCCTTTGCTCAAAACACCAGAAGGCCCCCTGACAGGGTCACCTTGGACCTGGTGGATGAATGATAGACATGCGAATCCCCCGACTCGGCCGGGGGACTTGCAGGATGCCGCCGTATAAGGGTTTAAGCGGTGGGTGGCAAGAGGAAGTTTTAGGGTGCGAATTGGACAGAAAAACCGTGTCTCACCGACGCCGGGTTGAAGCTGCGGCCTATGAATTGTCGTCTTTGATTTGCAATTGGTGAAAACCGCCGTCCAATACAGGTAAAGAGTCACCAGCAGCCACGCCTCTTCTCAGCACCATTTGCAGCTCAGGGGCATACAACATCCGCTCAGTAAACGCGTGGGAACCCTCGACACTCTCTTTGAGCAAGACATCCCAAACTCGATACTTGCAGGCCCCAACCCTTTCAATCCGGTATCTTTGAAACTCGACCTCAATTGAACCCGACTGGGCATTGTCGGTGTTGGGATAGTCGACGAAGTCTGAGGTCCACTTCTTTTGACTGTCCAGGATATCTAGCGAGTCCAATTTTCGCTCATAACTTCGGAACCATTTTGTGTCGGGCAACCCTTGGGGCGGCAAGATTGGATGGGCAAAATAAACTTCTCGCCGAGTTTCATTTGCCCCCGGTTCGACAGTACTCGCAAGAATACCCCCTGCATGAGAGACGTATTCGATGTCATCCAGATTTTTGCCAGGCTCGCGAACAAGGACAATGCCGGTATCAACGTGTTCTTTACTGGGACATTCCGCGCTAACCGAAGACGCCAGTAGCGCTACTAGAAAAGAACTGCCTAAAAAAAATTTAATCAACATTGAGGGTTTTCGCTCTCATTCCCACTTATAGTTGAAACTGACACTGATCCGATCATCCTCGGCCATATTCATCGGAACTTCGTGGCGCAGCCAACTTTCCCAAAGTAGCACATCCCCCACTTGAGGCTGAACATAAATGAAAGGTTGCAAGTCCCTTCGCCCAAATTTTAGGCGCGTCGGCGCGGCCATCATGCGGCCTGAACGCGGATCCTCCAGCTTCAACGCGCTCGCCCCTTCGGGCATGGCAACGTAGGTCGTGCCCGAAATCACGCTGTGCGGGTGCAAATGGCTGGAGTGCATGCCGCCCTCCGGCAGGATATTGATCCATAGGTCTTCAAGCTTAAGCTCCCCCTCGCCCAGATCGAACTCCAGATCCTTGGCAAAAGCCGCAACGTGCTGATCCAGCGCCTTCACCAGATCGGCGAAGATCGGGAAGCGCCAAGGCAAATCGGTGAGCGAGGCGTAGCTGGTATAGCCGGGATAGCCATTCTCTTCACACCATTCCTGCCCGGCCTCATCATCCTCGGCAATAACAAGGCAGGAGTTTTCCAGCTCGCCCGCGTCGATCTTGGGATCGAACTCGGACAAAGCTGCGCGATAGAGACGGGTAACGAAGAGTGATTCAATCTGTGCCATGCCCCGGCTATATCCCAGCGGAAGCACAAGGGCGAGAGCAGCCGCCTCAGAAAAGCGGCTGCTCGGGTGTGGCCTATCGTTTGGCGCTTTAGTAGAAGTAGCGCAGCCAGAGATAGACGTTGGCGATCATCAGGGTCAGGATCATGATTGGGAACGCCATGAGCGCGAATTTGACAAAGCCAATCGGCTGCTTGGCCTTTTCGGCAAAGGCCGCAACCGTCAGGTTGGCGCTTGCGCCCAGCAAGGTCCCGTTGCCGCCCAGACAGGCGCCCAGAGCCAGCGACCACCACAAAGGCTCGATCGCGTCAGGCCCGCCAAACGTGTCGGCAGTGGACTCGATCAGAGGGATCATCGTCGCCACGAAGGGGATGTTGTCCAGAATGGCCGACAAGATGCCCGAGGCCCAGAAGATGAAGAACGCAGTCCACATCATGTCGCCTTCGGTCAGCTCCAGCACTTTCTCTCCAAAGAACTCAAGCAGGCCGACATGCTCGACACCTGCAACGATGACAAACAGACCGCCGAAGAAGAAGATGGTGATCCACTCAACCTCACCAAAAATGTGGTGAACGGATTCGGACTGCTCTTCTCCGTGCTGGTGCCCGTAGGCCAACAGCATCAGCAGCGCAGCACCGGCCAGCGCCGAGGTGCCGGGCTGGATGCCGTAGCCGTGGCCAAGCGTGAAGCCAAGCAGGGTCAGCGCCAGAACCGACAGAGACTTAATCATCAAGCCGACATCGGTGATCGCTTCGTTTTCATTGAAACGCATGATCTTTTCGCAGGCCGATTTGGGGATGGCAGCCAGCGTGCGGCGGTTCATCAAATAAATTATACCGGTCAACACCACCAGACAGATGGCCGAGATCGGCGCAAGATTGACCACAAAGTCATTGAAGCTAAGGCCCGCAGCCGAGCCGATAATGATGTTCGGCGGGTCACCAATCAGAGTGGCCGTACCGCCCACATTCGAGGCCAGTATCTCGGCAAAGAAGAACGGGTAAACACGCGTCTCGAGCGCGTCTGTGATCAGCAAGGTGATCGGCGCGATCAACAGAACGGTCGTTACGTTGTCGAGCAGAGCCGAGAACACCGCCGTGATCAGCGTCAGCATGATCAGGATGCCGGTTGGATTGGCCTTGACCACCTTTGCGGCCTTGATGGCGACGAATTGGAACAACCCGCATTTGCTGGTGATCCCGACGATCACCATCATGCCAATCAGCAGAGCCAAGGTGTTGGCATCAACGCCCGCGACGGCCTGTTCCTGGTTGATGATGCCGAACAGCACCATCAGCGATGCCCCCAGCATGGCTAGAATGGCGCGGTTTACTTTTTCGGTCACCAGGACGGCATAAACTGCAATCAGGATACCGGTGGCAACCCACAGAGGGTCAATCCCCAACAGCTGAGGAACGGAGAACGCGTGTTCTCCATGCGAAACGGAATGGTCGGTCAATGGTCTGATCCGGTCTTTAGGGGTTAGCTCAGCGCGTGATCAATCAACGAGTTCGGGCTGACAGAGCCGACGAAGTGATTGGTCTCGGGTTCCACGAGGAAAACGTGGCGTTTGAATTTGTGGATCAGGAAAATGCCTTCCATCACCGGCGTGTCTGGTGCGAGAACCGGGATGTTGGCCGGGTTCGACATGTGATCTCCGACCCGCTCTTCGTGCAGGCGCTTGATCTGTTCGCTGATGTCTTCCTTGGTCAAATCCATAAAGCTGAGATGGCTGATTGCAACGCGCGACGTCTCATCGCTGACACCAATACGGGCCGCACGCGGCAGGATCATCTTGATCAGCGTGGGCGCGGTGAAAACGCCTTGGAAGCTACCGTCATCCCCCACCACCGGCAAGAACCGGGCGCGGCTGTCGCGGATGATCTCAAACGCCTTGGCGACTGTGTCATCGGGATGAATTGTCTTCTGTTTTTCAGGGGGGACCATGACGTCCCGGCAAGTAAGGCCCATACGTGTCCTCGGTCTTTCAGCGGGGTTTCAGAGCCAAGGCACAGTTCGTGCTCAAGCCGTATCGGAGGATGATCGACCCAAGCTCTGATTGAGAAGGTATTGCGAGCGCTTCTTTTCACCAGATGAGAGAATATGCCACCCCTGAGCCCCATCTTTTTTGCAATGCCGGTATTGAATCTCGGAATTGGGCGCCTAGCGGGTTTGCGAGAGGCCACAAACGAAAAAGCCCCCACCGATTTCTCGGCGGGGGCAATGCTGTTCGGGTTTCCCCGGACTGATTACCAGTCTTCGCGAACCACGACGCGAGTCTTGATTGGCAGCTTCATCGCGGCCAGGCGCAGGGCCTCACGGGCGATGTCGTCATTGACGCCGTCGATCTCGAACATTACGCGGCCAGGCTTGACCTTGCATGCCCAGCGGTCGACCGAACCTTTACCTTTACCCATACGAACTTCGATCGGCTTTGCAGTGACCGGAGTGTCGGGGAAGATGCGGATCCAGACGCGACCCTGACGCTTCATGTGACGCGTCATGGCACGACGTGCAGCTTCGATCTGGCGTGCAGTTACACGCTCAGGCTCAAGAGCTTTCAGGCCGTAGGTGCCAAAGTTCAGATCAGAGCCGCCCTTGGCGAGACCCTTGATCCGGCCTTTGTGCATCTTGCGGAATTTAGTACGCTTTGGTTGAAGCATATCTTTCCCTCCTTAGCGACGACCGCCACCAGCACCACGAGGTGCAGGGCCGTCCTGGAGTTCCTGTGCTTTACGGTCACGTGCCTGCGGATCGTGCTCCATGATCTCACCTTTGAAGATCCAGACCTTGATCCCGATGATCCCGTAGGGGGTCATCGCTTCGGCATGTGCGTAATCGATGTCGGCACGCAGAGTGTGCAGAGGCACGCGGCCTTCACGGTACCACTCGGTCCGTGCGATTTCGGCGCCGCCCAGACGACCAGCGACGTTCACCCGGATACCCAGGGCGCCCATGCGCATGGCGTTCTGAACCGAGCGCTTCATTGCGCGACGGAACGAAACACGACGTTCCAGCTGCTGAGCGATGGACTCGGCAACCAGCTGCGCGTCAAGCTCGGGCTTGCGCACTTCGACGATGTTCAGGTGCAGTTCGCTGTCGGTCATGCGAGCAAGCTTTTTGCGCAGAACTTCGATGTCTGCACCTTTCTTGCCGATGATGACACCGGGACGTGCTGTGTGGATCGTAACGCGGCACTTCTTGTGCGGACGTTCGATGATCACACGGGCAACACCGGCCTGCTTGCACTCTTTGTTGATGAACTCACGGATCTTGAGGTCTTCCAGCAGAAGATCACCGTAGTCCTTGGTGTCGGCGTACCAGCGGCTGTCCCAGGTGCGGTTGACCTGCAGGCGCATGCCGATCGGATTTACTTTATGACCCATTAGGCTTGCTCCTCAACTTGACGCACCTTGATGGTGATCTCCGAGAACGGCTTCATGATCTTGCCGAAACGGCCACGGGCACGCGGACGACCGCGCTTCATGACCAGGTTCTTGCCAACCCATGCTTCGGCGACGATCAGCTCGTCAACGTCCAGGTTGTGGTTGTTTTCGGCATTCGCGATTGCGGACTGCAGGCACTTCTTAACGTCCTGCGCGACACGCTTGTTGCTGAAAGTCAGGTCGGTCAGAGCCTTCTCGACTTTCTTGCCGCGGATCATTTGCGCAACCAGGTTCAGTTTCTGCGGGCTGGTACGGAGCATGCGCGTTTTCGCCATTGCTTCGTTTTCAGCCACGCGGCGGGGGTTCTTTTCCTTGCCCATGACTTACTTCCGCTTCGCTTTTTTGTCTGCGGCGTGGCCATAATAGGTGCGGGTCGGCGAGTATTCACCGAACTTCTGACCGATCATGTCTTCCGAGACGTTGACGGGAATGTGCTTCTGGCCGTTGTACACACCAAAGGTCAGACCCACGAACTGGGGCAGAATGGTGGAACGACGCGACCAGATTTTGATGACTTCGTTGCGGCCCGACTCGCGCGCTGCTTCGGCTTTTTTCAGCACGTAAGCATCGACGAAAGGACCCTTCCAAACAGAGCGAGACATGGATTAACGTCCCTTCTTCTTGGCGTGCCGCGAGCGGATGATCAGCTTCTGGGACGCTTTGTTCTTGTTGCGGGTACGCTTACCCTTGGTGTCCTTACCCCAAGGCGTAACCGGTGTACGGCCACCCGAGGTACGACCTTCACCACCACCGTGCGGGTGATCGATCGGGTTCATTGCAACACCACGAACCGACGGACGAACGCCCTTGTGGCGCATACGACCGGCTTTACCGAGGTTTTGGTTGCTGTTGTCGGGGTTGGACACGGCACCGATGGTGGCCATGCATTCCTGACGGACCATGCGCAGCTCGCCCGAGCTCAGACGGATCTGAGCGTAGCCGCCATCGCGACCAACGAACTGAGCGTAAGTACCGGCCGCACGTGCGATCTGACCGCCTTTGCCAGGCTTCATCTCGATGTTGTGGACGATGGTACCGATGGGCATGCCCGAGAACGGCATTGCGTTGCCCGGCTTGATGTCGGCCTTGGCGGATGCCACGACTTTGTCACCAACAGCCAGACGCTGCGGAGCCAGGATATATGCCTGCTCGCCGTCTTCGTATTTTACCAGTGCGATGAATGCGGTCCGGTTCGGGTCATATTCGATCCGCTCGACGGTTGCCGCGACATCAAATTTGTTCCGTTTGAAGTCAACGATCCGGTAGAGACGCTTTGCGCCACCGCCGCGGCGGCGTGAAGTGATCCGTCCGGTGTTGTTCCGGCCGCCCGATTTGGTCAAACCCTCAGTGAGAGACTTGACCGGACGTCCTTTCCAAAGCTCCGAACGGTCGATCAGCACCAGCCCGCGCTGGCCCGGCGTCGTCGGCTTGTACGACTTGAGTGCCATGCTTTCTGTCTTCCGTTTAGCAAGTGCAGGGAGTTTCCCCGCTATGTGATAGGCCCCCGTAGGTGCCAAGGGTATAGGGCCCCGAAGGTCCCCGGTTACAAATATCAGAGGCCCCGGAACGAATCCGAGGCCGCAAGATTGGGAGCATGTAACAGGGTTGGGGGTGGGTGTCTATAGGAGAAAGCTGTTTTGAATTTCAGCTTGCTTGGCTTGTGCAATACTCTGAGTAATTTCGGCGAAACCGCCGGAGGCAAATGACAAACTTGATGCTTCAATACTCAATCTCACCTTGATAGGTCGATGAAAGAATTTGTCTCATTACTACAACTTGGCAATTGGAAGGCAAAGAATGTCAGACCCAGAACTTGGTAGGCGATTTTCGCTTAACTACATCTCTCATCCAGAGTTATTGCCAGACAGCAAAAGGATGCGGCGCAGGCTCGGACTCTTATTTTTTCAATACTGCAATGGCAGCCAGCTGAGAGGCGCAATAAATAATGAGCTCGGTGTCGGCTTGTCCTCTCAAGGATGTGCAGCAGAGTACTATTGGCCTGCAGCGATGGCATCCGTTGAACTCAGAGATGTTCTGGACACGGTTACTATAGTTTGCAGTATTTTAGATGAAAGCTACTAAGAGGAAGAACGCAAGGATTTCGTCAGAGAAGTTCAGAGAATCTTCAAGGAAGAGCGTGTTCGCTATTCTGTCGATGAAAAGGGTGGAGTGCACCTGTCAGTAGATGCTGCCTTCGAACAAGCGCGCATTTCTCCCGTTCAAGCTTTAAATTCAAGAAGATATGAGGCCGTAAGAGGTTCAATGATGGATGCCTATACCATGCTAGACCAAGTGCCTCCGGATGGGAAAATGGCATTGAGTCAGATATTCTCCGCCAACGAAGGATTGTTTCGACTTATCTTCCCGAATGCGCATCAACTTGGAAAAAGAGAACTGGAAAAGCACCTTAAGCCAGCAATTGATCAAAGGTACAAAGGTCAGGTACCAGCGATTCATGTCGCTCAAAAACAACTCTCGCAGTACATCGAATGGGCGACGGGTGCTCATTTTTATAGACATGAACCGGGCAGCGAAGAGCCCGTTCCGCCGCCTTTAGAAGTCGCGATTCACTACATTACCGCAGGAACTTCGTGGCTTCGCTGGCTTCAAACATTCGACTCTAAAGGCGGTTAGCACCGCCAATACCAAGATAAGTCCAAACAGCCCGAGCGCCTTGTATTGGCATCATAAAGTGCACTGATCCTCCGTTGTAGCGTCAACCGTGGGGCAGTCGCTGGCGCGACTTGCGATCTTATCCGAGGGACCGCCTGCGGCACAGTGGCTCGGCCTCCACCGCGATCCTCTGCTTGAGCTTGATATGGCCCAAGACCTCGCGAAAAGCGCGGTGTTTGGGTTTGCCTTCCAGATAATCCGCAAGTTTGAGCAGGTTGATTGGGTGTTTCGCAATCAACCCCTCGATCCGCTGCACGGCATCGTCCAACTCATAGTGATCCACGTACTGACAGGCCACCTGCGTCGGCGTCAGCAGGCAGTAATCCTGCGGGCGTTTCTCGGTGTAGCGCGCGATATCGAAAGGTGACGCACCGAGGGCATGGAACTTGGGGATGTGCACGCGCATATCGGCCTCGGCATGCTCCAGCACCGTGCCGGAGGTCTGGCGGAACCCCAACGGGCCAAGCTTGCCGACCACATGCTTGCGCATCGCCGGAGAGATCATGTCCACATCCGCCCGGTCGTATTTCAGATCATCGAAAACCGACAACAGCCCCAGCTTCTCATCGGCAATCTGAAAATAAGGCTCGGCACTGAACGCCCGCATCTGCTCCAGCACCTGCGCTCGCACAGTTTCAGGGTCCGAAACGAAATCGGCCCCGGCGGGTTGAACCGCCGAGGCCGTGAATAGTTGCAGTAAGCGTCGGATCAAAGACCGGTGCTCACGTCGATTGTGTTGCCCTCTTCCAGGGTCACATATGCTTTTTTGACGTCTTTCCGGCGACCCAGCTGGCCGCGGAACCGCTTGATCTTGCCTTTGGTCACGGTGGTGTTCACCGCTTTGACCTTCACACCAAACAGCGCCTCAACGGCCTCTTTGATCTGCGGCTTGTTGCTGTCGATCGCCACTTCAAAGACAACCGCGCCGTTTTCTGACGCCATGGTAGACTTTTCGGTGATGATCGGCTTGCGGATCACGTCGTAGTGTTCTGCCTTCGCGCTCATTTCAGACGAGCCTCCAGTGCTTCGACAGCCGCTTTGGTGAGCACCAGAGTGTCACGCTTGAGGATGTCATAGACGTTTGCGCCCATCGACGGCAGGATATCCAGACCTTCGATGTTTTTGGACGCTTTCAGGAACCCTTCGTTCACGGTCGCGCCGTCGATGACCAGAGCACGTTTCCAGCCCAGGTTTGCAACCTGTTTGGCCAGAGCAGCAGTCTTGCCTTCGGCTTCGGCGTTTTCGATCACAACCAGTTCACCTGCCTTGGCTTTGGCCGACAGAGCGTGGCGCAGGCCAAGCTTGCGGAACTTCTTGGGCAGGTCGTGGCCGTGCGAGCGCACGACGGGGCCTTTGTAGATACCACCACCACGGAAGATCGGCGCGTTGCGGTCACCATGGCGTGCGCCACCGGTGCCCTTCTGGCGATAGATCTTCTTGGTCGAGTAGCTGGTTTCCGAGCGGGTCTTGACCTTGTGGGTGCCGGCCTGTGCGTTGTTGCGCTGCCAACGGACCACGCGGTGCAGGATGTCCGCACGCGGCTCGAGACCGAACAGATCGGCGTTCAGCTCGATGTCGCCGGCTTTGCCGCCGTCCAGTTTGATTACATCAAGTTTCATGCTTCACCACCTTCCGCGGGAGCTTCTTCCGCAGGTGCTTCGGTTGCAGCCGATTTCACAGCAGCCGGGAAAGGCAGGCCTTCCGGTGCTTTCTTCTTCACGGCGTCCTTGACGGTGACCCAGCCCGATTTCGGTCCGGGAACAGCGCCTTTGATGAAGACCAGGTTCCGGTCGGCGTCGGTTTTGACGACTTCCAGGTTCTGGGTGGTTACACGGGCAGCACCCATGTGACCGGCCATCTTCTTGCCTTTGAAAACCTTACCCGGATCCTGACACTGACCGGTCGAACCGTGCGAACGGTGGCTGATCGAAACACCGTGCGAGGCGCGCAGACCACCAAAGTTCCAGCGCTTCATCGCACCGGCAAAGCCTTTACCGATCGAGGTGCCCGAAACGTCAACTTTCTGACCTTCCAGGAAGTGTTCCGCCGAAATCTCGGCGCCCACATCAATCAGGCCATCTTCGGAGACGCGGAACTCGACCAGCTTACGCTTGGGCTCAACCTTGGCAGCGGCATAGTGCCCGCGCATGGCTTTCGAGGTGCGTTTTGCCTTGGCAGCACCGGCGCCCAGCTGAACGGCGGTGTAGCCGTCTTTGTCAGCAGTACGCTGTGCAACAACCTGCAGGTTGTCCAGGTGAAGAACGGTCACAGGGATCTGCTTGCCGTCTTCCATGAACAGGCGGGTCATGCCAACTTTTTTTGCGATAATACCAGAGCGCATAATCTATACCCTCCGATCTTACGACTGCAGCTTGATCTCGACGTCCACACCAGCAGCGAGGTCGAGCTTCATCAGCGCGTCAACGGTCTGGGGGGTCGGATCAACGATGTCGAGCAGACGCTTGTGCGTACGGATCTCGAACTGGTCGCGGGATTTCTTGTCAACGTGAGGGCCACGGAGAACCGTGAACTTCTCAATCTTGTTCGGCAGCGGGATCGGGCCGCGCACGTTCGCGCCGGTCCGCTTGGCAGTGTTGACGATCTCTTGCGTGCTGGCATCCAGAACGCGATAGTCAAATGCCTTCAGCCGAATACGGATGTTTTGGCTTTGCATATTAACAGCCTTTTTTAGGCGTTGAGGTTGAGAGGAGGACAGACGCGCATCGCCAACCCTCTTCGAACCCAAAAGGCGGGAATCACCCCGCCTTGACGTTCTTATTGAGAACTCGCGCGTATTAGTGGGGTTGGTGGGGTTTGGCAAGGGGTTTGTTGGCTTTGTCCCACCTCAAAGAGCGACACGACCCAGCACCAAGAACTGATCTTCTGGACCAACTTCGCAACAAGAACGCGCTAAGGAACTATGGGCGAGGTGTACAGCCTAGACGCGACAATTGAGCATTCAGAGAAAACCGACTTGATCTGGAAGGTTTTCACCCCGCGCTACGGTGAATACGCTGGTTGATGACACAGGTTCTGGACGTGCTTTAGCGCTTCAGATTCTGTTAGGCTGCTCAACAAGCCGGACGTCGAACCGCTTACGCTCGCGGTTAAACTCACTGATATCACAGTCAATTTCCTGGTCGTCGTCACTGAGGATGGCAGCACGCATGTCCTCCAGATCCTTGCTGTGAAGGATTTGCGTTCCATAGTTCAAGAATTCAAAACCTAACATGAGTTCCTCCTGATTACGTCTGCGGCTCGGCCTGCGCACGCCCCGCTTTTTTTGTTTCAGATCACATGTGGGTTTCCTGTCTTTGGGTGAGGTGGACTTTAGATTAAGAAACCTCAATCCGTTTTGCCCTTAACGACGGCGAGCTTTCTAAACGTCATCTCGGTTCGAAAACGTTTAAGCCCACCTCGGAACTGTATGGCTCAAACGAAAAAGGGCGTCCTGAGGGACGCCCTTTCCGTCTGATCATTCGCTTGCGCGACTTATTCAGTGATTTTCGACACAACGCCGGCGCCGACGGTGCGGCCGCCTTCG
>NZ_JBQFXO010000021.1:0-19276 GCF_056540865.1 Ruegeria sp. AL11
CTATGTGATTCCGGTCCAAGCGAAAGGCGGTAAAGATCAAATAGGAATCGTTCAAACGAGCCAGGATATCAGGTTCGTACAAGATAGATTTCCAGGCATGCGGTGCCGCGCGATCGCTGCACAGTTTATGCAAGACGAGGTTGTCGCTCTCTTCGAGCTGACTTTGCAGGACGACGAGATCAAGGTTGTCGAGGAGCGACATTACCGGCTTGTTCCGGCTGACCTTCTCAACAGGGAAGCAATCCGTAATTATAGAGATTGAAATGGAATTTTGGGCTTGTTGAAATGGCCTAAAGGGTGGGCAGAGAATGGCTAAACGCTATTGGGGTGATTACGGTCGAAATTTAATTGATGAAGCGGGCCGTGCGAGTGGAATATTAGGAATTGTGGGGGGAGCAACAGCAGCCGGGGGCGCAGTTCTTGGTGCTCCAGTTATTGTACCAGCCGCTGGCGCCGCGTTCTTGGTGTTTGGCCTAGGCGTGTGTGCGTTTAGAGCTATCCCCGAGAAATCGAAAACTGCATCGGACTACATCGGTAAGGGCGCTATCGATATCTCTGTTTTGGCCAAGTTGCGAGAAAACCCAATAACTGTTGGTATCGTGGGGGTCGAAGACTCTGGAAAGTCGACACTGGTAAAAAAGCTTCACAACGACGAAGGACAAGCGGAAGACACCACCCGTGTCCAAGCATACATTCTTGAGACCATAAATCGTAAACAACCTTACGCGTTACTCGATGGAGCTGGGGAGCTTTGGGCTCAGCAGATGAGTGTTGCTGAACAATCAAATATTTTGATACTTCTTTGCGATCACAATGCCGGGGAAAATCAGACCAGGCTAATTTTCGAGCGTCTCAGTGATCATAAGAACTTTGCGGAACAAGTGGCACACCAGATCAAGGATGCGGGTAACACGAAACGTGTTCTTGTCTACACGAATAAGTTTGATCAGTGGAGCAAATCCAAAAACTCTGACGACATGGAGGCCTGTGGGCTTGAGATTCACACACGACTGGCGCCGCTAGTCGATAGCGCCGAAGTTAGACCACACAGTAACAAGGATATGAACAACGGGATTCGAGCGAAAACTGAGATCGACGAGCTCGTTTTTGAGCTAATGGAGGTCAGAAATGCGAAAGTATGAACCCTCAGAGTTCCATCCGGTCGAGATCAAAAACTCCCCAATTGAGTTCATTATTGTAGGCGAAATTGACAGTAAACAGCGCCCTATCGCGAAATCTGAAACGTGCGGCCTTGATCTAGTTGGATTTGCCGCCTCGGAGAGCTTTGAAACGCCGAAGGACTTCGATAGCAAGAGTCGTCGGAAAGACAGTGAAAACCCTGGATTCATTTTCCAACGCACTTCGGTGGAAGCGGACTTGGACAGCGAAGAGATATTGTTCTTTTGGTATGGTGCGCCAGTCTCTGATAATTTGAGCGCGCGTGATGATCTGAAGAGAATTTCGCGACTTGCACTAAAGGATATGAAATATCAGATCGATGGCGCTCGGAACAGCAGTGACATCCGCGATCGTGCTGGTGTGATAGAATGGACCGTTTCCCCACTTATATGGTTTTTGAGTGAGTGGAATGACTTCTACGCTGAAAAATATGGTGTCCGCGCCGAACGCTTAAGTGAACGACGTGTTTCCGGGAACGCTGATCGATGGCTGAATTTCGTTTCGTCCCGAAATTTTACTATCTTCACAGTCGTGGTCCTGGCGTTGCTGCTACCTGAGGCATTTAGGAGTATGGTGGAAACTATCTCGCTTCTGCTGAAAAGATGAGTGTGCTGAACAACTCAATCAAAACGTATTTTGCGTCGCTTATCGGCATCTACGTTACGTTCTCCTGACCGTGCGATCACTCACCTGAAACAGACGCGCAATTTCTAAGCTGCAACGCAGCTCCACGCAGTGAAACTGCGCCCTCCTGGGCTTCGGGTGTGGCAATGCAAGTGGATTATTGTTGGCCGTGATGAATTGCAGCCCTATGTTGCAGTGAGTAGATGCGGGGGAGAGGTCAAACCCCACCCCCCTACTGCTTCGACTGTTCCGGGGGTGCGTCGTTCAAAACAAGCCCCCGGTACGGTTTGATGTGTCCTAGAAACCTCGTAGGACAACAATCAGGCTCAAGATTGAGGCTATCGCTCCTGTAAGCATTAGAGCTCTTCTCAATCTCGCCCAAGTGCGTGATGACTTCATCACACTGTTAGAGTTTAAAACGCCTTCGAAGCTCGACAAGGGGCGAGGCTATTTTCGCTTTGTCTCTTGGGTCCCGATGACGTCGCGAGATTCAATCAAAACTTGTTCACATAACACAGCTTAGACTCTGGTTCCCGTTTTGTTATGGTCGGCGCTTTCTCGTAAAGGTCGCGCCTCAGTCGGGCTAAGCCAGTCCCCAGAACGGCTTGTCACGCCAGTTGTCGGGAATACCCATGTTAGCAAGGGGAACGTCCGGATGTTCTTCTAAAAGGTCGCTCAGGCGCTCAGCCCATGTGTTGTCAGGGGCTACCTGTTCTAGGATAATTTGAATAACGACCATGACGCCGTAAATCTTGGTATTCCCTTGGAATTTGGTTTTGTGCTTCTTCGCAATGGCGGGCTTGATCGTCAGAGTTTTATTCCAAACTCTTTTGTGGTGCGCGCAAAGATTTCGCACATAGGAAATAGAGTGCATCCACGAGCCGAGAGTCTCATGGTTGACCCGCAGCGGATTGCAAACCTCTGTGGTTTCCGACTTGTATAGCCCTTCGAAAATTCTAGAGATCGTGCGGAAAGAAATGGTTTCAAAAACCATCCAGCAGGGCGGCATGTCGGGGTCGTCGTAGGTGTCGTAGTAGTGCTTAATGTGAACGTCCCTTTGGGCTTCCCGCTCGGGCGTTCCGGGGTTGTGGACAATCTGGCGCTTTAGTTCGGTTATCAAGGCCGCATGTTCATATGTTGGTTCGAACAAAGTTGCGTCTTGATACCAGTGTGGGGTGTGGCGCTGCGCGATTGAATTGGACAGCGCAGCCCTGAAAGATACTTCTATGCGCTCAATGGCATCGAGCAGCAAAAGGCGCAGTTTTCGATCAAAAACGTACCTGTCCAGGATCACACCAAACTCTACAGGTGCGCGAAATTCGTGGCGGTCGTAACCATCCCCGCCTTTTTGAAACGGCAATGTATAGCCGCAAAAACGGTAGTATCCGATTTGATGTAGGTAGTGTTTTGCTTCGCCTTCGTCTTTCACGACGAGGCCACGCTCGATCATTTTGGCGAGCTGGTCGTCTATGCTTAACGCAGGCTTTTCGAACTTCTTTTTAATGGATGATAGCCCCTAGACACAGAAAACCCGCCCAGAGGCGCATCGTTGAGAGGCGGGGCGGGTGTTATTGACCCCTATGTGCCTATCATTCGTTTCGAAATCAATAACAGCCCGTCCAAATCTCACCAAGGAGGATTAAAACAACGGAATCCTCCGTTGTTTTAATCCTCCTTGGTGAGATTGTCAAGCCCTTGGTAACAATAGGTAAGACACCGTAATATAAGGGTTTTTGTTATCATAAAAAAGTATGATATGTTGCAAAAAACAGGTGTGCAACATGACTACCAATATTCCCTATCTAGAAAACCAAATTACTCAACAAATACAAGAAATTGACATTAAGATCAAAAGCTTACAGTCGGAGAGATTGGCGCTTGAGAGACTACTTTTGCGGGCGCGGCGGGACGAGGCGCAAGCACGGGAACCAATTCGCCGCAACAGCGTGAATCGCGTGCTTGTGGAAAATCGAATCTTAGAAACGCTTCGCCAGTCAAAATCACCGGTGAGCAACTGGGATTTGCTGCGGGCGGCTCGCACTGCGGTCTTTGATCTGAAGGACTCGACTTTTCGTTCGCACATCAAACGAATGAAAGATGGTGGGAAGATTGTAGCTAAGGGCAAAAGGTGGGTTTTGCCTGATCATCAGAGCGAGGGTTCAGAAAGCTGATCCCACCATTGAGGGGGCCTAGGCTTTGCCTACTGCCCCGGCTTCACTTGGTCTGCGCTTCGCTTCGACCAGGTAAAGCTCTCCTTTCGCCGCGAATGGGGTCGGGTCGGTCGGGAACCACCGGCCGCATGGGTGGGATGAGCCACTTGTTCCCTGAACTGGAATAGTGATGTGACAGACAAAATCTCGATTACACCCGACGCACCGTTCGTTCGCTGACCTTGAACAGCCGAGCGATCTCGGCGACGGCGCGTTGTTCTTCATCACGCATCCGGCGCACTTCGTCTTTCTGTGCTGTTGTCAGGGCAGGGGGTCTGCCCCCGATCCGGCCGCGTTTGCGAGCTGATGCAAGCCCTTCTCTGGTGCGCTCAGAAATCCTCTCCCGTTCGAATTGAGCGATGGAGGCGAAGACATGAAAGATCAGGCGGCCAGCCGGCGTCGTCGTATCGATGTCTTCGGCGAGGGATCGGAAGCCGGCATCGCGCTCAAAGATCAGCTCAACGATCTCCAGCAGGTCTTTCAGTGACCGCGCTAGGCGGTCGTACTTGGTGACAATAACAACATCGCCGTCGCGGAGCTGCTCTAACATCTTGTCCAGTTCCGGCCGTGCACGCCTCGATCCGCTGATCCTATCCGCGAAAACCTTCTCGGCACCGGCCACTGAAAGAGCGTCGGTCTGTGAATCCAGGCTCTGGTCATCAGTGCTGACGCGGGCATATCCTATGATCATGCCTCACTATGACAAAAACCTGTCAAAACCACAAAGGTTTTGCCGGGGGTTTTTGTCATAGCTAAGCGGTTGATCATGGGTAGGGCAAGGGATGCGGACAAAAAGGACCGTTTTTGACCCAATAGTATTGGCTAGAGGTTTTTGGCTAGTCGAAACTCAATGTTGATTGCCTCACACCTAACCAAGGCAGACGAGGCGGATCGCAATGACCAAAGGCGTGCGAAGGGACGCCAAATGGTCTTGAACATGCAAACGAAAAATGCCACACTGACATCGCCAGTATGGCCAATAATCACATAAGGAGGAACCTTATGTACTACTATCTAGCGATGGCTTACGCCATCATAGCTCTGATCTACTTTGTGCACGCTTGAACTCTAGCACTAGTAGGTCATAGGGGTCGGGTAACACCGACCCCTTTTTTTTACGCCACACTAAGCGCTACATCAACAAAAAAAGGATAGAAAAGGTTCTAATAGGAGTATAAAGGAGCATAAAGGTCTAGATAGTTGGCCGTGAGTGTGTTAGACGGGACGTCCTATCTACAGCGAGGTTGGTCGGAGGCGGTAGATGCGCCAGTTTCTCGGAGAGCACTATCTGTCCTTGGATGCTCAAGGGCGCATGTATGTTCCCAAGACCTTCGTCAGGGTTCTTGAGCGGGAAGATGCAGACTACAGAGAACGTGAAGGGAGCAAAATACGCACTGTTTGCCTTGCTACTGAGAATAGACCTTTTCTAGAGTTCTATAGTGCTGCTGCATTTGAGGAAGTTGCGGAGAAAATTGGCAAACTTCCTCGTGGTTCAAGAGAACGAGCTGTGCTGGAGCGCGTCTTCTTCTCAACGTCTACTGAATTGACCTTAGACAAAAACCGAAGATTGACTATCCCCGTCGTAACCCGGTTCAAGAAGTCTCTGAACTTACTGGACACAGTTATAGCAGTTGGACGTGGCGACACTTTTCAGCTTTGGACTCAACCTAAATGGAAGAAGCACATCGAGGGTCAGCTTGAATGGTTCGATGATCTTGAGGGGTTCGACCCACTTGACCTTCTTGAAGCGAACCTTACCGAGAGGAAGAGTTGACACTTCTACTGATTTGATCGTGGCGTCTGCCTTGCCAGATAATAAAAGCCCAAGTGTCAGAACTCGTACGTTTCTGTCTCAGGCGAAAACGACCGTTTTTGTGCACGCACTAGTCTCGATAGTGCGTCAAGCAGTTTTCTGCTACCATCAACATTGTTCCACAAACAGGCGGTAGCTGTGCAGCATCACAATAGAAACGCGCAATACGCATAACACCAATCGAGATTACGTCGGCGGATATCCAAATGAGAAAACATCTACTTCTTTTGCACTTTGCATTTGCCCTGTCCATATGGAGTGAAGGTGCATCTGCGCATGATTTAACTGCCCAAAAAATCGATGCGACCACTATCGCTTTGTCGGGCTCAATATCTCTATCTAACGGATGCATTAGTTTCGCAGGCATTGAAGTGTCAACGCCACAAACAGCACCTAAGCTACAAAACACCGCAGTGGTTGTAACTCGCTTGACACATAGCGGCTTCCAAACCTGCACACAAAACTTTCGAACTGTTCCGGTAGAGCTTCAAGTTCCTAGGCCTGATCGGCATCCTGCTGACAAAAGACCGGAGTACGTCGTTAATTATACAATAGTGGAGGGAACTCCCGATGGCGCAGTGCTATTTGAAGGCCTTTCTGGCGAAATCATTGTCGTTGAAGAGTAGATGTCTTCCCTGACAAGTTGTGCAACAAGATTGAGCGACGAGCACAACCGACAGTTTTGGCAGGCGAGTTTTGTCTTGTCGTTATCGCCGGATGAAAGCGCCGTGTGTCAAATGATGAACCTACAGAACCCAGGTTGAAGTCTGATCAACCGTCGAGGTCACATAGGATGACGGAAATGTACCAACGAGTGAGGCGGCCTGTGTTTTCTACCTCGCTGACATATTCGAGGCCGGAAGCCTTGAGCGCCTCTCTAACCCTTGGCAATTCACCTCGTTCTTGATGACCGGCGTCAAAAACAATGGTGGTTTGGCCAGAAAGCAAATCTCGATTCAATTCACTGAAAAGGTTCCAACGTCTTAAGGAAATGTCGCCGAAACCTAAACCCCTTAGGCTGGCGGCGGCGCGTCGTGCGGCGGCTTCATCCGAGGGCTCGCAGACGTACAGCCCGATATCTGTCAGAGATGGATCACCTTGATCTACTGATCCAACCGTCAGGTTCGAAAGCGTGACAGGTTGAGAGAAATCCGCATTGATTGCGTCGTCAGCAGTGCAGTTCAGCGGCGCCTCGGAGTGCATCGCCAAGACGCCGCATGCCCAACCCCGATAGGTATCGCCGACTTGCTCTCGCCGAAGTTGGAGCATCTCAAATGCGATGCGCATCTCCTGAACATCTACAGCTCTATCACGCACCTCCACGTCCAAAAGGCCGGTATAAACCGCCCCCAGCGATCCGAACACACCACCTAGAAAACCCAGAAGTGGGGGAAGCCAAGGAGACCTGGCTATACGTGATGTCTGCGCGTTCTCGGCGTCGAAGCGCTTCTGTTCCAGTTCTCTAGCGGCTTGTGCGTCTTCCCCACCGGAAAGAAGTTTTTCGCGCTCAAGCTCATGCTTCGCACGTTCAGGGTCAAATTGATCGCGTTCTTGCCCCTCATTTCCCATGACTAAAGCACTCCAAAGCCATATGTCAGCGTTTCCAATTAGAGAGAAAACAGTCAAAATATGTCGTTATGATCTCGGCACGGTATGCGCCCAATGCCAAAACCCACACGTTTCTATCATAGCGATACGAGTTTTTAATAAGAATGGCACCCTTGGCGTGAGTGCGGGAAAACATTTTGCCTAGTAGCCTATTAAGGCGTAACGCTGACAACCCTCCCCCACCAAGGGAAAATAGTGGATTTTGATCTCAAACATGTTAAGGTTTGAACATTATATTCGGAGATTTTAGGTGGCTAGCCAAATTTTGAAGCGAGCGTCGGAATTCGCGTTTGATAAAGAACCGTCAACAAATTTAAGCAGCTTGGACAGAACCGTTTTGGCCGGTCGAGATGTGCATGGTAACGGTTTCATTTTTAGCCCAGGATCTTGCACCATAGCTTCGCTTGATGACGCCGAAGTTTCTGCCCTTGGCTCAGTAGATAACCTAGCCACTCCAAAAACAGTAGATTGCCAAGACTATGGATTTTTGTCTGAATATATTCAACCGATCAGTCGGAATGGCGGGTTTCGTCAGAGAACGCATTCATTTGGAGTTGCGTTAATTGTAACCCAAGTTTGCAACTTGACTTGTAGTTACTGCCTTGCCAAGCAAGGCTCCTTCGGACTTGAAGTCGCTACTATGTCTTGCGACGAAATCGTAGCACGTCTTGATGCGATTATCCAAGAACGCCCGGACATTTGTTTTGTTAAATTTTTTGGCGGAGAGCCTACCCTTAGAATGGACATCGTTACCACAGTATCGAAGTACATTCGAGAGACACTAGGCCGTGATGATATTCTAATTGCACTTACTACAAATGGTACGTTTGATGCAAAGAAGCACATCGAGGTCTGGAAAAAATATAGAATAAGCCTTTCTGTGAGCATCGATGGGCCTGAAGAGGTGCACGACGCAGAACGTGTTAACTCAAGCGGCCAAGGTTCATTCGCCAAAGCAATCCGCTACACTGAAGTGCTCAAAGAACATGACTTCCCATTTTGCGCCATAGGTGTATTTGATAACCGGCACATCAAGAATGGATATTCATACATCGATACAATTCGTTTCTTGAACACTATTTCACCTCTTACGAAGGTTCAGTTTGTTGAAGCCTTGGGAGACGCGGTGGAGGGAAGTGATATTGACCTGATCGATACGGATCAAGCTAAAGACGAAATTGTCAAAGCTGTCGACTTTATATTTTCTTCAATCAACGGTGAGTTTCTAAATAGGAACTCCGACAACTGGGTCTACGATAACAACATCTATCGTTTCTTCAGCGATGTGATACGAAAATTGGCCTTCCCGTTTCGAAACTTTTGCACGGCATCTAGTCTTCTGACAATTTTTCCAGACGGCGATATACACTCTTGCTACACACTGACTGACAATGAGAACTTACAGTATGGGAGCAAACACACGTCGCCATCCGAATTAAGCACCAAACAAAGGGATTTCGCCGCCAGAAACACATGGGAGAATATAGGCGCAATCGGACAAAATGTGCCTTGGTATAGAGGGATTGTAGGAGATATTTGCCTCTCTGACATGATAAACTCTTCGGATCCTGGTTATGAATCAAGTGCTTTCTACAAATGCTTCCAACAAGAGGCCTCTTACCGGGTGCTTCAGCATCTGGCGAGTATCTCAAACGACCCAGTAAAGTTAGCAAGGGTGCACCATGCTTCAAACGAACATCAGCGCCTAACTGGAAGTTTCTTATACGGTATACAAATTCCCGAAAGCGTCATTTAGTAGAGGAGAACATGATGCCTAACTCAATCTCACTTGACGAGAACAACATTACCTTAAAAGATCTGCTTGCGATGGCCGATGAATGGGACAATGTTGATGCTGCGGATCTTACACAAGATCAGGTCGCCATTCTTAACCTAAAACGCGTTATGGAAATTCGCGAAGCTGCAAAGTCGGCTGTTGCGACTGGCGCTGTTGGTGGCGGAGCCGCAATTGGAGTTGGCGGAGTTCCTGGATGGGAATCCGTTGCATGCTTTATTTGCGGAACTGGTGCATAGCACAGTATTGACGCCAGAGGTTTCTATTTGACGACCTCTGGCAAAGCAGTTCTATGTCAAACTATACCCTGGATATCCAGCGCGTTCGACAGAACCGCTTCAATTATTGCGGTCCTGCCTGTCTCAAGATGGTGGGACAAGCATACGATATTTTTGAGTCTCAGGATGAGATATGGAATATCACACGTGGTTTGAACCAAGAACCTGATAAGTGGTACACCGACCCAGCTGCAATGGCAGACTATTTGGCTACCAAAGAAGAAATCAGTCAAGTCATTGCAGTTGATGATTTTTCATTTGAAACTGCAACTTCCGCATTCAAAAAAATGGTACTCACGGTCGCAAAATATAAACATGCCCCCGCTTTCCTTGTGAATGGCGGCATGCATTGGGTCGTGATGTCTGGTGTTTCCGTTGATTTCGAAGACACCACGATGGAAAATGGTCGAGTTAAGTCCATCTTTGTGACCAACCCAGCAAGAGGGCTGGGCACCAGCAGTCCAATACTCTACGTCACAAACGACGCTTTCTTCGGTGAGGTGTTTACGCCTGTTGAGATTGAAGGACTTTGGAACGGAAAACTGGTCTCAGTTGTAGAAGACAGCAACGACGAGATTGATCAAATTACATTCCCAGATCGCACCCGTCCAATCGGCGGTGGGGTGAACATACTCGCAGATGAAGCTACAGACCTTATTCTAGAAGATATCGCATCGTATGGATTGGGAGTCGGCCGTCCTTTATTGGCAGGAGGCTTCGGACTTACTTCGACAAGTTTTAAGGTAATTGACCGCACTACTGGTATCGTCAGCTTGTACTCATATATCGAGTATAATGGAGAATTATCGCTCGCAAGGTTTAGCCCTCAGTTTGTCCAACTAGTCTCGATCATTGGTAGAGCTGATGAAGTGGCCGTACCTTTAATTGATGAAGCAGTAAAAACCATAGTAAATCGGTTCGGTTCGATGTCGGGGGTTCAACTGGATGAGCAAATATTTTCATTTAGCAATTTGGAAAATTCTGCCCTTGAAAGATTCTTCCTCCACTTCAGTGTAGACGATGTCCAGTATCTGATCGATGGCAGAAATGAAATTATCAAAATGGCGCAGGAAACAAAGCTACTTGGCGGGTAGTGCAAGAAGGGTTGGGTCTCATCTCAGGCAGGAGATTCAAATTTAGAGGCTAAGGCCATCATCCCTATCTATTTCTCGATCAATCTCGCGCTCGTGCTCCTGTTCACCGTCGCGATCCCGCTCTGCATCGCGCCCGTCATCCCGCTCCAATGTCTCGCGCGGCTTGTTCAACACGTCTTCCAGCCGGTCCCGAATCGACGGCTGGCCTGCGCTGTCTTCATCCCGGCCCAGGGCTTCACGCAGCCGTTCATTGACGTGCCGAAGGTCTGAACGTTCTTCGACACTCTGCCCGCCGACCTCCGGCTCTTCCCTCCCGACAATCCGTGCCAGCCGGTCCCGGATGTCGCCGTCACCGTGCTCCGTACTCCGGTCTTTGCTAGCCGCTGCTCGAAGTGCCGCCAGACCGGCCGAGACACGCCCCTGCCCGGCCTCGCGCTCGGCCCCATAGGTGTCCCGCGCCAGCTCCAGACGTTCCCGCATCTCGGCAAAAAGTGCCCGCGCCTGGCGGGCTGCATGTACCGCCCCGCCCCGCTCGGTGACGGGGTCATAGTCGCGCCCCTCCCGCTCTGCCGCGCGCATTTCGCGGCGTTCCATCGCATTGGCCGCTGGCCCCAGCTTGACCTCCGGATCCCGATCCAGTTCCTCGGCCTTCAGGGCATCACCCTGGCTCAGAGCCTCCTCGCGCTGAGCTTCCAGAGACCGGTGATCGACGCGCTCCACCTCCCCCACCCGTTCAAGTGCGTGGTTCTGCAATTCAGCCCAGACACCGCGCATCTGCTCGATCTCGACACCTCCGGTCTTTGCGGAATCAAGCAAGCGCGTCTTGGTCGTGAACCCCTCCGGTTCCAACTTCCGGGTGGTGGTCAGAACATGGGCATGGTGATTGCGCTGATCCCCTTCCCGGTGCGGCGCGTGGATCGCCACATCCACCGCCACGCCGTAGCGGCTGACCAGCTCCTCGGCAAACCGGCGGGTGATCTGCGACCGGTCTTCGGCGCTGATCTCGGAGGGCAACGCAAGCTCCCATTCGCGGGCGGTGACGGAGTTGCGTCGGGTCTCGCTCTCCTCGGCGGCGTTCCAGAGCGCCGCCCGATCCTGCGCCCAGGACGGCGCATTCTCGGGTGTCAGAATGAAGGTCTCCTCGATGCCCCGCTTGGCGGTGTAGTCATGCAGCCGCCCCTCGCGCTGGCACTCGATGCGCTCGCCCGCACGGTACGCCGCCGCTGCGGTCGAAGATCGTCCCGCGCTGCGTTTGATCGTCTTTACGGAGAGGTGATAACTGGCCACGCGCCCTACCCCGCTCCGTGATTCAAAGAATGCTGACGCACGCCGCTACTGACCCCGGCCCATGCTCCGGCATGGTCCACCAGGTCAACGGTCTTTTCCCCGCTGGCCCGCCCCCCATAAGGCTGGGGAGATTGGTGGAACGCATCGGCGGTTTGCCTCGGGCAAACCCGGCGGAGATCAGGGGCTACAGCCCCACAGATCGACGCCTTCCGGAACGACAGTCCCAAAAACAGACCGGCCCCCACCATGGGGCAGCGGTCGTGATTTTGGGACTGTCGTTCCGGACGCAATCCAACCGCGCAGGTTGGCATGGGATGGTTTGGAAGGGGCAGCGCGCCCTTCCATATCGATGCGCTTCGCATCGAAGGGGATGGCCATCGGCCGGGGCTTTGCCCCAGAGAGATCGCACGCAAATCTTGGAGCCACAGGCGGAGAGTTTGCATAAGTGCGCCCTTGTCCTTTACAGGCCTACGGGTACGCGCTAAGGACGAGTTTATCAATACATGATTCAACTCTAGATTATTTTCCCAGCGAGAGCAGTGATATGGCAGAGACAGAACTCGAACGCGCCGAGAAACGATTTGCCCAGGCCAAGGCCCGTCTTCAGGCCGTGCGCAACCGGGAAGCCACGAAGCAACGCAAGCTGGATACACGGCGCAAGGTGATCCTGGGCGGGGCGCTCATGGATCTGGCCGAACGTGATGCAAGTGCTGCGGCAATGATGGAACGGTTGATCCGGAACCTCTCACGGGACCAGGACCGCAAAGCCTTTGCAGATCCCGATACCCCCTCCCCGGCTCCGGCATCCGATTCAGAACAGCCGAATTGTGATCGATGAGCTGGGCGTTCACGGCGTTTCGCCTGCTGGCCGGTATCGGGTTGATCGTATGGACGGCTCCGTTCGTACTGTTTCTCGCCGCCGTCTATCTGCTTATTGCCACTTTGATCGGGGCGGTCGTTCTGGCTCTCATCCGGCATTATGGTCTGCACGTGCCGATCTCGGGCGGTCCCACCACTTTCCTCGATTGGGTTGCCACCATCGTAGCTTATGGCTCGGCCTGGTGCACGGCAGTAACGCTCCTGATCGTGAACACCGGCATCGGTCTCTGGTCCCCGCGAAAGGCCGACGACAGCCATGGCTCGGCCCGGTTCGCCGACCGCAAAGACCTGGCCGATCTGGAAGCCTCTGACGGGCTTCTGATCGGTCGCAACCCTCATACCGGCCGACTGTTGCGCTACGACGGTCCGGCACATCTGCTGACCCTTGCGCCGACCCGGGCGGGTAAGGGCGTGGGTACCGTCATCCCAAACCTGCTTATGGCGGAGCGCCCGGTCCTGGTCATTGACCCCAAGGGTGAGAACGCACGGATTACGGGCGACGCCCGACGACGGTTCGGACCCGTTCATGTCCTCGACCCATTTGAGGTCACGGGTGTGACATCGGCGGCGTACAATCCATTGGACCGGTTGTCTCCGAACAGTCTTGATCTTGGAGAAGATGCCGCATCGCTTGCCGATGCGCTGGTCATGGACCCGCCAGACCAGGTATCGGAGGCGCACTGGAACGAAGAAGCCAAAGCCATCCTTGGCGGGCTAATCATGTTTTGCGTCTGCCATGAGGAGCCGGGCCGCCGCTCCCTTGCCACAGTGCGGGAATATCTCACCCTGCCCCCGGATCGGTTGCGCGCGCTGCTGGAGCTGATGCAGGAGAGCGATCAGCCCATGGGCTGATCGCCCGCGCCGCCAACCGGTTCCTGGGCAAGGCAGATCGGGAAGCGGCCTCTGTCCTGTCCAACGCGCAGCGCCATACCCATTTCCTGGATAGCCCACGGATTGCAAAATGCATGGCGCGCTCTGATTTCTATTTCTCCGAGCTGCGCCACGCGGTTACATCGGTGTTTCTGGTGCTACCGCCCAATCGTCTCGATGCCTATAGTCGCTGGCTGCGCCTCCTCGTCTCCCAGGCGCTTCAAGACATCGCTCGGGACGCAGAGGCGGCACAGACACCCGGAATGGCCCTGAACGGCGCTCAGTGCGTCTCTGAGGCCCCGCATCCGGGCAAACGGGCTTTGCCTGCCCTCTTCCTGCTGGACGAGTTTGCGGCCCTCGGCCGTCTGGAAGCTGTGGAACGCGCCATGGGGCTGATGGCAGGCTACGGTCTGCAACTCTGGCCGATCCTGCAGGACATGAGCCAGCTCAACGCGCTCTATGGAAAACGCGCGGGCACTTTTGTCGCCAATGCCGGAGTCCAGCAGGTGTTCGGAGTGAATGATCTGGAAACGGCCCAATGGCTGAGCAAGATGATTGGCCGGGAAACCACGGGCTACCAGACACAAAGCTACAAACCGGGGGATGCGCTCTCAATGACACAGAACATCACCGGCCGCGATCTGCTCACTCCGGATGAAATCATGCAGGTCCACCCGGACAACCAGCTCCTGCGTGTCCAGGGCAGGCACACGGCCATTGCCCGCAAACTGCGCTATTACGCCGATCCCGAGTTCAAAGGGCTGTTCCAGCCGCAGGACCAATAACGAGAAAGACAATCGAGCATGTCAGATCAAACCTCCTCCCCTGCCCTCACTGACGAAGAGCTGCGCGAAACCCTCGATATGGTTGGCACGGTGCTGGCTAGTGTGTCGGACCGTGTGGATGATCAGACACGGGTGCTCGACCGGGTGCACAAGACAACGACGGAAGCGCGACAGGCGGCCTTCGCGGCACAGAACCAGACCGATCCGGAGCACTATGGGGATCTGGTTGGGCATGCGATCAATGCCCGTGTTCTTGGGTCGCTGGAAGCAATGTCCCAGGTTGCCAACTCTCTTGGGGTGCAAAGCAGGCACACGGACGCAGTTCTCAAAAAGGCTGAACAGGACAAATGGGAAGTCTTCAAAGACATTAGGGAACAGGAAAGAGAGATCGAGCGCTTCAAAACCCGCCTGCACTGGTTTGGTCTGGGCGCTGTTGTTTTGGCTCTTGCGTTGGCGGTGGTGCTTCCTCGTTTCTCAGCAATCAACAGCACCACATGCGCTGTCTTTGGTGGGGCCTGGGTTCAGACAACAGTCGGAAGCTTTGCTTGCGTTCATTACCAGGATTGAGGGCGCTCAGGAGTTATCCACAGACCCCCGTCAGCCAAGTGGGTGTTATATATGTGTTAGATTCTGTGTTACGTGCGCCTAAATTCCAGGTAAAATTTTGAAAAGTAAGTACTTATTCAGACATATGGTAACTGATAACACGAATCTTGGTAACTAAAATCCTGCCTTCGGTAACTGATAACACGAATCTTGACTACGGTAACTAAAACCACGAATGTCGACTTATGGTAACTGATAACACGAATGCTCTCGCTCCACTCCTGCCGGATCGTCATCCACAGCATGATTTGTTCATCTGTGATGTCGCCGACGCTGTCCTGAAGGATGTGATGCAGCACATGGAGCATCCGTTCTATTCACTTTCGAAGAAACCGGAGACATCGGTCAAGCGTTATGAGAACGGCGACAAGTGGCTGCAGATCACGCCGAGCGTAAAGGGCCTAGCGACGATCTATGACAAAGACATTCTGATCTACTGTATCAGTCAGATCATGGCTAAGCTAAAGGAAGGCGAAGCTGTCTCGCCCCGTGTGCGGATCAACTCCAGAGAGCTGCTTATTTTCACTAACCGAGGCACAAGCGGTCGGGAATACCAGTCCCTGCTCGATGCTCTTGACCGCCTCGAAGGAACGCGGATCAGGACGAACATCGTTACCGGTGACGAAGAGCAAGTTGATGGCTTTGGTCTGATTGACGCCTCTTCAATTCGTAGGAAACATGGCCTTGATGGCCGTCTTCTGTGGTGCGAAGTGAAGCTATCTGATTGGGTTTTTAACGCAATCCGCAACGAAGAGGTTCTGACCCTCCACCGGGATTATTTCCGCCTGAGGAAACCCATTGAAAGGCGGGTGTACGAGATCGCCCGAAAGCACTGTGGTCAGCAGAAAAGTTGGCGCATTACGTTGGCAAAGCTTCTTCTCAAGACAGGGTCTCAAAGTCCTCAAAAGCGGTTTCGTCAAATGATCCGGCAGCTCGCGGAACACGATCACCTTCCGGACTATCACGTTGATTTTGACGACGAAGCCGACATGGTGATCTTCAACAACCGGGGTACGATGTCTCCTGCCCAGCTTGTTGAGGGCAATATTCCACCACTGCAATCTGACACCTACGAGGAAGCGCGTCATGCAGCGCCCGGTTGGGATGTTCATTTCCTGGAGCGGGAGTGGCGCGACTGGTGTGTTGAGCCACCCCGCAACGCTGATCGCGCTTTCATCGGCTTCTGCCGTAAGTGGTTTGAGAGGCGAGGCAGGCCTTGAGATTAAAAACCGGTTGCAGAAATAAAACCGGTAAGAGATTTATTTCCGGTCTTGGATTTATTTCAGGTGTGAGATATAAATCCGGTAATAATAAAACGGCAGGATCGAGTAATGCCCGTCATCGTTATGGCAAGCCCCAAAGGCGGGGTTGGTAAATCAACATGCGCCGTTCTTCTGGCGTCTGAATTCGCTCGTATGGGTGCGGATGTAACAGTGCTTGACTGCGACCCAAACAAGTCTCTTACCCGGTGGGCATCGCATGGCGCGCCTTCCGGCGTAACCTTAAAGAGCGATGTTGGTCGCTCTGAGATCGTTCCGACTATTCGGAGCGCGGATGGTGACGGCAAGATTGTCATTGTGGATCTGGAGGGTGTTGCATCCCAGCTCGTCAGTCGCGCGATTTCCCAGGCGGACCTGGTGATCGTCCCGATGCAGCCAACTGCGCTTGATGCAGAGATTGGCTCCGAAGCGCTGGCGTTGGTTCGCGAAGAAGAAGAAGCACTCGGGCGCTCAATTCGGCACGCTGTTGTTCTGACTAAGACCAGTGCAGCCGTCAAAAGCCGCGTCCAGAAGGAGCTGGAAGAACAGCTCAGTGGAGCAGGGATCGACGTAATCGAGCCGTCCCTGGTAGCACGCGCGGCATTTTCGGAACTGTTTGCCTATGGAAGTGATCTGACTGCTATGATGAATGACGCCGAGATGATCACGGGGGGCAAGGTGGATAAAGCGTTGGCGAATGCGAAGGCTTTTATGGAGGCAGTGTATGAGCGGCTCAAATAGACTTGCTGGACTTAAGGCGCGTCCTAAAGACACGACCGTTGAGGAAGTTCGCCGTGTCGACGAAGTTGGAGAAGCGCGGGGATTTCTCGACAGAACACCTCGCAAGAAGCCTGGTCGTAAGCCCAGCCCGAGGACTTATCAGTTGCACCCAAAGGTTTTCCCAAAGATCGGTGAATCCATAGCAGCTGAGGCCGAAAGGCTCGGTGTCACACAGGGTCAGTTGATCGAGATGTTGTGGGAAAAATATGAAGGATCGCATTAACCAAAAGGTGTGATGCTAAGCCGATGTTAGGAAAGAAGAGCGTAATGCGACCAATCGGAATTGATCTTTTCGCAGGGGCAGGGGGACTAAGCTTAGGCTTCGAGCAAGCAGGCTTTGATGTGAAAGCTGCGATCGAGGTCGATCCTGTGCATTGTGCCGTCCACGAATTCAACTTTCCCGAAACAACTGTGATTCCTGCCTCGGTTACAGAACTCACCGGCGATGAGATTAGGCAACGTGCGGGCCTTGGGGGGCAGAAGGTCGACTGCGTATTCGGCGGCGCGCCGTGCCAAGGCTTCTCCCTGATCGGTCACAGAGCACTCGACGATCCCCGCAATCAGCTCGTTCTTGATTTCGTGCGCCTCGTGCACGAGCTCGATGCAGAGAGCTTTGTTTTCGAAAACGTCAAAGGCCTCACGGTTGGCAAGCACAAGGCATTCCTGAAGGAGCTGGTAGGGGCATTTGATCGGGTCGGCTATGAATGTCGTTTGCCTTGGAAGGTGCTCAATGCAGGTCACTACGGCACACCACAATCGCGCGAACGCTTCATCCTCATGGGCATGAAGAAGGGTAGGGCGCTTCCCGACTATCCAGCTCCGACGACCAACATCGCTGGTCGGCCAAAGCTGTATCACGAGCTTGGTTTTGGGCCATCTTGCGCTGACGCGATCGGGGATCTTCCCGATGCCGATACGTTTGAGACTTTAAACGCAAGCGATGCAGTTAAGACGAGGCGATTTGGTGATCCGTCCGACTATGCGGCCGAGCTGCGCGGCCTCAAAAACGACGCCTGGCATTTCGGTTATCTGCGTGAGTGGAATCCTAAGGTGCTTACGTCGAGCGCGCGCACTGACCACACCGAGATTTCGCGTCGGCGTTTCCGTCAAACGGAAGAGGGAGCTGTCGAGCCTATCAGCCGTTTTTTTAAGCTTCCGCAAGGCGGTGTTTCCAACACGCTTCGCGCCGGAACAGACGGCGCGAGGGGCGCATTCACCAGTCCGCGCCCGATCCACTATCGTCATGCGCGCTGTATCACCGTGCGGGAAATGGCTCGCTTACACGGCTTCCCCGACTGGTTTCGGCTCAATGCGACCAAATGGCATGGCGCTCGGCAGATCGGCAATGCGGTGCCCCCGCCTTTGGCTAGGGCAATCGCCGCGAAGATGATTGAAGCCCTGAGCATCGAACCTTCTAGGCCTGAAGAAACCCTATCTCTTGGCGATCCAAAACTTTTGACGCTCGATCTTTCGCAGGCATCAAGACGCTTTGGTATCACGCCGCCACCTAGCAAACGCGACCGCAAAAGTGGGGCCAGAAAACGTAAGCAGGCAGAGATAGAGGCGGAGATCAACGCGGGTAGGGTTGCGTATGGCTAAATCGCCTAACCGCTATCAAGCAACAATTCAGAAAATCTTCTTTGACCACTTTGAAAATGGCTCGACGGAATTCGAGTTTGACAGAGAGGAGCTTGAAAAAAGCTATGTGGCGCTTGGGTTTCCTCGTATTAAGAACATCGGAGATATTCCGTACTCGTTTCGGTACAGAAATGCCTTGCCCGACAGCATTCTAGAAACCCAGCCAGAGGGATTAGAATGGATCATTGAAGGCGCAGGTAAGGGGCGCTATCGCTTCAGGCTGGTCAAACGTACCAGAATTTCGCCCAGAGATGATCTCGTCTGCACCGACATTCCAGACGCCACGCCGGAGCTCATTCGAGCCTACGCACTAGACGACGAGCAAGCACTTTTGGCGATCGTACGTTATAATCGGCTTATAGATACATTCTTGGGACTCACGACGTACAGCCTGCAAAATCACCTACGAACGACCGTGCAGAACATCGGGCAGATCGAGATCGATGAACTTTACATAGGCTTGGACAAACGAGGGTGTCACTATGTGATTCCGGTCCAAGCGAAAGGCGGTAAAGATCAAATAGGAATCGTTCAAACGAGCCAGGATATCAGGTTCGTACAAGATAGATTT
>NZ_JBQFXO010000022.1:0-13180 GCF_056540865.1 Ruegeria sp. AL11
AAATCTGACTCTGACGCGGGATGGAGCAGCCCGGTAGCTCGTCAGGCTCATAACCTGAAGGTCGCAGGTTCAAATCCTGCTCCCGCAACCAGCGTCAGAAAATCCAAAACAGCCCGTTCAGACTACAATTGATCCCCGGATCAATTGCTTAACGTCCTAACCTCGTCAGCCTCATAACCTAAAGGTCAGAGGTTCAAATCCTAACCCCAAAACCAATACTCTAGCTCAGATATCAAGCACTTAGCCTCGCACCACGCGAGGCTTTTCGGTTCCAGAAACACCGCTGGAAGCACTGTGAATTCAACACGAGCGGCGATCTTGTTCTTCCGGCTACTAAGTATCACCTAAACTCAGAGACCGTGTGCACGCATCACAGCGTGCTTTTGGGTGCTGCTGTACAGGACTAGGTCATCAGTCTGCGTTGTCGGCTCGTTGGACTTAGGGCCTTAGTCCCTTTTCGTAACATTTTCCTCAAAGGCGACCTTGAAGGCGGCCTGTTTGTCGGGGCTGGCTTCGGTCTGGTAGTTGGCTTTCCATTCATCCATGGTCATGCCGTAGAAGATCTGACGGGCTTCGTCTTTGCCCATCTCAATGCCTTTTTCATTGGCTGCTTCTTGATACCAGCGTGACAGGCAGTTGCGGCAGAACCCGGCCAGATTCATCATGTCGATATTCTGAAGGTCCGTGCGATCTTCCATCAAGTGCTTTTGCAGCCGACGGAATGCTGCGGCTTGAAGTTCGATTTCGGTTTGCTTGTCCATGGTGTGGCTCCGAGGAATTGGATGCTGTCTATTCCCGAACTAACGCTCGGACGGGGGTGTTTCAACTGACTCTGCGTTAGGCCAGTTTCAAGGCCAGCCACGGAATGACGCAGAAAATCAGCGTGAGGATTTTGTAGTTGGCCAAATACCGAAAATAGGCACGCTTCACATCAGGCCGTTCCATTTGGAACATTCTGGCATGAACCCCTGCAATCCAGTCCTGTAGCAGCACAGTCATAGCGGTTGTGAACAGCAAAACAGCGATGTTCAGTATCGCCATCCAGCCAAAAAAACTTGTCAGCAACTCTTGTGTCATGGTCGCCTCCTTCCCAGTCTCCAAAGTGGGGGTTGAAGGTGCAGCTCACAATAACGTGCGATCAAAGGCCGCTGTCAGATAGTGCATCCTGTAGGATTACGGCGAGCCTTTCGGCCCAGGCCCGTTGCCCTGCGTGATCCGCGATCAGATCATTGCGCAGCTCGATCAATGCATTTGGTCGACCATGTGAGGTGCAATGCGTGTCGATGGCATCGCCGGGAAGAACGCCGGTATAAGGCTCGTTCACGCCGACGCACAGATTATCTTCGGCCTTCAAGCGGTTGATCAGAGGGCGTGAGAAGCGCTCGTCCGGGGTGTGCAGAACGCCTACATGCCAAGGGCGTGGTTCGCGACCGCGGAGTTGGCGGGTGAAAGAGTGCATCGACACAATCACCGCATGAGGCAGGGCGGCCAGTCGCCCAAGCGCGTCGTGATAAGGACGGTAGCACATGTCCAAACGCCGTTCACGCTCGGCCGCATCAGCGTGGCGATTGCCGGGAATGATCGAACCGTCATAGAGCTTCATCAGCAGGGTCGGGTCATCCTCACCCCGGTTTGGATCAATCACAAGGCGCGAGAAATTGGCTGCGATGACCGGCGCGTTCAGGATCTCGCCCAGATGTTTCGAGACCTCGTAGGCGCCGACATCATAGGCAATGTGGCGTTCCATATCTTCGCGCGGCAATCCCAGATCCCCGCCGTTGATTTCGGGGGGGACGGTGTTGGTCGCATGATCGCAGGTGATCAGCCATCGGGACGGGCGATCCTCGCCATGGATAAAAAACGGAGTGTATGTCATGTGCCTGTCATCAAGTTTGCGGCAGGTGTATGGCAGTTGCTTCCAAAAGGGAATTGCGCAATAACCACCCACATACTGTTTGCGGTAACATTGCCGCATCACCTTGGGATTGAGGAGAGCGAAACCAGTGCGACGCCTTAGAAATGTAAAAATCGTGGCGACGCTGGGACCGGCGTCCAATGACTATGACACCATCCGGGCCTTGCATGAGGCCGGGGCCGACGTCTTTCGCCTGAACATGAGCCATGGCAGCCATGACGAGATCCGTGAACGGCATCGCATTATTCGTCAGGTGGAAAAGGATCTGGACAGCCCGATCGCGATTCTGGCCGATCTTCAAGGCCCGAAGCTGCGTGTTGGGGTTTTTGCCAATGATGCCGAAGAACTGGTAGAGGGCGCGGCGTTCCGGCTGGACCTTGACCCTGAGGCCGGAGACATTAACCGTGTCTGCCTTCCACATCCCGAGATTTTTGCGGCGCTGGAACCCGGTGCGCGGCTGCTGGTGAATGACGGTAAGATTCGTCTGACCGTGCAGGATTGCGGCCAGGATTTCGCCAATTGCACTGTCGAAGTCGGCGGGACGATCTCGAACCGCAAGGGCGTGAACGTACCTGACGTGTTGCTGCCACTGGCAGCCTTGTCGGCCAAGGATCGGGACGATCTTGAGTTTGTGTGCCAACTGGGTGTGGATTGGCTGGCGCTCAGCTTTGTGCAGCGGGCCAAGGACGTGTTCGAGGCGCGTGCGCTGGCGGATGGACGGGCCTCGATCCTGTCGAAGATCGAAAAGCCCGCGGCGGTTGAGGCGTTTGACGATATCCTCGACGCATCAGACGGGATCATGGTGGCCCGTGGTGATCTGGGCGTTGAGCTGCCGGTTTCGGCTGTGCCTCCGATCCAGAAACGCCTGGTTCGCAAGTGTCGTGGCGCAGCCAAGCCGGTGATCGTCGCGACCCAGATGCTGGAGAGCATGATCGAAAGCCCGATGCCAACCCGCGCCGAGGTCTCGGACGTTGCGACCGCGATCTACGAAGGCACGGATGCCATCATGCTCAGCGCGGAATCTGCGGCAGGTTCGTACCCGATCGAGGCCGTGCAGACCATGAACAAGGTCGCTATCGAGGTCGAAGCCGACCCGACCTACACGCAGATCATCGCCGCCTCGCGTACTGCCAAAGGGTCGACCATCGCGGACGGTATCGTGGCAGCCGCGCGGGAGATCGCGGAAAAGACCGACATCAAAGCGATCTGCTGTTTCACCCAAAGCGGCACCACAGCGCTGTTGACTGCGCGTGAACGTCCCGGTGTGCCGATCATCGCCATGACGCCAGCGACTGGAACCGCCCGCCGTCTGTGCCTGAGCTGGGGTTGTCACTGTGTGATGACGCCCGAGCTTGAGAGGTTCAAAGGGGCCGTGGTCAATGCGGCTCGCGCCGCACGCGCGGGGGGCTTCGCCGCCGAGAGCGATCAGATTGTTGTCACCGCAGGCGTTCCGTTCAATGTCCCCGGAACCACCAATATTCTGCGTATTGCCCCTTGTGACGAGCGTCTGATCTACAACACCGATCCGGGATGAGTTTGCCTGGATTCTGGGAAGGATCACATTGAGAATTCTCAAGCCGCCTAATTTTTAGGCGTATTTTCTTGTTTGTTTTCAAAAAGAAGATGACCGTAGGGTTGTATTCAGCAAAAATACCTCTGTTTTTTGGTGATTTTGCCGGATACTGAACCTTAGGGTGATCATCTCAGATAGTTCCAGGTTCCGGTCGCCCTACCGGGGGCACGGGTCCCGGTTAAACCAGAAAAAAAATGGAGGAACGTCATGACAACAAAGATTGTCATTGGACTGGACGGGACAGAAACCGGAGAGCGCGCTATCGCCTTTGCCAAGGATTTGGCCGGGCGGATTGGCTCATGCGAAATGCTGGTTGTATATGTCATCGAATGGTCCCCTTTCACTTTCCAAACACCGGAAGAAAACGCCCAACGGCACAAGCGGCGCGAGGAAGAGGTCGAACTGGCCACCTCGCGGATCATTGCCCCTACGGTTGAGGCGCTAAAGGCCGATGGGTTCGAAGCGCACGGCATCGTGCGCCATGGCGACGTGGCCGAGACGCTGAACGCGATCACGGTCGAAAACGGCGGCACTCAGATCATCGTTGGCCGCGCCTCGGCGGATGGGTTCAAGAAACGGCTGTTTGGAAGCTCGACTCAGAACTTGGTCATGCATGCCGACGTGCCTGTCACGGTCGTGAACTGAGCGGAGGGATTAGGATGAATATGCTTCAAAAACTGGGCCTTGGTGCGACCATGGCTCTGATGTCTGGCCCCGCTTTCGCGCAAGAGGCGCCCGGTCTGGACGAGAAGATCAATCAGGCTTTCGCGGATTTTACCGGCCCCTTCGTTAGCTTTATCTTCGCGCCGTTTCCGGGCACTGGATTCCCATGGATCGTGGGGTGGCTGGTCGTCGCGGCCACAGTTTTTTCGCTCTATTTTGCCTTTGTGCAATTCCGATTCTTCGGACACTCGATCAGCTTGGTTAAAGGCGATTACTCCGACCCCAATGACGCGGGTGAGGTCAGCCATTTTCAGGCCCTTGCCACCGCTTTGTCGGGGACCGTTGGTCTTGGGAACATCGCCGGTGTGGCGGTTGCCATCGGGATCGGTGGACCGGGTGCTACATTCTGGATGATCGTCGCCGGCCTGCTGGGCATGGCGTCGAAATTCACCGAATGTACTTTGGGTGTGAAATACCGAAATGAATATGAAGACGGCACCGTTTCGGGTGGCCCGATGTATTACATGTCAAAGGGCTTTGCGGAACTGGGCCTGCCGGGCGGTAAAATCCTGGCCGTGCTGTTCTCGATCTTCTGTATCCTTGGCGCATTGGGCGGGGGCAACATGTTCCAGGCCAATCAGGCGCACCAGCAAATTGCTGGGATTGTCGGAGACTATCCAGGCTGGATCACAGGTTTGGTCTTTGCGGGCATCGTCTTTGCGGTGATCGTGGGTGGCCTGAAATCCATCGCGCGTGTGACCGAGAAAGTCGTGCCGTTCATGGGTGTCATGTACGTGCTGGCGGCGCTGGTTATCATCCTGATGCATGCAGACCAGATCGGGTGGGCCTTTGGTCAGATCTTCGCAGGTGCTTTCACCGGTCTCGGCGTTGCTGGCGGTATGGTCGGTGCGCTGATCCAGGGCTTCCGTCGTGCGGCGTTCTCGAACGAAGCAGGCGTGGGTTCCGCTGCGATTGCGCACTCAGCCGTACGGACCAAAGAACCGATCACGGAAGGCTTCGTCTCGCTGCTTGAGCCGTTCATCGACACGGTTGTGATCTGTACCATGACTGCGCTGGTGATCATCATCACCCAGCAACTGATCGTTGATCCGGCAACCGGCAACTACATGCTGAACGAAGCGGGCAATGCGATTGCAACGGTCGACGGCAATACCGGCGTCAGCCTGACCTCGGCGGCCTTCGGCAGCGCGTTCAGCTGGTTCCCGTTCATTCTGGCGATTGCCGTGGTCCTGTTTGCCTTCTCGACGATGATCAGCTGGTCCTACTATGGCCTCAAAGCCTGGACCTATCTGTTCGGCGAAGGCCACACCAAAGAGTTGGTGTTCAAGATCATTTTCTGCATCTTCGTTGTCATTGGTGCGGCGGCCAACCTTGGCCCGGTCATCGACTTCTCGGATGCGGCGATCTTTGCGATGGCGGTTGTGAACGTCTTTGCGCTCTACTTCCTGATGAAAGTGGTGCGTCAGGAGCTGGCGTCCTACTCCGAGCGTCTGAAGAGCGGCGAAATCCGCAAATTCAGCCACTAAACCAATACACCGGGGTGGCCCTATGCTGCCCCGGTGCCTAGGCCGCTGCGAAAAGCACAGATTCTGGGCCAAACCCCCTTGCCAGTATGACCGAACTTGCGTAAACGGCGCATCTGATCGCGTGACCGGCCGAGATGGCATGCCGAGTCGCGTTTAGTACCGAACCCTGAAAGGAGACGGAAATGCCTAAGATGAAGACTAAGTCGAGCGCCAAGAAGCGCTTCAAGGTGACTGCGACCGGTAAGGTCCTTGCTGGCCAGGCCGGCAAACGGCACGGCATGATCAAGCGGACCAAGAAATTCATCCGCGATGCCCGTGGCAACACCACCCTGTCCGCCCCCGACGCCAAGATCGTCAAGGGCTACATGCCCTACGACCGCTAAGAGGAGATTAAGAGATGTCCCGCGTTAAAGGTGGAACCGTAACTCACGCCCGTCACAAGAAGGTCATCAAGGCCGCCAAAGGTTACTATGGCCGCCGTAAGAGCACCTTCAAAGTTGCACGTCAGGCCGTCGACAAGGCCAACCAGTATGCAACCCGCGACCGTAAGAACCGCAAGCGTAACTTCCGTGCGCTGTGGATCCAGCGCATCAACGCTGCTGTCCGTTCGCATGACGAGGCTCTGACATATTCCCGCTTCATCAACGGCCTGAACCTGGCCGGTATCGAAGTGGACCGCAAAGTTCTGGCTGACCTGGCCGTACACGAACCGGAAGCGTTCGGTGCGATCGTCGCCAAAGCTCAGGCCGCTCTGGCTGCCTGATCTCTGAAAAGAGAGACAGTGAACAAAGGGCCGTCCCATTTGGGGCGGTCCTTTTTGTTTTGGATGTGCCTTTCCCTCCCAGGGGTCCCGTTCATTTCTCGGCCGGAGGAACGGCACGCTGATACAGGTGCCACGTGGTGTGACCAAGGATCGGCAGGGTGAAGATCAGGCCCAAGAATGCCGGGATCAGCGAGAGCAGCATGGTTACCGAGATGATTGCTGCCCAACCCAGCATCACCACCGGGTTCTCGGTGACGACCCGGATCGAGGTCAGCATGGCTGATACGAAGTTGGTCTCTCGGTCCAGAAGCAGCGGCATGGCGACAACGGTGACCGAAAACAGCACGGCCGAAAGGCCCGCGCCGATGCAGGTGCCGATGGCTAGAAACGTCCAGCCTTCTGGCGTGAAGAAGACGGTGTTCAGAAATCCGTCAAAGTCCGAGAAGGACGCATTCTGCAGGATGATCGCCAACCAAAGGCGCACCTGATAGACCCACACCCAGAAAATGAACAGGGTGACAAAGGCCATCCAGCCCATCTCGCGTTTGCGTTGATTGGCCATCACCGTCAGGATATCGGACCAGCCGAACTGTTCCCCGCTCTGCAATCGTCGGGACATTTCATAGAGCCCGGCAGCGGCAAAGGGCGCAACCAGTGGAAAACCCACAATGGCCGGAATGATCATCCAGACCTTGCCGAGCCAAATCAGGCACCACACAAAGACAAGGCCAAAAACGGCGTAGAACAGGCCGAAAAACCCGCTCATGACAGGGCGGGCCAGAAAGTCCGCCACGCCCGCCTTCAACGAGTCCTTGATGTCCTGCGCACTTACTGTCTTGACCTTGAGCGCTGCACCTTGCGGCGACGCCATATCGCCCGACGGTTCCGTGTCTGAGGTTTTGGGTGTCATGATACACTCCTCTGCATGCAAGTCTGCGCCGGTTAAAACGCAAGAGCAAGAGGTGTGTCTGATCGTCTGGTTCGCAAAAAATTTTGCGGCCCGGAGGAAGGGAAACCGGCGCAGGAACGCCCGGTTTCCCGTTTTTCATTCTCTAGCCGAACACGCGCCCCAGCGCGCCGTCGACCGCATCGGTGATCTGGTCGATATCATCCGTCGTCGCGATCAGAGCAGGCGAGAAGCACAGCGTGTTGTTGCGACCCGGCAGCGAGCGGTTGGTCGCGCCGATTATGACACCCTGCGCCATGCAGTCTGCCACAACGGCTTGTACCTTCTTTTCGTCCATCGGTTCACGCGTGGAGCGGTCTGCAACCAGTTCGGCACCCAAGAAGAGGCCTTTGCCGCGCACATCGCCGATGACTTTGTGTTTCTCCATCAGCGCTTGCAGGTTACCCATCATGCGGTCGCCCATGTCGACGCAGTTGCCCAGCAGGTTCTCATCCTCGATGATGCGCATATTCTCGATCGCAGCCGCAGGGCCAGCGGTGCAGCCGCCGAAGGTCGAGATATCGCGGAAGTAGTTCATCGGATCTGCCGCGTCGTCTTTGAACATGTCAAAGACCTCTTCGGTGGTGACCAGGCAGGCGATGGCCGCATAGCCCGAGGCAACACCTTTGGCCATGGTGACAAAGTCAGGCTTCACGCCATACTGTTGGTAGCCGAACCACGTACCTGTCCGACCGACGCCGCACACGACCTCATCAATATGCAGCAGCACGTCGTACTTCTTGCAGATCTCCTGAACGCGCTGCCAGTAGCCTTCGGGTGCTTCGATCACACCGCCACCTGCGGTCACAGGTTCAAGGCACAGCGCGCCAACGGTGTCTGGCCCTTCGCGCAGGATGACCTCTTCGATCTGGTCGGCGGCCCACTCGCCAAAGTTTTCCTCCGGCGCGCCGTTCAGTTCGTGCTTGCGGTATTCCATGCAATGGGGAACACGTACGAAATCCGGAGCAAACGGGCCGTATTGCGCGTTGCGCTCATCCTGACCACCCGCTGACATCGCCGCCAGAGTCGAGCCGTGATAGTCGCGATCGCGATACAGGATTTTGGTCTTTTTGCCGCCATAGCGCTTATGCGCGATCTGACGGATCATCTTGAAGGCTTTCTCGTTCGCCTCGGAGCCTGAGTTTGTGTAGTAAACGCGGCTCATGCCCGGCATCTTTTCGATCAGCTTCTCCGCAAAGATCGAACCGGGAATCGACCCTGCCGAATTCGCAAAATAACAGAGCTTCATCAGCTGGTCATAGACCGCCTTGCAGATGGATTCGCGGCCATAGCCGACGTTCACCGTCCAGACGCCGCCAGAGACCGCATCCAGATGCTCTTTGCCTTTCTGGTCCCAGACGCGCATGCCTTTGCCTTCAACAATGATGCGGGGATCGTTTGTTTCAAAGGGTTTATGCTGGATCAGGTGGTGCCAGATATGGGCGCGGTCGGCCTCGACCACGCGGGAAAGATCGTTTTCGTTGAACGTGCCGTCCATGACATGTCCTTTCAGTCTGATGCGGTGTGCAGATTGTGGGATCGGTCCCACGATAGCAAGTAAATGCGATGGCCCAGATCACCGCGAATGGGGGCGCGAATATAGGGCCAGATGTCATCATAGCGTATCGCCAGAGCCCCGCCACTTGTCGTATTTCTACAAGATAGTCACAGCCTCGTGTTTATGGTCATGTGGCGACACACGCGAATTGGGAGGGTTGGCGGATGCAAGCAGCCAATATGTATGAGCGTCATCTGGATAAGAACCGTGCGAATTACACGCCGCTATCCCCGCTCAGCTTCATCGAACGGACGGCGGCGGTGTATCCCGACTACCCGTCCGTCGTCTATGGAGACCGTCGCTACAGCTGGGCGCAGACCTATGCGCGCTGCCGCCGTCTTGCCAGCGCCCTGACGGCCCGTGGGGTGGGCAAGGGCGATACCGTCTCGATCATCGCCGCCAACATCCCCGAGCTCTATGAGGCCCATTTTGGCATTCCCATGGCCGGCGCTGTTTTGAACGCGATCAACACGCGCCTCGATGCGCCGATCATCGCCTTCATCTTAAACCACGCCGAGGCAAAGGTGCTGTTGGTGGACCCCGAGTTCTCTGCCGTCGTTAAAGAGGCTTTGCCGCAGGTCGATCATGACCTTCTGGTGATCGATATCGAAGATCCTAGCTTTGATGGTGGCGAACGCCTTGGCAGCCTGACCTATGAGGCCCTGCTGGGCGAAGGCGACCCTGAGTTTGATTGGTCTCTGCCCGCGGATGAGTGGGACGCGATCACGCTCAACTACACCTCTGGCACGACCGGCAACCCCAAGGGCGTGGTCTATCACCACCGAGGCGCGGCCCTGAACGCGCAGTCCGACCTGCTGGATTGGGGTATGCCTAAGCACTCGGTCTATTTGTGGACCCTGCCGATGTTCCACTGCAATGGCTGGTGTTTCCCCTGGGCCATGGCGCTGAATGCCGGGGTTTCGGTCTGCTTGCGCGCGGTTCGGGCCGAGCCGATCTATGCCGCCTTCCGAGAGGAGAAAGTCACCCATTTCTGTGGCGCGCCCATCGTTCTGAATATGCTGGCGCATGCCCCCGATCACCTCAAGGATTTCGACCACCAGATCAAAGTGATGACCGCAGGTGCCCCGCCGCCAGCTGCCGTGATCGAAGCGATGGAGGGGATGGGCGTCGAGGTGACCCATGTCTACGGTCTGACAGAGACCTACGGCCCCTCAGTCGTCTGCGCGTGGAAGGATGAGTGGAACCAGAAGGCTCCAGCCGAACGGGCCGCCCTCAAGGTGCGTCAGGGCGTGCGCTATTCAGCGCTGTCCGGCCTGATGGTGGCCGATCCCGAAACGCTGGAGCCCGTGCCCGCCGACGGCGAAACCATGGGTGAGATATTCATGCAGGGCAATGTGGTGATGAAAGGCTATCTCAAGAACCCGGATGCCACCGACAAGGCGTTCAATGGCGGTTGGTTTGCCTCGGGCGATTTGGGGGTGATGTACGCCGATGGCTATGTCGCGCTGAAGGACCGGTCCAAGGACATCATCATCTCGGGCGGCGAGAATATCTCATCCGTCGAGGTTGAGGGTGTCCTCTACAAGCATCCTGCCGTCATGGAGGCTGCCGTGGTCGCCCGTCCAGATGAGAAATGGGGCGAAACCCCGTGTGCTTTCGTTGAGCTAAAGCCTGAGGCCAGCGCGACCGAGGCCGATCTGATTGCGTTCTGCCGGGACAATATGGCCCATTTCAAAGCGCCCAAGACGGTGGTGTTCGGGACTTTACCGAAGACCTCCACCGGCAAGGTTCAGAAATTCGTGCTGCGAGATCAGGCGCGGGCGTTGGGCTAGGCTTTGTCGAAAATCGACAGGTCCAAATCCAAAAGCTCACCCATCCACACGGCGTGATCCCGGTGGTCGGCCAGGTGATCGCCGGTTTCAGCATGGGTGAAGATCGTCAGGCCCTGTCGGTTGAGCATCAACCACGGAATGACCTGATCAAACGCGTCGGCGGCAAAGCCCAGCTGGCAGCTCCACCTCGGATGCGGGCCAACCGGGCGCGCGTGCATGCGTCCCATTTGCACCGGGAAAAGGCGGGCGGCCTCTTCGCAGATGTGTTGCGCTAAATCCTGTGTGTCAGCGTCGAAATAGACATGGGCGTGATAGCCGGTGATCTCAGACATCGGGGGCCTCATTGCTTGGATGCAACCAACCTAGGCGGTCTTGGTCCTCAATCCTACCAACACCGGCACACAGGTGCTGTGCGGCATGGCTCAGGGTTTGAGAGGGTCTTCCAGCGCCGTTAGCACAGTGCCATGGCATGTCCCGAACCCGATTGTATAGCCATCCCCCTGCGCAGAGCCGGACAGGGTGAGCGTGTCTCCGTCTTCAAGGAAGCTGCGGGACTCACCAGTCTCAAGACTCAAGGGGTCTTTGCCGCCCCAGCTGAGTTCCAGGAGTGAACCTCGGGTATCGCGCGTCGGCCCGGAAATCGTGCCGGAACCCAGCAGATCACCGGTGTTCATCGGGCAGCCTGAGCTGGCGTGATGGGCCAGTTGTTGCGCTGCGGAATAGTACATCTCGCTGTAGTTCGTGCGGGTGATTGTGGTTGCCGCCTGTCCTTCGGGGGCCAGCGTCACCTCAAGCGAAAGGTCATAGAGCATCGGGCCACAATCCTTCAGGTGATCCAGCAACTCGAATTCCCGCTCGGGTGTGTCGCAGCGGAAGGGCTCCAGCGCAGGTTTGGTCACGATCCACGGGCTGATCGAAGTTGCCGTGGCCTTGGCTTGGAATGGGCCAAGAGGCTGATACTCCCACGCTTGAATATCCCGGGCGGACCAGTCGTTCAGCAACACGTAGCCGAAGATATGATCATCAGCCTGCTGCACCGAGATCGGGCCGTCGGACGGAGTGCCAACGATTGCACCCAACTCAAGCTCAAAGTCGAAGCGGCGGCTGGGCAGGAAGGCGGGTTTGTCCTGATCGGGCGACTTCAGCTGACCCCACGGGCGGCGGATATCCGTGCCCGACACCACGACCGAGGATGCCCGGCCATTATATCCAATGGGAATATGAAGCCAGTTCGGTGGAAGCGCGTTTTCGGGGTCCCGGAACATCGAACCCACATTAAAGGCGTGATGCCGACCAGCGTAGAAATCGGTGTATTCGCTGACCGCGAAGGGCATGTGCATGACAACCGCGCTTTGCGGCACCAGCAGAGGCTCCACCGTCTCTTGCTCCGCCGTGCCTTCGGACAAAAGCGCCGTCAGGCGTTCTCGCAGGGCGGCCCAGACGGCGGGGCCTTGCTCCATCAGTGGGTTCCAAAAGGGCAGGTCAAATAGCGGCTCATCGGTCAGGGTGATGAGTCCTTCGGCCTCGGCTGCGGTGACGTCGAGGATCATATCGCCGATGGCAACGCCGCATCTGGGTTCTTCGTCGCCAAGGGCAAACACTCCGTAGGGTAGGTTGTTCAGCGGAAATGGATGGGTCACATCATTGGCCGAGGCGACCCAGGATTTCAGCAAAGGCATCTTTTGATCCTTGTCTTGGTTTATTGAGCGTCTCGCAGGGACTTCAGCCCCAGCAGAACGGCAGCCAGAATCATGAACCCGCCACCCGCGCGATCCAGCCAGAGCCGCGCAGACCCTTTGAGCCGCGTTGCTAACCAACTGGCGCTTGCTCCGTAGGCGGTCAGAAACAACCCGTCCAGGGTCAGATAGGTGGCCGAGAGGATCGCGAATTGCGGCCAGAAGGGCAGCGCGCCGTCAATGAACAGGGGAAACAGTGCGGCAAAGAACACTACTGCTTTGGGATTGGCGGCTGAGGTTATAAAGCCCTGCATCCACAAGGTTTTGCGGCTGGTCAGCTGTGCGGTTTGCGCTGTTTGAGGTTTGGCTTTGACAATCGCTTTGACACCGAGAAAGACCAAATAGGCGACGCCCAGCCATTTGATCACAGTCAGCGCTGTGCCCGAGGCTGCAATAATCGCGGCAAGCCCGAGACCCGCCGCCAACATCTGCAACAGGTTCGCCGTCAGATCGCCAGCAGCCGTGAACACGCCCCGGCGCAGCCCGTTGGTGGCCGAGTTCGACAGCATCAGAAGCTGGCTTGGTCCTGGAGTGCTCATCAGCAGCAGGACGGTGGCGACATAGGTGATCCAGATATCAAAGCTCATGGCAGGTTATTTCCTTCCCGGTGTCCCATCGAACTTTTTCTCAAGCGAGGACCAGCAGTCAATATAGTCGTCCTGCAAGGGGGCCTCGGTTGCGGCGAA
>NZ_JBQFXO010000023.1:0-8013 GCF_056540865.1 Ruegeria sp. AL11
CCCCCGTCAACCGCGTCGACAACGCATACGGAGACCGAAACCTTGTCTGCACATGCCCACCAATGGAAGCATACGAAGAAGCCGCAGAATAGCCAAAACATGACCCCCGCCAAAAGGCGGGGGTCATCGAGGGGATCAATGTTTCCCTCACCTGACCCAATCAAACCAGTTGGTGGTTCTGATGAAGCATTATGTCATACAAAATTGTCACGCAGGTTCAGCTCAAATCGCCAACGTGGCAAAAGAACGCCCTCATCACATCGAAGTCATTCTGCGCTCCCAAGAGGATAGGGCATCAGCAGAATTGGTCGTGGAGTTTTTCCATGCGTTGAACACATTGATCGCTAAAAACGCCTATGCGGTGACAACACGTGTTGTTGCTACCGACAAAGTTGGTGGACCACTTGATTGGGCTGGACGGACTGCGGTCTTCTGGGGCGACTTAGAGAGTGCATGGTGCCCAGCAGGAGACCAAAAGCTTTGGGTTTTGCAAGTGATGAATCTGTCACCCAGAGTGATTTTGGTCGGCGGCGCCGTGATGTTGCTGGCACAGATGGCAGGCTCGGAACCTAGGGCGGCTGCAGTGCATGCCACTTTTGAAGCGGCAGCCATTGAGCAGGGAATTGTCAGCTGCGGGGCATCAACTTGCCTGGCGTCAGATGGTCGATTGCACAGCGCTAATACCCGCATCAGTGCTATGGGATTACTTTCGGAGCTCGTTTCGGATGATCACGGTCAACATATTGCTGATGCGCTACGCAGATATGTCGGATTGAGCGAGCCCGGGAAGAAAACCGAGAGTCAAATTGCCAATCGGCTCATCGGCGAAGCCAAAGGGGACGAGGTTGTCATTCATACGCTGGCGACCATGATGAAGCATATCGAAGACCCGTTGAGCATTTCAGAACTTGCCGCGACAGTCGGTACGTCTGTCCGGCAGCTTCAGAGAAGATATCTCAGCAAAACAAATGCGAAGCTTCTGGACACTTACAAAGAGTTGCGTTTGGAGAGGGTTGGGATTTTGCTTAAATTTACGGACATGCCCCTTGCGGAAGTTGCCGCAGCGACAGGGTTCTCGTCTCGTTCCGCCATGTCCAGGAGCTTCTTCAAACATTGCAAATCTACTCCCGAAGAAAGCAGGAAGCGGCGGTATCTAGGGTGTGAATAGAACAAGCGCTCTCAATTCAGCGTGCAGTTTCTGGATGCGCAAAAGCACCTAATAGCGAACAGTCTGGCGTTCAAAAACGAGGGCGTGGACGCCTGATTGGCTGCGCCTATCGTGGCGCGAAGACCAAGTAGCACGATATCTGTGATAGCCAAGGGCGTCCGGTAAACCTTTTTTACTGCTGGGCACGCTAGCGACTAAATCGGCATGCGGGCCTTACTTAGCAGCGTGTCAGATGTTGACTGACTGATTGGAGACCGTGGCTAAGACGCTGACCTGCATCTGAGATGCGTCGAAAGAAAAAGGGATGCAGGCCTGTTTCAAAGGGCGAAGGGAGAAGGTCGAAGGCGACGCAAGCAGGCTGTCAAATACGACAAAGGTCACTACAAAGGGCGTAACTGGATCGAAATCATGCTCTGCAGATCCAAGGATTTACGGCGTGCCGCAATCCGCTACAACACATGTCCGAAGATATTTCTGCCCGCCATAGAACTTGGTTGGGGGTCACGCTTTGCGATAGATGAATTCATTTTCAGGATTGGCTGACATGGCGTCCAAAACGTCTTTGACCCGGCTATTCAGCGGTGACTTTTTGCAAACGGGGTCGGTGGCTTCGGCATCCTGCGCAAAGGCCATCGCCTGACAACGACAACCTCCGAAGTCGATTTCTTTCCTCTCGCAGCTTTGGCAGGGTTCGGGCAACCAATCGATTCCCCGATAGGCGTTGAAGGCGCTGCTGTGGTGCCAGATGTCCGACAAAGGTTTATCGCGCACGGACTCGAATTCCAGATGGGTGATCGTCTGCGCCGCATGGCAGGGCAGGACGGTGCCGTTGGGCGTGATGTTCAGGCCTGTGGACCCCCAGCCACCCATACAGGCCTTGGGGTAGTCCGAGTAATAGTCTGGCGGTACGAAGTCGATGGCCAGAACGCCGCGCAAATCCCTGCTGGCGCGGGCAACGGTGTGTTTCACGGCCCGGGTCTGCTCAAGCGTTGGCAGCAGTGCGGCGCGGTTCGGCAGAGCCCAGCCGTGGAATTGCACACAGGCGACTTCGAGCCTGCGGGCGCCCAGTTTGACGGCCATTTCGATCGTGCGATCCAGGTCATCAAGATTGTGGCGATGCATGACCGCGTTCAGGGTCAGCGGGATACCCCTGTCACCGATCTCTTTGGCGATGATCATCTTTCGGTCAAAGCCGCCGCGATAGCCGCCAATGCGATCGGCCAGATCGGCATTCGTGCCCTGCAAGGACAGTTGGATGTGGTCCAGCCCTGCCGCCGCGAGTCGATCCAGCCGTTTGGGGGTCAGCCCGATGCCGGAGGTGATCAGATTAGTGTAAAGCCCGATACGCGCGGCCTGTGCGGTCAGGTCTTCGAGATCGCGGCGCGAGGCGGGTTCACCCCCCGACAAGTGCAATTGCAGGACGCCCATTTCGAAGGCTTGCTGGAACACATCCGCCCAGGTCTGCGTGTCGAGTTCCGTTTCCTTGCGCTCAAGCTCCACAGGGTTGCTGCAATAGGGGCAGCTGAGCGGGCAGCGGTGGGTAAGTTCGGCCAAAAGCGCGATGGGGGCTGGGGCGGTCATGCCTGCACCAACACATAGAGGCGGCTGCGCAGGGCCTGCAGGAAGTGTTGAACATCGGTTTCGACCTGATCGGCAGGGGCGCCGTAAGTGGTGGCAAGATCAGTGACGATCTGGCTAAACGAGGTCTTCCCATCCACCCGCGACAGGATGGCGACGCCGATATCGTCCAGTTCGATCACCTTTTCCGGGGCTTGCAGGACCATGCGGTCGCGCACTGTGTCGCGCTGAACCCGCACGCCGCGCGGCAGATAGGGGCGATCGGATTGCTGCAGCTCAAGCGTCATAACAGGCCTTCCCCCGGTTTCCACGCACCGGGCGGGATCAGGCCCGGTTCCACATATCCCGACCAGAGCGCATCCAGCTGCGCCCAAAGCACGTTGGTTTTGAAGATCAGCGCCTCGCAGGCCATATCTTCTTTTTCTTCTGTATCGGCATGGTCCAAAACCCAGTTCAGGCCGAATGCCACATCCTTGGGGGCTTGGGTCAGGCGTTTTTGGAAATAGGACAAGCTGTCAGAATTGGCGAAGTCATAGTGCTGCAACAGGCCCTCGATCCGCTGTTCATGGATTTTTGGGGCAAACAACTCAGTCAGAGAAGACGCGACCGCCTGCAGCAGGGGCTTTTCGCGCACGTAATGCACATAGGCGTCGACGGCGAATTGGGTCGCGGGCAGGATACCGCGGCCCGAGGCGACATAGTCGGGATCCAGCCCTACAGCCTCGGCCAGTTTCAGCCAGCGCCGGATGCCGCCGCCCTCGGTCACGCCACCATCATGGTCTTCGATGCGGGATCGCCACTCGCGCCGGATATCGGGGTCGGTGCAGCGCGACATGAAGGCGGCGTCCTTCATCGGAATTGCCGCCTGATAGGCCCACCGATTTATCACCCAGGCGCGCACCTGATCGGGGGTGCATTGCCCGCTGTGCAGCCGGTGATGAAACGGGTGCTTATCGTGGTAACACTCCGCCCCGATCTGACGCAGGCGGGCCTCAAGGGTTTCGCGGCTCATATCGTGATCTCCTGCCCGTCATAGGCGATGGTCCAGCCTGCGGTTTCCACAAAGGCGCGTTCCGGGCTGTCGGGTTGCAGCACAGGGTTGGTGTTGTTGATGTGGATGAAGGTTTTCGCGGCGCGGATCTCTTGCAGTCGGGCGATTGACCCCTCTGGTCCGCTGATCGAGATATGCCCCATCCGCTGCCCGGTTTTCACTCCGGTTCCGGTGCGGATCATCTCATCATCATCCCAAAGCGTGCCGTCAAAGAACAGCTGATCGGCATCCGCAATTCGGGCCAACAGGTCATCGGTCACCTGCGCGCAGCCGGGGATGTAGTAGGCGGTCTTATCGGGGGTGGTCAGCCGGACACCTACGGTCTGTTCGCCTAGCAGATCGGTTTGGACGCTGTCGCCCTCCATGAAGAGAGGTACCTTGCCGGGCACCGCAAAGAGCTGCGCGTGCAGCCCCTCTTGAAGGGTGAATTCATCGCCCAGGGCAATCTGGCGGCGTTCGACCTTCTCGCGGTTGACCGCGTCGAAAATCCGGTTCTGGGACAGTACGTCCAGAATATCGCCCGTGGCAAACAGGGTGAACGGGGTCTGTTCACGCAGGCTGAGCAACCCGGCGATATGGTCGATATCCCCGTTGGTCAGCAGAACCGAGGCAACAGGCGTGTCGCGCAGCGCGCGGGGGTGCATTTTGGGGCTGTCCAGCATCTGCTGGCGAATATCAGGCGAGGCGTTCAGGATGCTCCAATTCAGACCATCCGGGGACACCGCCAACGAGGATTGGCCGGACGGCGGGATCCTACCCTTGCGGGCGTCCTCGCAATTCCGGCAACCGCAGTTCCATTGTGGCAAACCGCCACCTGCAGAAGCCCCAAGAACCAGGAAATGCACTTTGGGCCTCCGCTGCGTTTACGTGATCAGAACAGGTCGGGCTCGTACTCGCGGCCTTCGTCCTCGGACGGAGAATACATGTTGATCTCCATGCCGCAGTTCACTTCTTTCAGCTTCGGTGTGCTCCAGGTCATAGTGTCCTCCCGATGAATGACTGGCGTTGTTGAAAACCTACTACCGGCATGATTTTCGGAAAATGCTCCTTTGGTCGTAGGGATGGGATGTAGTGTTGAGGGGCCGGGGCGGCCGCGTCAACCGCCTTGGGGTCGTAGAGGCGGGACTTAGGACTTTCGTCGAATGTCATGGGCGCAGGCGGAAATATAGTCTCACGCTCATGCGCGCGATCCTGTTACTTGTGTTTTTGCTTCTCAGCGGCCTGTCGGTTCAGGCAGAGCCTCTGCCGCGTGAGCAGATCGAAACCTATATCCGCGCCCCGTTTTCGCTCGGGGAAGCGTTGAACGATGACGGGGTCTACAGCCTGCTGAACTCGGGCGGCAGTGAGGCCGGATATGTGTTTGAATCTGAACCCTTGGCCCCCTTGCCGGGATTCTCAGGCGCGCCGATCAACATGCTGGTGGTGCTGGACCTTGAGGGGCGCTTTCTGGACGTCCAACTGATCGAACACAACGAGCCGATATTTGTCTCGGGTCTGGGTGAGGCCCCGTTTCACAAATTCTTTGAACAATATGGCGGGCTGTCGATTTCGGATTCGATTGTGGTGGGAACACCCTATGGCGATGCGGCGGCGGGTTCACAGCTTGTTTATCTGGATGGCGTCACCAAAGCGACGGCCAGTGTGCGCATTGCCCACGAATCCGTCATGGGGGCCGCGCTGGCAGTGGCCCGCGAAAAAATGCAGGGGCTGGCCACCGCGCCGCCCGCCTTTCCCAACCCCGAGTACCAAGAGGACCTGACCTGGCAGGATCTGGTCGATCAGGGCATCGCCACGCGCAAAACCTACACCAACGCGCAAGTCGACGCCTTGTTCACAGGCACCTTGTGGGAGGATGATGATCCTGAGGCGCAGGAGTACCCGGATGAGCCGTTCTTAGACATCTGGGTTGTCGATTTGGGGCCTACTTCCATCGCCCGCGCCGCGCTGGCCGAGGACAGTTTCGACGAACTCCAGAGCTTTCTGGAAATCTCGGACAATGATGAACCGATCCTGGTTATCGAAACCGCACGCCACGGGTTGGTCAGTGAGGATTTCGTGCGCAATACCGCGCCAGATTGGTTGTCGGCGGAACAGGATGGCTTTCCGGTTGCCCTGCGCGATGCCGATCTGTTTGTGGAGCTGGCCGATGGTCTGCCCGATGGGACCGCCATGATCTTGCGCACAGACCGCAGGCTGGGCTTTGACCCCTCACGCGATTGGGTTCTGAACGTGCTTGCCGTGCGGGAACACGGCATGTTCCAACCTGAAATAGGCTCAGTCACGCTTGAGGTGCTGCATGTCACACCCGAGCGGTTCTTTGCCCGTCCGGTTCAGATCACGCCGGTCCCGCCATGGCTTGAGGCGCTCCGCAACCGTCAGGCCGACATGATCGTTCTGGGGATTTTCCTGACAGGTCTCATCGCTGCGCTCAGCTTTCGCATGAATGCACTGGCGGCCCAACCTTTGTTCACGCCCCTCCGCATGGGCGTGCTGGCCGTTGTCATCGGCTTTGTCGGATGGTGGGGGCAAGGGCAGCTTTCCATCGTCACCGTTCTTGGAACACTCAGAGCAGCAGTCGAGGGTGGCAGTTTCGCATTCCTTCTTTATGACCCGTTTTCCTTGCTAATCTGGGCGGTTTCGATCGCTGGTTTCATCGCATGGGGTAGGGGGCTGTTCTGCGGCTGGCTCTGCCCCTTCGGCGCGATGCAAGAGTTCGCGCATCACCTTGGCAAAGCCCTCCGCCTGCCGCAAATTGAGCCGTCCGAGGCTTGGGACAGGCGTCTGAAATGGTTGAAATATGTCATCCTCGCGGGTCTTGTGGGCGTTGTGTTCGTCGCTCCCGATCAAGTGGACAAAGCTGCCGAGGTCGAGCCCTTCAAAACCGCGGTCACCACCTTCTTTGTGCGGGAATGGTATTACGTGGCCTATGCGGCGGGATGGCTGTTCCTTGGAATGGTGCTGTTCAAGGGATTTTGCCGCTATGTCTGTCCGCTTGGCGCTTTCATGGCGATCGGAGGGCTGTTGCGCGGGCGCGATTGGATCGACCGACGCGCGGAATGCGGTTCTCCGTGTCAATTGTGCAAGGTCAAATGCAAATACGGGGCCATCGCAAAGAGTGGACGCATCCAATATGATGAGTGCTTTCAATGCCTAGACTGTGTGACGATCCATGACGACAGCACGAAATGCGTGCCTCTGATTGTCGCCGCTCGACGTCAAGCCAGAGAGGTTGCCGCCGAATGATAAACCGTCGCCGCTTCCTTGCCATCTCCGCTGCTGCGCTGGCCACTCAGGCCGCGGCCCAGCCCACAAAATGGCATGGCTACGCTTTGGGCGCAGAAGTCAGCCTAACATTTGATGCGCCTCCGGACGTTGCCGAACCCGCCATCGCCCGTATCCGAGCCGAGCTTGAACGCTGCGAAGCATTATTCAGCCTCTATCGGCCGAATTCCGACTTGTCTCGGTTGAACCGTTCTGGCCACCTGAAAGCACCTGCGCCCGAAATGCTTGAGCTTCTGCGAGCTTGCGATCGCGCCTACCGGCAGACCGACGGGCGTTTTGATCCGACTGTTCAACCCTTGTGGCAGGCAGCGGCGCAGAATGGAGATCTCGATGCCGCGCGCAAAGCCCTTGGATGGGACCGAGTTCGGAATTCGCCCGATCACATTGCGCTGGATGCCGGTCAGGCACTTACTCTGAATGGTATTGCGCAGGGCTACGCCACGGATCTGGTCACAGAGGTGCTGCGCCAGGCGGGGTGGGGTAACGTATTGGTCAATATCGGTGAGTACTACGCCGCAGGGCGCAACTGGAGCCTTGGCCTGTCCGACCCTCAACACGGTATCGTTCAGACCCGGACGCTCAAAGATCAAGCAATTGCCACCTCCAGTCCAGGCGCGTTGCGACTGGGGAGTGGTCAGTTTCACGTCCTGAATCCAAAAACCATGCAACGCCCCCAATGGTCGACGGTCAGCGTTCAGGCTGCAGACGCGACATCGGCAGATGCATTGTCAACGGCGCTTTGCTACGCGGATGCGGGTGAAATTCAAACCATCCTGGACCGAACAACCAAGAATACAACTGTGATATGTGTTCACCGAAACGGTTCAGTCCGGACCTTCCGGTCATAGCAAAAGCCCCGGGGTTTTGCCCGGGGCTTTTGGGTTTGTTGTTTCTGTGTTTACGAGCAGTCTTGGACGGCGCGTTTAGTCATCAC
>NZ_JBQFXO010000024.1:0-5835 GCF_056540865.1 Ruegeria sp. AL11
TTTTGCTAGGTTTGGCGGTGACCTACTCTCCCGGGGCTTAAGCCCAAGTACCATTGGCGCGGCAGTGCTTAACTTCCGGGTTCGGGATGGGACCGGGTGTTTCACTTGCGCTATGACCACCAAACCGAGGAAAAGCCCATGTCGGCTTTCTTGCTGTGCAAGAAAGCGACGATATGGCAGTCAGCGTCTTTGCTTGCAAAGGCGCGGTGCCACTCGGTTGTGTTTTCAATCAACATCGCGGCTTGGCGCTGCGACGCTATCCTTAGTCAAGGTCGGTGTATGCTTCTGGTTTGATTTGTCTTTCTGTTACTGGATCAAATCAAGCCTATCGGGCGATTAGTACCGGTCAACTGAACGCATTACTGCGCTTACATCTCCGGCCTATTGACGTGGTGGTCTTCCACGGCCCTCAGGGAGACCTTGTTTTGAGGGGGGCTTCCCGCTTAGATGCCTTCAGCGGTTATCCTGTCCGATCATAGCTACCCAGCACTGCCGTTGGCACGACAACTGGTCCACCAGTGGATCGTTCACCCCGGTCCTCTCGTACTAGGGGCAACTCCTCTCAAGTCTCCTACACCCACGGCAGATAGGGACCGAACTGTCTCACGACGTTCTAAACCCAGCTCACGTACCTCTTTAAACGGCGAACAGCCGTACCCTTGGGACCTGCTCCAGCCCCAGGATGAGATGAGCCGACATCGAGGTGCCAAACACTGCCGTCGATATGGACTCTTGGGCAGTATCAGCCTGTTATCCCCGGCGTACCTTTTATCCGTTGAGCGATGGCCCTTCCACTCGGGACCACCGGATCACTATGGCCGTCTTTCGACTCTGCTCGACTTGTCAGTCTCGCAGTCAGGCTGGCTTCTGCCATTGCACTCAACGAGCGATTTCCGACCGCTCTGAGCCAACCTTCGCGCGCCTCCGTTACGCTTTAGGAGGCGACCGCCCCAGTCAAACTACCCGCCACGCAGGGTCCCGGATCCGGATAACGGACCGCGGTTAGACATCAAGAGTGCGAAGGGTGGTATCTCAAGGGAGGCTCCACGGATACTTGCGTTTCCGCTTCAAAGCCTACCACCTATCCTGCACATCACAATCCTGATGCCAGTGCGAAGCTGTAGTAAAGGTGCACGGGGTCTTTCCGTCTAACCGCGGGAAGCCTGCATCTTGACAGGCAATTCAATTTCGCTGAGTCGATGTTGGAGACAGCGGGGAAGTCGTTACGCCATTCGTGCAGGTCGGAACTTACCCGACAAGGAATTTCGCTACCTTAGGACCGTTATAGTTACGGCCGCCGTTTACCTGGGCTTCAATTCAAGGCTCTCACCTCTCCTTTTAACCTTCAGGCACCGGGCAGGCGTCAGACCCTATACGTCGTCTTGCGACTTCGCAGAGCCCTGTGTTTTTAATAAACAGTCGCCACCCCCTGGTTTGTGCCCCCAGCCCCTAGTTGCCTAGGAACCGGGCCTCCTTCTCGCGAACTTACGGAGGTATTTTGCCGAGTTCCTTCAACATCGTTCTCTCAAGCGCCTTGGTATGCTCTACCAGTCCACCTGTGTCGGTTTAGGGTACGGTCTGATGGAGGGCTATTTCCAGGAACTGCTCAGCAGCCCAACCAATCCGATAAGGTTGAACTACACCTGCAATCCGTCACATCCTCCTGGCCTAGGAATATTAACCTAGTTCCCATCGCCTACGCCTTTCGGCCTCGGCTTAGGGGCCGGCTTACCCTGCTCAGATTAGCTTTAAGCAGGAACCCTTGGACTTTCGGCGAGAGTGTCTCTCACACTCTTTGTCGCTACTCATGTCATCATTCTCACTAGTGATCTCTCCACCGGATGGCTCACGCCCCGGCTTCATCGAAAGAACCTATGTCTGCGCTACCGCCTATTCGGCTACTTGAGCGCGATTACTCGCGCCGCATAACCGGCGGCAATATAGACAAGGTTCTATGTCACACTACGCTCTGCTACCGATGCTTACGCATCCCTAGACTTCGGCTCATGGCTTGAGCCCCGTTACATCTTCGCCGCAGGACAACTTATTTAGACCAGTGAGCTGTTACGCTATCTTTAAAGGATGGCTGCTTCTAAGCCAACCTCCTGGTTGTTTTGGTCGTCCCACCTGCTTTCCCACTTAGCCATGAATTGGGGGCCTTAGTCGTAGGTCAGGGTTGTTTCCCTCTCCACTACGGACGTTAGCATCCGCAGTGTGTCTGCCATCTAGTACTCCCGGGTATTCGGAGTTTGGTTAGGATCAGTAAGCCTGTGGGGCCCCATTACCCATCCAGTGCTCTACCCCCCGGGGTATTCGGATGACGCTCTACCTAAATAGATTTCGCAGAGAACCAGCTATCTCCGAGTTTGATTGGCCTTTCACCCCTAGGCACAGCTCATCCCGATCCTTTTCAACGGATGTGGGTTCGGTCCTCCAGTAAGTGTTACCTTACCTTCAACCTGGCCATGCCTAGATCACTCGGTTTCGGGTCTGATCCCACGAACTCATACGCCCTATTAAGACTCGCTTTCGCTACGCCTACACCTAACGGCTTAAGCTTGCTCGTGAGACCAAGTCGATGACCCATTATACAAAAGGTACGCCGTCAGATCTCGAGGATCCTCCGACTGATTGTAGGCGTTCGGTTTCAGGTACTGTTTCACTCCCCTCGTCGGGGTGCTTTTCACCTTTCCCTCACGGTACTGGTTCGCTATCGGTCAGCAAGGAGTACTTAGCCTTCGAAGGTGGTCCTCCGATCTTCAGACAGAATTTCACGTGTTCCGCCCTACTTAATACGTCCATCAAAGCTTCCTATACGGGGCTGTCACCCGCTATGGCCATGCTTCCCAACATGTTCTAGTCACTTATCTGGCTCGGCTGGTCCCCGTTCGCTCGCCGCTACTAGGGGAGTATCAATTGATTTCCTTTCCTCCGGGTACTTAGATGTTTCAGTTCCCCGGGTTTGCTCTTAAAACCCTATGTATTCAGGTCTTAAGTACCTGTTTAAGCAACATATTGATTACCAAAGATAACAATATGAAGCTTTCAGGTGGGTTGCCCCATTCAGAGATCCATGGATCAAAGCTTATTCTCAGCTCCCCATGGCTTATCGCAGAGTATCACGTCTTTCATCGCCTCTTGCTGCCAAGGCATTCACCAAACGCCCTTCTCGCGCTTGATTTGATCCAGAAAGAGAAAGACAGACGTCCTTCACGGCAGGCCCAGCTGGTAACTAAAGGCCGCCTCTGTTTCTGAACCAAAAGCATACTTTCCCGCCTTCCATCCTGGAACCCGCGCTGCCGATGTCGGTCGGCCCCACGCAGAGGATAGAAGACAATGCATGATCGTCAGATCATGCGGGTTAGTGTACTTGACTTGGACAACTCTGTTCGTTTCAGCCGGGATATTCAAAGAGGGACGAGGAAACATCCCTAATCAAACCTCCTCCGAAGAGGACCAACTGAGATCAACGCCTCACTCGGCGCGATCAAACAGTGTTGATTGATTTCTCTCTATACGATGTCAATGCCTCCGAAGAAGCGACGTCCAATCGGACGGTTAAGAACCAAAAAGGTGCTTAACGATCTGATCGGATAAATGGTGGAGCCTAGGAGGATCGAACTCCTGACCTCCTGAATGCAAATCAGGCGCTCTCCCAGCTGAGCTAAGGCCCCATTCAGGTGCTACGCACCCTAATCTAGTGGTGGGTCGAGGAGGACTTGAACCTCCGACCTCACGCTTATCAGGCGTGCGCTCTAACCACCTGAGCTACCGACCCAGACAGGCCGGTCGGCCTGATGTGTTCTGAAGAGATATGAGGACGGCTCGGTCCATGAGTTTGATCAACTTTGTTTGTTGATCTTTTGCTAAGTGCTTCACGATCAAGAGCAAGCTCAAGATACTAGAAACATCCTTAGAAAGGAGGTGATCCAGCCGCAGGTTCCCCTACGGCTACCTTGTTACGACTTCACCCCAGTCGCTGATCCTACCGTGGTCCGCTGCCTCCAAAAGGTTAGCGCACGGCCGTCGGGTAGAACCAACTCCCATGGTGTGACGGGCGGTGTGTACAAGGCCCGGGAACGTATTCACCGCGTCATGCTGTTACGCGATTACTAGCGATTCCGACTTCATGGGGTCGAGTTGCAGACCCCAATCCGAACTGAGACAGTTTTTTGGGATTAACCCATTGTCACTGCCATTGTAGCACGTGTGTAGCCCAACCCGTAAGGGCCATGAGGACTTGACGTCATCCACACCTTCCTCCCGCTTATCACGGGCAGTTTCCCTAGAGTGCCCAGCCGAACTGCTGGCAACTAAGGATGTGGGTTGCGCTCGTTGCCGGACTTAACCGAACATCTCACGACACGAGCTGACGACAGCCATGCAGCACCTGTCACTAGGTCACCGAAGTGAAAGATCCATCTCTGGAACGGTCCTAGGATGTCAAGGGTTGGTAAGGTTCTGCGCGTTGCTTCGAATTAAACCACATGCTCCACCGCTTGTGCGGGCCCCCGTCAATTTCTTTGAGTTTTAATCTTGCGACCGTACTCCCCAGGCGGAATGCTTAATCCGTTAGGTGTGTCACCGAATAGCATGCTACCCGACGACTGGCATTCATCGTTTACGGTGTGGACTACCAGGGTATCTAATCCTGTTTGCTCCCCACACTTTCGCACCTCAGCGTCAGTATCGAGCCAGTGAGCCGCCTTCGCCACTGGTGTTCCTCCGAATATCTACGAATTTCACCTCTACACTCGGAATTCCACTCACCTCTCTCGAACTCTAGACCGATAGTTTTGGAGGCAGTTCCGGGGTTGAGCCCCGGGATTTCACCCCCAACTTTCCGATCCGCCTACGTGCGCTTTACGCCCAGTAATTCCGAACAACGCTAACCCCCTCCGTATTACCGCGGCTGCTGGCACGGAGTTAGCCGGGGTTTCTTTACCTGCTACCGTCATTATCTTCACAGGCGAAAGAGCTTTACGACCCTAGGGCCTTCATCACTCACGCGGCATGGCTGGATCAGGGTTGCCCCCATTGTCCAAGATTCCCCACTGCTGCCTCCCGTAGGAGTCTGGGCCGTGTCTCAGTCCCAGTGTTGCTGATCATCCTCTAAAACCAGCTATAGATCGTAGGCTTGGTAGGCCATTACCCCACCAACTACCTAATCTAACGCGGGCTAATCCTTTGGCGATAAATCTTTCCCCCGAAGGGCTCATACGGTATTACTCTCCGTTTCCAGAGGCTATTCCGTACCAAAGGGCATATTCCCACGCGTTACTAACCCGTCCGCCGCTCACCCCGAAGGGCGCGCTCGACTTGCATGTGTTAGGCCTGCCGCCAGCGTTCGTTCTGAGCCAGAATCAAACTCTCAAGTTGAAAAGCAGTTGCCTGCTTATCCTTGACGTTCGAACCTCTGCACATCTTTGATTGCGCTACCGCCTATTCGGCTACTTGAGCGCGATTAGGCAATACCCCTACCCGGCTAGGCAGGGTGCAACCAAAAGTCATCTGTTTGTCTGTGCTTTAGCTTCATAGAAACCAAAGTACCGAACAAACAGTGAAGCTGACACTGGATCATCGGCCCCGACTAATCGAGAAACCTACCAGCGCGATATACAGACATTCAATCCGTCGAAACGAACCAAACCGCCCACATATCTCTTCAGTTATCCATCAATGTCAAAGAACAAACACCCAGAGCCAAAAACCAGACCGTTGCGCCAATCCCTCAGCGCGCCCGCCTAAAACTCAACCTCAGATGCCCCCAGTCTATCCTGAGCGTCCCCGCCGCCTCAGCAGCGCCCCAGCGCCTCAGCAGCGCCGGTGAAGGGG
>NZ_JBQFXO010000025.1:0-4442 GCF_056540865.1 Ruegeria sp. AL11
TATTCTGCGGCTTCTTCGTATGCTTCCATTGGTGGGCATGTGCAGACAAGGTTTCGGTCTCCGTATGCGTTGTCGACGCGGTTGACGGGGGACCAGTATTTGTCGACGCCCATGGAGCCCGGAGGGAAGCAGGCCTGTTCGCGGGTGTAGGGGCGGTCCCAGTCGCCGACCAGATCGCGCACCGTGTGGGGGGCGTTTTTCAGCGGGTTGTTCTCCGCGTCGATCTTGCCATCGATGATGTCCTGCGCCTCGGCCCGGATCGAGAGCATGGCGTCGCAGAAGCGGTCCAGCTCGTCCTTGGGTTCGGACTCGGTGGGCTCCACCATCAGCGTGCCCGCCACCGGCCAGGACATGGTCGGGGCGTGGAAGCCGGAATCGACCAGACGTTTGGCGACGTCATCCACGGTCACATGCGCCGCCTCGTCCAGCGGACGGGTGTCGAGGATGCATTCATGCGCCACACGACCGGTCTCGGAGGTGTAGAGGATCGGATAGGCATCCTGCAGACGCGCCGCGATATAGTTGGCGTTCAGGATCGCCACTTTGGTCGCCTGGGTCAGGCCCGCGCCACCCATCAGCAGCACATAGGCCCAGCTGACCGGCAGGATCGAGGGCGAGCCGAAGGGCGCCGCCGAGACCGGACCCACAGCGGTGCCGTATTCCGGGTGGCCGGGCAGGTGCTCGGTCAGGTGGGCCTTGACGCCGATCGGACCCATGCCGGGACCGCCGCCGCCATGCGGGATGCAGAAGGTCTTGTGCAGGTTCAGGTGGCTGACATCGCCGCCAATGTCACCGGGACGCGACAGACCCACCATGGCGTTCATGTTGGCGCCGTCGATATAGACCTGACCGCCGTGGTCATGGGTAATCTGGCAGACCTCCTGCACGGTGGTCTCGAACACGCCATGGGTCGAGGGGTAGGTGATCATGCAGCCAGCCAGATGTTCCGAGTGCTTCTCCGCCTTGGCGCGGAAGTCGTTCAGATCAATGTTGCCATTCTCATCCGCCTGCACCGGGACAACCTGCCAGCCCACCATCTGCGCCGAGGCCGGGTTGGTCCCGTGCGCCGAGGTTGGGATCAGGCAGACATTGCGGTGCCCTTCGCCGCGGGCGAAGTGATAGTTACGGATGGTCAGCAGGCCTGCATATTCGCCCTGCGCGCCCGAGTTGGGCTGCTGGGAGATCGCATCATAGCCGGTGATCTGGCACAGCTTGTCGTTCAGATCGGCAATCATCTCGTGATAGCCCTGCGCCTGATCTTCAGGGCAGAACGGGTGCAGATTGCCGAACTCGGGCCAGGTGACCGGGATCATCTCGATCGTGGCGTTCAGCTTCATGGTGCACGAGCCCAGCGGGATCATCGCCCGGTCCAGCGCCAGGTCGCGGTCGGCCAGACGGCGCATATAGCGGGTCATCTCGGCCTCGGCCCGGTTCTTGTGGAAGATCTCGTGGGTCAGATACGGCGTCTCGCGCAGCGCGTAGTCCGGCAGGCGGTACTGCTTGTTCGAGCTGTCGTCTGTCTTGTCGATACCAAAGGCCCCCCAGACGGCTTCGATGGTCTCGGGCCGGGTCTGTTCGTCCAGGCTGATGCCCACACGTGTATCGCCGACCTTGCGCAGGTTGACGCCCCGGGCGACGGCGGCCTCCATGACGGTCTTCTGCAGGTGGCCGACCTCAACGGTGATGGTGTCGAAGAACACCTCGGGTTCGACCGAGAAGCCCGCCTCTTCCAAACCAGCCGCCAGGCGCGAGGTCTTGCGGTGTACCGATTGCGCGATGGCCTTGATGCCATCGGGGCCGTGATAGACCGCATACATCGAGGCAATCACCGCCAGCAGCGCCTGCGCAGTACAGACGTTCGAGTTCGCTTTCTCGCGGCGAATATGTTGCTCGCGGGTTTGCAGCGCGAGGCGATACGCTTTGTTGCCGCGGCTGTCGATGCTGACGCCGATGATCCGGCCCGGCATGGACCGCTTCAGCTTATCAGTGGTCGCCATATAGGCGGCGTGCGGGCCACCATAGCCCATCGGAACGCCAAAGCGCTGGGTCGAGCCGATGGCAATGTCGGCACCCATCTCACCCGGTGACTTCAGCAGCGCCAGCGACAGGATGTCGGCCGCCACGATGGCGATGGCTTTGTGTTCGTGCAGCGCTGCGATTTCCTTGGTGAAGTCGCGCACATGGCCGTGGGTGCCGGGGTATTGGAAGATCGCGCCAAAGACAGCACCTGCATCCAGCGTGTCCGGATCGGCGACTTGCACGTCGATGCCCAGAGGCTCAGCGCGGGTTTTGATCACCGCGATGGTTTGCGGGTGGCAGTTCTTGTCAACAAAGAAGGCCGCGTTGTTGGCCTTGGACCGGCCACCGCGCTTGGCCATCGCCATGGCTTCGGCCGCCGCTGTGGCTTCGTCGAGCAGCGATGCGTTGGCCACGTCCAGCCCGGTCAGGTCGCTGACCATGGTCTGGAAGTTCAACAGCGCCTCAAGACGGCCCTGGCTGATCTCGGGCTGATAAGGCGTGTAGGCGGTGTACCAGGCCGGGTTTTCCAGAATGTTGCGCAGGATCGGCGCGGGCGTGGTGGTGCCGTAATAGCCCTGACCGATCAGCGAGGTCAGAACCTTGTTCTTGCTCGCCACCTCTTTCATGTAGAACAGCGCATCGCGCTCGGTCATCGCCGGACCCCAGTCCAGCGGCTCTTTCTGGCGGATCGCCGGCGGGACGGTGGCGTCGATCAGTTGGTCCAGCGTCTTGAAGCCGATCACCTTGAGCATGTCGCGCATCTCGGTCGGACTGGGACCAATGTGGCGGCGATTGGCAAAGTCATAGGCTTCGTAGTCAGTCAGTTTGAAAGCCATTGCAGCGCTCCTATGAATAAGTCAGGTCGGGCGGAGACCACGCAGGCCCCCGATACATCATCACGAGCCGGTCCGGCCCGAACGGGCGGAGCCCTGTGCAGGGCTCCGGTCTGGATCAGCCGATGAAGTGCTTGTAGCCGGCCTCATCCATCAGATCTTCCAGCTGCGACGCGTCGGTGATCTTGATCTTGTAGATCCATGCCTCACCTTCGGGGTCTTCGTTCAGCGCGCCAGGATTGTCGGCCAGCGCCTCGTTGACCTCGACGATCTCGCCATCAACCGGGGCATAGAGTTCCGAGGCCGCTTTGACGGATTCAATCACACCGATCTCGCCGTCTTTCTCGAACTCGTCACCCACTTCCTGCTGTTCCACGAAGACCACATCGCCCAGCTGCTCGGCGGCATGTTTGGTGATGCCCAGAGTGGCTGTGTCGCCATTCACGTCGATCCACTCGTGCTCTTCGGAATAATAGGTTGCCATCTTGTCTCTCTCCTGACTTCAACGCTTGTAATTCTGGGTAACGAAGGGCAGCGCCACGATCTCGGCCGGTTGCGGCTTGCCCCGAATGATCAGATTGACGGTCTCGCCCGGCTCACCATGGCCTGCGGACACATAGCCCATCGCAACGGGGCCACCGACCGTCGGGCCAAACCCGCCCGAGGTGATCTGGCCAATGGTGTTGCCTTCCGTGCACTGGATCTCAACACCCTGACGCGCAGGCGCGCGGCCCTTGGGCTTGATGCCCACCAGCTTGCGGGATGCGCCCTCGGCCAGCTCGCGTTGGATGCGCTCGGCCCCCGGGAACCCGCCTTCTTCCTTGCGGCGTTTCTGGATCGCCCAGCTCAGCGAGGCTTCGATGGGCGAGGTGCTATGGTCGATGTCATTGCCATAGAGGCACAGCCCCGCTTCAAGCCGCAGGCTGTCGCGTGCGCCCAGACCGGCCGCTTCGCAATCCTCATGCGCCAGGAAGGCGCGGGTGATCTCAATGGCCTTGTCCTCGGGGATCGAGATCTCGTACCCGTCCTCACCGGTATAGCCCAGGCGCGAGATACGGCATTCGACGCCGTTGATATCGGCCACGGTGGTTTCCATGAACTTCAGATCGCGGGCGGCCGGGCAAAGCTCACCCACAACGTTTTCCGCTGCGGGGCCTTGCACGGCGACCAGCGCGCGGTCGAAGATCTCGGTCACTTCGACGCCTTCGAGGTGCGCGCGCATATGCGGGATGTCCTGATGGCGCAGCGCCGCGTTCACCACCACAAAATAGTGATCGCCCGCATTCGACACGATCAGGTCATCCATGATCCCGCCGTCTTCATTCGTAAAGAACCCGTACCGCGCCTTGCCTTCCTTCAGCGTCGCATAAGCCTGCGGGCAGAGCGCCTCGAGCTTCTCGCCCACATTCTCACCGCGCAGGGTCACCTGACCCATATGGCTCACATCAAACACAGCCGCCTTCTCACGACACTGCTTGTGCTCCCCCATAATCCCCAACGGATACTGAACAGGCATCTCCCAGCCCGCAAAATCAACCATCTTTCCACCCAACTCAACGTGAAGAGAGTAAAGTGGAGTGCGATTCGGTG
>NZ_JBQFXO010000026.1:0-4266 GCF_056540865.1 Ruegeria sp. AL11
ATCGCGTTGGGGGCCGAGGGAAACGCGCGGTTGGGCAAGCTCATCCTGATCGGCAGCGATCTGGATCGCGCTTATTTCATTCATGCTATCGAGGACGGTCTTCTCGATGCGGTTACGGACCTGACGATCTATCAGTCGCAAACGGATTCCGCGCTGGCGATGTCTAGGCTTGTTTTTGGCCGCAAGCGCGTCGGAGAGACTTCGCCGCCCGGCGAAGCAGTGCCTGCGGTGCAAGCGGAGCTGGCCCGGACCCCAAGGCTGCATGTCATCGACGTGACGGATGCCGAAGAGGCGGGCACTGGCAACGGGCATTGGTACTTCCGATCTTCACCATGGGCCAGCAGCGATCTTTTCCTGTCATTGCTGACCAACAAAGACCCCGCCGCGCGCGGACTGGTGCGCGCACCCGGCGAAGTCATCTGGCGTTTTCCAGACGATTATCCGCAAAGGATCAGGGAACTGGGGCGTTTGTACTGAAGGAAAGGAACCGTCTGGTTATCCCCGTCTATTCTCTATTCTGATCAGCTTGCCACACGAGGCTCCCTCGGATCACATCGAAACTCTTATGTAAGGTCATCCATAGGTCAGACTTATGACGTTGAAGGTATAATCGATTTTTCTTGGCATATTAATCTGTCAAGATACCATTGCTCAAATGTGAATTTTACGCCGCGCAAGAATGGCGAACCTGTCAAACAATTCACCAACAGAGGAAAACCATGAAACGGACGACATCATTTTATTCGGCATTGGCGGTCGGTTTACTGACTGCGACGGTTGCGGCATCGGAGACGGAACTGACAGTTTACACCGCTGTCGAGGCGGAGGATCTGGCGAGGTATGCAGAGACGTTCAACCAGAGTAACCCTGATATCAAGATCAACTGGGTCCGGGACTCGACGGGGATCATCACCGCGAAACTGCTGGCTGAACGGGACAACCCACAGGCGGATGTGGTCTGGGGGTTGGCGGCGACCTCTCTGCTGCTGTTGAAATCCGAAGGGATGCTGGAGCCTTATGCCCCGGTTGGCGTAGACAAGCTGGATGCGAAATTCGTCGATGGTGACAACCCGCCTGCCTGGGTTGGCATGGACGCCTGGGTTGCCTCGGTTTGCTACAACACGGTTGAGGCGGAAAAGGCCGGGCTGAAGCCGCCCACTTCGTGGAAGGACCTGACTGATCCGATGTACAAGGATCAGGTGATCATGCCGAACCCGAATTCGTCTGGCACGGGGTTCCTTGATGTGTCCAGCTGGCTTCAAATGTTTGGCGAAGAAGGTGGCTGGGAATACATGGATGCGCTGCACGAGAATATTGCGCGCTACACCCATTCCGGCTCGAAGCCTTGCAAACTGGCGGCGGCGGGTGAGATCCCGATTGGTATCTCTTTTGCGTTCCGTGGGGCGAAGTCCAAAGCTGATGGCGCACCGCTGGAAATCATTGTGCCTTCGGAAGGCGTCGGCTGGGACATGGAAGCAACCGCGATTGTGGCCGGTACCGCAAATCTGGAAGCCGCGCAGAAGCTGGTGGACTTCACCGTCACCAAAGAGGCCAACGAGATGTACAATACCGGCTATGCGGTCGTGGCGTATCCCGGCGTTGCAAAACCGGTTGAACACTTCCCAGAAGGTCTTCTGGATGCGATGATCAACAATGATTTCGAGTATGCCGCCAACAATTGCGCGGCAATCCTGAAGGAATGGCAGTCTCGCTATGACGGAAAGTCTGAAGCGAAATAATTCCATTGGCAGGAGGGGCTTTTGTGCCTCTCCTGCCCGCCACTCTCTTGTTCCCACCAACACAACCAACTCACCCGGCGCGCACCAGCCAGGATCGGTCGTGCCCGAGGTGCAGATGTGAGGACCTCTCCCGTGCTTCAGAAAACACCACCCGGTGAACTGTATCTCAGCATCCAGAATTTGTGGAAAGCGTTCGGCAGCTTTCTGGCACTCAAGGACATCTCTCTTGAAATCAAAGAAGGTGAATTCATTTGTTTCCTTGGCCCGTCCGGCTGCGGCAAGACCACCTTGTTGCGGGCGATTGCCGGGCTGGATCTGCAGACCAAGGGTACGGTTATGCAGGATGGCAAGGACGTCTCCAACCTGCCTCCGTCCGAGCGTGTCCGTCATCGAATGATTTGGAACACGAGCGTTTGATTGGCTTAGGAGGATCAGGCTCGCCGCAGTTTCAATCTACGCCGCGTTCTGATGATGCAGCAAGCGGCGTTTCTGGATTGTCTGGTGTTTGATTTCCTTTCTGCGTCTGAGGATTGTTTCGGCTCGACCGAAATAGACATCGGCGGGTGTCAGATTGCTGATGCTCTCGTGGTATCGGTTGTGGTTGTAGTGATTGATGAAGTCGCCGATGGCCTGTTCGAGCGCTCCTGGCAGATAGTAGTTTTCCAGCAGGACACGGTTCTTCATCGTCTGATGCCATCGCTCAATCTTGCCCTGGGTCTGCGGATGGTTGGGCGCTCCCCGAACATGATCCATACCCTGCTCATCCAGCCATTTCGCCAACTCGCCAGAGATGTAACTGCTGCCGTTGTCGCTGAGCAGCCGGGGCTTGTGGGCAACGGTGACACTGTCACAACCTGATGCAGCCAAAGCGTCTTCCAGCGTTCCTGTGACATCGTCAGCTTTCATCGTGGTGCAAAGGCGCCAAGAGACAACGTAACGGCTGTAATCATCCAGGATCGTAGACAGGTAGAACCAGCCCCAACCGATGACTTTGAGATAGGTGAAGTCGGTCTGCCAAAGCTGGTTCGGCCGCACAGTCTTCTCATGGAATTCATCCGCCGCTTTGATGGTGATGCAGGCTGGGCTAGTGATCAGATCTTGTGCCTTCAGAAGCCTGTAAACACTGGCCTCAGAAACGAAGTAGCGCCTGGTGTCGGTGAACCGCACCGCAAGCTCGCGGGGCGATAACTCGGGTTCTTCCAGAGCCAGTTCCACGATCTGCTTGCGCACCTTGTCGGGGATGCGGTTCCAAACCCTACCTGGCCGGGAATGGCGATCCTCAAGCCCGGCCTCGCCGAAAGACAGATACCTGTCGTACCAGCGGTAGAAGGTCGTTCTGGGAATGCCGAGCTTTTCCAGTGTGCGTTTGATCGGCAGGTGCGAACCGTCAACCAGCCGGATGATCTCAAGCTTTTCGGATGCGGGATATCTCATTCGTCGTCTCCCCCATCCTCGAACATGCTTTTTTTGAGCAGCCGGTTCTCAAGGGTCAGGTCGGCGACTACCTCTTTCAGCGCCGACGATTCCGCTCTCAAATCCTTCACCTCAGAGCTGGTAGCCTGGCGTGCGGTATCGCCAGCCAACCGCTTCTTACCGGCCTCAAGGAACTCTTTCGACCAGCTGTAATACAGGCTCGTAGCTATTCCTTCACGGCGACACAGCTCCGCTATGCTGTCTTCACCACGAAGCCCATCCAACACAATACGGATCTTCTCCTCTGCCGAATGCTGGCGCCGTGTCTTCCTGCGGATGTCTTTGACAACTCTCTCTGCTGACGCTTTCTGTTTCCCGGATTTCATTCTCATCTCCACTCTCTGATGGTTACGATGAGCCTGAAATCCTCCGCTACGCAATCAACCTAGTCTGTTCCATGGGTGCTGATGGCGGACAACCACATATACGGAAGTCAGCGACGGTCGTTACCGAGTTCAAATTGACTGATGCCGCGCGAAGCTCCAATTACAGCAATGCGCAGAAAGCGGCCTTTGCAAAGTTTAACGAACGGCCCAAAGCGTGGTAGGCCTGTTGCGTTGAGAACCGCTGAAATCAACCCAAAGCGGACGACGAAAAGATGGCCAATCGGCAAAGGTTTTTTGCGTTTTCCTAACAGCGGCTACTCAATTGCCTTGCGAAATGTCTCCGTCAGCCGTTTGTTCAAACCGTGATGAGGTTCGGCTGAAGAACCGTAGTGCAACTCCGCCAAAGCAGCGATGTCATTGAAAATGACTACGGAGCCGCCTTCTTCATTCGCGTAAACCAATAGTTTTTGGCAAAAGGCATCCAAACCAATTGCCGGAAAGTCCGCCATAGCCACACCACCGGGCGCTGGTCCGCCGAATAGCAAGAGAACAGCATCCGGCAGCTCCGTCCCCAGTTGGGACGCTTCGGCCGCAAAATCGATCTCCCCAAACCAGACTGTATCGTCCTGTCCCATCACAGCTGTCCTGACACGTTCCACTGCCTCTGGAACGCTGAGCTCAGATCGCAATTCGATGATGCCATGGTTTGCAACTAATCCTTTGGTCGG
>NZ_JBQFXO010000027.1:0-3805 GCF_056540865.1 Ruegeria sp. AL11
CATAGCAAAAGCCCCGGGGTTTTGCCCGGGGCTTTTGGGTTTGTTGTTTCTGTGTTTACGAGCAGTCTTGGACGGCGCGTTTAGTCATCACCCCAACCAAATGCGCGCGGTAGGTTTTGCTGCCATGCAGGTCGGCGATCATGTTCATCGGGTTGACGCTCAGCCCCATCAACGCCTCGGCGTTGAAGGATTTGTTCAAGGCCTCTTCGGCCTCCGCCCACCGGAACACGCCGTCTTCGCTGGCGCCGGTCACGGCGACACGGACACCATCCGCAAAGCGCGCCACGTAGACACCGACCAGGGCAAATCGGGACGCAGGCTGCAGGAACTTCTGATAGCTTGCCGCTTGAGGCACCGGGAACCGGACCGAGGTGATGATCTCACCCTCATCCAGCGCGGTGGCAAACATGCCCTGAAAGAAGTCGTCCGCCGCGATCTGCCGCGCGTTGGTCACGATGGTCGCGCCTGAGCCCAGCACGCCCGCCGGATAACAGGCCGCCGGATCATTGTTGGCCACCGACCCGCCAATGGTGCCGCGATTGCGCACCGCCGGATCACCGATCTGACCCGCCAAGGCCGCCAGCGCCGGATACGACCCCGCCGCTTCACGCGCCACCGTGGCATGGGGCGTCGCCCCGCCAATGACGACCGAGCCGTCATCCTCGACACAGACCCCCTGCATCTCGGCAATCCCACCCATGCTGACCAGCACCGAAGGGGCCGCCAGGCGCTGCTTCAGCGTCGGGATCAGCGTCTGACCCCCGCCCAATGGCTGCGCATCCTCGGCCCCCAACGCAGCAACCGCGTCGGCAATGCTCGAAGGCTTCTCAAACTCGAAACTGTACATTCCGCTTTTCCTTTCCGAAGAGCGCAGATCCGCTCTTCATCTGGCTAAAAATACCTCGGGGGTCCGGGGGCTGGCCCCCGGTCCGCCCTCTCAACTCAGCTGTTCATCGCCGCCCAGACGCGCGACGGGCTTACTGGCATGTCGATGTGATCCACCGCCTTGCCGCCCGAATTCATCGCATCCAGAACGGCATTGACCACAGCCGGCGGAGAGCCAATCGCCCCGGCCTCACCACAGCCCTTCACACCCAGCGGGTTATGCGTACAGGGCGTCTGGCTGGAATGATCCACGCCGTAGAAGGGCACATCATCGGCGCGCGGCATGGCGTAATCCATGAAGGACGCGCTCAACAGCTGGCCATTCTCATCATAGGCGCAGTTCTCCAGCAGAGCCTGGCCGATACCCTGGCCAATGCCGCCATGCACCTGACCATCCACGATCATCGGATTGACAATGTTGCCAAAGTCATCCGCCGCGGTGAAGGCCTCGATACTGACCTGACCGGTCTCGGGGTCGACCTCAACCTCGCAGGCATAAGCGCCCGAGGGGAAGGTGAAGTTGGCCGGGTCATAGAACGCGGTCTCCTCCAGCCCCGGCTCAACCTCCAGCGGGAAGTTATGCGGCACATAAGCTGTCAGGGTCACGTCGCCCCAGGCCACCGACTTGTCGGTGCCTGCCACGCTGAACTGACCGTCCTTCAGCTCGATATCCGCCTCGGAGGCCTCCAGCAGGTGGGCTGCGATCTTCTTGGCCTTGTCGATCACCTTCTCGGTGGCCTTCACCATGGCCGAGCCACAGACCGCCAGAGAGCGCGAGCCATAGGTGCCCATGCCGAACGGGATTTTTGAGGTGTCGCCATGCACGATCTCGACCATCGATTCATCAATGCCGATCATGTCGGCCACAACCTGCGGGAAGGCGGTCTCATGCCCCTGCCCGTGGCTGTGCGCGCCAACCATGACGCTGATCGAGCCGGTGGCATTCACCCGCACGGTCGCCGCGTCATAAAGACCCGCTCGGGCCCCCAGCATGCCAACGATGTTCGAGGGCGCAATGCCGCACGCTTCGATATAGCAGTTGATGCCCAGGCCCCGCAGCTTGCCCTTGGCCTCGCTGGCCGCACGGCGGGCCGCAAAGCCTGCCAGATCGGCGGCGGCCTCAAGCTTGTCCATGGTCCCGTTGTAATCCCCGGTGTCATAGGTCAGAGCGACCGGCGTGTCATAGGGGAACTGGGTGATGAAGTTCTGACGGCGCAGCGCAATCGGATCGACTCCCAGCTCGCGCGCGGCCTTATCGACGACACGCTCCAACTGGAACGTCGCCTCGGGCCGGCCCGCGCCGCGATAGGCATCCACCGGCACTGTGTTGGTGAACATCGCCTTCACATTCACCTGAATGACCGGCGTCTTGTAATTGCCTGCCATCAGCGTGCCGTGCAGCCATGTGGGCACGGAACTGGAGAAGGTCGACAGATACGCCCCAAGGTTCGCATAGGTGTTGGTCCGCAACCCGATGAAGTTGTTGTCTGCATCCAGCGCCAGTTCGATTTTGCTGACATGATCCCGACCATGGGCGTCCGACATGAACGCCTCGGACCGGCTGGAGGTCCACTTCACAGGCCGGTTGCAGGCCTTGGCGGCGAAGGTACAGAACGCCTCTTCCGCATAGTGGAAGATTTTGGTGCCAAAGCCACCGCCTACATCCGGGGCCACAACGCGGACCTTATGCTCGGGCAGGCCCAGCACAAAGGCGCACATCAGCAGGCGGATCACATGCGGGTTCTGCGAGGTGGTATAGAGCGTGTACTCATCCGTGCCCCGCTTATACTCACCCACCGCCACGCGCGGTTCCATCGGGTTGGCGACCAGGCGGTTGTTGACCAGATCCAGCGTGGTCACATGGGCCGCATTGGCGAAGACCTCATTGACCTTGGCGTCATCCGCTTCACCCAGCTGCCAATCATAGCAGATGTTGTTCTTCAGATCGTCATGGACCAGCGTCGCGCCCTCTTGCGCTGCGGCCTTCATGTCGATCACGGCGGGCAGTTCCTCGATCTCGAGGTCAATCGCCTCGGCCGCGTCGCGGGCCTGCTCCAGGCTGTCGGCCACGATGGCGGCGATGGGATCGCCCACATGGCGCACCTTGCCCTGGGCCAGAATGGGATGCGCAGGCTCCTGCATGGGCGCGCCGTGCTTGTCCGTCACCTCCCAGCCGCAGGGCATGCCGCCCACGCCTTCGAAATCCTTGCCGGTGAACACCTTGACCACGCCCGGCATGGCCTCGGCCGCCGAGGTATCAAGGCTGGTGATCCGGCCATGCGCGATATCCGAGCGCAGGAAATGAACATAGGCCTGTCCGGCCACGTTGATGTCGTCGGTGTAATTGCCTGCTCCGGTCAGAAAGCGCACGTCCTCGCGCCGCTTGGAACTGGCTCCGATGCCACTGTCTTTGGGCATTGCTTGTTCTCCTCCCTCGGGCCGCTTATTCGGCGGCGATGCTGCTGACGTCCTGGCCCGAAGCGGCCATGATCGCCTTGACGATGTTGTGATAGCCCGTGCAGCGGCACAGGTTGCCTTCCAGATACTTGCGGATCTCGGCCTCGGACGGGCGCGGATTGTCCTTCAGCAAGGCCGCCGCGCTCATCACCATGCCCGGTGTGCAGAAGCCGCATTGCAGCCCGTGGTGATCCTGAAACGCCTGCTGGATCGCATTGAGTGTCCCATCCTCGGAGGCCTGACCCTCGATCGTGCCAACCTCGGCCCCGTCGGCCTCAACCGCCAGCATGTTGCACGACTTCACAGCCTCGCCGTTCACATGCACCACACAGGCCCCACATTGCGCCGTATCACAGCCAACATGCGTCCCCGTCAAAGACAAATGATCCCGCAAAAAACCAGACAATAACGTCCGACCCTCAACTTCACCGCTCACAGACATGCCATTCACAGTCAGCGATAT
>NZ_JBQFXO010000028.1:0-3323 GCF_056540865.1 Ruegeria sp. AL11
CATCAGACTTCGTCAAACAGAATGGGTTCTTTTTGGGCCTTCAATCCTTGCGCTGGACCGACGAGCCAGCACCGCTACTGCTCCTCTTCGCCTTGTTCGGAAAGACCCTTACCCAGCATAGCGTTCACACGGTCGAGTTCCGCGCTCGCTATCTCCCCGATGGAGGTTCCCTTCAGTCCGCCAACTGCGACCATGGCAACCTCCAACGGGTACTCGGCATCGACCAGTGCGACAAGATCCTCGGCATTGCCATCCTCGGTGGTTAGGTCGGTCAGGATGTCGATATAGGCTATTATTGCACCGTTCTGCGCTGGCGAAACCAGTTCCTTTGACGGCAGATCGCTCAATAGTGTTTCGGTGACCAGCGAGACGTATTCCTGCAGCGACATGGCTGTGTCGCCCAGGAGACGACGTTGCGTGTAAACCATCCTGTCGCTCTTCCGGTTCTGGACTTCGTCCATGATCTGCGCCGCTGCGTTTTCGACCGAAATCAACCCTCCGACGGGCCGAAAACGTCCGAGCAAGTCCGGGTCTGCAAAAGCATTGAGGCCATGGATGGCTTCACCGGTAAGAAACTCTACGGCTCTCCTCTGCTCTTCAGGGTCTACTGTCCGTCGTCAGGGATATTGGGACAGATGGCCGCCTGAGTGTTGATTTCCGCTGAGAAGTGACCCGGTAAGCCAGATAATTTTCACTGAGAATTGACCCATGTGAGCACATTGCCCCGACGTTTTCGTTTGGGGTGATTTGGAGTGATCGACATGGGATTTTTGAGTGTCATACGACGCTGGGCATTGCGTGACAAAATGCCAATTCGCGAGATTTCACGGCGCACGGGGCTGTCTCGCAACACCATCAAAAAGTATCTACGCGAAGGCGCTGTAGAACCGAAGTTCAAGACACCGCCGCGTTCTAGCAAATTGGATCCGTATGCGGATCGGTTGTCTGCCTGGCTGCTCGCCCAGACACGCAAGCCCCGCAAGGAGCGGCGCACGGTGAAGCAGATGCATGCTGATCTGGTGAAGCTGGGTTATGAAGGATCCTATGGCCGTGTTGCCGCATTCGCGCGGACGTGGCGGTCAGATCGGCACCGTGCGGAACAGACGACGGGACGCGGAACTTACGTGCCGCTGGTATTCCAGCCGGGTGAAGCGTTCCAGTTCGACTGGAGCGAAGACTGGGCCAATATCGGTGGAGATCGGGTCAAGCTTCAGGTCGCCCATATCAAACTCTCACACAGCCGGGCTTTCCTCGTGCGAGCCTATCCGTTGCAAGCGCATGAGATGCTGTTTGACGCCCATTGGCATGCGTTCCGCGTGTTTGGTGGCGTTCCCGGCCGCGGGATTTACGATAATATGAAGACGGCCGTGGACCGTGTGGGCCGAGGCAAGCAGCGTGACATCAATGCCCGCTTCAAGGCCATGGCCAGCCATTATGTTTTTGAACCAGAGTTCTGCAACCCTGCTGCGGGTTGGGAGAAAGGTCAGGTCGAGAAGAACGTCCGCGATGCGCGCAACCGGCTGTGGCAGGTCATGCCCATCTTCAAGGATCTGGGCGAGCTGAACCAATGGCTTGAGGATCGCTGTGTCGCCCTATGGGCCGAGACAAAGCACCGGGAATTGCCGGGTACTGTTGCTGATGCATGGGAAGCTGAGAAGCCCACGTTGATGGCGCTGCCGCCCGCCTTCGATGGATTTGTCGAACACAGCAAACGGGTATCGCCGACATGCCTGGTGACCTTCGAACGCAACCGGTACAGCGTGCCGGCCAGCTTTGCCAACCAGCGTATCAGCCTGCATGTCTACCCCGAACGTCTGGTCATCGTGGCTGAGGGCCAAACCGTTTGTTCACATGAGCGGATCATAGAGCGGTCACATCGCAAGCCTGGCAGAGTGGTCTACGATTGGCGTCACTATTTGGCAGTCATCCAACGTAAACCGGGTGCTCTGCGTAACGGTGCGCCGTTCACAGAGATGCCAGATGCCTTCCGTCGACTCCAGGATCATATGCTCCGCAAAGAGGGTGGTGACAGGGAAATGGTCGATATCCTGTCACTGGTTTTGCATCACGACGAGGACGCAGTTCTACGCGCCGTAGAATTGGCGTTGGAAGCCGGGGTTCCTACCAAGACGCATATCCTGAACCTGCTGCACCGCTTGATTGACAAGAAGCAAACAGACCTTCCAGAGATCGACCCACCAGATGCGCTGGCTTTGGAAACGACCCCGAAGGCAAACGTGGACCGCTACGATGATCTGAGACAAACCGGGGAGAAGCGCCATGCGTCATGATCCAGCAGGAGCTTCCGTCGTGATCATGCTGCGCAGCCTCAAGCTGTATGGCATGGCAAATGCAGTAGAGGATCTGGTCGCTCAGGGCGCGCCCGCCTTCGAGACCGCAACACCGATGCTGTCTCAGCTTCTCAAAGCTGAGATCGCTGAGCGGGAGGTGCGGTCAATCGCCTATCACACCAAGGTGGCGCGCTTCCCCTCTTACAAAGACCTCGCAGGCTTCGACTTCAAATCCAGTGAGATCAACGAGGCCACTGTCCGGCAATTGCACCGCGGAGAGTTCATGGAAAATGCAGAGAACGTTGTCCTGATCGGCGGCCCCGGTACTGGCAAGAGCCACATCGCGACTGCCATCGGCGTTCAGGCCATCGAACATCACAGGCGTAAAGTCCGCTTCTATTCGACAGTGGAACTGGTCAATGCGCTGGAGCAGGAAAAGGTGCTAGGCAAAACCGGGAAGATGGCTGAGATGATGACCAAGGTCGACTTGGTCATTCTCGACGAGCTCGGCTACCTGCCATTCAGCTCATCCGGCGGCGCACTGCTATTCCACCTGCTCAGCAAGCTCTATGAGCGCACCAGCGTCATCATCACAACCAACCTCAGCTTCTCTGAATGGGCGCAGGTCTTCGGGGATGCAAAGATGACAACAGCTCTCCTCGACCGCCTCACGCACCGCTGCCACATCCTCGAAACCGGTAACGACAGCTACCGCTTCAAGGCAAGTTCTGAAGCAAGGAAAACGAGAAAGGAAACGCCAACATTGACCACAACATAAACGCTGAGACATAAACAAAGGTGGGTCAAATCTCGGTGAAAATACCGGGTCACTTCTCAGCGGAAATCAACAGCGGGACGAAGCTGACTTTTCAGGTCCGGCTATGCGTTCCTTACCTAGCAATAAATTTCGTAGTCTCTATCATGCTGGTTTTGCCCCACTGTCGAAGGAAACAACATGTTGCGTTCAATGCTTATCCCCGCAGTTCTCTTTGCGCCTCATTGTCTGACTGCTGCAGAGAAAGTGTCGGCAAC
>NZ_JBQFXO010000029.1:0-2625 GCF_056540865.1 Ruegeria sp. AL11
CTTGCCCAGGTCCTCGGCCAGGTATTTGACCGACGCTTCCAGAGCGGCCTTGGCAACACCCATCACGTTATAGTGGGGCATCACCTGCTCGGCTCCGTAATAGGTCAGTGTTATGGCACTGCCGCCTTCGGACATCATCTTTTCCGCGCGCTGCATAACCGCGGTGAACGAATAGACGGAGACATCCATCGTCAGCGTGAAATTGGCCCGGCTGGTATCCACATAACGTCCACGCAATTCGTTCTTGTCAGAAAAACCGATGGCGTGAACGATAAAGTCCAGCTTGCCCCATTTCTCTTCCAGCGCCGAGAAAAGCCCATCAATTGAAGCCTCATCGCTCACGTCGCAGGGCAGAACGATTTCGCTGCCCAATTGCGCAGCCAGCGGGTCCACACGTTTTTTTAAAGCGTCACCCTGATAAGAAAAGGCAAGTTCAGCTCCGGCTTCGGACAAGGCGCGGGCGATTCCCCATGCGATTGATTTGTCATTGGCCAGTCCCATGATGAGGCCACGTTTGCCGGCCATCAACTGATTTGACATGTTTGGTTCTCCGCCTGTCTTCGCGTTAGATTGGCATGGTTTATGCCATTGGTAGCGCTGCATCAAGGCCGTGCGCTCTTGCTCGCAGCGGGTTCTCGCCTTAGGCTCGTCATTAATACTTTCCAGGGGATGGAAATGACCGAGCGTGATGGCATCTTTGCTGGCTCCGATCCGTTTAAAATTGCGGCCCGGTGGTTAGCTGAGGCTGAAGAAACTGAATTGAATGATCCGAATGCGATTGCGCTTGCAACCGTTGACCCGGATGGTTTGCCAAATGCACGCATGGTTTTGCTGAAAGAAATCGAAGCGGATTCATTTGTATTCTATACAAACTACGAAAGCGTCAAAGCGAATGAGCTGGATACGTCGGAAAAAGCTGCATTTGTAATGCATTGGAAATCTTTGCGGCGTCAACTTCGTGTTCGTGGTACAGTATGTCGTGAAAACGGGCCCCAGGCTGATGCGTATTATGCATCAAGGTCATTGAAAAGCCGGTTGGGTGCCTGGGCTTCAAAGCAGTCACAACCGCTTTCAAGTCGGACAGCTTTGATGGCAGAGGTCGCGAAAGTGACCGCTAAACTTGGGCCGAATCCACCTCGTCCTCCATTCTGGGGCGGGTACCGATTAACGCCGACAGAGATTGAGTTCTGGGCTGATGGAGCATTTCGCTTGCATGACCGGTTCAGATGGAAACGAATTGAGCCGGGATCGGCATGGCATGTTGAAAGGTTGAATCGCCTTCGCACGCAGATATTCTCCGCCCGAGACCACGTCCATCCCCGCACCTGCTTGGGCCAATGTCTTAAGGATCGCCTGATTGCTGGCCGCTTTCATCGCGTAGCAGACCAGATGATCGGTACCGTCCAACGCGTCATCGAACAGTTTGAAATGCCGCTGCAACGTTGCCGTGGAATAGACGTAGAACGGTGTTCCGACCGCGGCTGCGATTTCGGAGACTGGGACGTCCTCGGCGAAAAGCGCGCCGTCGCGGTACAAAAAGTGATCCATGCCTGCGCGCTTAGACCATAAGAGGACTTCGGATCAATGGATTCTGTATCCTTAGTCCCGGTTTAGTTTTGCGTTGAAACACCAACTCGGCCATAGCCCGAGATTGAAATGCCGGTGCCCGATTGTTTTGGTTCGGCCGCAGGTTCCGGACGTCGCGCTGACGAAGGCTCGCAAGCCGCCAAAACAGCAAGTGCACAAACCAATCCCAGAATTCTCATTTCAATACCATTTCTTTGTGTGACAGGTAATCGATACGTGGACCCAACATGAGGTGCCGGGACCATGGGCGCAACATTCAAAAGGATCAGAATCCAAGATAAATGCCCAGCGGTCCGCGGCTTAGGCCGACACCCCCGCCAACATACGCGCCGCTTGATCCAACCCCAATGGTGGCATTGACCGTGGGTTGAGGGGCAGTTGGTTGATCAGGCTCGCCATCAGCCCCGCACCCGGCCAGCACCAGACCGGAAACCGCAATCAGGATCGCACGTAGCGCGGTTGTCATACCATTGCCTTCCATCGTTCGATCTGGGCCCGCACCTGATCGGGGGCGGTACCACCGTAGGACTGCCGCGAGTTTACCGAATTGACGACGCCAAGGACAGAGTAGACATCATCCGAGATATCACCATGGACCGATTGCATATCATCCAGCGTCAGGTCGGGCAGATCACAATCCTTGCCTTCGGCCATGGCCACCAGTGATCCGGTGACGTGATGCGCATCCCGGAACGGCAGGCCCAGCACCCGCACCAGCCAGTCGGCCAGATCCGTAGCGGTCGAGAAACCCGAGCCGGCGGCGGCGGCAAGGCTGTCGCGGTTGGCGGTCATGTCCTTGACCATCCCTTCCATCGCCGCCAGTGCCAGCATCCAGTTGTCGGCGGCGTCAAAGACCTGTTCCTTGTCTTCCTGCATGTCCTTGGAATAGGCCAGCGGCAGGCCCTTCATCACCATCATCAGCGCGGTATTCGCCCCGTAAATGCGGCCCACCTTGGCCCGGATCAGTTCCGCCGCGTCGGGGTTTTTCTTTTGCGGCATGATCGACGAGCCGGTCGAAAAGCGATCTGACAGCGTCAC
>NZ_JBQFXO010000030.1:0-2295 GCF_056540865.1 Ruegeria sp. AL11
CCGCCCTGAAATGTTAGCAGCGAAGCTGTGAAAATGATCTTCCCAGAGCCGCGCACCAGCATGTCCTTGCCGATCTCGCGAGACAGAACGAATTGCGAGGACAGGTTGACCTCAATCACTTCGTCCCACCAGTCGTCCGGGTGTTCGGCGGCTGGCTTGCGTTTGATCGTGCCGGCATTGTTGACAAGGATATCAGGGGTTTGTCCGTCGGCCCTCAACTGATCAATGAACCCATGCAGCGCGGCGCGATCCGAGAAGTCGCATTGGTAAGCCCGGAAACTGCGCCCCATCGCCGTGACGGCTTTTTCGACCTCCGAGCCGGACAGCTCGAGCGAGGCGGACACTCCGATGATATCGGCTCCGGCCGATGCCAATGCCTCGGCCATGCCGCGCCCGATGCCGCGTTTGCACCCGGTCACAAGTGCCGTTTTTCCCGTCAGGTCGAAACTTTGCAAAACACTCATGAACGCGGTCCTACTTCGATCAGGCTTTTCATTGCGGTTGGACTGCGATCCAGTGCTTCAAACGCGGCCTGAATGTCTGCCAGAGGGCTGACGTCAGTAATCACGACATCCGCGTCCACTCCGCCCGAGGCGACAACTGCAATGGCTTTCTCGTAATCCTCCGGCTCATAGACCCGCGCACCGATCAGTTGCAGCTCTCGCCAGAAGAACTGGAACAGGTCGATCTGGGGCTTTTGAGCATGGATCGCGACCATCACGATCCGAGCCCGCGTCGCGGCAACGGCGGTCATCGCATCAACACCGGGCTGCGTTCCCGACACCTCGAAAACCACATCTGCCCCTTTGTCATCCGTGCGCGCACTGATTGTGGACACCAGATCGGTTTCGATTGGGTTGATCGTGTCGAAACCAAGTTTTTCAGCAATCGCAAGACGGTTCGGGTTCACTTCGGAAATCACGACGTTTCCGCCCGCGTCACGCGCAACCATGGCAACCAGGATGCCGATCGGGCCACCGCCGATGACGACGACGTCCTCGCGAGGTTGCAGTCCAGACAGCCGCACATCGTGGCAAGCAACGGCGACCGGCTCGATCAGCGCCGCGTGATCCATGCGCAAGTCATCCGGCAGAACGTGCAACGTGTGGGCCGGAACGGTCCAGATCTCCTGCATGGCGCCATCGGTGTCGAGGCCGAGAAACTTGAGGTTCTGGCAGATATGCTGATGCCCCCGTTTGCAGGCCGGGCATTCGCCACAGTGATCCAGCGGTCGGACGACGACCTTTTGGCCGGGTTTTACCGTATCGACGCCCTCGCCCACCGCTTCGACGACACCTGACATCTCGTGCCCGATTACCCGGTTCAGACCGACACGGGCGTCCATGTTGCCGTGGTAGACATGCATATCCGTCCCGCAAATCCCACAATAGGCAACGCGAATGGCGGCCTCGCCGGGGCCTGGATCCGACGCTTGGGCCTGTTCCACGGCAAAGCTCTTGTTGCCCCTGTAGTATGCCGCAGAGATCGTCTGGGTCGTCATGTATGCATCTCCCTGTGTTCCGCATTCAATTTGTCCCAGTCGAATTCCACTCCGGTCCCCGGGGTATCCGGGGCCACGGCCAAGCAGTCTTCCACGACAAGCGGACGGGTCGTGTACTGGTCTATCGGGAATGAGTGTACTTCCAGCCAACCCGCATTGGGTTGCGCAGAAACAAGGCTGACGTGCAGCTCCTGCATCCCGTGACTGCAAACCGGAATGCCGTGCTGTGCGCTTAGCGCGGCCACACGAAGCCAGCCGGTGATTCCACCGCAGTTTGAGGCATCGGGCTGGATGAAACTCAGCTTCGCGTCATCAAAGGCGTATTCGAATTCGTGTATCGTGTGCAGGTTTTCACCCATGGCGAGGGGAACGCCCGTCGCTTCGACAATTCGGCCATAACCTTTGTAGTCGTCTGGTATAGTCGGTTCCTCGAACCACAGAATATCGTATTCGGCAAACCCTCTGGCAGCCACGATGGCCTGTTCGACGCTCATGGAGTAATTCGCGTCGACCATGAAGAACCGGTCCGGGCCCAGCATCTCACGCACCGCCCGGGCGCGTTCAAGATCGTCGGCCAAATCTGGTTGACCAACCTTGATCTTGACTGCGTTGAACCCACGCGCAAGGTACCCTTCGGTCTGGCGCAGCAGTTTCTCTAACGAGAAATTCAGGTCGATCCCGCCGGCATAGGCCTTGCACCGTTTCGACGCTCCGCCGGCCATCTGCCACAATGGTGCATTTCGTGTTTTGCCGCGAATATCCCAAAGGGCAATATCCACGGCCGAAATGGCAAA
>NZ_JBQFXO010000031.1:0-2202 GCF_056540865.1 Ruegeria sp. AL11
GTGTCTTCACCTGTAACCAACTGGGAATACAGGGATATCATGAATTGTTCGGCTGTCAAACCCATTCAGGCTGCTTTGCCCATGCTCTCATGGGGCGGTCTGGGGGCGGTTTGGCTGGAACCTTGCCTGCCAAAAAAAGGGGACCGGTCCGACGGATCCCCTCCGGCCCCCGTGTTTATCAGGCGGTCAGGCCTTCTGGTTCTGGGAGTTTGTTTGCGCGGCAGCAGGCGGTGAGGGTGTTGGCCAGCAGGCAGGCGATGGTCATGGGGCCGACGCCGCCGGGGACCGGGGTGATGGCGCCGGCGCGTTCGGCAGCGCTGGCATAGTCGACGTCGCCGACCAGCTTGGTCTTGCCATCCCGCTCGATGCGGTTGATGCCCACGTCGATCACGGTGGCGCCTTCCTTGATCCAGTCGCCAGGCACCATTTCGGGGCGACCGACAGCGGCCACGACGATATCGGCGCGGCGGACCACATCCGGCAGATCTTTGGTGCGCGAATGCGCGATGGTCACGGTGCAGCTGTCCCCCAGCAGCAGCTGCGCCATCGGCTTGCCCACGATGTTCGAGCGACCGATGACAACCGCATCCATGCCCGACAGCGACCCGTGGTGATCGCGCAGCATCATCAGGCAGCCCAGCGGGGTGCAGGGCACCATCGATTTCTGACCGGTGCCCAAAAGGCCCACGTTCGAGATATGGAAGCCGTCCACATCCTTGGCCGGATCGATCGAATTGATCACCAGATCCTCGTTCAGGTGCTTGGGCAGCGGCAACTGCACCAGTATGCCATGCACCGCCGGGTCGGTGTTCAGTTTGTCGATCAGCGCCAGCAGCTCCGCCTCCGAGGTCTCCGCATCCAGCTTGTGCTCATACGAGTTCATGCCGACCTCGACGGTCATCTTGCCTTTCGAGCGGACATAGACCTGGCTGGCCGGATCCTCGCCCACCAGAACCACGGCCAGGCCGGGGGTGATGCCGTTTTCCTCTTTCAGCTTTGCAACCTGATCGGTCACCTGCGCGCGCACTTTGGCGGCAAAGGCCTTCCCGTCGATAACCTGCGCTACCATCCTTTGGTCCCTTCTTTCAAAACCCAAACGGGCGCAGAACGCGCCCGGTCTTTACTCGGGGCCGAGCACACGTTCCTCACGTGCAATCGACCAGTCAATCAGAATGCGCCAGAGCGTTTCGGACAAATCGGGGTCCATCCCCGCCGCCTGCGAACTGGCGCGCACCTTTTGCACCACATCCTCGACCCGGTCCGGGATGCGGGCGGGCAGGCCCTCGCCCGGCTTCAGCTCAGACGCGCGGTCGATATAGCTTGCGCGCCTCACCAGCATCCCGATCAGCTGGCGGTCCAGCCTGTCGATCTGAACCCGCAGATCCCGCATCGAATGGCAGTCCTGCGGCGGTGTCAGAGTGGGCATCATCGTCTCCTCATGGCCCGGGGGTCCCGGACCACGAGATGTCTTATTCAGCGGCTTAGAACAAGCCCTCGATCTCACCTGCGTCATTGAGGCAGATGGTTTCCGCGGCCGGTTTGCGGGGCAGGCCCGGCATGGTCATGATCTCACCGCAGACAACCACGATAAAGCCCGCGCCCGCGCTCAGGCGGACTTCACGCACCGGCACCGAATGGCCGGTGGGCGCGCCCCGCAAGCTCGGGTCGGTCGAGAAGCTGTACTGGGTTTTCGCCATGCAGACCGGCAGGTTGCCATACCCCGCAGCTTCCCATTCTTTCAGCTGCGTGCGGATCTTGTTGTCGGCCAGAACCTCGTCGGCGCGGTAGATGCGCTTGGCGATGGTTTCGATCTTCTCAAACAGCGGCATCTCGTCGGGGTAGATCGGCGCGAAGTTCGCAGAGCCCCCTTCGACGATTTCCACAACCTTGCGGGCCAGATCGGCAGAGCCTTCCGAGCCCAGCTCCCAATGGCGCGACAGAACCGCCTCGACCCCATGAGAGGCGCAATAATCCTTCACCGCCTGAACCTCGGCATCGGTGTCGGTGACAAAGTGGTTGATGGCGACAACAACCGGCACACCGAACGACTTCACGTTCTCGATATGGCGGCCCAGGTTGGCGCAGCCCGCCATGACCGCATCGACATTCTCGGCGCCCAGATCGGCCTTGGCGACACCGCCATTCATCTTCATCGCCCGCACGGTGGCAACCAGAACCACGGCAGAGGGCGCAATGCCCGCC
>NZ_JBQFXO010000032.1:0-1946 GCF_056540865.1 Ruegeria sp. AL11
CGGGAATGCGTTCCAAACCGAAAGATACGAAAAGGTATCCAAGATGACCGAGATTAGACGCACGCCGCTTTTTGGGCTTCACGTTGAGTTGGGCGGCAAGATGGTTGATTTTGCCGGGTGGGAGATGCCAGTTCAGTATCCGCTGGGGATCATGGGTGAACATAAGCAGTGCCGCGAGAAGGCGGCGTTGTTTGATGTGTCGCATATGGGTCAGGTGATTTTGCGGGGCGAGGATGTGGGCGAGAAGCTGGAAGCTCTGTGTCCGCAGGCTTATGCGACGCTGAAGGAAGGCAAGGCGCGGTACGGGTTCTTCACCAATGCCGAAGGCGGGATCATGGATGACCTGATCGTGTCGAACGCGGGGGATCATTACTTTGTGGTGGTGAACGCGGCGCTGCGCCATCAGGACATTCCGCATATGCGCGCCAATCTGGACGGCGTCGAAGTGACCGAGATTTTCGACCGCGCGCTGGTCGCGGTGCAAGGCCCCAAGGCCGAGGACGTGGTGGGCGCGCTCTGCCCTGCGGTGCGCGACCTCAAGTTCATGGAAACTACGATTGCCGACATCCTGGGTGTCGAATGCCGCATCTCGCGGCTGGGATACACGGGCGAGGACGGGTATGAGATCTCGATCCCCGAGGACAAGGCGATCGAGATCACCCGGGCGTTCCTTGCGCATGAGGATTGCGAACCGGCGGGTCTGGGCGCGCGTGACAGCCTGCGGCTTGAAGCCGGTCTGTGCCTTTATGGCAATGACATCGATCAGAGCACCTCGCCGGTCGAGGCCAGCCTTGGCTGGGCGATGCAGAAGCGCCGCAAGGAAGAAGGCGGCTTTCCGGGTGCGGAACGTGTGCAGCGCGAACTGGCCGAGGGGCCTGCGCGCAAGCTGGTGGGCATCAAGCCCGACGGCCGCGGCCCCGCGCGTCAGGGCGTGGAAGTGCAATGCCTTGAGGGCAATACCATCGGTCAGATCACCTCGGGCAGCTTTGGCCCCACGGTCGGCGGCCCGGTTGCGATGGGCTATGTGTCCGCGGGCCATGGCGAGCCGGGCGAGAAGGTCAACCTGATCATCCGGGGCAAGGCGCAACCGGCGCAGATTGTGGCGCTGCCCTTCGTCAAACAGAATTACAAGCGTTGAAGTCAGGAGAGAGACACCATGGCAACCTATTATTCCGAAGAACATGAATGGCTGGCGGTCGACGGCGACACGGCCACGCTGGGCATCACCAAACACGCGGCCGAGCAGCTGGGTGAGGTGGTCTTTGTCGAGCAGCAGGAGGTGGGCGACGAGTTCGAGAAGGATGGCGAGATCGGCGTGATCGAATCCGTCAAGGCCGCCTCCGAGCTTTACGCGCCGGTTGATGGCGAGATTACGGAAGTGAACGAGGCGCTGGCTGACAACCCCGGCGCGCTGAACGACGACCCCGAGGGCGAGGCCTGGATCTACAAGATCAAGATCGCCGATGCCGCGCAGCTGGAAGATCTGATGGACGAAGCCGGCTACAAGGCCTTCATCGGCTAAATCCGGCCCGGAGCCCCAGAGACCGGGGCTCCCCGCTTCATCTTTTTCCAAATACTCCCGCCGGAGGCTCCTGCCGTCTCCGCCGGACCTGACCTATCCTTGAGGAGCGCTGCAATGGCCTTCAAACTGACCGACTACGAAGCCTATGATTTTGCCAACCGTCGCCATATCGGTCCCAGCCCGACCGAGATGCGCGACATGCTGCAGGTGATCGGCTTCAAGACGCTGGACCAGCTGATCGACGCTACCGTCCCGCCCGCGATCCGGCAGAAGGAACCGCTGGACTGGGGCCCGGCGATGACGGAACGCGATGCGCTCTTTCACATGAAGCAGGTGGCGGGCAAGAACAAGGTTCTGACCTCGCTGATCGGTCAGGGCTATTACGGCACCACCACGCCCGCGCCGATCCTGCGCAACATTCTGG
>NZ_JBQFXO010000033.1:0-1914 GCF_056540865.1 Ruegeria sp. AL11
CAGGCCGCTTGCCGTGCTTGCAGGGCCAAAAGCGCGGCAGACAGCTGAGCCTCGGCCCACCCTTCCGATACGGCCCGGTGCAATATGTCGGCCTGGCTTTCGGGCGCGTTGCCACCAATCGGCGGGTCGGTGTCCAGATTGGTCGGGAACGGATAGCCCTCAGCCGTTGCGGCAATCGCCGCAATCAGCTCTGGCGCACTCAGCGCCCCCCGTTGTTTCAGGGCGGCCAGCGACGGAAACACCGCCTGCGACATGGACTGCCGGTCAACCATCTCCATCGCACGACCGAAGGCAGACGAGACCTGCAACAGGTTCGCCATCCGCTGAATATCCGCACTGCTGTTTTCCCCGGCAGCGTGAAACAGCGCCGGGTTGAAGAAAACGGCATCCCCCTTTTCAAGGGGCAACTGAATGTAGTTCTCTTCGAAAAACGCCCGGTGTGCCGCATCGTGAAAGGCCAGATATCCCGGCGCGTAAAGCTGCGAAAACGGCAACAGTTTGGTTGGGCCGCTTTCCACGGGCATGTCACAATGCGCAACCGCGCCTTGCAAGGTCAGCGAGGCCGTCACCAGATGGGCATGGGCCGGATACCGGGCGGCGCTGTCAGCGGTTTGAAAGCCCAGATGGTAATCCCGATGCGCCTGCTGTGCCTTGCCGCCGGGGCGCACCTGATTGATCTGCGCGGTCATTTGATAGTTCGGCCCCAGCCACGCTTCGCAAGCCGTTGCAATGGCCACATTCCCGAAATAGAGTGCAAAGCCTTCGGGGTCGCGCAAGCACTGTTTCTGCAATGCGTTCCATATCCGGTCATTCGCGCCCGAGGCCGCGAAGTGGTCACCTTCCCCGGCCCCGCCCTGACGTTCTTCCTCGATGATCTGATGGAACACAGCGGTCGCCCGGTCGATCACGGACGTATCCGCAAATGCGCCTTTTAGAACGATCACACCCGCAGATTTGTCCAACACGCCTGCCCATTCTGCCAGCAGCGCTTTTCTTTGATCCGCATTCTCCAGCGCCGGGCGCAGGGCGTGCATATCATAGATCGGAACGTTCTTTTGTACCGATGCGGCATGAGGCACCGCACCGGTTGTCAGGTTTTGCGAGGTCAACACCTTGAACTCATCCAGATCGCAGGATTCCCGGTCAAAATAGCCGACATATCCAAGTTCTTGATGTACCATGACAAACTCCTCTTTCATGGCTTCGGTGTTGCCCCGAGGGGCGGTGATTAAACGGTGATCTCCAACCCTGCCTTGCCGCAAACCTCGACGATATGGTCATAGCCCAGCTTGGAGTACTCATAGGGCGGCGCCTTGGCGGGGTCCTGCTCGGCCTCGACCACGATCCAGCCGGTGTAATCCATTGCTTTCAACGCGTTGGCTACGGCCTGAAAGTCGATGCACCCATCACCCGGCACGGTGAACGCGCCGGCGATCACCGCATCCAGAAAGCTGCGATTGTTCTCGCGCGTGTCCTGCACGATGTCCGGGCGGATGTCCTTGAAGTGGACATGGTGCACCCGGTCGCCCCAACGGTTCAGCGTGGCCATCACGTCGCCACCGCCAAACAGCAAGTGACCCGTATCGAAACACAGCTTCAGCTCGGGGCCTGAACCCTGCATCAGCCAGTTCACATCCTCTTCGCTTTCGATGATCGTGCCCATATGATGGTGATAGGCCATCGGCATACCCTGATCTGCCATCCATTTGGCAAGCTCGGTCAGCTTGCCCGCATAGGCCAGAACCTCGTCTTTGGACAGCTTCGGGCGGTCATTGACCGGCGTTCCGATCTGCCCCTGGACGGTATTGGAACACTCGGCGTAAACGATGCAGGGGCTGTTCAGCGCAACAAACTGTTCGACCTGTTCACGCACGACAGCGATTTCGGCGTCCAGGTCATTGACCAGAGTACTGC
>NZ_JBQFXO010000034.1:0-1949 GCF_056540865.1 Ruegeria sp. AL11
TCATGGAAACGCATCTGCTGTCGGTCTCGAACGCAATCCTGCGCAACCGCAGCTGCGGTTCCGAGGATCAGCTGCCACTTACCGAGAAACGACAATGATCCATGGAGAGCGCTGTGGCTGGCCAATATCCGGCGGGAATTGCTTTAGGCTGATCGAGAGTATGTTTTCTCCTGCGCCGTTCATCACCTTATTCGGTGTGTCGTCCGGGATGGACATGACACTTGGGGCGACGGCTCCAGGTGTTTGATCCCAAGGTTTGATGGTGCGATCCATTCGACGGAATGGAAGGATGCCTTATGGGACAGATACGTCACGGCTGCGCCACGACAACGCACGCCATCCGAGCAACAATACAGCGATCGCAAGCTTCGAACGCGGAGCTGAGCCGTGAGCTTGGCATCAACGTGAAGACGTTAGTGTCCGAGGACGTGGTGTAATTTCCTCGGCGTTGCCGGTGTAATCCGGGTGGCCATCGAGGTGTATGGTCGAGGTGGAGTTTCGACGCTTCAACCCCGAACCACACGGAGACCCCGATGACCAAGACCACAATGGACCTCAGCGAACTTCTGGAAAAGCACGATCAAGGCGATTTCCTTCGCGCCGTTGCCGAAGCGGTCCTTCAGCTGATCATGGAGGCCGACGTCGAGGGCTTGATCGGCGCCGGCCGTCACGAACGCGCCGAGGGTCGCACGACCTGGCGGAACGGTTATCGCGAGCGCGCGCTCGACACCCGGTTGGGCACGCTGAACCTCAAGGTCCCCAAGCTGCGCCAGGGCAGCTATTTCCCCGGCTTCCTGGAGCCGCGCAAGACCTCTGAGAAGGCTCTCGTCGCGGTGATCCAGGAGGCCTGGATCGGCGGCGTCTCAACGCGCCGGGTCGACGAACTGGCGCAGGCCATGGGGCTTTCCGGCATCTCCAAGAGCACCGTGTCGAAGCTGTGCAAGGACATCGATGAACGGGTCGGCGAGTTCCTCAACCGCCCGCTCACCGGCGAGTGGCCGTACCTGTGGCTGGACGCCACCTATCTCAAGGTGCGTCAGGGCGGGAGGATCGTCTCGGTCGCTGCGATAATCGCCGTCGCAGCGAACACGGACGGGCGCCGCGAGATCATCGGCCTGGGGCTTGGCCCATCAGAGGCGGAAACGTTCTGGATGGACTTCCTGCGCTCTCTGAAAGCCCGCGGGCTCGGCGGAGTGAAGCTGGTGGTCAGTGATGCGCATGTCGGTCTGAAAGGGGCGATTGCGCGGGTATTCGAGGCCACCTGGCAACGCTGCCGCGTCCATTGGATGCGCAACGCCCTGGCGCATGTCTCAAGAGGCCAGCACACCGTCGTGGCCGCCGCGATCCGCCAGGCCTTCGATCAGCCCGACCGCAAACAGGCTGGCGAGACATGGCGGCATGTCGCTGATCAGATCCGTTCGCGCTGGCCCAAACTGGCCGGGCTGATGGACGAGAGCGAACACGACGTGCTGGCCTACATGGCCTTCCCGCGCCAGCACCGCACAAAGCTGCACAGCACCAACCCGATCGAGCGTCTGAACAAGGAAGTGAAGCGCCGCGCCGATGTCGTCGGCATCTTCCCCAACGAGGCCTCGATCATGCGCCTCATCGGCGCAGTGCTGTTTGAGCAGAACGACGAATGGCAGACGCAGAACCGCTACATGCAGGTCGAAGCCTTCGCGCAGATCGATACCGAGGAGACCGATCCTATTCTCAGCATCACTACCCAAGCCGCCTGATCATGACCTCAGGCCACTCGCATAATTACACCACCTTGACGGACGTGACCCCGGTGCGCTGGCCTTGCAGTCACATACTGAGATGCTGAATCATGAACACAGTTGTTGAAACTTGACACTGATTGTAAGTCCGGGCGCATTGTCTGACGCGCTGATCAAAGCCCCGTGCCGTGTTGCAATTGCACGGACCAGGGCCAGACCCAAGCCGTT
>NZ_JBQFXO010000035.1:0-1887 GCF_056540865.1 Ruegeria sp. AL11
ACCACAGGGTCGAGTTGCGCTTTTCCGCGCCCCACTGGTTGTTGCGGAACACGATCTGGGTCACGGCGGGCCATTCCTCGCGGCCAATCGCGGTCAACTCGTTCACCGCGATGCCAAAGGCGCCGTCACCGGCAAAGCCCACAACCGGAACATCCGGGCAGCCGATCTTGGCACCGACAACGGCGGGCAGGCCATAGCCGCAGGGGCCGAACAGGCCCGGCGCCAGGTATTTGCGACCCTCTTCAAACGACGGATAGGCGTTGCCGATGGCGCAGTTGTTGCCGATGTCCGAGCTGATGATCGCCTCTTTCGGCAGCGCCGCCTGAATGGCGCGCCACGCCATGCGCGGGCTCATCCAGTCGGGCTTGGCCGCGCGGGCGCGCTGGTTCCAGGTGGTGCCCGGATCGTCATCCTCATGGGTCATCGAGGTCAGTTCCTGCGCCCAGGCCGATTTCTTCTGCGCGATGCGCTCTTTGCGCTCCTTGCGGCCTTCGTCACCGGCGGTGTCGCTCAGCTGGGCCAGAATGCCCTTTGCCACCTTGGCGGCGTCGCCGATGATGCCGACGCTGACCGCTTTGGTCAGGCCGATACGGTCGGGGTTAATGTCGACCTGGATGATCTTGGCATCCGCGGGCCAGTAGTTGATGCCATAGCCCGGCAGGGTCGAGAACGGGTTCAGACGGGTGCCGAGGCACAGGACAACATCCGCCTCGCTGATCAGCTCCATCCCCGCTTTCGAACCGTTATAGCCCAGCGGACCGGCAAACAGCGGGTGGCTGCCCGGGAAGGCGTCATTGTGCTGGTAGCCGACGCAGACCGGCGCATCCAGACGCTCGGCCAGCGCTTTCGACGCCTCGATGCCGCCTTCGGCCAGAACCACACCGGCGCCGTTCAGAATGACAGGGTTTCTGGCGTTCGACAGCAGCTCGGCCGCCTGGGCCACGGCGGTTTCGCCACCCGAGGGGCGCTCGAACTCGACAATGGCGGGCAGGTCGATATCGACAACCTGGGTCCACATGTCGCGCGGGATGTTCAGCTGGGCCGGGGCGCTGGCGCGCTTGGCCTGCATGATCACACGGTTCAGAACCTCGCAGACGCGGGTCGGGTCGCGGACCTCTTCCTGATAGGCGACCATGTCCTCGAACAGCTTCATCTGCTCGACTTCCTGAAAGCCCCCCTGACCGATGGTCTTGTTGGCCGCCTGCGGGGTCACCAGCAGAAGCGGGGTGTGGTTCCAGTAGGCAGTCTTGACGGCGGTCACAAAGTTGGTGATGCCCGGACCGTTCTGCGCGATCATCATCGACATCTTGCCGGTCGCCCGGGTGTAGCCATCCGCCATCATCCCCGCGCTGCCCTCATGCGCACAGTCCCAGAACATGATCCCAGCCTTCGGAAACAGATCCGAAATCGGCATCATCGCAGAGCCAATGATCCCAAACGCATGTTCAATACCATGCATCTGCAAAACCTTAACAAAGGCCTCTTCCGTCGTCATCTTCATAGGGGTGTTCTCCAAGCAAGAGTGAGAAAACCGGGCACCGGGACCCGGGGGTTGATATGGTTTTGGCGTAAGGGTGCGACCTGCGTTAGGGCCAGACGCGTCTGCGGAATATGTCCAGTGCGATCTCAGGCTGACCGGATGGCTTCCGCGATAAGTTCGACGCCGGGGCCTATGCGGTTGGTCGAAATAGAAGAGTACCCGAGGCGGTAGAAATTCTGCGGCCTGTCGGGCCCCGAGAAAAACGGAGCACCCGGTTCGATATGAACACCCTGGTTCTGCAGCTTTAGCGCAAGCTGCGTTGTGTTGACGTGCTCGGGGGCCGACATCCACATTGATGAGCCACCCATTACGCCCCGCCCGGCCACTGTCAGCCCGCTTTCTTCGAT
>NZ_JBQFXO010000036.1:0-1879 GCF_056540865.1 Ruegeria sp. AL11
CAGTAAATCTAGCATCCTATTCGAGGGAGCATTCAGACTCTTCGAGGAGGGTTTGCATTGCATTTTCAGTTCCAGTTTGCGTTCTTACCCTTTCCTCCAACTGGTCAATCAACAATACCTGCTGAGTTATTTCATCCGCCAACTTTGTGAGATTGGCGTTTAACTCAGACAACTCTTCATCGGCACCAAATGCGCGATAGGTGTTGCTCCAGCTACCATCCCTCCACATCCAGCTAGAATGAGTGAGCCTCCCCAACTGAACTGGTCCACCGTTATGTTTAGGAAACGGAGGACCACGAATGGCAAACAAGAGACCGAAGCCCGAAGAGATTGTCTCGAAGTTACGGCAGGTTGAAGTTCTGATGGGGCAAGGCATGTCCCGTCTTGATTCGATCAGGCAGATCGGCGTTGTTGAACAAACCTATTACCGCTGGCGCAAAAAGTACGGCGGAATGGGCATAGACCAGTTGAAGGAACTGAAACGGCTTCAGAAAGAGAACGAGCGACTGCGGCGCGCGGTTTCTGATCTGACGTTGGACAAACTGATCCTGACGGAAGCCACAAAGGGAAACTACTGAGCCCCGCTCGTCGTCGTGCTTGTATTAACCATGTACGCAACCAGTTGAACGTTTCCGAGAGACGCGCCTGTCGCGTGCTTGGACAACACCGGTCCACGCAACGGCGCGTCCCACAAGGTCGCCCAGACGAGGACCGACTGGTGGCCGACATGATCGAGCTGACCCGTCAATATGGCCGATATGGCTATCGCAGGATCGCAGCGCTGCTGAGGGAGGCTGGATGGTCTGTCAGCGACGGACGGATTGAACGGCTGTGGCGGCGAGAGGGGCTGAAAGTGCCAATAAAACAACCGAAGAAAGGGCGGCTCTGGCTGAATGACGGATCATGTGTCCGGCTTCGACCAGAGCATCGCAACCACGTGTGGTCCTATGACTTCGTCCATTGCCGAACCGATGATGGCAAAGCCTTCCGGGCGCTGAACATCCTTGATGAGTACAGTCGGGAATGTTTGGCTATCAGGGTCGAGCGGAAGCTGAACTCGACCGATGTAATCGACGTCCTGACAGACCTGTTCATACTTCGCGGCGCGCCGAGTTTCATACGTTCTGACAATGGGCCGGAATTTGTCGCCCAGGCTGTCCGAGACTGGATCGCCGCCGTTGGCGCCAAGACGGCTTACATCGAACCTGGCAGCCCGTGGGAAAACGGATACTGTGAAAGCTTCAATGGCAGGTTCAGGGACGAGTTGCTCAATGGTGAGATCTTCTACAGCCTGCGCGAAGCTCAAATTCTGATCGAACAATGGAGGAGACACTACAACACAAAACGCCCCCACAGTGCACTGGGCTATCGCCCGCCAGCGCCCGAAACCATCATCCCGATGGATCACAGGCCGATGATGCACTAACAATCAACTTGGACCAGTCAGATGAGGCTGCTCAGCAGATCTGGCACAGGCGCTATCGGATCCGTCGATCCGCACCGGGGCCTTGGAGATTATCCGGGGCCTGATTGAACGTGTTACGATCAAACATGAACGGGATGGCGTGCAGATCGAACTGGAGGGTGCCCTGGCAGCGATGATTGGGTTGGCCCAGAATGAACAAAGCCGCCCAGGGGCGGCTTGTTCGAGACTCTGTTCGACCCAAGTGGTTGCGGGAGTAGGATTTGAACCTACGACCTTCAGGTTATGAGCCTGACGAGCTACCGGGCTGCTCCATCCCGCGTCAGAGTCAGATTTGTTTTCATCGTTTTAGAGAGATTTGGGGATTTTGCTAGGTTTGGCGGTGACCTACTCTCCCGGGGCTTAAGCCCAAGTACCATTGGCGCGGCAGTGCTTAACTTCCGGGTTCGGGATGGG
>NZ_JBQFXO010000037.1:0-1844 GCF_056540865.1 Ruegeria sp. AL11
GGCGCCAAAGCCCGCCTCGGTCACCACATAGTCAGCCACTTTCAGCGCGGTCTTGGTCGCGATCACCGAGTTGCAGCCATGCGCAATGTTCGCGAACGGGCCACCGTGGACAAAGGCCGGGTTGTTTTCCAGCGTCTGCACCAGGTTCGGCTGCATTGCGTCTTTCAGCAGAACGGTCATCGCGCCTTCGGCCTTGATGTCGCGGCAATAGACCGGCGTCTTGTCGCGGCGATAGGCCACGATGATATCACCCAGACGCTTTTCCAGATCCTTCAGGTCGTTTGACAGGCACAGGATCGCCATGACCTCGGACGCCACGGTGATGTCAAAACCTGTTTCGCGCGGGAACCCGTTCGACACGCCGCCCAGGCTGGCGGTGATCTGGCGCAGGGCACGGTCGTTCATGTCGACCACACGACGCCATGCGACCCGGCGGGTGTCGATCTCGCATTCATTGCCCCAGTAGATGTGGTTGTCGATCATCGCCGACAGCAGCGAATGGGCCGAGGTGATCGCGTGGAAATCGCCGGTGAAGTGCAGGTTCATCTCTTCCATCGGAACAACCTGCGCATAGCCGCCACCCGCAGCGCCGCCCTTCATGCCGAAGTTCGGACCCAGCGAGGCCTCGCGGATACAGATCATCGCATTCTTGCCGATCCGGTTCAGACCGTCACCCAGACCAACCGTTGTGGTCGTCTTGCCTTCACCCGCAGGCGTCGGGTTGATCGCCGTCACCAGCACCAGCTTGCCGTCCTCACGACCCTGCACCGAGTTGATGAACTCCTGGCTCACCTTCGCCTTGTCATGCCCATACGGCAAAAGATCATCACTGGATATTCCAAGCTTCGCGCCGATCTCCTGGATCGGCTTCTTATTCGCTTCACGCGCAATTTCGATGTCGGATTTATAGCTCATTGGGTTTGGTCTCCCTGCGTGAGATAGTCTGAATTGGTCCGGCCAAAGCGACAAAACGCAGGGCCAGATTCGGTCGAAATTTTCTTTAAGGTAAATAAATATTCCCAAGGGTCAATACGTGAGTTTAGAACGCCCAAGGGACATTTCCAAACATCAAGTCAAGAATCAGCGGTTTGCGACCAGGATCAGGCGTATCTTTTTCGAACTGCGCTGAGACCCAGCAACCAATCCTCGACGATGCGCTGTTCCGGGAAAGCTTTTTGAAGCGGCCTTTTCAGCAGGTAGTATCCGGATTGCGTTCGCACCGAAGCGTTCTGGACCGGCCTGACCAACGCGCCGCTCTCAAGCAAGGGGTCAACAAGATGGGCCCAGCCCAATGCAATTCCCAAACCATCGACGGCAGCCTGAACCGACAGTGGATAGGTGTTGAAAGCCACAGCTTGTTCCATCGCTGAGGTGGAAACACCGTTACCGCTGAACCATGTACGCCATGTCATCCACTCCGCATGGCTGCTGGTGACTTCAATAAGGTCCAGTTCCGGCAGCGCGGAAAGAACTGCCGCATTGGGGTTGCTTCTGAGGTACTCGGGGCTACAAACCGGAAACACTGTTTCTCCGAACAGAAGCTTTGCTTCGTATCCCGGCCACTCGCCATCTCCACGCAGTATTGTCAGGTCCATGGAATCCGAAAGGCATTCTGCGTCACTGTCCGAAGACACCAGCGAAATACGGATACGACCGTTGGATTTGTTGAACTTGTGCAGTTGTGGCATCAACCACAAAGACGCGACAGAGTTCGTCGCGGAAATCGACACCTTGTTGGCCTGATGTTTGGCCAGCATCTCACGGCTGACGTCCCGCATCTGATCCAGAGACCTCTCGACAGTTGCCAACAGAATGGCACCTTGTTGCGTCAGTGACACCGAACG
>NZ_JBQFXO010000038.1:0-1815 GCF_056540865.1 Ruegeria sp. AL11
AAAAGCGCCGCCCTGTGTTTGGGCGGCGCTTTGATTGTTTGTGTTTTGGTGGGTTTATTCTGCGGCCTGTGGTGCCTCGGCGTGTTTGTCACGCTGGCTGTCGCGGAACAGTGCCTTGGCGAGGGCGACCATCATCAGGCCCATCACCATGGTAAACGGCAGCGCGCCGATGATCATCGCGTTGCGCAGCGCGTCCATCGGGTTGTTCTCACCCGCTGCAAGGATCAGCGCGCCGATCACGGCCAACAGGATCAGACCCCAGATGATGCGGTGTTTGATGCCCGTCTCCTGGCTGCCGCCCGACATGATCGTGTTCATCACCAGAATGCCCGAATCCGCCGAGGTCACCAGGAAGGTCATGATCAGGATCACGCACATCACGTTCAGCATCGACAGCAAACCGCCGTCGATCATGTAGGACAGCGTCACGAACAGCTTGTTGGTGTTCGATGCCCCGATGATCGCGCCTCCGGCTTCACCGGCCAGTTCCAGATCGATCGCGGTGCCGCCCAGAACCGTCATCCATGCAAAGCAGACCAGCGCCGGTGCGAAGACACAGCCCAGGATGAACTCACGCACGGTGCGACCCTTCGAGATGCGCGCCAGGAACAGGCCAACAAAGGGCGAGAACGCAATCCACCAGGCCCAGTAGAACGTAGTCCAGCCTGCCTGCCAGCCAAACTGACGACCCTGCTCACCGGCGGCATAGGCCGCGGCCAGAGTGGCCTCATCCAGTTCCGCTGCTGCGCCTTCAAGACCGCTCTTGAAGCCGTCATAGCTGCCCCAGGCATTGGTCGCGCCACCCATCAGGGCATCCGCATGGGCCTGAGCCTCGGCCGGCAGAGCTGCCGCAAACGCCTCGGCCGAGAGCGGGCCGTAGGCGCCAAAGCTCAGCGACAGGAAGTGCAGGATGTAGTCCACCAGCGCGGTGCCATAGGTGGTCATCGCAAAGACAAACGAGCCGAAGACGACAAAGGTGCCCAGCAGGATGATCGACAGCACCAGGTTCAGGTTCGACAGGTACTTCACGCCCCGACCAACACCCGACACAGCTGAGATGATCGACAGGCCCATGATCACCAGCAGACCTGCAATCAGGCCAACCTTCGACGGGGTCGGAACCTCGCCACCCAGGTCCATGATCCACTCCATCCCGGTGATCGCATAAACACCGTCGATGAACTGGCTGACGCCATAGCCGATGGTCACCGATACACCCAGGATCGTTGCCACCACGCCCAGAACGTCGACCACATGGCCCAGGAAGCCGTTCATCAGCTTGCCAAACAGCGGCGTCAGCGCCGAGCGGATGGTCAGCGGCATGTTGCGCGTATAGGCGTAATAGGCCAGCGACAGGCCGGTCACCACGTAGATCGCCCAGGCATGGAAGCCGTAATGCAGATAGGTATAGCGATAGGCCGACTGAACCGCCTCGGGCTCATTGCCCGGCACGTCGCCCGCGACCACCACAGGGTTCGAGCCCCAAAGGCCCAGAGGCTCGGCGGTGGCGAACACCATCAGGCCCACACCCAGACCGGCACCGAACATCATCGAGAACCATGAGAAATTCGAGAACTCGGGCTTTTCGCCGGGCGTCCCCATCACCCGCTTGCCGGTGGCCGGCAGCAGCGCAACGATGGCCAGAAAGAAGAAAAACAGACCCACGATGATGACGTAGAAGCTGTTGAAGACCTCCAGAATCTGAGAGTTCCAGCTGCCCAGAGTGCTATTCGCATTCGCCGGAAAGATCAGCGCCCAAAGCACAAGGGCGACCATCACGCCCTTACTGATCAGCGCAATCGGAACGCTGTTATT
>NZ_JBQFXO010000039.1:0-1690 GCF_056540865.1 Ruegeria sp. AL11
GTGTGGCCATCATGCCAATCCCCATCCGACCGTTTGACAGCCGGCCTTCCCGGGGACCTATGAAATCAATGCCCAGCGTCTTCAGTCTTGCGACATTGTTCTGGGTGGTGATGTTGTTCCACATATTCGTGTTACAGGCCGGGCACAGGATCACGGGCTTCTTCTGGTACTGCCACGCCACAAAGACCGAGGACAGAAGGTTATCGGCGATCCCGTTTGCCACTTTGCCCATGGTGTTGCAGGTGATAGGAGCGACGATCACGCAATCGGCCCAGTCGCATAGCGCCAGATGAGACGCTCGCACCGGCATGTCGAATTCCATGTAACGGAAGTTCCATTCATCATCGTCGCGGTAGTAGTCGTTATGGGTGATCTTGGCGTCGATCCGTTCAGCGCCGAAGTCCCGAAAGAACTTCTCGGCCGAAGTGGAAGGGATCAGTTTGACATTGTGTCCGGCGTCGACGATGCGCTCAACCAGTTCGGGGATCTTGTCTGCCGCTGATGATCCGCAGGCACAAAGCAGCACGTTGCGTTTGCCGCTGCTTACCTGGTTCATCACACCTTTGGGATAGCCGAACATGTTCTTGTTCAGGCTGGGCGTCTCTTCAAGCTTGGAAACGGGAAGACCCGCTTCGATCATGCGGTCCTGAAGGTGACCCGCCTTGATCATGTCCACAATGTCTTCCAGCTTTTCGCCTTTGCTGATGCATTGGCCTTGGAAAAACAGGTAGGGAACTTTGGGTTTTTCACCTAAAGATATCAGCTGACGTCGCATCTTTATCGCGTTGGGGTCGCGACCGCCCACATCTACCTGCTTTACGCTGGTCGCACCGATGTTCGAAAGAACACTTCTGAGCATGTAGGACCATGGGTCTTCATCTTCATAAAACAGAACCATGGGGTTGTTCCGGATAATGCTGGTGACATCTCCGGGGTCTTCGGGCGGCTCAACCGTTTCGATCACCAGCAACGCCGGGTTTTCCAGATCGCGCAGCCCGCGGAAGATGTTGCCGCGAGGGGCTTGCCAGACCTGTGACGTTGCGGGGCTCATGTCGACGATCGTCACAAGGTCGGTTGCTTCATCATATGCGATACAGAGGCACCAGAATTCTTCGAGCAACGCGGTTTCCCGGTAAACGTTTACTGGTGGGCGGATGGCTTCGATCCCGGTGACCCGATTAAAGTCGATATTGATCATCAGGTGACGGTCCGCAATGGCGTCCAGGCCCTGAAGTTGCATCTTGAACCAGTCTTCGGGGGTATCGATCGATGTGTCCTCGCGCGTTCCGAAACTGCGAAGTGAACTGCTCAGGTGCACGTTTTCGGACCCGTTCAGGTATTTCTGGGCCATGTCGTGCATGTCCGCGGCCGTGGCCACCCGTGAGACAACATCCGTGAAAGAGGCTTCGGTGGCCCGCAGCAGCTCGTCTTCGTCCACCTTGTCATCGCCGTGAATGGCCAGGCTTTCCACCAACACCCCCAAGGAGTTCATGTTCGGAGTGGCGCGGCGGAACAGGTTGCGCCGTTTCTTGGGGTCTTTTGCCAGATAGAGCGTGCTGTCGACATAGTTGCATCGTTGCTTGAATGTCTTCAGATGCGTCTTGACCGCGGCACGCGCCGAGAAGCGCAAAATGCCACGCGACCGCATCGAGGTTCCGTCACGGTCCGACATCGCCTTCCAAAGCCGGTC
>NZ_JBQFXO010000040.1:0-1749 GCF_056540865.1 Ruegeria sp. AL11
GGTGCAGCACAGGCCCCTGCCCCGCTGTCAGCTGATCACGCAGACGGCCCACAGCCGCCGTCTAACGGTGTGCCCGGATGCTGGGGTGCACCACATTATTTTGTTGAAAAACTCGGGCTTGATCGGTTGGTAAGTTGCTGATTCAATTCTTCCTAAAGGGAGGGATCAGCCATGATGGGACCGAGACAGGAAGCGCAAGCGTCGCTGTTTTACGAGTTCTCGCTGGAGGATCATGTCCCGCAAGACCACCTTTTGCGCTCGATTGACCGGTTCGTCGATCTGGGCAGCATTCGCGCGCACCTTACGGATTTCTACAGCCACACGGGCCGGCCCTCCGTCGATCCCGAACTGCTGATCCGCATGCTGTTGGTTGGCTATTGCTTCGGTATTCGATCCGAGCGACGGCTCTGCGAAGAGGTGCATTTGAACCTGGCATACCGCTGGTTCTGCCGTCTCGACTTGAACGACCGGGTGCCAGACCATTCCACGTTTTCCAAGAACCGGCACGGCCGTTTCCGGGAAAGCGAACTGTTGCGTCGTCTGTTTGAGACAACTGTGGCACGCTGCATTGAGGAAGGTCTCGTCAGCGGCCAGCGCATGGCGATTGATGCCAGCCTGATCGAAGCCGATGCTAACAAACGGAACTCAACACCGAAGGAAGACTGGGACGCGGCAAGCATTGACCCGGCAGATGCGTCCCGAGCGGTCCGCGAGTATCTCGACACGCTGGACGAGGCGGCATTCGGCGCGGCCAGCGAGGTACAGCCCAAGTTCACCTCACATTCTGACCCCGCCAGCCAATGGACTGCAGCCCGCAAAGGCCCTGCATTCTTCAGCTATTCCGACAATTATCTGATTGATACGGATCACGGTGTAATCGTCGATGTCGAAGCCACCAGATCAATCCGACAGGCAGAAGTCGGTTCAACAAAGACGATGTTGAACCGGGTCAAAGACAAGTTCGACCTGCACCCAGAACGGTTAATCGCAGATACCGCTTACGGTTCCGGCCCCATGCTGGACTGGCTGGTGAAGCGCAAGATCGCGCCGCACATTCCCGTTATCGACAAAGCTGGCCGGACAGATGGCACATGGTCCCGTGCAGACTTTGAATGGGATCCCGAGAACAACCAATACATCTGCCCTGAGGGCGAAGCGCTCAAGCAGTTTCGTCGCAACTACTCTGATCCGAACCGTGGCCCGACGGGCAAGGGCGTGGCCAAGTATCAGGCCCTCAAACACACCTGCCTGGCGTGCCCGTCGAAGATGAAGTGCTGCCCAAACGCCGATGCTCGCAAAATCACCCGCGAAGAACATGAAGACGCACGCGATGTGGCACGCGCCATTCGCAAAACGCCCCAATACAAAGTCTCGGCAAAGCTCCGAAAGAAGGTTGAGATGCTGTTTGCCCACCTCAAACGCATTCTCGGGCTGGGACGACTCCGATTACGTGGCCCTTGTGGTGCAACCGACGAATTCCTCCTCGCCGCCACCGCCCAGAACCTCCGAAAACTGGCCAAGATCTTTCCCGCACCGCAGCAAACGAGCAAAGCCTGACAAGAAAGGCACTCGCGCTCAGTTCGGTACGCCTCTCTCTGCGCCAGCAACACGTTGTTTTTCAACAATATCGGCGGAAAGCGGACTTTCGCAGCGATAGTGGCGTGGCTTGGTTCTGGCTGTCAAAGCGGACCTTCGATTTCGCATCATCTGTGGAAGCGCCTTTCGATCTAAACGATCCAGAGAGTGGCC
>NZ_JBQFXO010000041.1:0-1600 GCF_056540865.1 Ruegeria sp. AL11
AAGGCGGTCAGTACCAAGCGCAAGAAGGACAAGATCAAGCGCAAGGTCGAACGCAAACGCCGTCAGAGGTGATAGGCCAACGCCCGGGCAATCAGCCATCCGTGGCGTGTTGGATCGATTTGTGCGGTGTCATCAAACAGAACGGCACGGTTCCCATCGATCCGGTCCTCGCCCGGAAAGGCGGATGTGAAATCGCTTATCAACCGGCTCTGACAATGCACAAACAAGGCGAAACGTGCCGATTTGTGCGCGCCCAGCCGGATCGTTGACCCTTTGGGCGCAAGATAGGCGGGCTGACCCCAGCGCAGTTCCTCTCGCACTGTGGGGACAGCAGGCAGAGAGGCTGCCGTGTCAAACACAAGCGCCCGCAAGGCCAGAGCCCCCGCACGGGTTTGCGGGGGCAGGGTCTCAAAGGCCGAAGCGACCAAAGGGATCTCAAAGGGTTTCATGCAATTGGTATCGCCTGTTCCAACCGGTCCACGTAGCTGTTCAGTAGGTTATCCTGTTTGATCCGGCGGGTCAGGGGGGTGTCCGCAGGTGTGGCGCGCATCGCGGCAAGCATTGGACCAACGCTCATATCAGCCGATGTCGGACGGTCCCCAAGCAGGAAAGAGGATTGCCACAAATAGGCTGAGATCGCCTCGAGGTCACGTTCGATCCGGTCCAGCCGTTCGGACAACGAAAACCGCCCGATTCCCTGTGACGTAATCCCCTTCAGAACGGATTTCCGGATCGCATTGGATGCCGGTTTCCGGATCAACGCCGGAATTCCGGTAAAGAACGTATCGCGTAAGACTGGCCAGACTTCGTCATTGCCCCAACGATCCAGAACGATGTGAAAATACAGATGCTCTTCGGCCATGCGCACCAGTGTGCGGGACTGCGCCTTTTCGACATCCGTCAACCCTTTGTCGAAATCCGCGCCCTGCTGTTCCAACCAATCGCGGATCAGGTCGCTGTCCGGGACCAGGCGTTCCGGTGTTCGCAAAACGGGCAGCTTCTGGTGAGGCATCTTGCGGGGGTCAAGCATGTCCGAACGTTGCCAGGTCTGGCCGGACTGCTGAAGCATCAATGCTGTCTTGACGCAGAAGGGGCTGGCACTGAACAGGCCGAAGGCGGAGGGGAAGGTGAGAAGGGTCAGCATTATGAGGCTCCGTGTCATTGTGTGCTGACTGAGTATCGGGACCTAATGACAGTTTCTGTCATTAGGGATAAGCTATTATACATCATGTCCCGCACCGCTCGATTGTTCCAACTGATGCAAGCCCTGCGTTCTGGCCCTTCGCCCAGAACATCCGAACAGTTGGCGCAGGATCTGGGTGTTTCGGCCCGAACAATTCATCGGGATATTGATGCATTGCGCGGACTGGGTGCCGTGATCGATGGCGAAGCGGGGTTTGGCTTTACGCTGATCGAGGACGCAACCCTGCCCCCATTGGGGTTCACTGATGATGAGCTTGAAGCGTTGGTTCTGGGCCTGCGCGAAGTTCAGGTGATTGGCGATCCGGCTTTGTCGAGTGCGGCGGGTACGGCCCTGCGGAAACTTCAGGGACGCTTGCCGCAACGCCAGTCCCATCGGCTCAGCCACGCGGTTCTGGCA
>NZ_JBQFXO010000042.1:0-1370 GCF_056540865.1 Ruegeria sp. AL11
GGCCTGCACCTGACCTTGCCCGAATGCATGTCCCTGTTTGTGGGCGGAACCATGGTCGGGGTGCGCGACAAGGCGCGTGCGATGGGCGCTGATCTTCCCGAAGACTGGATTGATCAGGTCTATGCCGAAACCTACGACCGCCTGCGCGCCGGTGTGCCTTTGGTGCCGGGTGTCGAGGACCTGCTTGCGGCGCTGGATCAGCGGGGCATCCCCTGTTGCGTGGCCTCAAACGGCAGCCCGGACAAGATGCAGATCACGCTGGGCCAGAATGGGCTTTGGGACCGGTTCAAAGATGTGATGTTCTCGGCCCATGTGCTTGGCACCGGCAAGCCTGATCCAAAGATGTTCCAACTGGCGGCGGAACATTTTGGCGCACAGGCCCCCGTGGTTATCGAAGACAGCCACAATGGTGTTACAGCTGCAATCCGGGCCAATATGCGCTGTCTGGCCTACGCGCCGCATGGCGGTGGTGACAGGCTGGCCGATCTTGGGGCCGAGGTGATCACGGATATGTCACAGGCGCACCCGCTGTTGGGACTCTGACTCCCAACTGTGCTAGGGTGCAGCCATGGATCATGCTCTGACACCCTTTGTCTGGACAGTCTCCCGCGACGCCGAGGTCATGGCGAAACCTGACCCCAAGCCCCTGCGCGCGCCGGTGTTCATCCACGATGCGGTTACCCCTTGGGGGGCTGAGACGATGCTGCTGAAACTCCTGCGCGAACAGGCCGCCGATCAGGACGAATAGGTCGGGTGAAACTTGCCGCCTGGCGACAGGGTAAAGATATCGACCCCATCCGCCGTTACGCCCACCGAATGCTCGAACTGTGCCGACAGCGACTTGTCGCGGGTCACGGCGGTCCAGTCATCGGCCAGTGTCTTGGTTTCGGGACGGCCCAGATTGACCATCGGCTCGATGGTAAAGAACATGCCTTCCTCAAGAACCGCGCCTGTGCCGGGGCGGCCATAATGCAGCACATTCGGCGGCGCGTGGAACACGCGGCCCAGACCGTGCCCGCAAAAGTCGCGAACAACACTCATCCGGTGCGCTTCGACATAGGCCTGAATGGCATGGCCGATATCGCCGAACGTGTTGCCCGGCTTGACCATCTCGATGCCCTTGAACAGTGCGTCATGGGTTACCTGGATCAGACGCTCGGCCTTGCGCGGCAGTTTGCCCGCCACATACATGCGCGAGGTGTCACCGAACCAGCCATCCACGATGACGGTCACATCGATGTTCAGGATATCGCCATCCTTCAGCTTCTTGTCACTGGGAATACCGTGGCAAACCACATGGTTCACACTGATGCAGCTGGCGTGCTCATATCCTTTATAGCCGATCGTGGCCGAGGTCGCGCCCGCATCCT
>NZ_JBQFXO010000043.1:0-1276 GCF_056540865.1 Ruegeria sp. AL11
CCGGAAACTTGTGCGGGGAAACGACGATCGCATCCTTGCGCGCGTCCGCCGGCCCCATATCCATCGGCAGGTAAGGCCCGCCCCCGGCGTAATCCCAAATCGCCACGGCACCATGCGCCTTGAGCAACCGCGTCACCGGATCAGGGTCAGTGACAATTCCGGTTACATTGGACGCCGCCGAAAAGGAACCGATCAGAAGATCTGCGCCTGCATGGGTCAACAGCGCGGTTTCCAGCGCCCCCAGGTCAACACCGCCACCTTCGGCTTCGGGGATTTCAACCACAAGTGCCTTGCTTTCCCGCCACGGCAGGATGTTCGAGTGATGCTCGTAAGGACCAATCAAGACAACCGGTTGGTCGGCCTCTGCCACCCCGAGCAGGCTGACCAACCGGTTGAGCCCCGCAGTGGCACCAGACCCGGTGAAGATCACCGCGTCCTCTTCCTGGGCACCTACAATGCGGGCTATTTCCGCCCGCGCCTCGCGGCGCAGATGTGTCATGTAAGATCCGCAGTAAGAGGCCTCGGTGTGGCTGTTCGCGTAAAACGGCAACACATGTTGCGCCACAAAGTCTTCGACCTGCCGCAAGGCGCGACCCGAAGCGACGTAATCCGCATAGACAAGCGGCACGTCCCCATGCAGACCCGGGATCAGAACATTCTCTCCGATCAGCCCATCGCGCAGGTTTGAATTGTGAGCGGTGGAACAGAGTTCCGCACGAAACTTGGACAGGGACATTGCATTGGCTCCTAACTGCCCGAGTAATGTGATTTATTATTTGCGCGAAAACTTCACCTATAATTGCGTAGATTTTAAATACTTTGTGTCATATGATTAGTTATGTCATCTAAAATAGATCAAATTGACACACGCGTTCTGAAAGAGCTGCAAAAGGACGCCACCCTGTCGCAACGGGAATTGGCGGATCGTGTAGGGCTTTCCCAGAACGCCTGCTGGCGACGTCTGAAGGCTTTGAACGAAGATGGTGTCCTGATCGGTTCAACCGCCCGCATCGCACGCGAGAAATTGGGACTGAGCCTTGTGGTCTTTGTCATGCTGCGCACGCGGCATCATTCGACCGAGTGGCTACAGGCCTTTCGCAGCCACGTTCTGACGATCCCCGAGGTCGTGGATTTTCATCGTATCGGCGGTGATTATGATTATCAGCTGAAAGTCGTCACACAGGATATGGCATCTTACGACAAGGTGTATCAACGGCTAATCGAAAAGGTCGAGCTGGACAGTGTCACGTCGTATTTCGCGATGGAAGCAATCGCC
>NZ_JBQFXO010000044.1:0-1272 GCF_056540865.1 Ruegeria sp. AL11
TTACAGGTTCGTATAGATAGGGAAGCGGGCGCAGAGGTCGGCGACTTCGGCTTTGACCTTGGCCTCGACCTCGGCGTTGCCGTCTTCGCCATTGGCGGCCAGACCGTCGACCACTTCGATGATCCAATCCGCGATCTGGCGGAACTCGACCTCGCCAAAGCCGCGCGTGGTGCCGGCGGGGCTGCCGAGACGGATGCCCGAGGTGATGGTCGGCTTCTCCGGATCAAACGGCACGCCGTTCTTGTTGCAGGTGATATGCGCGCGGCCCAAAGCCTTCTCGGTCGCGTTGCCCTTCACGCCTTTGGGCCGCAGGTCGACCAACACCACATGGGTGTCGGTGCCGTGGGTCACCGTGTCCAGACCGCCCTTGATCAGTTGATCCGACAGCGCCTGTGCGTTGGTGATGACTTGCTGGATATAGGTCTTGAATTCGGGGCGCAGAGCCTCGCCAAAGGCAACGGCTTTACCTGCGATCACATGCATCAGCGGGCCGCCCTGAATGCCGGGGAAGATCGCCGAATTCACTTTCTTAGCGATATCTTCGTCATTGGTCAGGATCATACCACCACGAGGACCGCGCAGGGTCTTGTGGGTTGTCGTGGTCGCTACATGGGCGTGCGGGAAGGGGCTGGGATGCTCGCCTGCGGCCACCAGACCGGCGAAATGCGCCATGTCCACGTGCAAATAGGCGCCGACCATGTCGGCGATCTCGCGCATGCGGGCAAAGTCGATCTGACGCGGGATGGCCGAGCCGCCTGCGATGATCAGCTTGGGGTTATGCTCTTTCGCCAGCGCCTCGACCTGATCGTAGTCGAGCATGTTGTCTTCCTTGCGGACGCCGTATTGCACGGCGTTGAACCACTTGCCCGATTGGTTCGGGCGGGCACCGTGGGTGAGGTGACCACCGGCATCCAGGCTCATGCCCAGAATGGTGTCGCCGGGCTGGATCAGCGCCTGGAACACGCCCTGGTTCGCCTGGCTGCCCGAGTTCGGCTGCACGTTGGCGAAACCGCAACCAAACAGCTCTTTCGCGCGGTCGATGGCCAGGTTCTCGGCGATATCGACGAACTGGCAGCCGCCATAGTAGCGACGACCGGGGTAGCCTTCGGCGTATTTGTTAGTCATCACCGAGCCCTGCGCCTCCATCACGGCGGCAGAGACGATGTTTTCCGACGCGATCAGCTCGATCTCGTCGCGCTGACGGCCCAGTTCGGACGTGATCGAGCCGAAAAGCTCAGGATCACGGTCCGACAAAGACTGGGTGAAAAAACC
>NZ_JBQFXO010000045.1:0-1231 GCF_056540865.1 Ruegeria sp. AL11
CAGGGCATGAACAGCCCGCAGCGCTGCAACTATGGCCTCTATGGCGAACAGCTCAGCGGCACGGCCTTCACCGCGAATCCACCCGAGCGGACGTGGTGCTACCGCATTCGCCCTTCGGTCAAGCATTCGCATCGCTATGAGAAAATTGACCTGCCCTACTGGAAGTCCGCGCCCTGTATCGACCCGGATGTGATCAGCCTTGGTCAGTATCGCTGGGACCCGGTTCCGCATTCTGACGCCTCTTTGACCTGGCTGACCGGTATGCGCACCATGACAACGGCGGGGGATGTGAACACGCAGGTCGGCATGGCCAGCCATGTCTATCTGGTCACCGACTCGATGGTGGATGACTATTTCTTCTCAGCCGACTCCGAGCTTCTGGTGGTGCCGCAAGACGGCCGCCTGCGCTTTGTGACCGAGCTGGGGATCATTGATCTGGAGCCACAGGAAATCGCGATCCTGCCGCGCGGGTTGCTCTACCGTGTTGAAGTGCTGGAAGGTCCGGCGCGCGGATTTGTCTGTGAGAATTACGGGCAGAAATTCGAACTGCCGGGCCGCGGACCGATCGGTGCCAATTGCATGGCCAATCCGCGCGACTTCAAAGCACCTGTCGCGGCATTCGAGGACCGAGAGGTGCCTTCGACCGTGACGATCAAATGGTGCGGGCAGTTCCACGTCACTCAGATCGGTCATAGCCCGCTGGACGTGGTGGCCTGGCACGGCAACTATGCGCCCTACAAATATGACCTTCGCACCTATTGCCCGGTCGGCGCAATCTTGTTCGACCACCCGGATCCATCGATTTTTACCGTCCTGACAGCGCCTTCGGGCCAGCCAGGTACAGCCAATATCGACTTCGTCCTGTTCCGCGAGCGTTGGATGGTGGCCGAAGACACCTTCCGCCCGCCATGGTACCACAAGAACATCATGTCCGAGCTGATGGGCAATATCTACGGCCAGTATGACGCCAAACCTCAGGGCTTTGTTCCGGGCGGCATGAGCCTGCACAACATGATGATCCCGCATGGTCCGGATCGCGAAGCGTTCGAAAAAGCCTCAAACGCCAATCTGGGGCCGGACAAGCTGGATCACACCATGTCCTTCATGTTCGAAACCCGCTTCCCACAGCATCTGACCGCCTTCGCCGCAACCGAGGCCCCCTTGCAGGACGACTATATTGACTGCTGGTCCTCGCTTGAGAAAAAGTTCGATGGGACACCGGGAAGGAAAT
>NZ_JBQFXO010000046.1:0-1231 GCF_056540865.1 Ruegeria sp. AL11
ATGGCACTGCCCAAGTGGCGACCCCGGCAGAACATTCAAAGTTGCTGGAAATCTCAACGAAATCAACGTTGCCGCCGGGACACAAACAGGTTTTTCGGTGCTTTAGAGAACAATAGGTTACCTAGGCTGCAGACTCATTGATTTACAGCCAGAATAGGGCTGTAGCAGCGAGAGCGATAGCTGAGAGGAATACCTTTGGGCATCGGTCATATCGGGTGGCAATCCGCCGCCAGTCTTTCAGGCGACCGAACATGATCTCAATGCGGTTGCGGCGTTTGTAGCGCCGCTTGTCGTACCGGACAGGCTTATCGCGTGATTGTCGCCCTGGGATGCAGGGCCTAATTCCCCTGTCATTGAGGGCTTCGCGGAACCAGTCGGCGTCATAGCCTCGATCTCCCAGCAGCCAGTCAGCCGATGGCAGACTGTTCACCAGAGCCTTGGCGCCCGTGTAATCGCTGACCTGGCCCGCGGATATGAAGAAGCGGATGGGGCGTCCGAGGCTGTCAGCAACAGCGTGCAGTTTCGTATTCATGCCACCCTTGGTGCGCCCAATCAGCCTGCCGCGCCCCCCTTTTTTCAACCGCAGGCTGGAAGCCGTGCGGTGCGCTTTGAGGTATGTTGCGTCAATCATGATCGTCTTGTGATCCGTGCCATCAGCAGCCAGCCCGGTCATGATCCGAGCGAATACACCCATATCGCTCCATCGTTTCCAGCGATTGTATAGCGTCTTTGGCGGCCCATATTCACGTGGCGCATCGGACCAACGTAACCCATTGCGGTTGATGAAAATAATCCCGCTCAGTACACGACGATCATCAACCCTCGGCTTGCCATGGCTCTTTGGAAAGTAAGGCTGAAGCCGCGACATCTGCTCTTCGCTCAGCCAGAATAGATTGCTCATGATATACCCTGAAACTCAGGGGCTTGAATCACGCAGCCGAGTTGACGGCAACCAATTTAATGGCTCCAGAAACTAGTCCTGCCGCGCCGCGAATGCGCCGCCACGGTTTCTGCAAATTGATCAAAGATCCATCGTCCGACTCCCCTAATACTACGTAGGGGTTTTTCGGTTGCCGGGGTAACTCCATCAAAATGTCATAGGCTTTCCGTGAGGTGAGAGCGGAGGCAAGCACGTTTTCAGCGTTTACCTGCAACGAAGACCATCTGGCCGATAAACTGAACACATTCGTGAGTGGCTTTCTCACGATGGAAAAGACTTACACCGCAGCAT
>NZ_JBQFXO010000047.1:0-1181 GCF_056540865.1 Ruegeria sp. AL11
TGGCCTCGATCACTTTGTCCACGTCGGGATGCTTGGCGCTGCCCTTGGTGGAAAAGCTGAGCATCGCGATTTTTGGATCGACCTGCAGCAGCGTCCGGGCCGATGCGGCGGATGCGATGGCGATCTTGCTCAGCTCGCTCGCGGTCGGATTGATGACCAGCCCGCAATCGGAATACAGCATCGCCCGCGCCCCGGGCTGAGCGTTTTCCGGCGGGTACATCAGGAAAAAGGATGACACCATTCCTGCATCGGGGGCCATGCCAATCACCTGGATCGCCGCACGGACGATTTCGCCGGTCGTGTGAACGGCCCCTCCTACGGTGCCGGTGGCACGTCCGCTGCGCACCAGCATGGCGGCATAGACGGGGGGTGTTTCAACGGCAGCACGGGCTTTGGCCCGATCGACGCCTTTATGCTGGCGCAGTTCGAAAAAGGTCTGGGCAAATTCTTCGGTCAGGTCCGAAGTCACAGGGTCATGGATCTCAACGCCCTGAGAGGCCGCAGCCCCCTGATCTTTCAGGGCTGCTTCGACCTCGGCGTACGGGCCAACCAGAATGATATCGGCCAGATTGGCCCTCTGCGCGTTGATGGCCCCTTTTGTGATGCGGGGGTCGTTGCCTTCGCTGAGGGCGATTATGGGACGGGTGGCCGGAGCGTTTTGCCGCAACAGCTCGACGGGTGTCAGGGTCATGTGCTCCGGCCTCGTCCTGGGGTTAAGCGCCCTGCGCCTTCATGTCATCGGCGCTGATGCCGGCGACGGCGACGGGTTTTTTCATCGCGTCGCGGCGGAAAGGCTCGCCAAGCTCCTGGTTGATCAGGGCCTCGATCAGCGTGGTGATGCCGTTCTTCTGGTCCTCGATCGCCTGGTTCAGCGCCGCGGTCAGCTCGTCCTGGGTGCGGGCGACAACGCCTTTCAGGCCACAGGCCTGCGCGATACCGGCATAAGACACCTTGGTGTCCAGCTCGGTGCCCACGAAGTTGTCGTCGAACCACAGGGTCGAGTTGCGCTTTTCCGCGCCCCGCAGTCCAGCGTGCGCGACGACCCGTCTGCCAGCTCGACCTCGACAAAGGTCAGCCCCAGTCGGCCTTCGGTGTCCCTGACCTGCGCACCACGCAGAACTTCATAGTCATGGCTGGTCGGAGCGTCGTCACGGACGTCGACGACGGCAGCAATCCTGACA
>NZ_JBQFXO010000048.1:0-1078 GCF_056540865.1 Ruegeria sp. AL11
CACAGGTCGCGCCGTATTCCGGCGCCATGTTGGCGATGGTCGCACGGTCGGCCAGCGGCAGACGGTCCAGACCCTCGCCGTAGAACTCGACGAACTTGCCGACCACGCCCTTGGCGCGCAGCATCTCGACAACCTTCAGCACCATGTCGGTGCCGGTGGTGCCTTCCATCATCTCGCCGGTCAGTTCGAACCCGATCACTTCCGGGATCAGCATCGAGATCGGCTGACCCAGCATTGCGGCCTCGGCCTCGATCCCGCCGACGCCCCAACCCAGAACGGCCATGCCATTGACCATGGTGGTGTGGCTGTCGGTGCCAACCAGCGTGTCAGGATAGGCAACTTCTTCGCCGTTCTGATCGGTGTCAGTCCAGACAGTCTGTGCCAGATATTCCAGGTTCACCTGATGACAGATACCGGTGCCGGGAGGCACAACGCGGAAATTATTGAACGCGTTCTGACCCCATTTCAGGAACTGATAGCGTTCCATGTTGCGCTCGTATTCGCGGTCGACGTTCATCTGGAACGCACGCGGGTTCCCGAACTCGTCGATCATGACCGAGTGGTCGATAACCAGATCGACCGGGTTCAGCGGGTTGATCTTCTGTGCGTCGCCGCCCAGGCCTTTGATTCCGTCGCGCATGGCGGCCAGATCGACCACCGCAGGAACACCGGTAAAGTCCTGCATCAGCACACGGGCAGGGCGGTACGCAATCTCGCGCGGGTTCTTGCCGCCATTGGCACCCCATTCGGCAAATGCTTTGATGTCATCGACCGAGACCGAAAAGCCGCTGTCTTCAAATCGGAGCATGTTTTCCAGCACGACTTTCAACGCGGCAGGAAGGTTGGAGAAATCACCCAAACCGGCCTGCTGCGCGGCGGGGATCGAATAGTAGGAAATGGATTTGCCATTCACGTTCAGGCTGCGGCGTGTCTTGGCGGTATCCTGTCCGACTTTGATGGGCATCTGTGGCCTCCCTCTCAAATGACTTGGATATTAGGATTTGCTGAGTGTTATCTGCATCACCAAGCCCCCGTGTTCAAGGCTGAACACGCGATGAGAGGCAATTTTGTATACTAT
>NZ_JBQFXO010000049.1:0-1003 GCF_056540865.1 Ruegeria sp. AL11
AAACGCGTCAGGGTCAGCGTCTTCTATGGCTGCAATGTAGTTGGCCTTGATCCGCAGCTCGCGTTGGACATCCAATAGGGATTTGCCCATCGTTGCGCGTTCCCCGCGCATCCGATCACCCAGACTCACCTCGTAATCGTCAAAGCCCTTTGGCCGGACGTCGGTTTCATCTTCGGATTCGCGCTGAGATCTGCGCCCAATCATCCCTGCTGCCCCATTCTGCCTACGCGTGTTTCACGCAAGAACCGAATCAATTCTACACGATTCGGTCGCTTCTTTTGTTAGCTTAAGCCTAACACGTGAAAAACACGTTGCACACTTTGGCGTGAGGTTAACCTGCGAGTTCGGCGCGATTTAGCGCACAATGTGACCAAAGTTCGTCCATCGCTTGAACCAGACTGTTCATCTCATTGGGTCCGTGAACAGGTGACGGCGTAAACCGCAGGCGTTCCGTCCCGCGTGGAACGGTCGGGAAATTGATCGGCTGGACATAGATGCCATAGTCATCCAGCAACATATCGCTCAGCTTCTTGGTGTGAACCGGGTTGCCAACAATCACCGGGACAATGTGACTGCCGTGGTCGATCAATGGCAGGCCCAACCCCTTCAGACGCAGCTTGAGAATTTTGGCCTGCGTCTGGTGCTGCTCGCGCAGTTCAGGAGCATTCTTCAGATAAGCGACCGAGGCCGCGGCACCCGCTGCGACGGCTGGCGGCAGAGACGTGGTAAAGATGAAACCCGGCGCGTAAGAACGCACTGCGTCACACTTTTTCGCGCTTGCCGCGATATAGCCGCCCATGACGCCAAAGGCTTTTGCCAGCGTGCCGTTGATGATGTCGATCCGGTGTGCAAGGTTATCGCGCTCGGTCACACCGCCCCCGCGGGGGCCATACATGCCCACGGCATGCACTTCATCGATATAGGTCAGCGCGCCGAATTCATCTGCCAGATCACAGATTTCTTCGATTGGACCAAAATCGCCATCCATTGAATAAACCGACTC
>NZ_JBQFXO010000050.1:0-1047 GCF_056540865.1 Ruegeria sp. AL11
GCCGCACTCTTGGCCGCGACGGCGGTGAAAGACTGGCTGGCCGAAAACGGCATCAAGGGCCGTGTGCGATACTATGGCTGCCCCGCTGAAGAAGGGGGCGCGGCCAAGACATACATGGTGCGCGAAGGACTGTTCGATGATGTCGACGCAGCCATCTCGTGGCATCCAGCGACCTTCACAGGCGTGAATGAGGCCAGATCGCTCGCGAACACCCGGATCGATTTCACTTTTCATGGAAAAGCTGCCCATGCGGCGGGTGCACCGGAATTGGGTAGGTCGGCGCTTGATGCGGTTGAACTGATGAACATCGGTGTAAATTACCTGCGCGAGCACATGCCCGACAGCGCCCGGGTTCACTACGCCTATCTCGATGCAGGTGGTGTTGCGCCGAACGTGGTGCAGGCCAAGGCCACAGTGCGCCAACTCGTCCGCGCCAGCTCGCTACCGGACCTCGCCGATTTGGTTACGCGCGTCCGAAAGATTGCGGACGGCGCGGCGCTGATGACAGGAACGCAAGTTACCAGCCAGGTCTTTTCCGGCGTTTCAAACCTGCTTGGCAACCGTCCTTTGGAAGAAACCATGCAGCACGAGCTAGAGAAACTTGGACCCGTCGCCTTTGACGAGGCAGATCTCAGTTTTGCCCGCGACATTCAGACCACATTAACCGCCGCTGACATCAATACGACCTTCAAGCGGATCGGTGCTAAGCCCAAAAAAAATCTCGCACTCTGCGACTTCATCGCACCTCTTGATCGCCACAGCGATGGCGGCGAAGGCTCGACAGATGTTGGCGACGTGAGTTGGGCAGTCCCAACCGTTCAGGCACGAGTTGCCACCTGTGCTATAGGAACGCCGTTTCATACGTGGCAAACAGTGGCACAAGGCAAGGCGCCCGCGGCTCACAAAGGCATGGTCTACGCGGCAAAAGCAATGGCCGCGACAGCTTGTCGACTGGTTGAGGATCCCTCGCGCATCGAAGCTGCATGCGCGACGCATCAAGACCATCTGGGCCAAACACCTTACACATGTCCGATCCCGGACGACGTG
>NZ_JBQFXO010000051.1:0-1040 GCF_056540865.1 Ruegeria sp. AL11
GGACATAACCGCCCTGACGCTCAGCATAGCGGGGGCCCAGAACTTCGAACAGCTTGGCGACGTCTTTGTCTTCTTTCAGCTGAGCTGCGGCCTGACGGCGGGCGTGCAGGTCGCCGCGCTTGCCCAGGGTGATCAGTTTTTCGATGATCGGGCGCAGTTCTTTTGCTTTGGGCAGAGTTGTCTTGATCTGCTCATGTTCGATGAGCGAGCCAGCCATGTTTGCAAACAGAGCCTTGCGGTGCTCATGAGTACGGTTCAGGCGGCGGTAACCACGTGCGTGACGCATTTTTCAATTCCTTCTTTCGCGTTTTGCTTTGTCCGGCCTCCGATGCGTGTCAGAGGCTCACCTTGGGGCGGGATTGCCCGGATTGTACGTTTTGTACCGGCTTTCAGACCCCATTGGTCCGAAATGTACAAAACCTGCGACGGCAGGTTGGCCCCGCCGCCGCAGCCGAAGATGCTTAGAACGCGTCTTCGAATTTCTTTGCCAGATCTTCGATGTTGTCGGGCGGCCAGTCCTCGACATCCATGCCGAGGTGCAGACCCATGCCGGACAGCACTTCCTTGATCTCGTTCAGCGACTTGCGGCCGAAGTTCGGGGTGCGCAGCATCTCGGCTTCGGTCTTCTGGATCAGGTCGCCGATATAGACGATGTTGTCGTTCTTCAGGCAGTTTGCCGAACGGACCGACAGTTCCAGCTCGTCCACTTTCTTGAGCAGCAGCGGGTTGAACTCCAGACCATCGTCTTCGTCCTGACGGTTTGCCGATTCCGGCTCGTCGAAGTTGACGAAGATCGACAGCTGATCCTGCAGGATGCGCGCGGCGTAGGCCAGTGCGTCATCGGGGGTGATCGAACCGTCGGTGTCGATCTTCAGGGTCAGCTTGTCATAGTCCAGAACCTGGCCTTCGCGGGTCGGCTGAACGTCATAGGCGACTTTCTTGACCGGCGAATAGATCGCGTCGATCGGGATCAGGCCGATGGGTGCATCTTCCGGCTTGTTCTTCTCAGCCGAGACGTAACCCTTGCCGGTGTTGACGGT
>NZ_JBQFXO010000052.1:0-1040 GCF_056540865.1 Ruegeria sp. AL11
CTTTCTGCCGCCGTTCTGGTTGCAATAGGGGCCATCGAAGTCTGGCTTGGCGGTCTCTGGTTCGAGGTCTTCATTGCGGCTGCTTGTGGCCTGATGACCTGGGAACTGGTTCGGATGATTGACCCTGAAAGCCAGGGTGTGGCCGTCCAGTTGGGCGTTCTGACTGCGTTTGCCGTTATCCTCAGCTACCACCTGCCAGCGCTGTACACGCTCCCGGTCGTGCTTGCGCCGGCTTTGGTGGGTATGGGACAGATCAGCCGCTCGAAACCCCTGTACGGAATGTTCGCGGTCTGGATTGTTGCGGCTGGTCTGGGTTTCATTTCCATTCGCGAAAACTCGGGTTTTGGCTGGATGGTCTGGCTGATCGCGGTGGTGGTTGCCACCGATGTGGCGGGCTATTTTGTGGGTAAAATGGTCGGTGGACCCAAGTTCTGGCCAAAGGTCAGCCCCAAGAAAACATGGTCGGGAACGGCAGGCGGATGGGCTGCCGCGGCCTGTGTCGGTATCGTCTTCGCAAGCCACGCGGGTTTCGGGTTTGCCTTTGTTGTTGTTTCCGTTCTCGCATCAATGGCCAGTCAGGCGGGTGACATAATCGAAAGCGCGATCAAACGTAAATTCGGGGTCAAGGACAGTTCAAATCTGATCCCCGGCCATGGCGGCTTTCTGGATCGGTTCGACGGCATGATGGGGGCTGCGGTGTTTGTTCTGATCGCAGGGCTTTTGTACACGCCGGGTGAGATGTAATGCGACGGATTTCCGTTCTTGGGGCCACGGGTTCGATCGGGCAAAACACGCTTGATCTGATTTCGCGTAAACCCGAAGACTATGATGTGGTGGCCCTTACAGGCGGCGCAAATATTCGACAACTTGCCGATGACGCTCGTCGGTTGCGCGCCGATCTAGCTGTCACGGCACACGAAGACAGGTTGGAGGATTTGCGTGCCGCACTGGCCGGAAGTGGGGTCGAAGCGGCGGCCGGGCCGCGTGCGATCGCCGAGGCCGCAGCGCGCCCGGCGGACTGGGTCATGTCAGCCATCGTC
>NZ_JBQFXO010000053.1:0-1033 GCF_056540865.1 Ruegeria sp. AL11
TATTAATGGCGCAGATTCTTAGGAGAAACACTTTATGCGTTTGATTTCATTCATCAACGCCCTTCTCGTGATTGTTGCACTGTATTTTCTGGTGTTTGAACGTGACACCTTGTTCGCCTTTGCCGGACGCGGTGATGCCGTGGAAGCAACACAAGACGAAGCAGCGGAAACCGATAACTCCGATATCTCTGCAGTGGGTGTTGTCGCCCTGCGCTCGCAAGCGCGTGAAATTGACAGCGCCGTGCTGCTGCGCGGTCAGACCAAGGCAAACCGGCAGGTCGAAGTACTTTCGGAAACCACGTCCACCGTTATCTCTGAACCTAAACGTAAAGGTGCGTTTGTTGAGGCGGGCGATATATTATGCGAGCTTGATCCCGGCACGCGCCCGGCACAACTGGCCGAAGCCATGGCGGGCAAACTGGAAGCCCAGAGCCGCATACCCGAAGCCGAAGCACGCCTGACAGAGGCACATGCGCTTGTTGCCGAGGCCGAGATCAATCTGACAGCCTCGCGCAAACTGGCTGAAACCGGCTATGCGTCGGAAACCCGTCGCATCTCCAGCGAAGCGGTGATGAGCTCAGCGGAAGCCGGTGTGAAAACAGCCGAAGCCGGACTGGAAGCCACGCGTGCAGGCATCGAAGCAGCCGCGGCAGCAGTCGAGGCCGCACAGCGAGAGGTTGGCCGCCTGACCATCAAAGCCCCCTTCAAGGGCTTGCTGGAAAGCGACACTGCAGAACTGGGAAGCCTGATGCAGCCTGGATCACTTTGCGCGACTGTCATTCAACTGGACCCGATCAAGCTGGTCGGCTTCGTACCCGAGACCGAAGTCAATCGGGTGCTTGTTGGGTCCGAAGCATCGGCAACACTTGTGACCGGTCGGCAACTGGGCGGTCGGGTCACGTTCCTGAGCCGGTCCGCGGACGAGACAACACGTACATTCGAGGTGGAAATCACCGTTCCGAACCCCGACTTGACCATTCGCGACGGTCAGACGGCGACAATCAGCATCGCCGCCGAGGGCGCGAAAGCCCAC
>NZ_JBQFXO010000054.1:0-990 GCF_056540865.1 Ruegeria sp. AL11
TTGAGAACCGCGACGCGGATCTGGATTTCCGCGACTTGCCGCTCAAACTCTCTCGCCATCAGAGATTGGCCGAGCAGTTTGATGCAGTTCATCTTGCTCTCGACGCGGCTTCGGCGGTGGTATCCGCTCCATCGTCGCCAGATCGCGCGGCCGAGATAACGCGAAGCATTGACCGCTTCGTTGCGAGCGATGGCCCCGGCACTCGTGGGTTTCCAGGGTTTGGCATTTTTGCGTGGTGGGATTACGGCATGAGCCCCTCGCGCCGCAATCGCGTCATGGCATTTGCGCGTATCGTAAGCACCGTCTGCGGTCACTGATCCGACGCTCTGATCGGGTGGGATTTGATCGAGTAGCTCCGGCAGTATCGGCGCGTCACCCACATTGCTGGTCGTGACCTCCAGGGCCCGCACTTCCAGCGTTTCTTCGTCAATTCCTATGTGTATCTTGCGCCAGAGGCGGCGCTTAGGCCCGCCATGCTTGCGCGCGTTCCACTCACCTTCGCCCACCGCTTTAAGGCCGGTGCTGTCTATCAGGAGATTGAGTGGGCCAGTGCCACCACGGTAGGGCAGACTCACGTTCAGCGTCTTCTGGCGGCGGCACAGGGTGCTATAGTCGGGCACTGCCCAATCCAGCCCAACCAACCGCAGAAGGCTTTGCACGAACCCGGTCGTTTGCCGAAGCGGCATCCCGAACAGCACTTTCAGCGTCAGGCAGGTCTGGATCGCAGCATCGCTGAAACGCTGCTGGCGACCGCGTTTTCCGCCCGGTGGGGGTATCCAGATCATCTCCGGGTCAAACCAGATCGCAAGCGATCCGCGGCGCTTCAGCGCATCATTGTAAGTCGACCAATTCTTGGTCTTGTACTTCGTCGGGGCCCAACTGCTCATGCAACCCAGCTATCATGCTGGATTCACGAGATGAATCCCTTGCGGGATTTGTGCAACAAAGCCTTCATTCAATGCCAGCGACCTTCTCACGGCAACATCTGCC
>NZ_JBQFXO010000055.1:0-985 GCF_056540865.1 Ruegeria sp. AL11
GCCGCATGTTGATAGCCCAGCCCAAGGGCAGCGGGTTTCATGTGGTTGACAGCTTCTCCAAGTCCGTGCAGCTGGGCGCGGGTCTGGAACGCACCGGACGTCTGTCGCGGGCGTCGATGGCACGCACCGTTCAAGCGCTGCGAATCTGTCAGCAAAAGCTGAAACGGAACAAAGTGAAACGGATGCGTCTGGAAACAGCAACCTAGCTGTCATCAGCGATCTGAATTTCGATGCCCCAACGGTCAAGGAATCTGGCCACCCCACCCTTTGGCACAGCATCCGTGACCAGCGAATGCACCAGCCGAGGATCCGGCCCCACATAAGGTGCCCTTTCACCAAACTTGGAATGTGCTGCAGCCATGACAACCTGGTCCGCACACCTGACCACCACCGATGCAAGATCCGCTTCGACCGCGCTGTGGTAGAGAAACCCTTTGCTGTCGGAAATCGCGTCCGTGCTCAGGATCACGATGTCAAAAGCATAGCGTTGCAGCTGCTTGTGGGTGACGTGACCAAACGTCCCCCTTTCATCGATCTGCAACTCACCCCCCAAAAGGTGCACACGGTTTCCGTTGACCCCGGCCAAGGTCTGAACGACACCGATGGAGTTGCTGACTACCGTGAGGTTGCTGACCTGTCGCAGCTCTTCCGCGACGAAGGCGGTTGTCGATCCCACATCCAGGAAAACGGTCATCTGATCGCGAACCAGTTTCGCGGTATGCCCGGCGATCAAACGCTTTTCATCCGCGTCTTGTGATATCCGGTGAAAGAAGTTGGGGGCGCCCTGCACTCCGGCAAGGTAAGCTCCGCCATGAACGCGTTCGACCGTACCCGCCTTTGACAAGGCTTTGATCGTTCGGCGCACCGTCTCTTCGGATACGCCGAGCATATTCGCCAAATCCGAATTCCGGGCCGTTCCACCCAAACGTCTGAGGGCATCAAGCAATTCCAGCTCACGATGGGTGTTGAGGGTATTCTTCTTCAC
>NZ_JBQFXO010000056.1:0-911 GCF_056540865.1 Ruegeria sp. AL11
GAACGCGGCATCGGCCACGTCCCGATTTCAGAGGGCGGTCGGCTGGTCGGTATCGTCACACAAACCGACCTGACACATTACCAGGCCGTGAACTCGGCCGAACTGGTGCGACGCATCGCGCAGGCAAATACCGCCAAAGATATGGCGCGGGTAACGGCGGAAATCCCACAGCTGCTGGTGCAACTGGTTGCAGGCGGGAACCGGCACGAAATCGTCACGCGCCTGATCACCGACATTGCTGACACGGTTACCCGGCGCCTTCTGGCCCTTGCCGAACAGAAACTGGGCCCGCCCCCTGTGCCGTATCTGTGGCTGGCCTGCGGCTCGCAAGGGCGGCAGGAGCAGACAGGCGTGTCGGATCAGGACAACTGCCTGATGTTGGATGACGGCGTGACCGATGCGGATATGGAATACTTTACAAAGCTGGCCAGGTTCGTGTCGGACGGGCTGGATACCTGTGGCTATTTCTATTGTCCCGGCGACATGATGGCGACCAATCCGCGCTGGTGTCAGCCGGTGCGTGTCTGGCGCGACTATTTCAAGGGATGGATCGCCAAACCGAACCCCGAAGCGCAGATGCTAGCCTCGGTCATGTTTGACTTGCGCCCGATTGGCGGCGCGTTCGACCTGTTCGCCGACCTGCAGGCCGACACATTGGCCGCAGCTCGGGCCAATTCGATCTTCGTCGCACATATGATCTCGAACTCGTTGAAACACACGCCGCCGCTGGGTTTGCTGCGTGGTTTTGCGACCATCCGGTCGGGCGAACATCGCAATACGCTGGATCTGAAACACAATGGTGTTGTTCCGGTCGTGGATCTGGCGCGGATCTACGCCTTGCAAGGCGAACTGCCCGAGGCCAATACCCGCGCCCGCCTGAAAGCGGCTGAGGCCAATGGCGTTCTCAGCGC
>NZ_JBQFXO010000057.1:0-910 GCF_056540865.1 Ruegeria sp. AL11
ATTCACTTCGACGGACCCCCCGTCAGCAAGCCACCCAATCGCCACTATCAGACCCGAAGCAAATATGATTGATTTCGCAAATAACGTCATCGCTCAAAACTCGTTAACAAAATGAAAAAATATGCAGCGAATATTACATTCATTCGACTGAAAAAACAGTCAGGTATACCTGACCCAAGGTAATCTTGTAGACAACATGACGGCCCGCGTATTTCACTCACACAAATCACCCTCAGGCCACCCGACGCACCCTTTTCCGAGGTATTCAAATGCCCCAAGCCTATCTGTATCTGTTGCTGGCTGTGCTGGCTGAAACCATTGGCACAACGGCCCTGCAAGCCAGCCAGCAGTTTACGCGGTTCTGGCCATCCGTGATCGTTATCGTTGGGTACGCGTTTGCATTCTACCTTTTGGCGATGACGTTGAAGGTCATGCCTGTCGGCATTGTTTATGCTATCTGGTCCGGACTAGGCATCTTTCTGATCGCGCTCATCGGTTTTATCGTTTTCGGTCAGCGTTTGGATTGGCCGGCAATACTCGGATTGGCGATGATTCTGGCGGGAATCCTGATCATTCACCTCTTTTCAAAGACTGCCGGGCACTGAAGGCCGGTTAGGGCTGGTATATTTTGCCGCGCCGCGTTATGCGCGCGGCAACTTCCCGTTCAAAGGCTGACCTCTCATGGACCTGCGCAACATCGCAATCATCGCTCACGTGGACCACGGCAAAACGACCTTGGTCGACGAGCTGCTCAAACAATCCGGTGCATTCCGGGAAAATCAGGCCGTCGCGGAACGTGCCATGGACAGTAACGACCTGGAGCGTGAACGCGGCATCACCATCCTGGCAAAGGCCACGTCGGTCGAGTGGAAAGACACACGCATCAATATCGTCGACACCCCCGGTCACG
>NZ_JBQFXO010000058.1:0-864 GCF_056540865.1 Ruegeria sp. AL11
GGCCGCGCAGGGTCTTGTGTGTGGTGGTGGTCGCCACATGCGCGTAGGGGAACGGGCTGGGATGCTCGCCTGCCGCGACCAGACCGGCGAAATGCGCCATGTCCACGTGCAGATAGGCGCCGACCATGTCGGCGATCTCGCGCATGCGGGCAAAGTCGATCTGACGCGGGATGGCCGAACCGCCCGCGATGATCAGCTTGGGGTTATGCTCTTTCGCCAGCGCCTCGACCTGATCATAGTCCAGCATGTTGTCCTGCTGGCGCACGCCGTATTGCACGGCGTTGAACCACTTGCCCGACTGGTTGGGCCGCGCGCCGTGGGTCAGGTGGCCACCGGCATCCAGGCTCATGCCCAGAATGGTGTCGCCGGGCTGGATCAGCGCCTGGAACACGCCCTGGTTGGCCTGGCTGCCCGAGTTCGGCTGCACATTGGCAAAGCCACAGCCAAACAGCTGCCTGGCGCGGTCGATGGCCAGATTCTCGGCGATATCAACAAACTCGCAGCCTCCGTAATAGCGCCGGCCCGGGTAACCTTCGGCATATTTGTTGGTCATCACCGAACCCTGCGCCTCCATCACGGCGGCAGAGACGATGTTCTCGGACGCAATCAGCTCGATCTCGTCGCGCTGACGACCCAGCTCAGACCGGATCGAGCCAAAAAGCTCAGGGTCGCGGTCCGACAAGGACTGGGTGAAAAATCCGGTGTCACGAAGATTGGCGTTCATTGGCGCTCCACATGGCTGGGTATAAATCTTGCGGATTTCCTATCGGAAACGCCACATTCGCAAAAGGCTTAAAGCGACGATTTGGCCTGCTGCGGCGTCAAGACTGGCCTATTGGGGAAAGGTATGTTTGTTTCGGAACC
>NZ_JBQFXO010000059.1:0-842 GCF_056540865.1 Ruegeria sp. AL11
GGGATTCAGCGGCCAGCGGAGTCGTCATGGTTTACTGAACATTGCGAAGGCATATGCCGAAACATGTAAAATTCGCGCCATTCGATTTTCTATAACCTTGCGCAGCCCCGCCGATCAGATCGCTACCAATCATGGCGAGGGCGATTCAGTCAATGAGGTTTCGTTCAAAAACGGTCACGTCAGTGCGTCGGAGGTTTGGTCTGTCAGTTTGCATGAAGTCAGCGCAGCAAGGGCCAACATCACGGACGCGGTGCCGAGGACCATTGGCAATCCTCCGATCTGATAGGTCAGGCCGGACAGAACCGTGCCGATCAGCCGGCCTGTTGCATTTGCCATGTAATAAAATCCGACGTCCATTGTCACGCGTTCGGACCGGGTGAAGGCCAGGATCAGATAGGAATGCAGCGATGAATTCACCGCAAATATCGCTCCGAAGATCAGCAACCCAACCACAAGCGTTGTGGTCAGCCAGGTTTCAGGCCCATTTGACAGCGATACGGCGAATGTTAGAGCCGCAGGAACGCAGAAAAGGACAATCGCCCAATTACGTGCCGCGCGGATCAAATCGCCTTCGGTTCGATCCGCCGCACGAAGGATCTTTGGCGCGTAGGCCTGCACTGCGCCATAGAGGATGACCCACAGCGCCATGAATGTTCCGATCATGAAGAACGCGGAACGGTTGCCGTCGTCGGTGCCGTCCGACAGGGCGGCATAGAAATAGATCGGGATGCCGACCACGAACCAGACATCGCGGGCACCGAACAGAAAGACCCGCGCTGCGGATAGCCAGTTCACATTGGCGGATTTTGACAATATTTCCGAGAATTTCGCCCCTTTTCGCC
>NZ_JBQFXO010000060.1:0-750 GCF_056540865.1 Ruegeria sp. AL11
AGGGCGATTGCCTGCCGTTGCCCACCGGAAAGCCCCTCACCGCGTTCAGCGAGTTGAAGGTCATAGCCCGAAGGATGGCTGTTCACGAATTCTTCGACACCGGCAATACGGCCGGCTTCGACGATGTCGCAATCTCTGGGCCGGACTGCGCCACTTGCGATATTGTCCCTGACAGACCCCGAAAAAAGCCAGACATCCTGCAGAACGGATCCGATATTGCGTCGCAAGTCACCCGGGTCGATCTGACGTATGTCTAATCCATCAATCATGACCGAGCCCACTCGCGGCGTGTAAAGCCCCAATAGCAGGCGCGCAATCGTGCTTTTCCCGCACCCGATTTGACCGAGAATTGCGACTTTCTCGCCAGGCTTGATTGTGAATGAGACACCATGCAGGGTATCTTCGCTTTGGTCAGAATACGAGAAATGCACGTTATTGAAGGCAATTGCCCCTTTGAAATCAGATCGGGTCAGCCATGTGCGCCCTTCCGGGCGTTCGCTTTCTGCATGCATTAGCGCATTGAGGTTGCGATAGGCGCACCTGGCCTGATTTACGCGGGTCAAAGTCTGCGCCAGTTGACCCAGAGGGGCCAACGCCCGACCAGTCAACATTACCGAAGCCACCAGCGCACCCATGCTGGCTTGCCCGTTTGTAATCAGAAAAACACCAAGAAATACGACAAGCACTTGTGCGGCCTGTTGGGTGAATCCGGTCAGGTTCAGGGCAAATTGCGTGACAGTTCGGCTTCGT
>NZ_JBQFXO010000061.1:0-737 GCF_056540865.1 Ruegeria sp. AL11
CCAGGGTTTCTTTTGTGTTGAGGAACTGGGCCATGCTTTTGCTCCTTAATTCACGCGCGCGCCAGACGCGTCAAAATACAACGGGTTATGGGGGCGAATTTTTATAATTTTTCCAGAGGGGTAATCCTGATGAACATCAATCAGGGTGACAACCGGGTGGCCATTCAGGTCCAGGTGCAGCCGTGTTTGGTCGCCCAGATGTTCGGCACGTATGACACGCGCTTCACTGCCCTCGCCTTCAATGATGTTTTCCGGGCGAAGACCAATCTGTGGTCCTTTGTGATCGCCTCCGAACAACTCGGACGGCAGGATGTTGATTCGCGGCAGACCCAACCTGCTGGCAACGTAAACACTGCCCGGGTTTTCGTAGATATCCCGGGGTGTCCCGTATTGAACCAACCGGCCGTTCTCTAAAACGCCGATATGCGTAGCCATTGTCATGGCTTCGACCTGATCGTGGGTCACATAAAGCAAGGTTGATCCCAGATCGGCCTGAATCCTTTTCAGTTCGACCCGCAAATCCGCCCGAAGCTTGGCGTCCAAAGAGCTGAGCGGTTCGTCCATCAGGAAAATCTGGGGATCGCGCACCAGTGCCCGTCCAATTGAAACGCGCTGCATTTCGCCGCCAGACAGTTCAGTGGCTTTGTTGTCCAGCTTGTGCGGGATCTGCAGGATCTCCGAGACTGCGTTGACCTTCCTGGCGATCTCATCCTCTGGCGTCTTCAGGATCGGCGACC
>NZ_JBQFXO010000062.1:0-720 GCF_056540865.1 Ruegeria sp. AL11
GAAGGAGGGTGTGCAATATGTCGCTTACAACCTGTTGGGATCGACTTTGTTCCTGTTTGCTTTGGGCACGATCTATGGCGTGACTGGGACACTGAACATGGCAGATATCGCCTTACGGGTAGCAGAAATCCCGGCCGAGGATACGGCATTGCTGCGGGTTGGCGCGGTTCTTTTGCTGCTGGTCTTTTGCATCAAGGCCGCCGTTCTGCCCCTGCATTTCTGGCTACCTGCCAGCTACGCCAATGCGCCAATGCCCGTCGCGGCCCTGTTTGCAATCATGACCAAGGTCGGGGCTTATTCGATTCTGCGGATGTTCACACTGGCCTTTGGCCCCGATGTCGCCGCAACACAGGGACTGGTGGGTGCGTGGTTGCAACCTGCTGCACTTGTCACTTTGGCTGTCGGGGCTATCGGCATTCTGGGGTCAAAACACATCGCCCGCATGGTGGCGTTCTGCGCGATTGCATCCATGGGCACCCTGTTGATCGCAATCTCGCAATTCACGCCTGATGCAACAGCCGCGGCACTGTACTATGTGTTCCATTCGACACTGGCGACAGCCCTGCTATTCCTGGTTGCCGATCTGGTGATGGCGCGGCGCGGCGGGGCCATCGCACCAACGCCACCCATGCCGCAAAGCGGGCTGGTGTCCGCGCTGTTCTTCGTGGGGGCGATTGCGTTGGCGGGGATGCCGCCCTTGTCCGGCTTTATTGGCTAGCT
>NZ_JBQFXO010000063.1:0-714 GCF_056540865.1 Ruegeria sp. AL11
ACTCTGGGCTTTTCAGGCCTGCGGCTGCGGACCGAGATGCACCGACCCGGCAAGACGGATGAGTTCTGCGTCTGGCAGGGTGCCAGCTATTTCCGCGCTATTGGTCTGGACGAGGTCTACGGTCTGTCGGCACGCGGTCTCGCCCTGAAAACAGGCGACCCGGATGGCGAGGAATTTCCTGAGTTCATCCGTTTCTGGCTGGAGCGCCCCAAGCCCGGCCAACGGAATATGGTCGTACATGCGCTGATGGACAGTCCCAGCGTGACTGGGGCCTATCGCTTCAATGTCACGGCGGGGGCGGATTGCATTATCGACGTCAAGGCCACGCTGTTTCCCCGCGAAGACCTACCTCATGTAGGTATCGCGCCGGGCACCTCGATGTTTCTGTTCGACCAGACCAACCACAGCCGGTTCGACGATTTCCGTCCGGCCGTCCATGACAGCGACGGGCTGTTGATCCGCAATGGCGCGGGCGAGGTGTTGTGGCGTCCGCTGGCAAACCCGGCCCGCCTGCAAATATCGTCTTTCGTTGACGAGAACCCGCGCGGCTTCGGGCTGATGCAGCGCAAGCGCGAGTTTTCGGACTATGCCGACCTTGAGGCGAATTATCACAAGCGCCCGGGCCTGTGGGTCGAGCCTCGGGATGACTGGGGCAAAGGCACCGTTACACTGGTCGAGATACCGGCCGATCAGGAAATCTATGACAACATCGTC
>NZ_JBQFXO010000064.1:0-710 GCF_056540865.1 Ruegeria sp. AL11
CCAACGTTGATCACGCCACGCTCAACACGGCCGGTCACAACGGTACCACGACCCGAGATCGAGAACACGTCTTCGATCGGCATCAGGAACGGCTGGTCAACAGCACGCTCAGGGGTGTCGATGTACTCATCAACAGCCGCCATCAGTTCCTTGATCTTCTCTTCACCAATCTCAGGCTTGTTGCCTTCCATCGCGGCCAGAGCCGAACCTGCGATGATCGGAATATCGTCGCCGGGGTATTCGTAGCTGGACAGCAGTTCGCGAACTTCCATCTCAACCAGTTCCAGCAGCTCTTCGTCGTCAACCTGGTCAACTTTGTTCAGGAACACGACCATCTTCGGGATGCCAACCTGGCGGCCCAGCAGGATGTGCTCGCGGGTCTGCGGCATCGGGCCGTCAGCGGCGTTCACAACCAGGATCGCGCCGTCCATCTGAGCAGCACCGGTGATCATGTTCTTGACGTAGTCGGCGTGGCCGGGGCAGTCAACGTGCGCGTAGTGGCGGTTCTCGGTCTCGTATTCCACGTGGGCGGTCGAGATGGTGATGCCGCGCGCTTTCTCTTCCGGCGCACCGTCAATCTGGTCATACGCTTTAAAGTCACCAAAATACTTGGTGATCGCTGCGGTCAGCGTCGTCTTACCATGGTCAACGTGCCCAATCGTGCCGATGTTGACGTGCGGTTTTGTACGCTCAAACTTTTCCTTTGCCAT
>NZ_JBQFXO010000065.1:0-703 GCF_056540865.1 Ruegeria sp. AL11
CGGCACGCCCTTGGCCGCGAACACACCGTACAGGTCGGACCGATGCGGCCCCACCAGGGTTCGGCCCGCTGCCAGATCCCTGAACCGGCTCTCGCTCAACGCGTCTCGCAAATCTTCCGCTGTCTCGGGCATTGCGCCTTCGGTTTGCACCAACTCCAGTTCGGCCGAAGGAAAGACCGTTTCCGCCCGGTCCTGCGCCGCCCGTAGAAGATCCAGCGACCTCAACCGCGCGGTATGGATGCGGTGCCCCGTCTCGGCCAACTGCCCTTCAAGCGCGGCGTACCAATGCGCGTCCCTGATCTGCTCTTTCAGCAGACGGTTACGTTCGCGCATCGCTTTTTCATAAATCAGCGATGTTTCGGCGTGGGCCGGGTCAAAACTCAGCGCGATACGGTCCAGAAACCGACGGCGTCCCTCAGCCCCTTCAATCCACAGTCGGTCCATGGACGGGGTCAGCCAGACAACCCGCGCAAGTTTCCCCAGATCGATCTGGGTCGCCGACTTGCCATCAATTCTCACCTGTCGCGCTGCGCCGCCCTCGGACCAGGTTTCAATTTCAAACCGCTGCCCCTGAGCGTCCAGCAACCCGGACAGTTTCCAACCCAACGCCTCGGGCCGACGGGTCATCTCGGCCGCGCTCGCCCGCCGCATCCCGCGACCGGGCGAAAACAACGACACCGCTTCAAGAATATTGGTCTTCCCG
>NZ_JBQFXO010000066.1:0-693 GCF_056540865.1 Ruegeria sp. AL11
GCCGCTGATCTCGCCCGCATTGGCCAGAACGGTCGTACGCTTGGCGATGTTCTTCGCGTAATCGCCAATCCGCTCGAGATTACCGGATACTTTCAGGACCGAAAGAACCAGTCGCAGGTCACTGGCCGTGGGCGCGCGCAATGCAATCAGACGCGCGGTTTCCTCGTCGATCAGGTCTTCCAACGCGTCGATGGCCTTGTCACCTTGTCGTATTTCCTGGGCCAGCTCAACGTCACGGCTTTCAAGCGAGCGCGCCGCGCCCATGATAGCGGCCTCAACCAGACCGCCCATCTTCATGATATGCGCCTGGATTGTTTCGAGGTCGCGGTCAAAAGCAGATGCAATATGTTGTTCGCTCATTGTTTGATACCTGTGCTTAGCCGATACGGCCTGTAATGTAGCTTTCCGTGCGCGGATCGACCGGATTGGTAAAAATCTGACCGGTTTCACCGAATTCCACCAGATTACCCAGGTGGAAAAAGGCCGTTTTCTGACTGACGCGCGCGGCCTGCTGCATCGAGTGTGTGACGATCACAACCGAATATCGGGAACGCAATTCGTCGATCAACTCTTCGACCTGTGCGGTTGCAATCGGGTCCAGCGCCGAGCACGGCTCGTCCATCAACAGGACCTCCGGTTCGGTTGCCACGGCGCGCGCGATACACAAACGTTGCTGTTGCCCCCCTGACAAAC
>NZ_JBQFXO010000067.1:0-679 GCF_056540865.1 Ruegeria sp. AL11
CCTTTCCCATCGGGATCTATTCGGCCACGCACCAGTACAGCTGGGGCGACTATGGCCTGTCCCTTATGGGTCTGATCGGCCTGGCAATTCCCAATTTCATGATGGCTTTGGTGATGATGTATTTCGCCAATGTCTGGTTTGGAACATCCATCGGCGGCCTGATGGACGAGGAGTATTTCAACCAGCCGATGTCTTGGGAGAAATTCAAGTCGATCATGGAGCACCTCTGGATTCCCGTGTTTATCATCGCAACCGCGGGAACGGCCGGGATGATCCGCAGGCTTCGGGCCAACCTGCTTGACGAGTTGGAAAAGCAATATGTGACGACAGCCCGGGCCAAAGGCCTCAGCCCCTTCCGCACCTTGGTGAAGTACCCGCTGCGGATGTCGCTGAACTTCTTCATATCCGATATCGGATCCATCCTGCCGGCGATCATCTCCGGCGCCGAGATCACGGCGATCGTGCTGTCATTGCAGACAACCGGACCGATGCTGATCCAGGCGCTCCAGAGCCAGGATATGTATCTGGCTGGATCATTCCTGATGTTTCTTGCCTTCCTGACGGTTATCGGGGTTCTGGTTTCAGATATCGCGCTGGCCTATCTCGATCCGCGGATCCGGCTTCAGGGTGGGAGCACCAAGTGAGCACTTCCCTTCCCCCTTCCGGCGCACCGCTCGAG
>NZ_JBQFXO010000068.1:0-677 GCF_056540865.1 Ruegeria sp. AL11
CAAAATGATATGGTCATAGAACCAGAGGCGCTCATACATTCAGGAACCGTACTTTACGGAGGCCGGACGAATGATCATGCGCATCTTTCAGGTCGTGACTCGGCCAGGCAAAGAGGAAGAGTTCAGCAAGTTCTTCCATGAAACAGCTATACCCTTGATGAGAGGTACTAAGGGCATCGTTCAAGTGTTTCCTGGTGCCGCACGTGCTGACACACCACGAGAATTCAGCTTTGTCATGGTGTGGGAAAACCTAGAGGCACTAAAGGCTTTTGTCGGCGAAAACTATCAGAGCCCGCATATCGATCCGGCGGAGGCGGAATTGGTCGAGTCGCGTTCTATCAAGCATTATGAGCTGGTCCAATAAGGGCCATGGCTTGAACGCTAGAAAACAACTCGAGGGAAATAATGATCAAAGGGAAATGCGGCTGCGGAGCCGTAACGTATCAGATGACATCACAACCCATGTTCGTGCATTGCTGCCACTGTAGCGAATGTCAGCGACAAACCGGATCAGCCTACGTCTTGAACGCCATCATTGAGGCTGATCGCGTGACGTGCAAAGGGCCAATCACCGAAAATGAGCTCTCCACTCCGAGCGGGAAAGGTCAGATTATTACGCGCTGTAGGGATTGCGGCGTCGGCGTTTTTAGCAGCTACATGATCCGCCTTGGAAAGCT
>NZ_JBQFXO010000069.1:0-675 GCF_056540865.1 Ruegeria sp. AL11
CCCAGCGATCTGAGTTGTTGCAAATACGCCTGCCAGGGTTCCGGCCAGACCGGCCATCACAAATTTCTTCATACTCGTTTATCCATCCTTGTCGGTCCGAAACCAAGATTCCGGGTCCACGGGGCGATTGTCTTCTCTTACCTCTATATAGAGCGTTTCTGAGCGGTCAGTTCCAGTGCCATCACTGCTTGTTGACAAAATTGCGCCGATTTCCGGCATTTCACCGGGCATCAGACCAACTGGTGTGCCCTCTGGGATCACCTGACCGGTCCGGCCATAGACCTCCTGCAAACCGGAAAATACGAACAAAAGTCCCGATTGAGGTTCAAGTATTATCAGGTTCCCCAGGTCCAGCAGCGGCCCGCGATAGCGAATTGTCGCAGCGGTTGGCGATGTGACCAAGGCGCGCGGGCGTGTCCCCACGATCAGGCCGGGGCGCGTGACACCAGCGGCGTCCGTTTCACCCGCCTTGTGCAGCAAGATGCCCTGTACCGGCATTGATATCCGGCCTTTCCTGTCCAAGACGCTGGCATTGCTGTCGAGGATCTCTCCCTCCGAGATCTCGGACAGACCACTTGCAAAACCATCCAGTGTTTCGGTCGACGAGATCAGAATGGCCGTACGTACCGGGTCTTCCACGAAACGGCGGGGCAAATCCGTGCGGTCGGCGATTGC
>NZ_JBQFXO010000070.1:0-673 GCF_056540865.1 Ruegeria sp. AL11
GCTGCACTGCCCACAAGTAAAAGCTGTCTGTTGGTTGGCCTTTCGCGTCGACCGTTCTAACGTTTTGTTTTGGCATCGACATACGGAATCTTCGACCACGCCACAGAGCGTCACACTGAACCGAGAACTGGTTTACTTGATTGTGTGAACGTCAGATTGGTCTACACGCCAGTTTCACGCCTTCCGGCCTCATTCGTCTTGTAGCTCAGAGCCCGCTTCGGGGCGGAGAAGTACAGACAATACTCGGCGGTGAATACGATCTAGATCGTAATCGGTTAGTTCTAATCCCTCAGTCATCCGCGCTTTGAATGATTGAAAGTCTCCGCGAGTAATCTCGTCACGGTTTTTGTCGTCTCCGGCGAGTTGCTGCGCGAGTTTTTCCTTTCGGAAGTCCAGCAGAAAACGGGAAAATCGAGCGTTCAATTCGGAGTACTGAGGGGACTCCTCGATAGGCGATTTGTTTTTCATCAATTCGGTATCCGATAGCCATGGAACTGCCCGAGCGGTTTTGCTGGGCAAGTACAACATTCTGGTCAGCTTTTGCGTGTGACGCGTATGAGACGATTTGGTTCCATGGCCACAGTCTTGAGATTTTCTGGTCTTGGTCAATAGCGCGAATGTTATCGACGGTCGCCTAACGCAGAACAATCTCAGAACTCTACAGGAATCTTTT
>NZ_JBQFXO010000071.1:0-672 GCF_056540865.1 Ruegeria sp. AL11
GGTTTCGCGAAGGCAATCGCCGTTTCGTCATCCGCGCCGTGGCTGAGCGCGACGCGCGCGGCCAGTACCTGACCTGTTTCGCGGATGAAGAGGTGGCGGCATGAGTTATGGCGTATCAGCCGCCCTGCAGGCGGCGGTGTTTCAGCACCTGACCGGGGATGCGGATGTCAGCGGCCAGTCCGGTGGCGCGATCTATGACGCGGTGCCGACGGGAACGGTTCCGCAGACCTATGTGACATTGGGCCCGGAAGAGGTCCGCGACGCTTCGGACCGGTCGGGCGCGGGTGCGATCCACCGCTTTACGGTTTCGGTGGTGTCCGAAGCCGCCGGGTTTGGCGCGGCAAAGACGCTGGCCGGGGCGGTGTGTGACGCGCTGGACAATGCGCCGCTGGTTCTGAGCCGCGGGCATCTGGTCGGGCTGTGGTTCGAGCGCGCCTCGGCTCGGCGGACCGGGACCAGCGGCAGCATCCGCCAGATCGACCTGAGATTCCGCGCCCGCGTGGAAGACGACTAAGCAATCAACGGAGAGAGCACATGGCTGCCCAGAACGGAAAAGACCTGTTGGTCAAAGTGGATATGAACGGCACGGGCCTGTTCCAGACCATAGCGGGCCTGCGGGCCACGCGGATCAGTTTCAACGCCGAAAGCGTGGATGTCACCAGCCTGGAAAGC
>NZ_JBQFXO010000072.1:0-657 GCF_056540865.1 Ruegeria sp. AL11
GACGTGTCCAGCCAGGGCGCCAGCGCCATGGCCAGGATCGCACCAAACATCGCCAGAACACCGAAGAACTTGGCGTCAACGATACCACCGGTGATGAAGCTGGCGAACTGAACAACCCAGACTTCACCGGTAAAGGCACGCAGGATCGCGTAGAACGGCAGGAAGTACCATTCAGGCACGATATGTGCGGGTGTCGCCAGCGGGTTGGCTTCGATATAGTTGTCCGGGTGGCCCAGATAGTTCGGCATGAAACCGACAACGGCCCAGAACACGACCAGGATCACGGCCAGCGCGAACAGGTCCTTGATCACGAAATACGGCCAGAACGGCAGCGTGTCTTTCTTCGCCTCGTCCTTCGAGCCGCGACGCACTTCAACACCTGTGGGGTTGTTGTTGCCCGTGGTGTGGAAGGCCCAGATGTGTACCACGACCAAAGCCGCGATGATGAACGGCAGCAGGTAATGCAGCGAGAAGAAGCGGTTCAGCGTGGCGTTATCCACCGCGGGTCCGCCCAGCAGCCAGGTCTGGATCGCGTCACCCACAAACGGAATGGCACCAAACAGACCGGTGATCACAGTCGCACCCCAGAAGGACATCTGACCCCATGGCAGAACATAGCCCATGAAGGCCGTGCCCATCATCATCAGGTAGACCAGC
>NZ_JBQFXO010000073.1:0-652 GCF_056540865.1 Ruegeria sp. AL11
AGGAAATTCAATGAAGACAATCAAAGGTCCAGCTTTGTTTCTTGCACAATTTGCCGGGGACGAAGCGCCGTTCAATTCGTGGGGCGCGATCACTAAATGGGCGGCTGACTGTGGATACAATGGCGTTCAGGTTCCCAGTTGGGATGGCCGGTTGTTCGACCTCGAACAGGCCGCATCCAGCGTCGGTTACTGCGATGAGTTCAAAGGCAAGGCCCAAGAAAATGGCGTCGAAGTCACCGAGCTTTCAACGCATCTTCAGGGTCAGCTTGTTGCCGTTCACCCAGCCTATGACAGTGCGTTTGATGGCTTTGCAGCGGAAAGCGTCAGAGGAAACCCTAAAGCCCGTCAAGAATGGGCCGTAGACCAGGTCAACAAAGCGCTATCCGCTTCGAAAAATTTAGGCATTTCGGCACATGCGACATTCTCAGGCGCGTTGGCATGGCCATATGTCTATCCTTGGCCGCAGCGCCCTGCCGGTTTGATTGAAACGGCATTTGATGAGCTTGCGCGCCGTTGGGTGCCCATCCTGAATCACGCCGATGAATGCGGTGTCGATGTCTGCTACGAAATTCACCCCGGAGAGGACCTCCACGATGGTGTGACCTACGAGATGTTTCTCGAGCGGACAGGCAATCACCCACGGGCCTGCATG
>NZ_JBQFXO010000074.1:0-641 GCF_056540865.1 Ruegeria sp. AL11
CCCAGCAGGATGTGCTCGCGGGTCTGCGGCATCGGGCCGTCTGCAGCGTTCACAACCAGGATCGCGCCGTCCATCTGAGCGGCACCGGTGATCATGTTCTTGACATAGTCGGCGTGGCCGGGGCAGTCGACATGCGCATAGTGGCGCGCGTCGGTCTCGTATTCCACGTGCGCGGTCGAGATGGTGATGCCGCGGGCTTTCTCTTCCGGCGCGCCGTCAATCTGGTCATACGCCTTGAAGTCACCAAAATACTTGGTGATTGCTGCGGTCAGCGTCGTCTTGCCGTGGTCAACATGCCCAATCGTGCCGATGTTGACGTGCGGCTTATTACGCTCAAACTTTTCCTTTGCCATTCCTCAGGCGCCCTTTTGCGATTTGGGGGACCCTTGGTCCCAGGTTACTATCTGCGCGCGCGAGATATTTGGTTCAAAGGGGAAAATCAAGCACATCCTGAGGGAAATGCGCTTATCCCGCCGGATTTTGCGTAACCTCGGTGGAATCGAGGGGCTGGATCAGGTCTGGCCGTTTTTCGAACCAGCCATTCTCTTCATGTTCTTCAGCCAGCCACTCTTCGACCCGGTCGGCTACTTTCAGTGACAGACCGGCCATCTGTTCGTTTTTGGTACGCTCGTGCCCCGACC
>NZ_JBQFXO010000075.1:0-626 GCF_056540865.1 Ruegeria sp. AL11
GATGTGGCAGCCTGAGCCGGTGATGGCACCGGAAACCCCTGACGTGCCCAGCGCCTTTCGCTGGCGCGGGCGTAACTGGCAGCTGGCGCAGGCCACCGGCCCGGAACGGATCGCACCGGAATGGTGGCTGGATGACCCGAACTGGCGCAGCGGCGTGCGGGACTACTGGGTTGTGGTGACACAGCAGGGCGAGCGGTTGTGGCTGTTTTACGGCCATGGCGGAACCATGTCTGCAGGCTGGTTCTGTCACGGGCAGTTTGGTTAGGGTCTATTTCCCTCGGTACACCAACAGATCCGGCAGATAGTCAATCAGACGGATAAACCACGAGAATGGTGCAGGAAAATCCGTACGGAAACGGCGCCGCGACATCGCCTTGACCACACGACCCGCCGCATCCTCGGGGCTCATCAGCATGGGCATCCTGAAGCTGTTTTTCTCAGTCAGTCGGGTCTTGATGAAGCCGGGATTAATGATCCGCACGGTCACGCCGGTGCCCGCCAGATCGTGGCGCATCGTTTCCGCCAGAGAAATCAGTGCCGCCTTGCTGGCCCCATATCCGATGGCCGCTGGCAACCCGTGATAGCCCGCGAGCGACCCGATCAGCGTAATATCCCCCCGACCTGCC
>NZ_JBQFXO010000076.1:0-623 GCF_056540865.1 Ruegeria sp. AL11
GGGCCATTTAGGAGAGACAAAGATCGTGTCGAGCAGATTTCGCCTGAAACACCTTGTTTTACTGTCGCTCATGGCCGTTGTGTCCGCCTGTGCAACCACGCCGCCCGAGGGTGCCTCGCGCAGTGACGTGTTTGACCCGTATGAAAATGCGAACCGGGGAATTCACAAGTTCAATCTGGGTGTTGACCGGTTTCTGTTCCGGCCGGCCTCGAAAGGCTATGTCAAAATCGTTCCTGACCCGATGGTCACCAGTTTCAGCACTTTTGCCGAAAACATCTCGCTGCCCGGTCAGGCTGTTGACTACCTGCTTCAGGGCAACCCGAAACAGATGGGCAACGCCCTGCTGCGCTTTGTGATCAACATGACCGTTGGTGGCTTTGGCCTGTCTTCGCCCGCTGATGAGCTGAACCTGCCACCGGTGGACACGGATTTCGGTGAGACCCTGCATGTCTGGGGAGTGGGTGAAGGCGCTTATATCGAGCTGCCATTCTATGGCCCGTCGACCCAAAGGGATGCGATTGGGGTTGTGGTCAACCTGTTCTCGAACCCGATCAATTTCAGCCCGGTCCGCCCGGTGGACAACATCGGCGTCTATGCCGAAGTTGTGCGCCGGATGGGCGACC
>NZ_JBQFXO010000077.1:0-620 GCF_056540865.1 Ruegeria sp. AL11
ATCCATGGCGGCCTTGTCGATAAGCTCAACCTGACTTCCGTCCATAACTTCGCAATGCGGGATGCCGCGTGTCAGCCCCGGCAGCATGTCAAAATTCGGCGCAGTGCGAAGAGCGCGGCGCGCGGAACGCCCACCAGCGCGTGTAAGAGTACGGGTCGACAAGGGGCAATCCTCCTGTTTTGAATCAGACTGGCGGAATTACGCCGCGTTCACCTCTCTGATTGCGATATGTGTTTGCAGGAAGCGACACCGCCCTGATGACGGTTTTTCGCCATGTCTGTTCACGTAAGGTCGTTCGGTCAATTTACCTTGTGTGACCTACTTCACTGCCAATCACGTGCAGACATCTGCAACAGATATCCATAAAGTTGTTTCAGGAGGGGCGCTTCAATGCACCACACGACAGAGATGCTGATCATCGGTGCCGGGTTCTCGGGGCTGACGATGGCGCTTGAGGCGCGCAAGCGTGGCATCAAAGATATCGCCATTCTGGAAAAGGCCGAAGATATCGGTGGCACGTGGCGCGAGAACACCTATCCTGGCGTCGCCTGCGATGTTCCTTCGCATCTGTATTCCATGGCGACCCACCCTAATCCGCACTGGAGCCGCGCCTATGCCGG
>NZ_JBQFXO010000078.1:0-616 GCF_056540865.1 Ruegeria sp. AL11
CCTTTGCGGTTGCGGCTGATCCTTCTGATGCGGATCTGAGCATCCTGTCGATCCTTCAGGATCAGGGCGGCGCGGCTCCGGTGGTTGTGGCGGAGGTCACGCTGAACACCAGGACGGGCTCCTACAACTACGAGCAGGTTGCCAATCTTCTGCATGCCGATGGTCAGGACGAGAACAACGCCACCTTCGAGCTGGGCTTCACCGCAATTGATGGTGACGGCGATACCGTGGATGACACCATCCCGCTCAACATCGACGACGACACGCCGGTGATGACGTGGACGGCCTCTCAACGGGTCAACAACTTCCGGATCATTAGCGATGATGAGAACGTCGGCACGCCGGATATCGGCAATCCCGGCGGAGTTGGTGATGGCGGACAGTTCAACCAGACCAACAAGACGCTGCCGATTGCCTTTGGCGCGGACGCCAATGGGGCGGAAGTTGTCTGGAACCTTGCAACCATGAAGGTGCTGGGTGGTGTTGCCGATGATGGCGGCTCGGGCAGCGGCTTTGGCGAGGTGACCTTTGCGGTTGCGGCTGATCCTTCTGATGCGGATCTGAGCATCCTGTCGATCCTTCAGGATCAGGGCGGCGCGGCTCCGGTGGTTGTGGC
>NZ_JBQFXO010000079.1:0-612 GCF_056540865.1 Ruegeria sp. AL11
ACATCCTGGAAAACCCGGCCTGGTACACGGCCTACACGCCCTATCAGCCCGAGATCAGCCAGGGCCGGCTTGAGGCGCTGCTGAACTTCCAGACCATGGTCAGCGACCTGACCGGGCTCGATGTGGCCAACGCGTCCCTGCTGGACGAAGCCACAGCCGCAGCAGAAGCCATGGCGATGGCCAAGCGCGGCGGCCGGTCCAAGGCCAATAACGCGGCCTTCTTCGTGGATCGCAACTGTCATCCGCAGACCATCGCGGTCATCAAAACCCGCGCCGAACCCTTGGGCATCGACGTGCAGGTGGGCGATCCCGATCAGCTGGATGCAGGTGCCGTCTTTGGCGCGATCTTCCAGTATCCGGGCACCCATGGCCATGTGCGCGACTTCACGAACGAGATCGCGGCGCTGCATGAACATAACGCCATCGCCGTTGTCGCCGCCGATATCCTGTCACTGGCGCTGCTGAAATCCCCCGGCGAGATGGGCGCGGATATCGCCATCGGCTCGACCCAGCGCTTTGGCGTGCCGATGGGCTATGGCGGCCCGCACGCCGCCTACATGGCCACCACCGACAAGCTGAAGCGATCCATGCCGGGCCGGATCATCGGTGTGT
>NZ_JBQFXO010000080.1:0-596 GCF_056540865.1 Ruegeria sp. AL11
TTGCGTAGACACTGGCCACGACCCTCAAACAACGAAAAGGTGCTGGCCAGCCCGACTGTGGCGAGACACCAAAACCATATCTCAACGAAAAAGCCCCGGTAAAAACCGGGGCTTTTGAGCATCTTGTCGTGAAATGCCTACATGCAGGCTTCCACGGCGCGTTTGGTCATGACCGACACAAGATGCGCCCGGTATTCCTTGCTGCCATGTAAATCAGCGATCATGTTGGCGGGGTTAATCCGAAGGTCCATCAAGGCGTCCGGGCGAAACTCCTTGTTCAGCGCCTGCTCGGCTTCGCTCCAACGGAAGACGCCATCCTCACTTGCCCCGGTCACCGCCACGCGCACGCCGTCCGTGAAACGGGCCAAATATACCCCAACAAGTGCAAACCGTGATGCTGGTTGCAGGAATTTTTGATAGCTTGCCGCCTGCGGAACCGGAAAGCGGATCGAGGTGATGATCTCTCCTTCATCCAGGGCTGTGGTGAACATGCCCTGAAAAAAGTCATCTGCCGCAATTTGACGCGCGTTGGTCACCACGGTTGCGCCCGATCCCAGCACACCCGCCGGATAGCAGGCAGCCGGGTCATTGTTCGC
>NZ_JBQFXO010000081.1:0-596 GCF_056540865.1 Ruegeria sp. AL11
GCACATGGCAGGTTCCGCCGGTGATACGGCCTGTCAGCCCCTCGTCGATCAGGTGCCGGGCAAGCTGATGCGCGCCGCCGAGAAAGGTGTCCGGGGCCGATCCGACCCGCAATCCGTTCTTGTCCGCGCGATGCGCGAGATCGCGGCCTTCCTCGACCGACAGCACGAATGGCTTCTCGGAATAGACATGCTTCCCGGCATCAAGCACTTTTGCCGACACCTCATAATGCACTGCCGGTACGGTGAGATTGACGATGATGTCGATATCATCGGCGGCAAGCATCGCTTCGACGCTCTCGGCCCGGATTCCATATTGCTTGGCCCGGGCTTCGGCCGCTTTCTCGTTGATATCCGCGCAGGCGAGTATCTCGATACCCCTGAAAATCGGAGCAAGGTCGAGATAGGACGTCGAGATGTTGCCGCATCCGATGATGCCGACACCGAGGGTCCTGCTGGTCATGATTTCTGCTCCATGTTGGCGCGCGCCCAGCCAATGGATCTGGTCGCAAACCGTGCCGCGTCCGATGGATTGTCATGTTCCATGATGAAAAGCCCGGCCGGGGTGTTTGCCCGCAACTGGCGGGCGAGCCCGGCCC
>NZ_JBQFXO010000082.1:0-591 GCF_056540865.1 Ruegeria sp. AL11
ATAACGGTCCTAAGGTAGCGAAATTCCTTGTCGGGTAAGTTCCGACCTGCACGAATGGCGTAACGACTTCCCCGCTGTCTCCAACGCAGACTCAGTGAAATTGAATTCCCCGTGAAGATGCGGGGTTCCTGCGGTCAGACGGAAAGACCCCGTGCACCTTTACTATAGCTTTACACTGGCATTCGCCAAGGCATGTGTAGGATAGGTGGTAGGCTTTGAAGCGTGGGCGCCAGCTCGCGTGGAGCCATCCTTGAAATACCACCCTTATCTTCGTGGATGTCTAACCGCGGCCCGTCATCCGGGTCCGGGACAGTGTATGGTGGGTAGTTTGACTGGGGCGGTCGCCTCCGAAAGAGTAACGGAGGCGCGCGATGGTAGGCTCAGACCGGTCGGAAATCGGTCGTCGAGTGCAATGGCATAAGCCTGCCTGACTGCGAGACTGACAAGTCGAGCAGAGACGAAAGTCGGTCATAGTGATCCGGTGGTCCCGCGTGGAAGGGCCATCGCTCAACGGATAAAAGGTACGCCGGGGATAACAGGCTGATGACCCCCAAGAGTCCATATCGACGGGGTTGTTTGGCACCTCGATGT
>NZ_JBQFXO010000083.1:0-587 GCF_056540865.1 Ruegeria sp. AL11
GGTGGCCATGCCCGCACTGTCATGGCCGGGAAGAACGGCGATCAACCGGTGGATACCGGTTTCATCGTCTTCAACTACGCAACCTATCCTTTTCTGACCCGACTTTTTAATGAGCTCAATGTTCCCGTTATCGAAAGCGAAATGAGTTTTGGCGCGACAATCGACAATGGTCGTATCGAATATGGGTTGAACAATCTGCGCACCCTGACCGCGCAGAGACGCAATCTTGCGCGCCCCGCCTATTACAAGATGATTGCCGACATTCTGCGCTTTGGCAAAATGGCTCCGGAGGCTGCAAGAGATGACGACACCACGATTGGTGAGTTGGTGGATCAGCTTCGTCTGGGACACTGGTTCCGCCACAACTATCTGATGCCAATGTGTGGGGCGATCTGGTCAACTCCGGTTGAACTGGTGGATCAGTTCCCTGCACGCTCATTGGTGCAGTTCTTTCGAAATCACGCCCTTCTGGCCAGTGGCCGCGCAAATCAACACCAGTGGTACACAGTTAAAGGTGGCAGTATCGAATATGTCCGCAGGATCGATGCCGCCCTACGGGCACGAGGGGCGGCAATCCGTTTGGCCAG
>NZ_JBQFXO010000084.1:0-570 GCF_056540865.1 Ruegeria sp. AL11
GCCGCGCGACGGTTTGGTTTTCGCGCATTTTCGTTCATGAAATCAATCACAAGAGGACGAATGTTGTCGCGCCAGCTGCGGCCTGCGAAGATACCATAGTGACCGGCGCCGGGTTCAACGTGGCTTGCCTTTTTGCTGTCGGGCAGGCCGGTGCACAAATCCAGCGCAGCAATACACTGGCCGGGTGCAGAGATGTCATCATTTGCACCTTCGACAGTCTTCACCGCAACATCGGTAATCTTACTGATGTCCACTTTGTGACCCGCGACCACGAACTCGTTTCTCGCAATCTCTCGATTCTTGAAGACCCGCTCGACCGTCGAAAGATAGAACTCGGCAGTCATGTCCATCACGGCCAGGTATTCGTCGTAGAAGCGGTTATGGGCATCCTGATCCGAGGCTTCGTCCCGCATGACGCGCTGGATCTGGTCGGAAAACGCTTTGGAGTGACGATCTGCATTCATGGACATGAACGAGGCCAATTGCAGCAGACCCGGATAGACCATACGTCCAACGCCTTTGTACTTGAAGCCAACGCGCTGGATCATTGTTTCTTCCAACTGGCCCATG
>NZ_JBQFXO010000085.1:0-569 GCF_056540865.1 Ruegeria sp. AL11
GACTTGCATTACAACTCTTGGATCACAGATCGGGCCTGCGAGTTCCTGACTGAAAATGACGGGTCAGACCCGTTCTTTCTGTTTGTTTCCTTTCCCGATCCGCACCATCCTTTTTCCCCCCCTGCGCCATGGTGCGACATGTACGATCCGGCGGACATGCCAATGCCCTCATATGTGCCTGATGAGCTGTCAGCGATGCCGTCTTTCCTGCGCGAAGGCGATGAAGAGGAAAAAGGTAAAAGCTATGTGGACTTCCTGCGCGATCCGGGGCCACCGCGAGAACAGGGTTTTTTACAGACAACATCGAACTTCTCGGACGATTCAATTCGCCGTGCGATCGCATATACCAATGGAATGATTTCGATGATTGACGCTTGCGTCGGGCGGATCATGGCACAGGCGGAGCATCAGGGTCTCCTTGAAGACACCGTTGTCATTTTCACCTCGGATCATGGCGAGTTGTTGGGTGATCACGGGCTTATCCGAAAAGGCCCCAGCCCCTACAGATCGCTTTTGCACGTACCGCTGATCGCTGCAGGTCCGGGGATCGAGCCTGGCGAACGTCACGG
>NZ_JBQFXO010000086.1:0-568 GCF_056540865.1 Ruegeria sp. AL11
GTTGCTTGTGCACGACGCCCACGGGGCCGAAATGATAAGGCTTGCAGCGAGGTTCGGCCGGGGATTACCTTCGGATGTTATCCCGCTGGAATTGAAAGTGATATCCGGGTTCGGTCATTCGGAAATGCTGGCCGCGCTGGCGCATGGATTTGCGCGTGTGGATGTGCTGCTGGCACCGACAACGGAACGGGATGCGCTGGATCGCGAAATTGAACTGGCACGTGCCATAACCAGTTCGGATGGAATCGGGTTCATTGAAGAGGTGGACCCTGATGGGATGGCAGACTTGCTGTATGCGCAAAAGGTACCCCAACCGTTGGCAGATCCGGTCTTGCCGCTTGGCAACCGCCGACAAATCGCACGGCTGGCAGCACAGGCCCTTAACCCGCAGGCTGGTGCCCCGCTGCCATTGCCTGAAGGTTCGCCTTACGGTGCAGTTGCAGTGAATACAGACAGTTGCACACTCTGTCTTAGTTGTGTGTCGCTGTGCCCGTCCGGGGCTTTGATGGATAACCCTGACAAGCCCCAGCTTAACTTTCAGCAGGATGCGTGCCTGCAATGCGGATTG
>NZ_JBQFXO010000087.1:0-567 GCF_056540865.1 Ruegeria sp. AL11
GCACCGACATACCCAATCACGATTTCGATAAAATTCACCGGCGCCGACAACAGCTCGTAGATGGTGCCCAGAAACTTTGGGAAATAAATTCCGAATGACGCGTTCGAGATCGAAAGCATCACCACAGACAGCATGATCAAGCCCGGGACGATGAACGCGCCGTAGGATACACCCTCGACCTCCTGAATTCGACTGCCGATGGCGGTGCCAAATACCACGAAATACAGCGAAGTGGAAAGAACCGGTGACAGGAAGCTTTGCGCCAGGGTGCGAAAGAAGCGGGCCATTTCGAACCGGTAGATTGCAGCGATTGCGGTCCAGTTCATGCCGCCTCTCCGGATACCAGGTTTACAAATATCTCTTCCAGGCTCGATTGCCGTGTCTGCACATCGCGCAACACCAGCCCGGCCTGCGACACGTCATTCAACAGGGTCGTTATCCCCGTGCGATCCGCATGGGTATCGTAGGTATAGATCAGGCTATCCCCCGCGCCGTTGAGGGTCAGATTGTGGCTGGCCAAATCATCGGGAATCCTGGCGATTGGCTCAGTCAGCATGACGACAATCT
>NZ_JBQFXO010000089.1:0-557 GCF_056540865.1 Ruegeria sp. AL11
CCCGGGTGTTGGTCCAGCTACCGGCGCATTCCCGCAGCAGGGTTCAGGCCGGCGGCTTGTCGTTGCGACGTGACAAGGCCCATATGCGTGCGCGGTAGATCGGACGCAGCACTTCGCGGCGCAGCCGTTTGCGCCAGGGCGCATTGCGGGCCTGAATGGTCGTACCGCCGATTTCCAGGCCCTTGTCACTGACGCCGGAAGGCACCGCGATCAAGGGCCTGAACCCGGTGATCCAGGACATCTGCATATAAGTGTCAACGGGGCGGTCAAAGCACTGCGTCTGTTCGAGAAGCTTCAGAGCGGCCTGGCGAGAATAAAGCGTGCAGGACGCCCTGAGCGGCACTACAGTCGGACGGGTCAGGCGCGTGTCGTCCACGAAAGCCATAACCGGGCCCTGATCCGCGATCTCGCGCACCTGAAACTGGACGATGCCATGCCGCGATACATGCGCACGCGCCAGATCCAGGGCCGCCGGAAAGTTCTCAGGGTCGATCTCCACATCGTCCTCGAGCACCAGTCCGGCCTCAAGGCCGCTTTCGACAATGGCATGCCACGCC
>NZ_JBQFXO010000090.1:0-556 GCF_056540865.1 Ruegeria sp. AL11
TGCCCGAACGACCGCCGCCGATGGCCGAGCAATAGGACAGACCGATTTCCAGCGCCTTGCCGGTTTCGTCTTTGTCGACGGCTACCAGGCAGGGCACGCCGCCGCCTTTGACGTATTCGCCGCGCACAGTGTGGCCGGGGCCTTTGGGGGCCATCATGATGACGTCGACGCCTTCTTTCGGCTCAATCAGGCCAAAGTGGACGTTCAGGCCGTGGGCGAACGCGATGGCCGCGCCGGGCTTGATGTTGTCATGCACATATTTCTTGTAGGTTTCGGCCTGCAGTTCATCGGGCATGGTGAACATGATCAGGTCACACCAGGCGGCGGCTTCGGCGATACCCATTACGGTCAGACCCTCGGCTTCGGCTTTCTTGGCCGAGGCCGAGCCTTCGCGCAGCGCCACAACAAGGTTCTTCGCACCCGAGTCGCGCAGGTTCAGCGCGTGGGCGTGGCCCTGCGAGCCATAGCCCAGGATTGCCACTTTCTTGTCTTTGATCAGGTTGATGTCGCAATCGCGATCGTAATAGACGCGCATGTCGCCGGTCCTTTCTGTTTT
>NZ_JBQFXO010000091.1:0-556 GCF_056540865.1 Ruegeria sp. AL11
CGTTGCATTTCGGTGGGTGCGACGATGGCCGCGTGAACTGTCTGCCGATCACTTCGGGCTGGAACTATGCGATCCGCCTTTATGAGCCGGAGGATGCAATCCTGAACGGCAATTGGACCTTCCCGAAGTTGGAGCCGATCAACTAGGCCACTCGCCCAACCTGCATTTCAAAAGGAGTACACGGCTATGCGTCGATCCCATACTCTTATGGGGCTGCTTTTTGCAGCCAGTGCCGGAACCACAACCGTTGCAGACGAGGCATCCGATCTGGCCCAGGAACTGGCCAACCCGCTTGCGGCAATCGTCTCGGTTCCGTTTCAATTGAACCAAGATGAAAATCTGGGCGTCTCTGATCAGGGCTCGCGCACCACGCTGAACTTTCAACCAGTCGTGCCCTTTCAACTGAACGATGACCTTAACCTGATCACCCGAACTATCATTCCTTACATCTGGCAGGAAGACGTTGTGCCGGGCACACGCCAGGAGGGGTTCGGAGATATCCTTTTCTCTGCGTGGTTCTCGCCAATCGGAACCGGGGACATAACGTGGGGCGTGG
>NZ_JBQFXO010000092.1:0-549 GCF_056540865.1 Ruegeria sp. AL11
TCAGCTTTTTTCTGGCCCCAATGACAAAGCCGAAACCCTGACCTGGTCTGAACTTCTGGGCAAGGTCAATCAGGCGGCAAACCTGTTTCGTTCGCTGGGTGTGGGTGAAAAAGACGTGGTGGCCTATGTGCTGCCAAACTGTAACGAAACACTGATTACCATGATGGGCGGTGCAGTTGCGGGCATTGTGAACCCGATCAATCCGCTGCTGGAGCCCGAGCAGATTGCGGCGATCCTGCGTGAGACAGGCGCCAAAGTGGTTGTTACGCTAAAGTCTTTCCCGAAAACGGATGTTGCCCAGAAGGTGGAAGAGGCGGTGCGCCACGCGCCCAAGGTCAACACCATTCTGGAAATTGACCTGAACCGGTACCTGACGCCACCCAAATCGTGGCTGGTTCCCTTCCTGCGCCCCAAGATGGGCGAAAAGGAAAAACTGGCACATGCGGACTACAAGAGTTTCAACAAGGAACTTGCCAAGCAACCAACGACGCTGACATTCGAGGACAGCAAGGATGATCGCGTTGCTTGTTTCTTCCACACCGGTGGGAC
>NZ_JBQFXO010000093.1:0-545 GCF_056540865.1 Ruegeria sp. AL11
GGCGGCGGCGTCAGCGAAAGCCCGGATCAGCACGTCCACATCACCGACAAGATCGGGTTCAACATCGGCGCAGCGGGGCAACCGCCGAAATGCCGCAACTCGCTGCACAGCCACACCACCGCCGAGGTGTTCTTTGTTGCTAAAGGTCGATGGCGGTTCTTCTGGGGTCGTTATGGCACGGCTGGCGAGTTCATCGCCGAAGAAGGCGACATCTTCAACATCCCGACCGGGATCTTCCGCGGCTTCGAGAATGTCGGCCAGGACTATGGGATGATCATGTCGATGCTTGGTGGCGACGATGCCGGTGGCGGCGTGACCTGGGCTCCGCAAGTCATTCAGGATGCGCAGGCCCATGGCCTGATGTTGGGCAATAACGGCGTCCTTTACGATAGCAAAAAGGGTGAGGAACTGCCACACAATGTGCAGCCGATGCCGCTACTGACCGAGGAAGAACTGAAAGCCTACCCTGAGGTTCCCGTTGATGCGGTGATCGGCAAATACGTCGCTCGCTACTGGGACCTGATGGCGCTGGCAGCGGACAAACC
>NZ_JBQFXO010000094.1:0-543 GCF_056540865.1 Ruegeria sp. AL11
GACTCGGTATCGTCGGGAATGACCCAGTCATCCCCGAGTACGACGTCACCGTCACGTAGTTCGCTGGCTGCTTCGGTGTCGCGCACGAGAGCCCATTACCCCTTGCTGGCGTGGCGCCTATTCTTCGTTGTACCGATAACCGATACCATAAAGGGTTTCGATCGCCGAAAACTCGGGATCAGCCGCGCGCATCTTCTTGCGCAGACGCTTGATGTGGCTGTCGATCGTCCGGTCATCCACATAAACCTGATCATCATAGGCCACATCCATCAGCTGGTCGCGGCTTTTGACGAAACCCGGACGCTGGGCAAGTGCCTGAAGAAGCAGGAATTCGGTCACGGTCAGGGATACATCATTCCCTTTCCAGCTGACCGCATGGCGCAGCGGGTCCATCCGCAAGTCGCCGCGTTCCATAACCTTTGTGTCGTTGCTATTGGCCGCAATCGCGTCGCCGCTTGTTGCTTCTTGCCGACGCAGCAGAGCGCGGATGCGCTCAACCAGCAACCGTTGCGAGAAGGGCTTTTTCACATAGTCATCCGCGCC
>NZ_JBQFXO010000095.1:0-527 GCF_056540865.1 Ruegeria sp. AL11
GCAATGCGGGCTTCTTCGACGATCTTTATCTCGCCCTCGTCCGAACTGCCATCTGCCAGAACGATTTCCCACAACGCGTCAAGGGCTGCCAGCCGCTCTTTTAGGTCCGTGGTTTCCCGGATCAGTTTGCCGAACGTATCAGTTTCCGGTGCCGCAGCATGGAGCTTTTCGCAGGTGGCCCGAACCTTGGCCGCCTCAATCGCGTTATGCTGGTAAAGACGAGCCAGTATCTTGTCGATCAGACTGATCTCTTCCAGCTTATAATCGCGATCTGCCTGCGCGACGCGCACCATCAGAGCACCCAGAGCAAGTTCTGCATCCGGGTCCGGCAATTGTTCATGATGAGGCGGTCTGAGCGCCTTAAAGAACCTTTTCAACATAACAAACACCTAGACGACAGGTCGTGATCGGCCAAGCACGAATTGCTGGTCGCTCTATGGTATTGCGTGTGTCCCAGGCTGAATCAGAGCGGCGCGGCACCGGTTACACACCGGCCAACAATCAATCATAGCCCAATATCCATGGGT
>NZ_JBQFXO010000096.1:0-526 GCF_056540865.1 Ruegeria sp. AL11
ATACTTAAAACTGTTTGGAATTCTGCCTAGCGTGGCAAGCTGATCGATGCACGACGCAGTATCAATGACAAGCGGTTAAAGCTGTTTTCGATTCCCTCAGCTTCCGGTTTGGCAAAAAAGGCGTCCAATTCCTCGTGAACGCGAACGGCCTGATCCAGCAGCGGATCAGACCCTTCGGCGTATAGCCCGGCCTTGATCATCACTTCGGACTGCTCGTAACTGCCCACGAGTTTTCGGGTTTCTGTGATCATCTGGTTCTCGGCCTCGGATGCGGCTCCCGGCAGGCTCCGCGACACAGATCTGCTGACGTCAATGGCCGGGAAACGCCCCCGTTCGGCGATGTCGCGGCTGAGTACAATGTGCCCGTCCAAAACGCCGCGCAGAATGTCAGCGATGGGTTCATCCATGTCCGAGCCGGCCACCAAAACGCTGAATACCGCGGTAATATCCCCCTGTTCCTGCGTTCCGGGACCTGCGCGTTCGCAAAGACTGGCGATCAGGGGGGTGACAGAGGGTGGATATCCCC
>NZ_JBQFXO010000097.1:0-526 GCF_056540865.1 Ruegeria sp. AL11
CCGGTTTTCGGTGGACCCCCGACCGTCCCCGAGAACGGAGAGGCATGCAGCCCAAGTGTAGACCCCGTCAAAGCGGCCGCCATGATTTCAGTCAGCAAAGCGATACCCACACCTTTGTATCCGCCGGATGGGGCCATGCTTCCTTTCAGACCGACATTCGGGTCTGTTGTCGGGTTTCCGTCCGGGTCCAGTGCCCAGCCGACCGGGATGGCCTTGCCTTCTCTGGCGTGTTTCATCACTTCGCTTTTGGCGATGGTGCTGGCGCTCTGGTCAATCAGCAACGCGGGTTGCCCGTCTGGACCCGGTACCGCAACAGAGAACGGGTTGGTGCCGACAACGGGCTTCGATCCACCCGAAGGTGCAATGGATGCTGGTGCATTGGTGAATCCAAGACCAACCAGACCCGCCTGCGCCAGTCGATACGTGTGATAACCCAACACACCGCAATTGTAGCTGTTGGTGATCGCAAGGGCCGCGATGCCCTGTTCACGAGCCGCCGGGATCAATGCATCAAAGCCCATTTCAA
>NZ_JBQFXO010000098.1:0-526 GCF_056540865.1 Ruegeria sp. AL11
GCGAAGCGGTCCTCGTGCAATTTGATGCCTGGGTCGAGCAGGGTGTAATCAGCAAAAATCGCTGACCTTCGTCATTCCAACAAATGCATTTAACCTTCGGACGCCGTGGCGCCGCCTCGAGGGATACCTGCGAAAGTTGCATACCATTACAGGAAAAAGGTCAGCTTATTGCCGACAAGACAAAGCTGCTTGGACCCAATGTATTATCCCTCTAAGGCGACCCGGTCCATTTTGTTAGGGGTGAAGGAGTATCCTGCCAGGTATCGTGACACTGGGGAAACCAAAGACGAACGGCCATCCGGTGGGTGGTGTTGTTACACGAGCAGAATTCTTTGTTACTTTTCTTAAGTGCTATCGCTATTTCAATACGTTTAATAGCAACCCCGTTTTCTGTGCTGCAGCGATGGCGGTATTGGAAGAGATCAAAGACAGCAATTGCTGGAGAGCGCGAAAAATGTGGGATTGCATGTTCGCAAATGAATGGAAGCGCTGGCGCAGAAACATGCCGTTATTGGAAACGCACGCG
>NZ_JBQFXO010000099.1:0-521 GCF_056540865.1 Ruegeria sp. AL11
CCATTGTCGGCCGTTGCAGGTGATTATCCTGAAACCAAATTCGTGGCCGTCGACGTGAACTGGCTGGACATCCCCAACATCCGCCAGATCGGCTTTGCCGAGCATGAAGGATCGTACCTGGTTGGCATGATGGCAGCGATGGCATCGAAATCGGGCACCGTTGGCTTTATCGGCGGTATGGACATTCCGCTGATCCGCCACTTTGGCTGCGGATACGCACAAGGCGCCAAAGCCGTGAACCCGGACATCAATGTTGTCGCCAACATGACCGGCACCACCCCTGCGGCGTGGAACGACCCTGTAAAAGGTTCGGAACTTACAAAAGCACAGATCAGCCAGGGTGCTGACGTGATCTATGCCGCAGCTGGTGGTACAGGTGTAGGCGTTCTGCAAACGGCAGCTGACGAAGGCATCCTGTCGATCGGCGTGGACAGCAACCAGAACCACCTGCATCCGGGCAAGGTCCTGACGTCGATGCTGAAGCGTGTGGACGTCGCGGTGTATGACGCGATGAAAGCAGG
>NZ_JBQFXO010000100.1:0-517 GCF_056540865.1 Ruegeria sp. AL11
AAACGGTCAGGGCACCATCAGTTTCAGTGCCTATTGGCAGATGGTCATACGTGGAGGCTTTCTATTTGCGGTCATCCTTTTACAGTCTCGGATTATTGCCAGGCAGCAGAAGGTCTTGGGTTCATGAATCGCATAGAAAGTGTTTCAGCGCGGCTGTTCAACGTTCCGCTCGCAGAGGTCCTGGTCGATGCCAAACATGGGGATCACACTTTTTTTCAGTTGATCACAGTCACCATTCAAACCTCGGCTGGGGTCGAAGGGGTCGGGTATACCTATACGGGGGGCAAGGGTGGGCATGCCATCCTGGCTATGATCCAGCATGATCTGGCACCGTTTCTTGTAGGACAAGACGCCGAACAGATCGAAAGCTTGTACGATGCCATGCAGTGGCACGTGCACTACGTGGCACGGGGCGGGATCGCCTCCTTTGCCATTTCGGCCGTGGATATTGCCCTTTGGGATATTCGCGGCAAAACACGAAATGCACCATTGTGGCAGATGGCCGGCGGAGCGTCGA
>NZ_JBQFXO010000101.1:0-514 GCF_056540865.1 Ruegeria sp. AL11
ACTTTTTTGCCTGCCTCGGCAATCACCTCACCTGATTTCGCGTCGATCAGGTCATAGGTCGGACGGGTGCCGCGAACACGCTCGGGGAAGAACGGCGTGACCCAGCCCTTCTTCTTGTCCAGCTTGTAGGACACGGTTTTGTAATACGCGTCCATGATCGCTTCCTGATCCAGACCCAGCGCATAAAGCAGGGTTGTCACAGGCAGTTTGCGGCGGCGGTCGATACGGGCGAACACGATATCCTTGGCATCAAACTCGAAGTCCAGCCAGCTGCCGCGATACGGGATGATGCGGCAGGCAAACAGCAGCTTGCCCGAGGAATGGGTTTTACCCTTGTCGTGGTCAAAGAACACACCGGGCGAGCGGTGCATCTGGGAGACGATCACACGCTCGGTGCCGTTGACGACAAAGGTGCCGTTCGGGGTCATCAGGGGCATGTCGCCCATGAAGACATCCTGTTCCTTGATGTCTTTTACCGATTTCGCGCCGGTGTCCTCATCAACATCGAACACGA
>NZ_JBQFXO010000102.1:0-500 GCF_056540865.1 Ruegeria sp. AL11
CCCATCGCATCATGTCGCAGCGCACCTCCAGATCAGGAAAATCGGCGTAGAAACCCCGGGCCATATCGGCAATCGCTGCGCGCCCTTCGATCGGGTCACCTCTGTTGATTGTAATCCGTCCGTCCAGCGCGAAAAAACTGGCAACGGCATCGGCGTCACCTGAACTCCAGGCGATTGCGTAATCCCGGGCAAGGTTGTTCAGAGTATCCCGAATGCTGGCCATAGTTTCCCCCTGGTCCGAAACAGTTCGCCCGGTGATGGTAGGCGAAACTGCCGCATGGCGTCCACGGTCCGGACAAAAAGGGGCGGGGAGTCGCCGAAACCCTGATGCTTAACGTGGGATCAGATTGGTCACTCCGACAGCAGCGGCGCGGGCAAGGTCAAGGTCCAGCGACATGGGAATATACTCGCCACGCCGCCACAGCTGCGCCTGATCGTCGTAATAGCGCGACAGGAAATGGCCCGATTGGCCGGTAGCCGTGATAAAGACCGAACTGTTG